>JBBRWD010000038.1:0-57923 GCA_038249465.1 Limisphaerales bacterium | reverse complement strand
GGGGGGGGGGGGGCGCCCGGGGCGTGGGGGGGTGGGGCACGCCCCCCTCTTTTGCCCCGTAATACACTCTGGCGGGGGCGGCCCGTCCACGCCGCTACGGGCATCGGAAAATCCCGCGCAGAATTCGGAATTAATCGTCCGCCATCTGCTGCTGCCGGGCCATGTCGAGTGTTGCTGGCGTCCGCTCGCCGCATGGCTTGCGGAAGAGTTGCCCGGCGTGAAAGTCAGCCTGCGCACCGAATACTGGCCGGCATGGCAGGCTTCCCGGCAGGCGGAAATGCGCGGCGTGCTTTTGGATGGTGAACGCCGGCGGGCTCGTGACATCGCTCGAGAGTTCGCCCTGAATCTCATCGAATGAATGCGCCTTTCGATATATTGATCGCGCCGGACGGCCGCATCTTCGCGCACAACCTCACGCCCGCGCTGGCGGCGGTGCTGGCGGAGTTGAACCCGGACGACGAGGCGATGCAGGCGCGGGCGGGCGGGGCGATGAAGAGTGTGATTGAGTGCGGAGCAGGGCGACCGCCCGCGACGAACCGCGAACCACGAGCAGCGAACGCATGAACATTCACGACGAAATCGACACGCTCATCCGCGCGCGCTATCCGATCCTCTACATCGTTTCGAGCGAGGAATTGCGCGTGCAGAACATGATCGTCGGCATCGCGCAGAAGCGCGGCAAGAAAGTCTTCGAGTGGAGCGCCTCGACCGGTATCGTGCCGGCCGGCACATCCATCCAGACGCAGAAAGGCCGCAACGCCGCCACGAAGGATCCGCTGGTCGCGCTCGATCAGGTCATCGAACAGGTCGAGCCGGCGATTTTCATCTTCAAGGATTTCCATCCCTTCCTCGCCAAGTGCAACAAGTCCTCGAACTTTGCGCCCATCCGCAAGCTCAAGGATGTCGCCCTCAACCTGAAGAACAGCTACAAGACCATCATCCTCCTCTCGCCCGTGATGGAAATTCCCGAGGAGCTGGAAAAGGAAATCACCGTCCTCAATCAACCGCTGCCGACGCGCGATGAACTCAGCGCGTTGCTCGACCGCATCATCGAGGATGTGCGGCAGTTCAAGCAGGTAAAGATTGATCTCGACGATGCCGGCCGCGAGCGGCTCCTGCTGGCTGCGCTCGGTCTCACGCTCGGCGAGGCCGAAAACGTCTTCGCCAAGATCATCGTCAAAGATGAACGCCTCAGCGGCGATGACGTCAACGAGGTCTTTGCCCAGAAGCAGCAGATCATCCGCAAGAGCGGCCTGCTCGAATACTATGCGACGAGCGAGGACTTCTCGCGGGTGGGCGGTCTGGCGATGCTCAAAGACTGGCTCAACAAACGCGGCGCGGCCTTCACTGCGGAGGCTCGCTCCTTCGGTCTGCCGCCGCCCAAGGGCATTCTGCTGCTGGGGGTGCAAGGCTGTGGCAAGAGCCTGTGCGCGAAATCTGTCGCGAGCCTCTGGCAGATGCCGCTGCTGCGCTTCGACATCGGGCGCGTCTTCGGCAGCCTTGTCGGATCGAGCGAGGAGAACATCCGCAAAGCCATCGCCGTGGCGGAGTCGGTGGCGCCGGCGATCCTGTGGGTGGACGAAATCGACAAGGCGTTTGCCGGTTCCCGCAGCAGTGGCGGCACGGATGGCGGCACGACGGCGCGCGTTTTCGGCACATTCCTCACCTGGATGTCAGAGAAAACCGCGCCGGTCTTTGTCATGGCGACGGCGAACGACATATCCGAACTCCCGCCCGAGTTGCTGCGCAAGGGGCGTTTCGACGAAATCTTCTTCGTGGATCTGCCATCGCCGGAGGAGCGGGAGGAGATTTTTCGCATTCATATTGCGCGACGCGGGCGCGATCCGGAGTTGTTTGACGTGTCCGCGCTGGCCGGGGCGAGCAAGGATTTCAGCGGAGCTGAAATCGAGGAAGCGATCATCAGCGGGCTCTACGATGTGTTCTACGAACGGCGCGAACTTGGCACCGAAGATGTGCGGCAATCCCTGCATCAAACCGTGCCGCTGGCGCGCACGATGGATGAGCAGATCAACCGCCTGCGCAGTTGGGCGGAAGGCCGGGCGCGCAACGCCAGCGTGCCGCGCGCGGGCAGTGGAGAAACCATCGCCCGCCGGATGGAATTCGAATGAGGGGATCGCGCCTCGCAGACGCCGAACGAACGAAGCACGCGCTTATGTGGACCAGTTTCTGCCAACACCTTTGCGGCTGCGGACGTGATGCAACCGGATTCATCGTCGTGCTCGTGTCCATGGGGGTGGGGTTGATCTTCGTGCCGGCGATGGGGTGGCTGGTCTGGCCGGTGCTGTGTTTCCTCCTTTCGTGGCTGGGAGTGCTCATCATCCGCGCGCTGCTGCGGGCCGCGCGCCCGGAGCCGAAACTCGGACGCCTGCCGCCGCTCTGCGAGCGCGACTGGCGCAAAGCCCGCGAACGCTTGACGCGGACGGATCGGCTGCCCACGCGTCCGGCATCTGGCGGCTGGAAAACGCGGCAGGTTTGAAGCCTGTCGGTCACCCCGGGAAACTTTCATCAGGAGCGAAAGCCAACCTTGCAGGGTAGGGCGCGTCTGTCCCAGCTCGCCGCGGACCGCTGCCGGCAAGCGGACGGCGCGCTGAGACACACGCGCCTTACCCGGGGTTTTTGCTGGATTCACCCCGCGAATCGCGAGAAGCATCCGCCGTCATGAAACTGTCGCACGGGCTGCATCTCGCCTATTGCACCAACATCCATCGCGGCGAATCGTGGGCCGAAATCTTCGCCGCCCTCCAACGCCACACGCTCGCGGTGCGCGACCGCGTCTCTGAGGGCAAGCCCTACGCCATCGGCTTGCGCCTTGGCGCGCTGGCGGCAAAGGAGTTGAGCGACCAGACCACGCTGCGCGCCTTTCGCTCGTGGCTGGATCGCGAATGCTGCTACGTTTTCACGATCAACGGATTTCCCTTCGGCGCCTTCCACGGCACGCGGGTGAAGGAACAGGTCTATGCGCCGGATTGGACCACGCGCGACCGGCTCGATTACACCTGCCGGCTGTTTGATCTGCTCGCGGAGATTGTCCCGCAAGGCGTCGAGGGCAGCGTGAGCACGGTGCCGGTGTCGTTCAAAGGCTTCCACCTCACCGAGGCGGCGCGGCGCGAGTCGCGTGCGAATCTGTGGCGCTGCGTCGAGCATATCGAGCGCGCCAGCCAGCGCAGCGGACGCGGCCTGCATCTTGGCCTCGAACCGGAGCCGCTTTGCACGCTGGAGACGAGCGCGGAGACGGTGGGTTATTTTGAGGAACTCCGCGCGGACCGGCCGGGCGATGCGCGCCTGGATGCCTTTCTCGGGGTGAACTACGACTGCTGCCATCTCGGCGTCGAGTTCGAGGAAGCGGGCGCGGCCCTCGGCAGATTGCGCGAAGCAGGGGTGAAGTTGAGCAAGATTCACCTGAGCAACGCTCTTAAGATCCGGCCCACCGCCGAGACGCTGCAGTCGCTCGCCGCGTTTCAAGACCCGGTGTATTTCCATCAGGTCGTGGCGCGGGCGACGGATGGCAGCCTGGCGCGAGTCATGGATCTGCCGGCGGCACTCGATCCGCATTCTGCCATCCGTGATCCGAAATTCGAGGAGTGGCGCATTCACTACCACATCCCGCTGCACAGCCCGCCAACCGTGCTGTTTGACACGACGGCCGACCATCTGCTCGGCGTGCTGGATGAACTGGGCCGAGAGCCCTCGCTCTGTTCGCATCTCGAGATGGAGACCTACACGTGGGAGGTGCTCCCGCCGGAGTTGAAGAAGCGCGACGTGGTGGATCAACTCGTCGCGGAATATGCGTGGACGCTGGGTCGACTGGCCGAGCGCGGCCTTGGCCGGGAGTAAGATGGTTGGCCCGCCCGGCGGCAGAGAAGAGTGGGGGCAGCTCGCGGACTTTCGCGGCGTGAAGTGTTTTGGGCTTTGAATTGGGGGCTTCCCTCCCTCTATCTTTCACACCACGACATGGCCACCGGATGGCAACATCACCTGCGCACGCTGCTCGTTCTGGGCAGGGTCTCGAATCTGCCCACCGTGTGGTCAAACTGTCTCGCGGGCTGGCTGATTGGCGGCGGCGGATTGTGGGGAAATTTCGTTTTCATCGTTCTCGGCGCTTCGCTGCTCTACCTCGGTGGAATGTTTTTGAACGACGCCTTCGATGTCGATTTTGACCGGCAGCGACGGCCGGAGCGGCCAATTCCCTCGGGTCTGATCGGTGCGGCTTCCGTGTGGCGCTGGGGTCTGACGCTGCTCGGTGCCGGGTTGGCGTGCCTGGCGGTGCCGGGCAATGACACCTTGTTCGTGGCGCTGCTGCTGTCTGCGGCGATCCTGGTTTATGACGCCGTCCACAAAATTGTCGCGTTCTCGCCGGTGTTGATGGCGATGTGCCGTTTCCTGCTGGTGTTGCTCGCGGCGACGCCCACCTTTCGCGGGCCAACCGGTCTGGTGATCTGGAGCGCGCTGGTGTTGGGCAGCTACGTCGCCGGGCTAAGCTTTTTGGCGCGCAAGGAAACGGGGTCCGCCTCGCTGCGCTTCTGGCCGACGCTCCTGCTGGCGGCGCCGCTGGTGCTGTCCTCGGTCATCAATCGCGGAGATTGGATGTTTCGCGGCGTGCTGCTGTCGCTGGTGGTGGGCTGCTGGATTCTGCTCTGTCTGCGCCATGCTTACTGGACGGCGCAATGCCACATCAGCCGGTGCGTGGGAGGATTGCTGGCGGGCATCGTTTTGGTGGACTGGCTGGCGGTGGGCGCCGGCGGGCTGGGGTGGAATGTGGCCTTCGCCGGACTTTTCGCCTTCACGCTGTTTCTGCAACGCCTCGTGCCTGCGACCTGAGGCCCCACGGAGCGATTACTGCCGCGCTCAAATCAGGTGACAAAACATCGCGTCGCGTAACTTCGGCTCAAACCAAGTGCTCTTCGGCGGCATGATTCCGCCCGCGTCGGCAATGGTCATCAAATCCTCGATGCTTGTGGGAAACATGGAGAACGCGCAGGCGTGGTCGCCGCGCTTGACCAGCATTTCGAGTTCGCCCGTGCCGCGGATGCCGCCCACGAAGTTGATGCGCTTGCTGGTGCGCGGATCGTCGATGCCAAAGAGCGGTGCCAGAATATTCTTCTGCAGGAGTGTGACATCGAGCTGCTCAATCGGGTCCGGCGTTGCGGTGAATTCTGGTCGGAAGGTCAGTGTGCGCCAGTGTCCGCCGAGGAAAAAACCAAGTTCGTGCTTGCGCGTGGGCTGCGCCACGCCGGGGTCAGCGAGGTGGAACACGCGGTCGAGTTTTTCCAGTAAAACCTCCGGCGTGAGGCCGTTGAGATCCTTCAACACCCGATTGTAGGGGAGGATCTGCATCTGGTGGTGTGGGAAGATCACCGCGAGGAAACGCGCGCTCTGCCCCGCGCCGGAGCGCTTCTGGAAAACACGACCTGCCGCCGCGCTGCGGTGATGTCCATCTGCAATGTAGAGGAACGGGATGGACGCGAAACTTGCTTCGATGAAGGCGATGTCCTTCGGCTCGCGCACCACCCACGCGGTGTGGCGGACGCCATCCTCCGCCGTGAAATCAACGTCCGGCGGGCCGGCGGCGAGCGCGCTAAGGCGTGCCTCCAGTTCCGGCACGGAGCGATAAGTGAGGAAGACCGGGCCGGTCTGCGCATCCAGCGTTTCGATGTGGCGCACCCGGTCGTCTTCCTTGTCCACGCGGGTCAACTCGTGCTTCTTGATCCGGCCGGCGAGGTAATCCTCACATCTGGCGGTCGCCACCAGACCGAGCTGGCCGTGAGGCCCCATGATCTGGCGGTAGAGATAAAAGGCTGGCTGCTCATCCTGCCGGAGCGCGCCTTCCTTGATCATCTGCCGGAAATTCTCCCGGCCCCGTGCATAGACCGCCTCCGCGTATGGGTCGGTTCCATGAGGCAGATTGATCTCCGGCTTGCTCACATGGAGGAAACTCAGCGGGTTGCCCGCGGCGATGGCGCGAGCCTCGTCAGACGACATCACGTCATAGGGCAGTGCGCAGATGCGGGCGGCGAGTTCGGGCCGAGGTCTCAGGGCGGCAAATGGATTAAGCAGGGCCATAAATGCGTCGGCACCGTAGTGATCGGCCTGCCGGAAGGCACGAGGAATTTTTGCCGCACCTAGCAGCCCCCACGCCGGGCTCGGGCTCCCGCCAAAAATCCCGCGGCGAGACGAATCGGGCGGGCGGAAATTCCGCCCGAAGAATTGCGTGCAAACCCCCTGCATTAGGGGCGCGAGCGCACCCGGTCCGCCGCGGAAAAAAGTTTTAATTTTTTGTGGATATTCCGATGCCCTTTGATACATTCGCGCACTCTCGGAACCGGGAAGATAACGACCTGACGACGTTCTTAGGAGCGCGGTCGGGGTGGAAAACTCAGGTTCACTGTGACAACGAAGAAGAAACACGCTATCAAAAAGATTGCTACGCCGACACCGGCCCCGACACCACGCAGTGGTGGGGGCAAGGTGAGGCCGGCCCTGACCACCGCCGCCGCCATTCTAGGCAAGCCGGTCGTCAAAGCGGGTCATCCGTGGGCCTCGGGGGCGAAGATCAAGCCCGAGTGGAAGGGATATTACGAAACCCTCCTTGAACTTCGCGAGCGACTCATCCTGCAGATGAGCGGACTCGCCAAGGAATCCGCCGAGTCGATGGATAGCTACAGTCTGCACATGGCTGACTCGGGAACCGATAATTTTGATCGCGACTTCGCCCTCAGCCTTCTTTCCTCCGATCAGGACGCCGTCTATGAAATCGAGGAGGCTCTCCGCCGGATCGAGAAGAACACTTTCGGCGTGTGTGAACTGACTGGAAAACCCATTCCCAAGGCCCGCCTCGAAGCGATTCCCTGGACGCGTTTCACCGTGGAAGCCCAGGCGCAACTCGAACGCGACGGCGCCCTGCGCCAGCGCCGGCTCGGCTCCCTCGGCACGGTGGACAGCGCCGGAGCTGTCGAGGTCGAAGAGGAGGATGAGGTCGAGGAAAAGCCGGTCAAGGAAAAGGAATAATTTATGCCCCGCGAAATCATCACCATTGAGTGCACGGAAGCGCGCAAGGAAGGCAAATCCCCCTCGCGCTACACCACCACTCGCAATAAAAAGCTCAAGACCGAGAAGCTGGAAATCAAGAAGTTCAACCCCGCTCTCCGGCGTCACACCTTGCACCGCGAAATCAAGTAAACTGCCATGCCACGCAAAACTCATACCGACAAGAAGGACGGCCGCCGCAGTCGCAGCCGTTCGACGACGACGGAACGCCGCACGCCCCGTCCGAAGCCGAAGATCGATTTCACAGCCGATGCCCTCGACTTTAAAAACGCCACCCTGCTGAAACAGTTCACCACCGACAGCGGGCGCATTCTGCCGCGCAAATACACCGGTCTGCCCGCGCACTACCAGCGCCGCCTCAACCGGGCCATCAAGCGCGCCCGGCAGATGTTGCTGATGAAGTAACTTTCCCGGCCCCGCACTCCTGTGCGGGGCTTTTTTGGAATTCACAATTGCAAATGATTTGCAATTAGGACCGATGCCTGCGTCTCTTGTGAAACCAAGCTGGCTGGCGATACGCGCCTTCTTCTCGATTATCCTGCTGCTTTCGGCCGGCGACATGGCAGCGGCGGATCGTCCCCCACTGCGCGTGCTCGCGAGTTTCTTCCCGCCGGCCGTGGTGGCCTTGAACGTGGCCGGGACGAACGCTGACGTGCAGATTCTGCTCGACGGAAGGGTTGACCCGCACGATTTCCAGTTCTCCCGCACGGACCTCGCAAAAATCACCCGCGCCGATCTGCTCGTGCTCAATGGCCTCGGGATGGAATCGTGGCTCGGCCGCGCGCTCCTCAAGGTCGGCATCTCCAAACCCATGGTGGAACTCTCGGCCGATCTCGGCCGGGAACAACTGATCCCCGCCTCCGGCAGCGGGGTGCATCGCCACAACCAGCAGGATGACCACGACGATGCCGGGTTCAACCCGCACATCTGGCTGGATCCACGTTTGCTGGCGCACGGCACCACCAATGTTCTGCGCGCTTTGCAGCAGGCGGATCCAAAGAACGCCGCGGCCTATGCGGCCAATGCCCGCGCGTTCATCGAGGGATTGCAGGAACTCGATGCTGAATTGCTGCGCGGACTGGCGCCGGTTCGCCCGGCGCCGGTGGTGACGTGGCACGATGCGTTCGCGTACTTCGCGCGCCGTTACGGGCCCGACGTGATCGGTGTCATCGAACCGGTGGCCGAAGTCGATCCCGCCCCGCGCTACCTCGCCGACTTGAGCCGGCGCTGCCGCGCGCGAGGCGTGCGGGCGCTCTTCGACCAGCCCGGAGTCCGCTCACGGCTGCTCCAGCGGCTGGCGTCCGACTGGCACGTGCCCGTTGCCACGCTGGACACTTTGGAGAACCAGGCGCTGAAATCCGACGCCTACGCCACGGCGATGCGAGCCAACGCCCGTATTCTCCGCGAGACCCTGCCCTGATGCACACCGTGGCTCCCCAGGTTTCTCTTGATGCCCGCGCCCCCGTGGCGGTGCATGATCTGCATGTGACGCTGGGCGGAGTGCCGGTGCTGCGCGGCGTCAACTTCCAGGTGCCCGCCGGCAAAGTTGTCGCGCTGATCGGCCCGAATGGTTCGGGCAAAACCACCCTGTTGCGTTGCCTGCTCGGCTTGCAGAAATTCTCGCGGGGTGAAGTCCGGCTCTTTGGCCAGCCGGACCTGGCGGCGGTGGCGGCGCGGGTGGGCTACGTGCCGCAGCGTTTTGAACTGGAGCGAAGCTTCGTGCTGAGTGTGCGCGAGTTCCTGGCGCTCCGGCTGAAGGCGACGCGCCACTGGTTCTGGCAGAGACACCAGCACACCGACGAACGGCTGCGCGCCGCGCTGGAGGAAGTGGGCGTGGAGAAGCTTTTCGACCGGCCGCTGGCGGCGTTGTCTGGCGGACAAATTCAGCGCGTCCTCATTGCCTTCAGCCTGCTGCACAAACCCGATTTACTGCTGCTCGACGAACCGATGGCGGGCGTCGATCTGCCGGGCGAACAGACCTTTTACGACGTCATCGCCGGCATCCAACGGAGGCATCATCTGACCGTCGTGATGGTGTCGCATGACCTCTCCATGGTTTACCGCCAGGCTGACTGGGTGTACGCGTTGAACGGCATCATCTGCTGCGAAGGTCCGCCCGAGAAGGTCATGAACGCAGACTCACTCAAGGAGGCCTACGGGATTCATGTGACGCCGTATCATCATCACCATCATCACGGGCATCCGCATGTTCACTGAGCCTTTCATGCAACGCGCCATGCTCGCGGCGGTGCTGCTCGCGCCGCTGTGCGCGCTGCTGGGCGTGTTCGTGACGGCGCGGCGCATGGCGTTTTTCAGCGACACCATCTCCCACGGCGCCCTGATCGGGGTGGCGCTGGGATTCCTCCTCGGCTTCGCCGAGCCGACGGTGCCGCTGCTGGCGGTGAGCCTGCTGATCGCGGCGGCGGTTTTCTGGTTGCGGCAGCACACCGAGTTGACCACCGATACCATCATGGCGCTGCTCCTGAGCGGTTCGGTGGCGCTGGGGGTGATCATCCTGAGCCTGCTCAAGATTCGCCCGGGTGAGATCCAGCGCTATCTCTTTGGCGACATTCTCGCGATTGGGCCGGGCGAAGTCGGATTGGCGGCGCTGCTCTGCGTGTTGGTGGCCACAGGGCTGTTGTTTGACCTCAGCCCGTTCAGCCTGCTCACGCTCAATGAAGATCTGGCGCAGGTCTGTGGCGTGCCAGTGCGGCGAATGAACTTCATTTTCGTGACCGTGCTCACGCTCGCGGTGGCGGTGAGCATCCGTTTGCTGGGAATTCTACTCGTGACGGCCCTTCTGGTGATTCCTCCTGCCGCGGCGCGCAATCTCAGCCGCAACCTCCGGCAGCAACTGCTCTGGAGCGTGGTCTTCGGCCTGGCGGGCGGTGTGGGCGGAATGGCGGCGGCCTATCAGTTTGACGTGCCTTGTGGCCCGGCCATCGTGCTGATGTGTGTGCTGTTCTTCCTGTTCTCGCTCGGCCTGAAACTGTCGCGCCGCGGCGATCAGCCAACCGCTGATGCGACCCGGTGAGATGAAACCTAGCGCGAAAGCACCATCCCGCCGCGAGCGGCCATTGCCGGATCTCGCCGACCGTTTGCGCCGCCGTGACCGCAAGCTGACCGGACAACGCCAGTCCATTCTCAACATCCTGGTCCGCCACGCGCACCCGCTGAGCATCCGGGAGATCTTTGCCGAACTTGAACCGGGTGCGTGCGACCTCGCGACCGTTTATCGCTCCATGCATCTGCTCGAGGACATGGGCCTGGTGAAACGGTTTGATTTTGGCGACGGGGCGGCGCGATTTGAACTGCTCGCGGAAGGCGCCGACGAACATCATCATCACCTCATCTGCACGCGCTGCACCGCGGTGGTTGAGATCGGGGAATGTTTCACCTCCGAGATCGAGCAGCGCCTCGCCGCGCAAAACGGCTTTACGGCGATCACCCATCGCCTCGAGTTCTTCGGGGTCTGTCCACGCTGCCAGTGAAACTGGAGGACGTTCCTTCCGGCGAGAAGAAGCAAAGATGCTCTGTTCATCACTCTTTCTAAGTTTCCGTCAACGAAGCCAAAGCAAAAATATCCTCGATTTACTGAGGATCGAGGCCATACCCTTCCGCCCGAAATTGAAACCAAATTGCATCATGAAAACACTCCTCACAGTCTCTGCCTCCATGTTCCTGTTCGCCGCCGCGCTGTCCGCGGCAGACGGTAAAGCCCTTTACGATGCCCAGTGTGCCAAGTGCCACGGTGAAGACGGCAAAGGCCAGACCAAGATGGGCCAGAAGATGAACATCAAGGATTACAGTGACGCCAAGAATCAGGCGGCCGTGTCTGACGACAAGGCGTTCAAGGCGATCAAGGAAGGCCTCATGGACGGGGACAAGACGCTGATGAAGCCAGCCAAGGATGTGTCGGACGACGACATCAAAGCCATCGTTACTTACTTCCGCACATTGAAGAAGTAAGCCTTTGCCAGAGGATTTTTTCGCACACCGGGCGTGGCCCAAGGGCTGCGCCCGGCTTCTTCTTGCCGTAGCGGGCGCCGCCTCCATCGGCTTTGGCGGACCCTCCAAGGAAATCGTCCTGCCGAAAGCAGTCCATTGCTCCAGCGCGGCAATTTGCGGGGAGGTTTGCGGAGCCCCGTCGGCTATTCGCCACCCCTCTTGATGTGGTTTCGCATGCGCTCCAGCCGGCTCAGCCGGTCCTTCTCATCAGCGGTCAGCGTTCCGCCGGCCTGCTTCTTGTTTAACTCGGCGATCTCAGCTTCCAGCTTCACGGCCAGTTGCTGACGCTTCGCTTCGTGCTCCTCCGCCAGACGCGTCTCCAGATGGGCCTTCACCTCATTGCGCCTCGCCTCCATCTGCTCGGGCGTCGCCTTGGGGCGGGGAACCGCGTTGCGGGCTTTCAGCAAGCCCACTTGCTCGGGCGTCAAGGTGGGACGAATCGCGGCGAAGGCGCGGGCGCGCAGCACTGCTTTTTCGCCTTCCAAATGGGCAATGGCCTTCGCCTTTTCGCGCACCTGTAGCTCGTCCAAGTGCTCGGCGAGGACAGCCTCATCCAGCTCGCGGCGGGCGACCAGCAACTGGGCATCGAGTTCCTGCACCCGGCCACGGCTGGCTTCCACCGCGGCGCGGTATCGGGCGCGTTGCTCGGCCGTCAAAACGCTTTCCGGCATGAAAAACGGATGCAACGAATCGGGCGCGGAATTGTCCGTCACGCCCATCACCGGGAGTGCAGGCGAAGCGGGCGGCAGCACGGGTTCAGCTCCTCCGCTGGCCGCCACCAAAGTAATCATGGCCACGGCGCCGAGGATAACCGGCACGATGATGATACGCGGTAAACGATGGGCCATTTTCATAACTGCCTTTCGATTTGAACGGTTACAAGTCTTAGAATCTTCACCCGTCACCCATGACTTCGGATGATCGCCCGCCGGATTTGGTGACAGGCAAAGGCGCCCGGCGGTTTCATCCGGGATCATTTGGCACCAGGCGGACCGTCGCGCAAAGCCTTGGCTCCGACCAGAGCATTGGTGTTGGCCGGTTCAAGTTTCAGCGCCAGTGCAAATTCCTTGAGCGCCTCGCCGCGATTTCCCTGCCCGGCCAGGATCTGCCCGATCAAGATGTGGGGCGCGGCGGCCGAGGCATCCTTCTCGATGCTCTTCCTGGCAAATTCGAGCGCTTTTTCAATATTCCCGGCTTGTCGGAGCTTTTCTGCGAGCTTCATTTGCTGGCGCGCGCCCGCGCCCTCGCCACTCCGGATGGCGGCAGATGGATCGATGGCCTCCGCCAGTTCCTTGTCGCTGATTTCCCCGAGAACCCGCCGGACGTGGGCTTGCAGAATCACCGGAAAATTCACCTTGGTGAACGGAACGCAGGCCGCGAGTTTGTGGTCGCGGTCCGTGATCCCGGTGACCGGACAAAGCGCGACGCCGAGCCGTCCGTAAAGTGCGTCGCCTTCGTCGATGAGCACCGGCATGGCAAGCCCGGTTTCCTTGATGTCGGTCTCGACTTTCTCCCGGGCGTAGCGGTCCGAAACCACGGCGACCCAGTGGACCGATTTGTCGGCCATGTCCTTCGCACAGCGTGCGACCTGTTCCAGCGTCGCCCGGGAGTGCTCCTGACCGGGCCGGAAGAACACGAAGACATTCGCCGTCGCATTGGTCAGCAGGAGATGCCGTGTGCCGTCCACGGTGGGCATTTCCTGATTGGCGATCACGGTCCCCACCGCGGCATTCGCAAAACCCCACGCGGATGACGCCGAGATGACGGCGGCGGCAGCGGCAACGGTGACGAGGTTTCGCATGATCTCTTCCTCCTATTTCTGGTTGGCAGGTTTGCCGATGGCGGTGAACACCTTGTTGGTATAGCTCTTGGTTTCGTGGCAGGTCTTGTCGCAGGTTCCGCCGAAGGGGGTCTTGGTGTAATTGATTTTCAAGGTCCAGCCTTTGGCGCCGTAGGGGACGCCGTCGCGCATCTGGTGCGTCTGCTTGGCGGCATGCACTTCATGACAGGCCCGGCAGGTGCGCCCGCGCTCGGCCTTGTTCACGTGGAGATAGTGCAGATTAATCTCGCCATTGCGGAACAGCGTGAGGTTCTTGGTGGTGGGATCCTTGAGAATCTGTTCCTCGTGGCACTCAAAGCACAGGGCGTAGAGCTTCGGATCATAGGCGGAATAGAACTGCTGCGGATACTCCGAGTTGAGCAGACGAAAATGTTCGCCGCCATGCGGGTTGTGGCACGCGCTGCAGTCCTTGTCAGCCACGGGGCCGTGATGTTCCGGATTCTCCGCGAGCAGCGTCTTGAAATTGGTGAGCTTCTTGCCGTCGTGATCGAGGACGCCGTCCTTGCCGTGGCAGTTGATGCAAAGGTCGAACGGCAGCTTGGTGAGCAGATGCTCGACCTTGGCCCCGTGGGCATCATGGCAATTGGAGCATTTCTGTCCCGTCGTGACGGCGTCGTGCTTGACCTTGGCTTCCGTCGTCATGGTCTTCATGTCCGCATGGCAACTGTTGCACAAGGCGCCGAGTTCCTCGACGAGGAGCTTGGGTTGCGCGGAGTTGTGCGGATTGTGGCAACTGCCGCAGTTCTCCTTGGCCGCGACGTGGCTGAACTTGCGTCCCATCACCGCCTTGAAGTCCTCATGGCATTCGAGACAGGACTCATTGCCGGGGACGGTCACCGGGCCGGGATTTTTCGGATCCTTGTTCTGATGGCAGAGACTGCAGTCGCCGGCTTCAAATGGACTGTGAGAGGAGATTGCTTTCACGCCCGCAGCGAGCGGCGCCAGATTGTTTGTCTTCACCGTCGGAATCGGCGTTCCGCTGCGCTTCTTGGGCGTGGTTTTCGCCGCTTCGGCAGCCACCGCAGAGGTCAACGTCATCACGAGGAACAGCGCGGCGACGGCTGCGCACAGGCTCTGGTGCGGATCCACCATCCAACCAAAAACGGCGCAGCTTCCACCACGGCAAGGCAGAGCCGGGAGCCGCGTGAATGAGTCAGCCCTTTGCAGACGAAGGTGACGGTCAGCTATTGCGTTCATGGAGATGCAGATGGTTAAGGTTTGGTTTGAGAGTGAGGTTGTTGGTCAGGGGTAGGATTCGGCCCGGTGGTCCTCTCCATGGCAGCGCAGCGAACAGTTCCCCCGGAAGGTGCCGGTATCCACAAATTCCAGCCGGCCGTTGGAGGACGGCGTGACATAGGTGCTGTTGAAATTGATCAGATGGCTGGTGGCCGCCACACCGTGGGAATCATGACAGGTGGTGCAGGCGGTTTGTTCTTCGACAATGTGTCGCCGATGCCCCTTGAAACTCTGATCGCCCAGGATGCTGTTCCGATCATGGCATTTGTAGCAGAGCGCATAGATGGCCACGTTCTCCGCCTGGTAGTCGGTCAACTCCAGCCTGCGCTCCAGGATCGGCGTGTAAATCGAGCCATGCGGTCCCTTCGGGCCCGCGCCGTTCGCGCCCGGCCCCTGGTTGTTGTTATGACAATCCGTGCAATACATCAGGCTGGAGGTCGTCCACGGCGCGATCAGGCTGGGCACGTTCGCATTCCGCCCCACCGAAACCACCGGGTGAAAGGATGCGGCTGACGGGGTGAATTCCAACCGGGTGTTGGTCTGCGAAACCCGGCGTGGCACCCGAGCCGGGCCGCGCGCAACGCTGTCGGCGTGGCAGCGGAAACAAAGTTCAAATTCTTTGGTCAGGGGTGTGATTACCCCGCCGGTGGCATTGACGCCCGTGAGACCGGCCAGCGCGCCGGAAGCAAGCGGAACGGTGGCGGAGGACGATCGGGTGGCGTGGGGATTATGACAGTCGTTGCATTCGACGTGGCGCGATGGATTCACGGGATCCTCCGCCGGGTCATGCAGGCCGGTGGTGTTGAGTATGGGATGCACGCTGGACTTGTTGAACTCCGCCTGGATGTTTCGCGACGCCACCGTGCCGCTATGGCAGGAGAAACAGTTTCTTTCCTCGTCGACGAAGTTTAGCAGGCGGGGCTTGGTGCCGGCCGAGTGAGGCGCATGGCAGTTCTCGCAAGCATTGGCCGCCACCGTGGTGGCTTCCGTGTGGGGCCAGGGATCCACACCCGAGCCGTTCCAGGTCTTGGTCGAGGTGCGATGGGCCGAGGCCTGCCAGAAATTCAGGTTGTGGCAGGTGACGCAGAGCGCCGAGCCGGTGTTGTCCTGCACGAGGAACTTTCCATACTTGTTGTCATGCGAATCGTGACAGGAGGTGCATTGCATCTGGTTGTTATGGTCAAGACGCACTTTGCCGGTGAGCGTGCTGGGCAGCCTCAACTGCCCGTTGGCTGCGACGAGGCTGTTGTCGTAAGTGATCGAAACGGGGTGATCGTCTGAAAGATCGGTCCCGAGCCGGCTTGGTCCCACTGGCAAGGTGGTGACGCCGCTCTGCATTTGCATCGGTGAGGAACGGCTGCTCACCATGCCCAGGGCCACGGTGCCGTCGTGGCAGCTCAGGCAAAGTTTGGACGCACCGGTCGGTTGCCCCATCACGGCCTTGGCGGTCGAACTGCTGTAGGGAGTGTAGTTTGCCGCCGAGGCGGTGCGATTCCAGAGCGGGGTCTCGCTGGCCGCGCGGTGCGGCGTGTGGCAGAAGATGCAAACTTCAGACTCCGTCGCGGCTTTGATGGGACCGGGCCCGGCGACCGAAAGATCATGCTTGGAACCGAGGAGGCCATCGGCGCGGACGGGGGTGGACCAGAGGCCAATGACAAGAACGGTGCCCACGCCGGCGAGGCATCTTAGCCGATGACTGTTTCGGCGCCACGGGATGGTAAACAACGTCGCTCTCATGGTTGTCCGATGTACTGCAAAACTTGCACCCGGCGATTGTAGGAGTCAGCAATAAAGATTTCATTGCGCCCGCTGATGGCGACGCCGTTGGGCAGCCAGAACTGGCCGGGCTTGCTTCCGGATTCGCCCAGGTTCAGCAGGAAACGTCCCTCGGCGTTAAAAATCTGAAGGTTGTCAAAGAGCGCATCCACCACATAAACATGACCGAAGGAGTCCACCGCGACTCCTTTGGGCCGGCTGAAATTCCCCGGCGCATCCCCGCCGGCGCCAATCTGGTTTTTGAACCGTCCGTCCGCATCGAACACCTGCACCCGTCCGTTCATCGAATCCGTCACGAAAAGCTGGCCCGACTTGTCGGCGGCGATATGGGTCGGGAAATTGAACTCACCCACGTCCGAGCCGCGGCGGCCGAACTCGGACAGGTGGTGTCCGGTCAGATCGAAGCTGACCACGCAATGCCGCTGGGAATCCGCCACCAGCAGACGCTTGTCCACGATGGTCAGGCCGGACGGCCTCGCCAGGTGATTGGTGATCTCGAATTGAAGCTGGCCCTTGAGATTGAACACCACGACGCTCGCCCGCCCCGAATCGGCCACAAAGAACAGGCCGTTCCGCGACGCGACCGCGACCGGCGAAATGAACCGGACGCCGCCAACCTTTTGCCAGCGCTGCCAGGTTTTGCGGGTGCGATCGAAATAGCTGACGGCGTTGGCCCCGGTGTCTGTGAGGCAGAGGTTGTCCTTCTCATCCAAGGCCAGGCCGAATGGCTTGACCAATGGCTCATTGCCCTTGTCCGCACCGGTGATCCAATTGGCCAGGCGGCTGAATCCCGAGACAGTGACGCCGGCATCCGAAGGGCGTCCAATGACCTGGGCCAGGGTCACCCGGGGTTCCGCTGGCGGGGCGGGCCAGATGATTTCCTCGCGCGCCGAGGCTGCCGGTGGCTCCGTCTTGAGACCGGCGCAACCAGAGAGCCCTCCCAACCACGCCAACCCGAGAGCGAGCAGGGGCATCGTCTCCGGAAGGAGGTGGAAAGGACGCCGGAAGCCTGCGGTCGCACTTATTAGTCGTTGCGAAAGTCTCCGCACCACCGTCTCAATGCTGAGAGGAAGGGCGCGCCTGTCCCAGCGCGCCGGACTTCCGCGGGCCAACCAATGGCGCGCTGGGGACAGACGCGGCCTGCCTGCAAATTGTTTCGCCATGATTGGTAGCCGCATTGGAGAGAGGCGATGCCACATGTCAAAACACCCGTTTGACACTCACCCGGAACAAGTGCCTCGCCTGCTGTTGAGTGTTCATGTAAGCGTTGTATTCAAAGTCGTACTCGGCATTGATGGTGGTCCGGCCGACGACGTAACGGATGGACGGACGAAAGACCGCGAGCGTGCGATTGACGAGAGCGGAATCGTTCAGGAAGTCCACACCGGCATCCACATTGAGCCAAAGACGGCTCGACAGGTTTCGGTGATAACGCGTGATGAATCGATACTCCTGTTGGGCGCGATCGGCGTCGGTGTAGTCAGTCCAGCTTTGTGAGAACTCCAGGCTGAGGGAGGATGCCTCGTCCAAATCGAAACTGGCGCCCTGAAAGAGCCGGGCCACCCGGTAGCTGGAGTAAGTGGAATCGTAGATCGCGTATTCAGCCCCCGCGCGCATCCAGCGCCAGGTTACATCGGTTCCCACGGTGTAAGAGACGACGTCCTGGACGCGCAGATCCCGCGGCGCGTTGTTCATGAACCATTGCGCCCGCCCGTACACGCCCCACAGGTTGTCGAGGAAGTCGAACCGGACGCCACACTGATCAGTCAAGGATTCGTAGCTGCCTGCCGGAGTCGGTGCGGCCCGGTAATCGACGACGACCGCGAGATCGATGTCGGAGGTGACGATGCGTTGAATCCCGGTGAGCGAGCCGTTGCGGAAGACAAGGTAATCGATGCCGCGAAAATACAGGCGCGTCCGGGTGACATTCCACACGACAATGGTTGTCTCATCCACGAAGGGAAGGTTCAGGAAGAAGCTGTTTGGCGTCGATCCTCCCACGAAGCTATGCCGCTCGTTTTCAGCAACGCCGATGCTTTTCTGATCGACGTGCTGGAGCAGGAACGAGTTGTCGATGCGCAGCCGTGAGCTGCTGCTCAGTTCCTTGGTGTAGGCGAGTCCGAAACCACCGCCATAGTTGCGGGTGTAACCGGAGTTGAAACGATCCGATGATTCGAAATCCGCACCCTGGGCGATCAGGGTCGATGTCAGGCTGTCATAGAGCCGGTGCTGCAGTTGCGCCTGCCCGTAAATGCCGTCTGTCTCTAAGTCGCCGGTCGTGTAGCGGTCATAGGTGGCCTCGTAGAGGCTGGTCAGGTTTTCGCGGTGTTCCGTCGTCAAATTGGCGCCGGACGAAATCTGATCGTAGGGAACGCCATTGAAGTCGTTGCGCGTGAAACTGGCCCTGGAATTCAGCTTGGTTTGCTCCTGACTGCCCAATCGCTCGCTATCCGCCAGGGCGATGGTGTTATTGTCTCCACCGGAGCCGATCCCGTAGTCCACGCGGTTGTAGTTGTAGTAAGTGTAGTTCAGTTGGGTGCCGCCCGTGTGGCGATCATTGCGAGCATTCAGGACCACGGTGTCGTCATCGGAATGCGAGATCCCGCTGTATCCGTAGGTGGTTTCATCGCGGTGCGCGTAGTTGGCCGACACAGCGAAAGTCTCCTCCTTCTGGTAGGCGGCCTGACCGCCATAACGCCATTGATCGACGATCAGGCGGGTGAAGAAATCGTTGTCCTGATAGGTGTGGTCGTAGTTGGCGAAAAGATTGGCGTGGTAAGGCTTGTTCGCCAGAAAGTTTGCGTTGGCATTGAAGCGCCCGAGGTAGTTGAACTCGTTTTGTTGATACGAGGTGCCTCCGGACTGGCCATAATTACCAGCCCAGCCAAAGGCGCCTTCGCTGATGACCTGGTAGGTCATGAGGTTCGGATGGTACACCGAGCCATCGAAGTTCACTCCGAGCAGTGGCCCGACGAAAACACGGCTGCTGCTGGCGGTGACGCGGCCGCCGTCATAGTGGGCTCGCTCAAACGATCCTTCGCTATAGACCCCGGTGCTGACGTCCCTCAATTGAAACCTGAGCAGCCGGGGCTCCTCGATGGTGGCGGGCCGTTGCTGGGGCAGGCTCTTCGTGGCGGTTCCGAAGACCGTGCATAAGGCGATCCACCTCCACCGTTGATCTCGGAGGTTCGGGGTCATCTGATCGCAGCGGAGGACAGAACCGCTGCCGCCTGGTTGACGCCTGGACGAGGCGCTCCGGGTTTCAGGAGGTATCGCTCCGTGCCGAAGTGCGGATCATGGCACTTCAAACAAGATGCGTTGCCCATTCCGGCGTGCCCTTTGAGATCCACCATGTCTTGCCGGACGTGGCAGCCGTAGCACAATTGCTGGCTTTGCTTGACCAGCAGAAACGGTTCGTTTGCCTGGTGGGAAAGATGGCAGGCCGAACAGTCCTCGACCGCCGGGTGCTTGAACCTGGCCTGGGTGAGAAAGTCTTCATGGCAATCGAAACAAAGTTTCGGGCCGGTGCGTGCCAGGAGGAACTTGTTATCAGAACTGTGAGAGTTGTGGCAGAAGGTGCATTCGCCCATTTCCGCCGGCGCATGCTTGAATTTCACGCCCTTGGTCAGAACGCCCTGATGGCAGTCAAAGCAAAGACTCTGGCCGGAGCGGGTGAGGAGGAACTTGTTCGTGGAAGCATGAGCGTTATGGCAGGTCGAGCATTCCCCTGATTCGGCCGGCTTGTGCTTGAAGCGGCCCTTGCCAAGGACGTCATCGTGGCAATCAAAGCACAACTCCTTGCCGGTGCGCACGAGCATCACGGGAAAGGCCGATCCATGTGGATCGTGACAGGCAGTGCATTCGCCGTTGTCCGCCGGCAGATGTTTGACCGGAGCCTTGGCAATGAAATCGGTGTGGCAGGCGAAACAGACCTGCTTCTCCGTGCCCTTCAACTTGACGGAGAACTTCGATTCGTGACAGTCGGTGCAGATCTTCTGTTCGAAGGGGGGATGTGGCACGAAGAAGGGCGCCAGCGCCGCCGCGTAGTTGGTGGCTCGCTCGGGTGTTTCCTGTATCGGGCGCCCGTCGTCGTCGTAGCGGACGGTTGGCCGATTCGTGTGACCTCCGCTCTGCGGCACGCCATCGAAGAAAGTGGCGATCCATTTCTGCTTGGTCTGCGAACTGCACCCAATGAGCAGGGCGACAATGGCTCCTGCCAAAGCCACCCGCCATCGGACGGCCGCACGTTGCCCGGCGGCAGTTTTGGAAGAGGCAGAATTCAATCGAGTTGTGGCGGTGCCCCGGCGGTTTTTCGACGGCTACTTTTTGCGCAGGAACCCGTACGCGCTGACCTTTTGCAGCCCTGCCTGGTTGGTGACAAAGATGACGAATTCCAGCTTTTTGCCGGGTGCGGCGAACTTCTCGAAATAGGGAATGTGCCCGTAATCGATCGCGATGCCCGCGGGCAGATACAAACCGCCGGGACCGCTGGATTTCGGCTCCCCGAAATACATCAGCAGCCGGCCTTCCGAATCGAAGACCTGGATGACCGCGGTGGCGGCGTCAACCACGTAGATCCGGTTTTCCCGATCCACGGCAATGCCTTTGGGCAGTGCAAAGCGGCCCGGCTCGATTCCCAGTTCACCGATGGTCCGGAGATGGTTCCCTTCGGCATCATAGATGTTGACGAAGAATCCACCGGTGTCGGAAACATAGATTCGCCCCTGCTGGTCCACGGTCACATTGGTGGGGGAGAAGAGTTTGAACTTCGGATCCGACTGGCGCGGGACCGTGAAAAGCAACTCGCGGGTGGCTTTGGCATAAACCCGGACGCAGTGATTGGAGAGGTCCGTCACATAAAGGCGATCCGCCGTCAGCGCGATGCCGCAGGGCCGCATCTCACCTTTTTTGCCCATCGCGCCGACGAGATTGCCCTCCTGTGTGTAGAGGAGAATCTGCTCGCGACCTGTGTCGGTGACGTAGATGGTGCCGTCCGTGTCCACGGCCACGCCGATGGGCAGCTTCATGGCAGACTCCTGAGTGGTCGGCTTGATATACCGGAATCTCTTCGCCGCCGGATCAATGACCGCCAGATTGGCCGGTTGCGTATCGCAGACGTAGAGTTTGTTGCTGTGGACGGCAACTCCATAAGGCTTCCAGAGCGGGCGGAAGACCTTTTCCTTGCCCACCACAAACTCGCTGAATTTACTCTGCGGGCCAAGGTCGTCCTCGGAATTGAGGCTGGTCAGAAACTGAATGCGCGGCTCGTCCGGGGGCGGCGGAAAGAAGGTGACTCCCGGGGGTTGCTTCTTGGTCTGGGAGACGCACCCGACCGCCAGGCAAATCGAACCCAGCGCGATCCATCGATTAACCAGCTTCCTGATGGTTCGTTCAGGTGATTTCATGTTCATCTTCATGGGTTGTCACACGAGTATTACCGGCGCGGCGTGATGTCGCCAAGGCCGATATTACGGTGGCTGACTGGCAATCTGCGAAACCGCGCGCCCTCGCCGGGTTTTGCGTCGCGTTTACCAAGTGGGACAACCGAAGCAGGCATTCGAGTATTGCGGCGACGCAGAAACGTCTGATCCTTGCTGCTGCCATGCCGCGGGGCGAGCGAACCGCGAAAAACAAGCGCCCGGCAGCAGGTCAAGGGAGAAGCGATCCTGCTGCCGGGCCATGATCTTGAAAAATCGAGTCCTTCTGGTTCTGGCCCTATTTGACGTGGCAGGTGCGACAAAGCAGGCTGCCGCGGTTGTTGAGATCGGTACCGCTGATCTTCGCCAGGATGCCGCTGCTTGGAGCGGAACCCACCAGCTTATGCACGTCGTGGCACGAGGAGCACTGCATCCGGTAGCCGCTCGTGCCCGTCAACATCGCCTGCTTGATGGTCTTGCCCGAAAGACTTGTCCCCGACCAACCGGTGACGGGAACCGGGGCGTTATTCACCGTGATGACGGACTTCGGATCGCCAATCTTGTAGGTGTCCGGATTCTCCAGGCTGCCGTCCGCGGTGGCCAGGGTCGGAGTGTAGTCAAATGAGATCGGATGAGTGGTATGGAGGTCCGGTCCGATTTGCGCACCCGGATCGATGAATTGCAAGGGGGTGCCGATCTGTCCATTGATGCCTTGATTGACGGCGACAGTGCCGTCGTGGCAGCTCAGGCAGGCCAGCGATGTGCCATCCGGATTCCCCGGGACGAAGTTAATCGACGGGCTGGTGTAGGGGATGAATGTTGCCGAGGATGACGTCGCGTGCGCCCATAACGGGATAAGCTGTTTTGGGTCAGTATTATGCGCTGCATGACAAGTGCTGCAGACGCCCCGGCGGGTGTTCCAAGTCATTTGCGAGAAATCGTGAGGGGAGCCTTCCACGCCGATGTTCTGCGAGATTGCGGGCTGAGCCAGCAAGGCGACACTCGCCGCCGCCGTGAGGACGAAAAGATTTAGCGTTTTCATGGGCACTATTTTACACCAGTTTCTCGGTTTGTCTTCGTTTGCACTTGCTTGGAAGCGCATTCACTGCGCCGCCATTTTCGCCGGAAGCTATCCGACCACAGACGCGTGGTGGGATGACTTCCGTCAAATTCACCGTCATCGGCGGGATGGCGGCTGGTCCGCTCGACAGGACTCTTTCTGACGATCACGAAGCCAGAACGACGACATATACGCTCTGCCTCGTCCGACCGCATCAGTTATTTGGCGCCCGGGACAGGATGACGTCAACAATTACCCGCCCTGCCCACCGAAGCACGCTTCCGTCCATCCCTCGTGGCGGTGATCACGGCGGCCAAAGTCGTGGTTCTCAGAACAGTCTCAATTTCCTGCGAAACCCGCTTCCACAGGGCGCTGGTCGGGCACATCCGGCTCGCCTCGCAATCTTCGATGCCGAGCAGACACGAACCGATCCATTTCTCGCCCTCAACCGCCTTGACGATTTCCAGCAGGGTGATTTCATCCGCCGGACGCGACAGGGTGATCCCCCCGCGGTAGCCCCGCTTTGAGACAACCAAGCCATTGATGGCCAGTTTGTTAAATACCTTGGCGAGGTAGGGCTTGCTGACGCCGCTGCATTTGGCGACATCCCGGATCAGATGTGGATGGCACATCTCATCCCCGAGGCAACCGAGTGCCCGGATGGCATAACCTGTGGTCTGGGATAGACACATCATGCGCTTCTGTAACTGTTTAACAAAATGATGATGCCGAGGTCAAGAATAAAGAAGACATTATTATCCGCATTTAAGAACTCTGTTCTATAAACTTATTAACCGAAGCGTGAACATGTCGTTTTTGCCGGCAGCATGGCCCGGCCTGCCTTCACCTCCGCCCACGAGCTCAGGACATCGCCGGACGGCTCTTTTGGCCGGTGCGCGCCGCAACGCGCGGGCGGACCGGCGCTGCCCAGTTGGCGCGTTCCTCCCGTCCATGCCTTTTCGCCGGCCGGTGCTGAACCCAGCTTCCGCGATTGTAACGCAGGTGAAAGCAGATGGTTGCGGATGAATTCGTCCGGCAGAGGTTCTGAAGGCAGATGCGGGTATCAGCCAAGGAATGAACGGACGAGGGGAAATCATTCCTTCGGTATCTGCGTCCATCGGTGTTCATCGGCGGCTAAAAGGATTTACGCGTAGTGGCGGCCGGTTTCCCACCACTCAGCCCGGGTCCGGACGTGTCAGGCACCCCGGCGCCCCAGGTCCAATCGCTGGCGTCCAGTCCGGCATAGTTGGCAATCTCGGCGTAAGTGCCACCGGCCTCCCGGGTGATGTCCTGAAAATGGCCCTGGCCATCATTCTGGAAGCAGGCGTTGGGGCCGCCCCGGGAGGTGACCATCAGATCCAGCGCGCCCTCCCCGTTGATGTCCGCAAAAGCTGCGCCCCGCGACGTCTGGTGGGTGCAGCCGACTCCGGTCTCCATCGTCACATTCTGAAACTTGAAACCCCCCAGATTCCGGAACAGCGCATTTCTTCCGTCCACATGACAGAAATAGAGGTCCACCAGGCCATCGCCATCGAAATCGCCCGCGGTAACACCTCCGCCTTCCAGCAAAATCTGGTTGGTCGGCGAGCGTTCGTAGGAGATCTGATTGGTGAAGAGGATGCCGGTCTGTTCCGGTGGCAGCAGGGCGAAACCCGCGCGGCCCGCCTTGGGAACATCCAGCGTCATCCAGCGATATCCCTTGCCGGATTGCCACGCGCGGTCGGCGGCAAGACCTGGAGGCATCAGAACAGCACAAGAAACCACCAAACCGCCAACGCCCAATATTCGATTCACGGTCAGCATGGGAGGAGTGACTTAAGCAGGGAGTCCGCGTCGAAATCAGCGAAGAATCCCATCCGGGGGGGCGGAGCGCATCTGCGCACTGCGCCTGGCGCGTGGACTTCAGACCGCTTGTTTCCGGGTCTAGCCGCAGCAGTTGCACCCGCTGGGTGAGAACTGTTCTTTGAGAAACTCCTGCGGCTCCGCGTCTTTGCGGCTTGGCGTCAAGGGCTTCAGGGAACCGAAGCAGTTTCAGACCTGTTCGTGGAAGCATTCCACCTGAAACCTTGCCCCGCCTTTCACGCCAGATTTCCCATTTCGTCGCGCACGAGTTGCATGAGCGGGCGGATGGTTTCCCGGTCGAACGCAAATCGGCAGCCGGCGGCGGCGAAGAGTTCCGGGAGCGGACGCGAACCACCGAGGGCCAGTCCGCGCTGATAGGCCCGCAGAGCTTCCGCCGGATCGCGTTTTGCGTTGGCCCACACCTGCAACGCCCCGAGCTGTGCGATGCCATATTCCACGTAGTAGAACGGGTGGAGAAACAGGTGAAGCTGGCGATGCCACAAGTGCGCGCGGGAAGCCTCCCAGCCGTTCCAGTCCACGTCATCGCCAAAGCGATCCATGAGGCTGAGCCACGCGGCGGTGCGCTCGGCACGCGGGTGACCCGGATGTGAATAGACCCAGTGCTGGAAGGCGTCGATGATGGCCATCCAGGGGAAGAATTTTACAATGCCTTCGAGATGATCGCGGCGGGCGCGTCGGACCTCGGCGGGCGCGTAGAACGTGTCGAGATGTTCGCTGCCGAGCAGTTCCATGCTCATCGACGCGACCTCGCAAAACTCGATCGGCGCGTGCCGGTAATACGTGAAATCCTCGTCGCGCGTGGCCAGCGCGTGAAACGCATGTCCCGCCTCGTGCAGCATCGTCTCGACATCGCGCTGCACGCCGACGGCGTTCATGAAGATGAACGGCAACCGCGCCTCGTTGAGCGTGGACTGGTAGCCGCCGGGCGCCTTGCCTTTGTGGTTGTCGAGGTCCAGCAGCCGCAAATCCTGCATCTGGCGGAAGCCGGCCGCGAGCTGCGGATCGAGACGGTCGAAGATGGTCTGCGTGCGCGCCACCATCTCGGAGACATCCGCGAACGGACGGAGCGGCGCACGGTTGAACGGATCGACGGCGAGATCCCACGGGCGCAGACGCTCCAGCCCGAGCTGCTCGCGGCGGCGGGCCTGCAAACTGCGCAGCACCGGCATCATCTCCTGCTCGATGGCGTCGTGAAAACGCGCGCAATCCTCGGGCGAATAATCGAAGCGGCACTTCGCGCGGAAGGCGTAATCGCGATAGTTGCCAAAGCCCGCGTTGCCCGCACTGCGCTCGCGCAGCCGGACCAGTTGATCGAAGATCTCCTCAAACTTCTCCTTTTCCTCGAGACGTCGGCGGGCGACGAGTTCCCACGCTTCCTGGCGCAGAGCGCGGTCGGGGTCTTCGAGGAAGCGCGCCATCTGCGGCAGCGTTTTCTCCTCGCCGCGGAACTGCACGGTCAGCGCGCCGCTGATCTTCTGGTATTGCTGGCCGAGCTTCGCATCCTCGGTTTCGAGCGGCACGTTCTCGTCGCGAAAGAGTTCGACGTGGACGCGCGTGTCGCGGTCGAACACCTCGATGCGGCGAACCGGCAATTGCGCACGGAACGGATGCTCGAGGTAAATCTTTTCGAGTGCGAACTGCCGCGGCTTGAGCTGCGGCTCGACGTGCTCGACAAAATGCAGGTAGGCCTTCTCCGCCTCGGGGCTGTCCGTGTGGCAGGTCATCGCGATGTAGCGGCGCGATCCCTCCTCATCCAGCGCGGCGTTCAATTCACCCCAGTCGAGCAGCCACCGTTCGAGGTCGGCGGCGGAGGCGCAGGCGGCCGCGCGTTGCTCCAGCGAGTGGAAAAGCGGATCGATCTGCGTCCACTCACCCAGGTCAATTTGGGCGGGAACGAAGCGGCGGGGGCGGGCGGGCGACAGTTGTCCAAAAGGCAGCAAACTCATGCGCGGGAATGTGCCGGGAGGAAGGGGAAGCTCCAAGTTCAAACACGGCCCGCTTCGACTCGAACTCCGCAGTGGGAGTCGGGGCACGGCCCGACCGCAACGTGGAGCACACGCCGCTGGCGTGTCGTTTTCGGCGGCTCGCCGAAAACCTCATCCCTCAGACTATCTCGCGCTGAACGCGGGCAGAAATGGTATGACGAGGGTTTGGGCGCGCCGCCCAAACCGGCACGCGGGCCGCGTGCGCTCCCCGTTCCTATTGCGGAATTCCGCTTCAATCCTCCGTGATCGACATCAGGCGCCGTTCGAGTTCCTGGCGCAGCTCCTCGATTTGCGCTTCGGTGGCTTCGGGCGGCACGCTCAGCAGCTTGGCTGAGCGGAAATCCATCCTGGCAAACGGGAGCGGAATCATGTGGCGATCCCAACTGTTCACCCGGATCTTCCAGTTCACCCGATACGAGACCGGCACGATGGGCCGCCCGGTGATTTGGGCCAGCTTGATGGCGCCGGTCTGCACTACATAACGCGGTCCCCGCGGACCGTCCGGGGTGATGGCCACGTCATAGCCTCGCGCGGACCAGGTCGCGAGTTCGAGCAGCGCCTGCCCGCCCCTCCGGCTCGAGGAGCCGCGCACCGGTTGCACGCCGAAATGTTCCATCACCCGCGCCATCACCGAGCCGTCGCGGCTCAGGCTGACGATGGCCGCCAGGATGCGCTGGTCGCCCCGCTCTTTGACGACAAACTTGTAGATGGCCGGCGCCACGCTGCACCGGTTGTGCCAGATGGCGAAGATGAATGGGCCGGAATCCGGCACCAGCACCTCGGGTTGAAAATGCCACCGGTAACGCAGCGAACCGGTGATGAAGCGCATCAGGAGGCTGATCAGGAACGCCACCACGGCGCGCCCCCTGGGCAGCGGGGTCACGGTCACGGGCGCCTTCCCGAGCGGCTTTGGCGCAGGCGAACCGGCGACCGAAGATGGCTGGCTTTCCGGCGTCATCCGTTCCCCTTTTTGAGCGAGGCCCGCACCAAATCCTCGACCGTGGCTTGCGGGCCGAGCACGGCCTGCGCGGCGCGCACGGTTTCGTGGACCTCATTCTGTTTGAAGCCCAACGCGAGCAAGGCCAGCACGGCGTCGCTGATGCGCTGGTCGGCCTCGGAAAGTCCGCGCTGCGCGCTGCTGGCCTCCCACGCGCCGGCCGCGCCGATTTTGTCCTTCAATTCCACCACGATGCGCTCGGCGGTTTTGCGTCCCACGCCGGAGATCTGCGCCAGCGCCTTGACATCGCCGGCCGCCACCGCGCCGCGAAACATCACCACGCTCATCCCGCTGAGCACATTGAGCGCTATCTTGGGGCCGATGCCGCTGACGGTATGGATGAGCATCCGGAAAAGGTCGCGCTCGGCCGCGGTGAGAAAACCATAGAGCACATGGGCATCGTCGCGAATGGCCAGATGTGTGAGCAGCCTCACCTCCTGCCCGGCCGCGGGCAGTTTGTCAAAGCACGAAAGCGGAATGAGCACGTCGTAGCCGACGCCGTTGACCTCGACGATGACTTGCGTGGGGAGGGATTGGACGAGTTTGCCGTGAAGAAATGCGATCATGGGAAATTCAGACGCGGATGGGCGAGGTGAGGGAGTAACGGCTGGTTTCCTGCGCGAATGTCAGCGCCAGCGCCAGCGCGTCGGCGGCATCCGGCTCCGGCAGTTCCGTGAGATGAAGGAGGCGCTGCACCATTTTGGCGACGGCGGATTTTTGCGCGGCGCCGTAGCCGACGATGGCCTGCTTCACTTTGCGCGGAGCGATTTCAAAAATCTCCAGGCCGGCTTCGGCGGCAGCGACGAGACTGGCGCCGCGCGCCTCGCCCATGATGAGTGCGGTCTGCAGGTTTTGCGCGAAGAACAATCCCTCGATGGCGCAGACCGTCGCCCGATGCTGGCGCAACACGTCGCGCAAGGTCGTGGCAATTTGCAGGAGACAGCGCGAGCGTTCCCAGCCGGCGGGACAGCGAATGGTGCCCTGCGCCAGCACGGCAGGATGCGGTTTGCCCAACCGGATGATGCCGTAGCCGGTGCCCCGCAGCGACGGATCGATGCCGACGATGGTCTGGTGCGCGGACGCGGGCGGGCGGTGGCTGGACGCGAGGACGGGCGCGGCGGCGCGGCGTGATCCGGTCACGCGGCTCTGCAACTGCTCGAATTGTTTTTCACTGATCGCCATCGGCTGCGCCGCTTATCGGAACAAAGCGGGCCCGCTTCGGCGAGCGAAACCTTTGCCGCCGGAGGCGGTAATAGAACTTCGTAGCGGCGTCTCGGCAGAGCGCCGCCATCCGAAAAGTGGGAAGAATGCGGCGGTCTGCCGACGCGCCGCTACGCCGGAGAGGTTTTGAAAGAGGTTCAGCGGAAATGGCTTTTTGCAGATTGAACGAAGACCGGATGCTGCGGCAGTTTGCGGGAGGCAACCACGGACGCGCTGGTAGCGAATGCGGAGTGAAGTGGAAGTTCGTCAGCTTCGCGATTGGAAAAACCGGCATGAAACGCCGACTTTATTTTTACGTCTCGATACTGCTGCTGGCGGCCGGACTGTTGATCTGGCAGGCCGGCACGCGCGCGCCCCGTGAGTTGCAACATGAGGGCCGGCCGCTGAGCGCGTGGCTGGATGAGTTGGGCGAAGGCCCGGAAGAGCAACGGGCGCGCGCCGTGGCCGCCTTGCTGGCGATGGAGCCCGCCGCCTGGGATGAGTTGGTGAACATGCTCGCGGCGCAGGATTCCCTGTTGCGACGCGGGATCGCCCGGCTCGGCGGCGAACGTTTATTCCCTCGTTTATCGGGGCGCTCCGCCGATGAACAGCACGGCACCGCCACCATCGCCTTTCTCGCGCTCGGGCCGTCCGCGCGGCCGACGGTGCCGGGTTTGCTGCGCCTGCTCGGGAAACCATCCGCCCGGGAACGCGCGGCCGAGGCGCTCGCCGCCATCGGCCTCGACGCGGTGCCGGCCTTGACCGGGGCTTTAACCAACACGAATCCCGAAGTGCGCCGTGGCGCCGCCGCGACGCTCGACAGAATCCAGTCCCAAAGCGGTCGCTAAGTTCGTCCGCCTAGTACCGCGGCAAGGAAGTTTCGTTACGTCGTGCCGAGCGCGGGCGCGTCACTCCGTGCGCACCGCAGCCTGCCGACCGCTTTTCGAACGGCGCGCACGGAGGGACGCGCCCTGGAGGTTCGTCGGCAGGGTCGAGGGGCGCAATCTTTGCGGGACGTTCCACATCTGCCGTCGAGGCAACCAGAGCTTGAGTCAGGCGGCGGCATCCGCACAATGCGCCCGTGTTTCGCATTTGGCAGGCTGTCTTCGTCATCGCGCTGGCTCTCGGGCTGGCGGGATGCAGCACACCTTCCAAGCCGCCGCCCGAGGAGCTTCCGACCGTCAGCGTGATCACGCCGCCCGTGATGCCGCCGGCCCAGCCGCTGCTGCCGACGACGCCCGCAATGACGAATGTCCCGTCCGTCACCTCGGCAACGATGACGAACGGCATGGTGCTTCCCGCCCCCGTGCCCCTGCCAGTGCTGCTCTCACCGCGCTGGCCCAGCAACTGGGTCAACTCGTGGATTCCGCTGGCCGACTGGGTGCGCTTCAACAACCTGCCCGAACCCGTCCGCACCAAGGCGGGCGTGGATGCGGTTTACCGGGTGCGCGGCAGCAATTCGTTCCTCGTGCTGCAGGCGGGCAATCGCGCGGTGGTGTGCGACGGACAGGTGTGCTGGCTGGGCTTTGTGCCGAAGCTGCTCAAGGGCCAGATCTACGTGCATTCGCTCGACGCGCAGAAGTTTCTCCAGCCGCTGATCCATGGGGCGCACCTCCCGCCGCTGCGCAGCGAGCGCGTGGTGCTGATTGACCCCGGGCACGGCGGACGCGACAGCGGCACGCAAAGCCTGTTTAACCGCGCACTGGAAAAGGGCTACACGCTCGACTGGGCGCTGCGCCTGCAACGCCTCCTCGAAACCAACGGCTGGAAGGTGGTCATGACCCGGACCAACGACGCGGAGGTGTCGCTTCCCGAACGCATCGCCATCGCCGACCGGTGCCGCGCCGACCTGTTTATCAGCCTGCACTTCAATTCCGCGCCGGACAACAAGTCGCTCGCCGGCATCGAAACCTATTGCCTCACGCCGGCGGGACTGCCCGCGAGCATCGTGCGAGAGAGCGCCGACAACGTCCGGCAGACGTTTCCAAACAACGCCTATGACGGACAGAATCTGCTCTTCGCCTACGGACTCCAGCGGGTGCTGGTGCAATCCACGGGCGCGGTGGATCGCGGCGTGCGGCACGCGCGTTTCATGGGTGTATTGCGCGGCCAGCAACGTCCGGCGGTGCTGATCGAGGGCGGCTATCTGTCGAACACCGCCGAGGCGCGCAAGATCGCCCTGCCCAGCTACCGGCAGTCGCTGGCCGAGGCGGTGGCGCGGGCGTTGAAATGAGGCGCTGAATGACGCAAGAGACTGCGAGCAATGCTTCGCCCGACGCCGACCGACTCGTCGTGGTGACCGGCGGCGCCGGCTTCATCGGTTCACATCTCGTCGAGCGCCTGCTCGCCGACGGAGAATCGGTCGCGGTGATTGATGATGCCTCGACCGGCCGCTGGGACAACCTCAGCGCCGTGCGGAGCCATCCGCGGCTGAGCCTCTTCGACGCCCGCGTTTCGGAATGCCGCGAGCTGCCGGAGTTGTGCGCCCGGGCCTCGCATATCTTTCACCTCGCCGCGGCGGTGGGCGTCGATCTTGTCCTGCGCGAACCGCTGCGCTGCCTCCAGACCAATCTGCGCGAAACCGAGGCGGTGCTGGCCGCGTCCGGCGCGCACGGCGTCCCGGTGGTGCTGGCGTCGTCTTCCGAAGTCTATGGCCGGAGCGGCCGCGAGATGTTTGGCGAGGACGATGATTTGATCATCGGTTCGCCGCAATTCACGCGCTGGGGTTACGCGTGCTCGAAGCTGATGGATGAATTCCTCGCGCTGGCGTGGGCGCGCGAGCATCGGCTGCCGGTGGTGGTGGCGCGGTTGTTCAATACGGTCGGCCCGCGCCAGACCGGCATTCACGGCATGGTGCTGCCCCGGTTCATCGCGGCGGCGCAGGCGGGCGAACCGCTGCGCGTCTTCGGCGATGGCGCGCAGACGCGCTGCTTTTGCTGGATCGGCGACACGGTCGAAGCGCTGGTGCGCCTGAGCCTGACGCCCGCCGCGCGGGGCGAGGTGTTCAACATCGGCAGCGACGAAGAGGTCAGCATCCGCGATCTGGCCGCCCGCGTGGTGACACTGCTGGGATCGCGTTCCGCAATTGAACTGGTGCCCTACACGGAGGCTTACGGGCCGGGCTTCGAGGATTTGCCGCGCCGACGTCCGCGCCTGGAAAAGCTGGAGCAGTTCACCGGTTTTCGACCGCGCACGTCCCTGGAGGAAATCATCCGGCGGACGGCCGGAGTTTAAGGACCGGCCTTTGATCTTTCTCTTCCCGCCGCCTTCGGGCTCAATGCCGCGCTGTGTTTGAACTGCTCAAAACCGACTCCGCCACGCCCGCGCGCCTGGGGCGCCTGACCACGCCACACGGCGTCATCGACACGCCCGTCTTCATGCCCGTCGGCACGCAGGCCAGCGTCAAGGCGCTCGACCCGCGCGAACTGATCGAGATGGGCACGCAGATCATCCTTGGCAACACCTACCATCTCTACATCCGCCCCGGGCTCGACATCATCCGCAGCGCCGGCGGATTGCATGGTTTCATGAACTGGAAGCTGCCCATCCTCACCGACAGCGGCGGCTTCCAGGTCTTCAGCCTCGCGAAGATTCGCAAGATCAAGGCGCACGGCGTCGAGTTCCGCTCGCACGTCGATGGCACCCTGCTGTTCCTCGGGCCGAAGGAGGCCATGGAAATCCAGCGCACCCTCGGCTCGGACATCGCGATGGTCTTCGATGATTGCCCGCCGCACACCGCCACCGCGCGCGAGGTGCGGTCCGCCGTCGAGCGCACGCTGCGCTGGGCGGGTGAATGCCGCGTCCAGCCGCGCGCCGCCGGCCAGCAGGTTTTTGGCATCGTGCAAGGCGGCAATCACGCCGCGATGCGCGAGCAGTGCGCGCGCGAACTGGTGGCCATGGATTTTGACGGCTACGCCATCGGCGGCGTCAGCGTCGGTGAACCGGAGCCGGAGATGATGAAGGCAATCGAGTTCACCACGCCGCATCTGCCGGCGCACAAGCCCCGCTACGCGATGGGTCTTGGCACGCCCGCGCAACTGGTCGAACTGGTGGCGCGCGGCGTGGACATGTTTGACTGTGTGCTGCCGACCCGCGTGGCCCGCAACGGCACCGCCTTCACGCGCCAGGGCACGTTCGCGATCAAGGGCGGAGCGGTGAAGGCAGATCTCGGTCCGATCGAGGCAGGCTGCGAATGTTTCGCCTGCCAGAACTTCAGCCGCGCCTACATCCGGCATCTGCTCAACGTGAATGAGATTCTCGGCCTCCGCATGGTCAGCGTTCACAACAGCCACATGTATCTCGCGGTGATGGCGGACATTCGCGCGCACCTCGCCGCCGGGACGTTCGCGGAATTTCGGCGCGAATTTGCCGCGGGCTATGTGCCGACGAAGAAGGTGCTGGCCGCGCGCCGGGCGGCCATCGACGAGGCGCGCGGGGAAGAGTGAGCCGGACACTCCGGTCCGGCGAAACGTGTGAGCATCACTCCCAAAGCCGACCCTGAAGTAGAAGAAGTCAAACCGCGACGGCTGGCTCGTGGCGCAAAAGCAGAAGGTCTTCGCGGCGAAAATCGCCCAACGCAATCGTGCGCCCATTGGCGTCAAGAAACTCCACCTCAAACACGCCGGGGGCGAGCACTTCGACGACGGTGCCGACCTGCCCGGAAACCAGGCTGTCAGCAGGTTTGTCGTTCAGCAGGGCGACGACATCAAGCAGTTTGACCGGTCGGTTTTGCACGGTGTTTTTATTGCACGTAACAGGTGACCAAGCGAGGGAATTCCTCGCCCGGACGGACAATCCAGGCGCTGCGCAGACGCGCGGTTTTGCCACGAATGGTCACGTCAAAATCGATCACATTCCTTTGGCCGTGCTCGGTTCTCCGTCCAAGGGTTGCCTCGATATTCCTCGCGGCCAGCAGCAGATGATCGCGCAACCATTCGGCATCATTACGCGAAAGCCCCAGCACGGAGGCGAACACGCGGGCTTTGTGTTTGCCCTCCTCATGATTGGGATCGAGCGCATAGTCGCGTAGCTTCGCCAGATCCACAAAGGACTGCTCTGCGTTCGGTAGCTTCACGCGCGGGAAAGTTGGGCCGGCTCAGGTCGGTTGTTACGGGGTTTTCGCAAACGTCTCCGCCAGCGCCAGGGCTTTGAGCATCGCGCGCGATTTGTTCACCGTCTCCATGAACTCGCCTTCGGGCGTCGAATCATTCACCCACCCGCCGCCGGCCTGCACGAACGCTTGGCCGTCCTTGAGCAGCGCGGTGCGGATGGTGATGCAGCAATCGAGATTGCCGTTGAAGCTGAAGTAGCCCACGCAGCCGGCATACGGTCCCCGCGTCGTGCCTTCGAGCTCGGAGATGATCTGCATCGCGCGAATTTTCGGCGCGCCGCTCACCGTGCCTGCGGGGAAGGTGGCGCGCATCAGATCGTAGGGCGTGTGCTGCGGCGCGAGCCGGCCTTCAACCTGCGACACGATGTGCATCACATGGCTGTAGCGCTCGACGATCATCAGGTCGTTGACCTTCACCGTGCCGAAGTCACACACGCGGCCGAGATCGTTGCGCGCGAGATCAACCAGCATGACGTGCTCGGCCCGCTCCTTCGGGTCGGCGAGCAATTCCTTCTCCAACGCAGCATCCTCGTCCGCCGTCTTCCCGCGTCGTCGCGTGCCGGCGATGGGGCGCAGTTCGATCTTTCGATTCTCGCACCGCACATGAATCTCCGGCGACGCGCCCACCAGCGAGAAGCCGTCGAGTTCGAGCAGGAACATGTAAGGCGACGGATTGATCGAACGCACCGCGCGATACACATCAATCGGCGTCGCCGCCAGCGGTGCGCTGAAGCGCTGCGAGCCGACCACCTGGATGATGTCGCCCGCGGTGATGTATTTCTTCGAGTGCAGCACGTTGGCGAGAAACTTCTCCTTCGGCACGTTCGACTCGGCCGGCAGGTCGGGCAGCTCGTCGGGGACGGTGGCGGGAATGTGTTCACTGGGTTGTTCGAGCAACGCAATCAGCCGGTCGATTTCGCCCACGGCATTTTCGTAGGCCTCGGCGGGCGAGGCGGCCTCGTCGAGCGCGGCGTTGACCATCACGAGGATCGTCTGCGCCACGCGATCGAAAACGAGCAACTCGTCCGCAATGAGGAAATACATCACCGGCGTGCCCAACTCGTCCTTCGGCGGACGCGGCACAACCGGTTCGACATCGTGGATGAATTCATAGCCGAGGTAACCCACCGCGCCGCCGGTGAAGCGCGGGAGGCCGGGCACGGTCACGGGACGGAACCTCGCCAGGACTCGCTCAACGACCACGAGTCCGTCCTGGACCGTCTTCGCGTCGCCCGGCGCGGCCTGCGGACTGACGGTGAATGACTCGGTGACGCGCCCATTCTCGATGACCTCGACGGTCGCGCCGCTCTGGCGGATGACGGCGCGAGGGTTGCAGCCGACGAACGAATAGCGCCCGAGATGTTCGCCGCCCTCCACGGATTCGAGCAGGAACGATTCGCCCTGCCCGCGGATCTTGCGATAGGCCGAGAGCGGCGTCTCGACATCGGCGAGCAGGCGCCGCGCGACGGGCACGAGATTGCCCTGGGTGGCGAGTTGCGTGAATTCTTCCAGCGTTGGCGAATACATGGTGCGTGAGTTCTAGCGCGACGCGCGCCGTCCGCGCCACAGGGAAATCATGGTGAAGAGCGTGACGGCGACGGCATAGCCCACGATTCCGAGTCCGACCCCGACGGGCACGAGCCGATCGCTGCCAAACACCACCAGGGCCGCCCCGATGCCTCCCGTCAGCAGCGTCTGGCCGAAGAGACAGCCGAGGAAGAGCATGATGGGCGTTTCTTCGAGGCGTTCCGACATCCAACTGCGGTAGGCCCATTCACCCATCGAACGCATCAGCCACGCGCCCTGGAAATTCCGCGCCGCGACCAGCAGGCTGGTGGTGGCGATGATGATGGCGGGCAGCGGGAACAGCCCGAAGCCAGCACAAACCGCGATGTTCACCGCGATGCCCCCTGTCCAGCCGAGCCGTTTGGCGATGGGATTTGCCTCCAGCACGAGGTTGGGGGTGGCGACCCAGGTGCTCAGGAAATCCATGCCGCGCGCGAATAGCAGCAGGCTGAGGAACACGAAGTATTCGCCGCTGCCGAATGGAACGGCGTCCTCCATCACTTCTGGCCGTAAATTTGCCCGGGCGTTTCGAGCTGCGCCTCAGTCACCTTGAAATCCCCGGCGGGATTGGTGACGGAGCGGAAGAAACAGGAGCGATAGCCCTCGTGACACGCGGCGCCGGTCTGCTCGACCTGGATGAGCAAGGTGTCGCCGTCGCAGTCAAAGGCGATGTCCTGCACCACCTGCGTGTGGCCGCTGCTCTCGCCTTTCATCCAGAATTTGTTGCGCGAGCGGCTCCAGAACCAGGTCTTGCGGGTCTCCACCGTCTTCTCGATCGACGCGCGGTTCATCCACGCCATCATCAGCACGCGGCCATTGGCGGCATCCTGGATGATGGCCGGAATGAGGCCATCGGCGTTGAACTTCAGTTTGTCGAAAAAGCTCATAAGCAGCGCGGCGAAGTCCACACCAAGCCTCCGCGCGAGGAAAGGCGAAAGTGGGCTCGTTGCGGACGCAATGACGCAGACGCGGGATCAATCCTCCGCGTCTTTTCTCGTCCGTTGCTCGGCGAAGAATTGCCGAAGCAAGTCGCGGCATTCATCCAGTCGGACGCCCGCGGTGATTTCGCAGCGATGGTTGAGCGTGGGAAACTGGAGCAGGTTCATCGCGCCTCCCGCCGCGCCGCCTTTCGGATCGGGCGCGCCAAACACCACCCGCGCCAGCCGCGTGTGGACAATTGCCCCGGCGCACATCGGGCACGGTTCCTTGGTGACGTAGAGTGTGCAGTCGGTCAGCCGCCAGTCGCCCACGGCGCCCTCGGCCTGCGTGAGCGCCAGCATCTCGGCGTGCGCGGTGGCGTCCTTGAGCAACTCCACCTGATTCCACGCCCGGGCGATGATGCGTCCCGCGCGGACCACCACCGCGCCAATGGGCACTTCCTCGGCCTGATAAGCGCGCAGCGCCAGGCGCAGCGCCTCTCCCATGAAATATTGGTCGCTTTCGAGATCGATGATCGGTTCGTCCGGCACGGCGGAATTTTTCGGAAGACCGGCGGGGATGTCGAATGAAATGATCCTGGGATCGATCGTTGTGAAAGAATCCGCAGGGCGCGTCTGTCCCAGTACGGCGAAGCCACCACCGTCGCGAATTTGGAGTGCGGTGAGTTCTCACCGCTTTTGCGCAGGCGACTTGTCGCCGTCGAACCGGGATTGCGCGTGCAACGGCTCCGAGCCGCTGAACGCGGCTCTGCCTGGCCGACAAGTCGGCCAGGCGGGAAAAGCGGCGACAAGTCGCACGCACTCCAAAGCCGTCGTCGTCCTTGCACGAATTTGCATCCTTGCAACCCAGTGTGCACTACCTCGTTTGAAGGCTGGGCGAAACCTCCTCCACCGTCCAGTCATTGCGGCCGTCGGGGTGACAATGGCAGTGCGCGGCGAAGAATCCGCCGCGATGTTTCCAGAACAGCGGCCAGATTTGCTCGCGGTCGGTCGAAGGAATCTTCAAGTCGTCAAGCTGCGCGCGCGGAAAGCACGCGAAACGTCCTTCGCGAATCGGCGGCGGCAAGGCGGCGAGGCGCGGGTGGACTTCAAACAGGAACATCAGCCAATGCGCCTGCCCGGAGTAGCCGTGTTCGCTGATGATTCCGGCGAGATGCAGGTCGGAAGGCGCGACCACGATGCCCAGTTCTTCGTGAGCCTCGCGGCAGGCGCAGGCGTAAGGCGATTCGCCGTCGTGCGTGTGAAGTTTGCCGCCGGGCGGGCTCCAGAGTCCGAGATTGGGTTCCTGCGCGCGTTCGAGCAGGAGCACCTCGTCGCGCTCGTTGAAGCAGTAAAGCAGCGTGCCGATTTTGTAGGGCAGCGCCACAGATTACTTCTTTCCAACGCAGAAAAGCTGTTTCGAGGTTCGGATGAAAATCTGTCCGCGGCTGAAGGGAATCGAGGCGCGCAATTGGTTCTCGCCATCGCCCATTGCGGCGGTGTGCAGCAGCTTGAATTCACTCCCGCCCGCCTGCACCACGAACACTTCGCCCGCAAAGTTCATCATGTAAATCTTCCCGTCTGCCGCCGTGGGCGAGGATTGGAAGATGCCTTTGCCCGGGAGATCGCCCGTCCAGACGATTTTACCGGAAGGTTCCACGCAGAGGAGTTTCTTCTTGGTGCCGTTCAATACGTAGAACCGGCCTTGGTAAAAGAGCGGCGTCGGGACATCGGTGGTCAACTCGCGCGTGTCGAGCGACCGCGCAGCAGTGGCGGCATCCTCGGTCGATTGCACAAAGCTCTGCCACGCGAGGTCGGCATTGGAGAAGGTGCCCTTGCCGCCGAGCTTCACCGCATACACCGGCGAGTCTTTCGGTCCGCAGACGAGCGCAAGTCCGTCGCCGGTGGTGGCCGAGGGAACGAGGCGCCAGTGGCCGATGCGCGTCGGATTCCATGTGCCCCAGCGCCAGAGTTCCTTGCCATCGGCGGGGTCGTGACCAGTCAGGCAATCGCCGCCGGAGATGAGCAATTCGGTGCGGCCGTTGAGGGTGACCGGCGTCGGTGTCGAATACGCTTCGAGGGATTCTGCGTTTGCCTGGCTCGGCCGGGTGGACTTCCACAATTCCTTCCCGGTGGCCGGTTCGAGCGCGAGCAGGTAGCTCGGGGCGCCCGGAACGCCGCGACCGCCGACAGGCTGGTTGCGCTGGAGAACCTGCACGTAAAGCCTGCCGTCGAAGTGCAGGGGGCTGCTGCCAAAGGTCCACTGGTAGGCGAACTGTCCGTAGTCCTTCTGGAGGTTGCGTCGCCAGATTTCCTGGCCCTCGAAGTCGAAGCACACGAGGTCGCCGGTTGCGAACGAGAACCACACATGCTTGCCGTCCGTGAGCGGCGAGGAGTTCGACAGCGTGCTCATGTTGTCGCGGCTGAAGCCGTCGGTGATTTTCTTCCGCCAGCGGACCTTGCCCGTCTTGCGGTCGATGGCGAGGGCCACGAGTGAGCGGTCGTTTTGGTCCGTCGAAGCCACGAAGATCGTGTCGCCCCAGATGACGGGAGTCGAACCGCTCGGTCCAGGCATCGGACAAGTCCATGCGACGCCGTCGGTCGCGCTGAACGAAGCGGGCAGGCCGGTTTCCTGGCTGGAGCCGTTGAAGTCGGGGCCGCGCCAGTTCGCCCAATCGGCGGCGGGCGCGTGTCGGGCTCCGGTCGTGAGCAGAAGCGCGATGACGAGGAAACGGGCGGCGTGGCGGAGGATGTTCATGGCGGTGTCGAGCAGGCTAAAGGTTGGCGGCGGTTGACGCATCCTGCGGTCAAAACTCGTTCAGGTATGTTCGAGCGTCGAGGTGCCGTGCGGAATGACGCCGTTCTTGGGAACGATGACCACCCCGTCGCGGATGACGTAGAGCGGATGGTCGAAATTCTCCGGCTGTCCGGCGGGCGTGATGACGCAGTTGTCGCCGATGCGGGCGTTCTTGTCGATGATGGCGTTTTCGATTCGGGTGTTTTGACCGATGCCGATGCGCGGTTTGCCGAGGACTTCGTTCTCGAGGATCGACGTTTCCGACTCGAAGTAGTCACTGCCCATCAACACGACGCGATGCAGGTTGCTGCCCTCGCCGACGATGCTGCGCACGCCGATGATGGCACGGGAGATTTTTGCCCGGGTGAGGATGCAACCATCGGAGATGACGGCATGATCGATTTCCCCGCCGTTGATTTTCGATCCGGGCAGGAAGCGCGGACGGGTAAAGATGGGGGCGGCCATGTCGAAGAAATTGAACCGGGGCAGTTCGGCGGCGAGGTCGAGGTTGGCCTCGAAGAAGGCGCGGATGGTGCCGATGTCCTCCCAGTAGCCCTGGAACACGTAGGAAAAAACGCGGTGGGTCTTGATGGCCGCCGGGATGATGTGCTTGCCGAAATCGGCGAAGTCGTTGTCGAGCAGGCGCACCAGCACGTCCCGGTTGAAGACGTAGATGCCCATCGAGGCGAGGCAGTAATCCTCGTCGCCCTCGATGTTGAGCCGATCATAGGCCGCGCGGTCGATTTTGAGCGACTGGATCAGGTCCGGCTCCTTGGGTTTCTCGACAAACCGGGTGATGCGCTTCTCCGGGTTGATTTCCATGATGCCCAGCCCCGGCACATCCTTGAGTGGCGCGGGGATGGTGGCCACGGTGATGTCGGCGTAGGACTCGATGTGCTCGTTGATGAGGCGGCGGTAGTCCATCCGGTAGAGCTGATCCCCGCCCAGCACGAGTATGTAATCCCAGTCGTCGAGGTTGAGCAGGTGGATGAAATTCTTGCGCACCGCGTCGGCCGTGCCCTGGTACCACGAGGTGCCTTTGTAGGTCTGCTCGGCGGCAAGGATGTCCACGAAACCGCCGGTGAACTGGTCGAACTTGTAGGACTGCGAGATGTGCCGGTGCAGCGAGGCGGAGTTGAACTGGGTGAGGATGAAGATGCGGCGCAGGTTCGAGTTGATGCAGTTCGAGATCGGGATGTCCACCAAGCGGTATTTGCCGGCCAGCGGCACCGCAGGCTTCGATCGATCCTTGGTCAGGGGATACAGGCGCGTGCCCTGTCCTCCGCCAAGAATCACGGAGAGAACATTGCGGGAGCTGGAGGTTTGCAGTTTTGACGGCATAATCTTGAGTCCTTTCTTGCGGAAAAGGTTGCCCTCTCTATACCGTGCGCTTCGGCGGATGGGCAAGGGGAATGACCGCCCCCGGCAATCTCAAATCAGAGATTTCAAGTCCCTGATTGGCGAAGCCGGTGCGGCTCATGGCTCGGCCCACTCCGTCCGATGAGGAACCTTGGTTATGTGCGGCATTGTTGGCTACATCGGCAAAAAGCAGGCGGCGCCCATCATTCTGGAAGGGCTCCGGCGTCTCGAATACCGCGGCTACGACAGCGCGGGCATCACCATCCACTGCTCCGAAGGCTTCGCGACGCGCAAGAAGAAGGGCAAGATCGATGAAGGCCTCGCGCGCCTCGTGGCCGCCAGCCCCTTCGCCGGCTCCGTCGGCATCGGCCACACCCGCTGGGCCACGCACGGCCCGCCGTCGGACGAGAATTCGCATCCACACCTCGACGAGAGCGGACGCCTCGCCGTGGTCCACAACGGCGTCATCGAGAATTACCACGAACTCAAGGACAAGCTCGCCGGCCATCATTTCAAATCCTCGACCGACACCGAGGTGCTGGCCCACTGGATTGGGATTCATTACCAGCGACTCCAGGATGCGGGCCTCGGTCAGGCGCCGGACAAGGACGGCGTGCATCCGCTGACCCGCGCGGTGATGAACGCCCTGCGCGAAGTCATCGGCACCTACGGCATCGCCGTCATCCACACAGATTTCCCGGGACTCATGGTCGGCGCCCGGCGCGGATCGCCGCTCATCGTGGGCGTCGGTTCGGGAGAGAACTTCATCGCCAGCGACGCCAATGCCATCGCCGCGCACACCCGGCAGGTCGTCTATCTCAACGACCACGACGTCGTCACGCTGACGGCGGAAAATTTCACCCTCGTCCGGCTCGACGCGAACCCGGCGGAGTTCCAGATCAGCCAGCTCGAATTCGAGGCCGAGGACGCCGACCGCGGAGCTTTCCCGCACTACATGCTCAAGGAAATCTTCGAGCAGCCGCGCACCGTGGAGAATGCCATGCGCGGGCGCATCATGCACGACGAGGCGACGGCGCGCTTCGGCGGGTTGAACATGAACACCGCGGAACTGCGCGCCATCGAGCGCGTTGTCATGCCCGCCTGCGGCACGAGCTGGCACTCGGCGCTCATCGGCGAATATTTCTTCGAGGAATTTGCGCACGTTCCCGCCGAGGTCGAATACGCCAGCGAATTCCGCTACCGCAACGCACCCATTGAAAAGCACTCGCTCATCCTTGCCATCACCCAGTCCGGCGAGACCGCCGACACGCTGGCGGGATTGCGGGAGGCCCGGCGGCGCGGCCACAAGGTGCTCGCCATCTGCAACGTCGTCGGCAGCACCATCGCCCGCGAAGCCGATGGCGGCATCTACCTGCACGCCGGACCCGAGATCGGGGTGGCCTCGACCAAGGCGTTCACCTCGCAGGTCACCGTGCTCGCGCTGCTCGCGCTGCACATGGGACGCCTCCGCATGCTGCCCTTCCAGCGTGGCATGCAGATCCTGCGCGCTCTCGAAGCCATCCCCGCACAGATGGACCGGATTCTCGCGCAGAACGACGCCATCAAGGCCATCGCCCTCAAATACGCGGCGGCCGAGGACTTCTTCTTCCTGGGCCGGCAGTATAATTTCCCCGTGGCGCTCGAAGGCGCGCTCAAGCTCAAGGAAATTTCCTACATCCACGCCGAGGGTTATCCGGCGGCCGAGATGAAACACGGCCCCATCGCGATGATCGACGAGCGCACGCCCACCGTGGTGGTCATCCCCAGCGACGCGCTCTACGACAAAACCTTCAGCAACCTCGAGGAGATCAAGGCGCGGAAGGGCCCGATCATCGCCATTGCCACGGAAGGCAACGAGCGCATCCGCGACAAGGTGAACGACGTTTTCTTCGTGCCGGCGACGCTCGATCCCTTGAATCCCCTGCTGACCGCGCTGCCCCTGCAACTGCTGGCCTACCACATTGCCGTGGCACGGGATTGCGACGTGGACAAGCCGCGCAACCTCGCCAAAAGCGTGACGGTGGAATAGGCAGGGCGTGACCGCGCGCAAAATCAGCCGTTCACTGCCGCCTCATAACCACACCGCCCCGCGGCGCTTCCAAAAACGGGAGTTTCCGGCCAGACACTGCGTCGAATCCGCGCCCGTAGCTCTGGTGAGATGACGGGACATGCTACCCAGGCAATGGGAGGGACGACACCCGGACTGGGTAGGGCGCGTCTCTCCCAGCGCGCCGCGAACCACTCCCGGCCAACCCGACGGCGCGCTGGGAACAGACACGCCCTGCCCGTGAGGGTTGGGACCAAGCGTCTTCGGGTAGCCCCTCCCAAGGTCTTGTCAGTAAGGCGGTGGAAGCAACGACACCCCTGGGGAGAAATTGCGCCGACTGGCGGTCTTCACGGCAGGATTTTTGATGGATTCAAGTTTCGTGGATGGATCTTGGTTTCGGGGCGTTCGTTCGTCCAAGGCAGAAACCGGGGTAGTTCACAAGTATCGCGCGACGATTAATCTGCGACCCAACCCACAGGAAACCTGACCTGCGCCAGCACCTTGACTGCCGCCTCGCAGGCTTGGATCTCATTCGCGCTCAGCGTGCGGTCGAGCACGACGATTTCATCCAGCGTCATCGCCGGAGCGTGGCCGCTGGAGCCCAGTTCCACCGGCGAATCCTCGCGCCCGGCGCCGTTGCCGCTTGCCTTCATCTACAGTGATGAAACCGTCGAAGCCGGCCGAAGCCGCCCATTCCTTGGGATCGATCCTGCCGACGAGTTTCAGCGCCTCGTTCATGAGCGGCACACGGAACTCTTCGGCGCCTTGGGCTGTAATCGCCCAAACCTGCCGTGCGACAATGACCACGAAGAGGATGCGTAACATGCCAGTGCCAGGTTGGAGACCATTCTTGTCATGTGTCCTCCGCTGGTCAAAACTGAACCGTGCCGCTCGCCAGCCCCGAAACATTTGCACTCCGATGATACCCCGCCTCAACTTCTGCCTCCTCCTCCGCCCGGCGGTCAACCGGACGCCCAATCTGGAGCGTCTCGCGAAACGCGGCCTGACCTTCACCCGCGCCTGTTCGGCCAGTCCACTGTGCTCACCCACGCGCTCGGCATCGCGCGGCTTTACCTGCCCGCCCAGAAAGCGCCGGTGCAGATTGATTGGCTTGCCCTCCAGAGCGGCAAGGAGAAGCGCCGCACCGATTTCTAATTGAGAACCAAGGGCGCAGCCATGAAGCAAATCCCATCCCTTGCTCTAACCGCCCTGCTGCTGGCTCTCCCAGCCGCGCTGCACGCAGCCGACACGCCCACCGACCGGGTTGCCACCGTCATGAACACACCCGGCTGCGTCGCCTTCTGGGACTTCGTGAAGCGCGAGCCGGACGGCGCGCATCGCTTCACCGCGCATGTGCCGCCGGGCGCGACGAAGGACTTCGCGCTCGATGCCGGCAATTACGTGAAGGACTTCTGGGGCGAGGGACGCGCGGCGACGTATGCGGATTTTCCGTTGCTCGGGCGCGGGCCGTTTGGAAATGCCATCCGCATTTGCCAAGAGAAGGAAAAGACGTTTCGCCCGTTCCTGTTTGTGCCGCGTGAGCGATTGCATGATTCGCCCATCGACATCAAGGGCGCGGGCAAATCGGTGAGCGTCGTCGTGTGGGCCATTCGCGAGGGCGGCAATCACGCGCTCGCGGGCATCTGGCATGAGGGCACGGATTTGCATCACGCCGGCGCGGCGAAGGTCATCGCGCGCGGTCAGCGGCAATACGCGCTCTTTGCCGGGCTGAACAAGGATGGCTCGGCCTGCGGTCACGTCTCCGAGAACGGCGCGAAGTCCTTTGGTCATATCTACGCCATGCACAAGTCCAACTCCGGCGATGTCTCGCCCGCCGTGCCTGCGGATTCGCCCGCCGAGGTGCTCGATGCCTCGTGGCAATGCTTCGCCATGACCTACCATCACGAGCGACACGAACTCACCGGCTGGCTCAATGGCAAGGATACCGGCCGCTGGCAGGAGAACGTGCCGAAAGCCATCCCGGTCATCCACAACGCCTGGCGGCAAGGCCATCTGCATCGCGAGCCCGGACTGCAACCCGGCGAAGACCCGGACTTCCCGACGGACCAGTTCTACAATCCGCCCGAGGACAAACCCGTCGCCGTGAACGTGCTCAGCGAGACCGCCGACGAGCGCGTGGAGTTGCAGGAGTTCCGCTACACCCGCGTGAAAGTCACCTGGCGCAAAGCCGCCGACGGCACCTGGACCACCACCGCCCGCGACCTCGCCGACGTGCGCCTGAATCCCTGGTGGTTCTCGCACGACTCGCTCTATACCCCCGCCAACGACGGCACCGGCGGTCCCTTCACCATTGGCCGCGTCATCCACAGCTCCCGCAGCGTTGGCTTCACCGGCTGGATTGGCGGCGTGGCGGTGTTCAATCGGGCGCTGACTGCGGAGGAAATGGGGAAGCTTGCGGCAGTGGCGGACGGTGCGCCGATTCCAGCGCCAACGCGCGCTTTTCGCTGATGGCGTGGCTGAAATTAGCCGGGGGTCGAGCGACCACCCCCCGGGAAACCGTCCCCACAAAACTCATGCACTCTGGAGACGGTGCCAGAGATCCCCGCGCCAGCAAATCTCATTGTGCGGCTCGACCGGCCGGCGGGGGAGCATGGGGGGCGGCTCCCAGTGGCTGGTTTGCCCCAGTTGTGTTCGGCGTCATCGCTGCTTGGAGGGTGGCCGATGGTCAGGGGTTCGCGGAGGGCGTGCCGCCTCCCCCTCCGGACAGGCCGACACCCGATCGTGATCTTCCTGACACCCAATCGTAACTTGTACAGTACCGCCGGCTGCGGCTTAATGAGCGCATGCCGCGCAAGGCTCACAGCACCTCGGCGGAGATCATCGAGGCCGACCTGCGTAACTGGAAGCTCCTGGCCCAGTTCCAACGGCGGCTCGAACCGATCCTGACCCGCCCCGGAGCGGTCGCCGCCGCGGTGAGCAAGCGCCACCTCAGCCCGGGATCCTATCTGTCGTCGGTGCTCTTCCTCCTGTTCAATCCCGCCCTCAAAACGGCCCGCGCCCTCTGTGCCGCCAGCCGGTTCCGGCGCGTGCAGGAGGAGGTCTGCGGCGCATCGATTTCCCTGGCCAGCTTCTCCGAGATGCAGCATCTGTGCGATCCGGACCTGCTGGCCGGCCTGTTGCGCGATCTGGCCGCCGAAGCCTTGCCGGTCTTTGGCGACCCACGGCTGCGCGCCCAGGTGGGCGAGTTGACCGCCAACGATGGCACCCTGCTCCCGGCGCTGCCGCGCATGGCCTGGGCCTTGTGGCAGAATCCGCAGAACCGTGCCGGCAAGCTGCACCTGGAATTCTCCGTATGGCGCCAGGTGCCCACCGAGTTCACCGTCACTGCGGCCAACACCAGCGAACGGGCCGTCTGGCAACAAAAGCTCCGGGCCGGCGCCTGCTACGCCAACGACCGCGGCTACAGCTACGACGACGCGCTGATTCGCGCCGTGCAACAGAAGGGGGCCAGCTTCGTGCTGCGCCTGGCCAACAACACGGTGCGCACGCCGCTGGCCCCCGCCCGCCCCTTGAGCGAGGCGGATCGCCGGGCGGGCGTGGTGGAGGACTTGCGGGTGCGCTTGGGCGGCGGCCCCGCCGGGCCGGTGGGCCGTCTGGTGCGAGTGGAGGTGGATGGTCACACCTTTCTGCTCTTCACCGACCGGGAGGATTTGGCCGCGGAACTGGTGGCGTTGATCTACCGCTATCGCTGGCAGGTCGAACTGTTTTTCAAGTGGGTCAAGTGCATCCTGGGCTGCCGGCACTGGCTGGCCGAGTCGCTCCAGGGCGTGACGATTCAAGTCTATTGCGCGCTGATTGCCTCGGTGCTGCTGGTGCTCTGGACGGGGCGCCAGCCGACCAAGCGCCAATGGGAGGCGCTGCAACTCTACTGGCTGGGCTGGGTGACGCTGGAGGAACTGACCACGGCCCTGACCACCGCAAAAAAACCGGTCTGAAACGCTGCGGGGGATTTCGGTCCGACATCCCCTGAGGGCGGCGCATTGCCCTGACCCCACCCCACCCAGCAGCCACCGAGGTGTTCCGCAACAGGGGGCAGGCCCACCAGCCTCGCCGCGGCTTCTGGCGCGCCCAAGCATCGACCCAGCCGATCACAACTGGGTGAAATGCGGTTTCTGAAGTGCGAGGGAAAGGGCAAGATCAGCGAATTGAGTTCACTCAAAAGGGATCAAACTCAGATCTGGAAGACAGAATCGGGACGACGATGCGCCGTGACGGGGAGCCGGGTGTCGCAGGGGATCGACGGCGGCACGTCGCCGGTGCGAAAGGGTGTCCCGTTTACCGCACCGTCCAGAATCTTGGCGGGCACTCAGGGCTGCTTTGCGGGAAGCAGACTGACAATGGCCTCCCGGAGCTTGAGCAGATGCACGGGTTTCTGCAGGAATAAATCCACACAGGCATCCCCGGCGGGGGGATTGCCGGTACACATGAGCACGGGAGTGGACGGCGATCGCATCTTGATGATGTGGGCCATTTCCAAGCCGGTCATCCCGGGCATCGCATTGTCGGTGACGACCACGTCGTGGAGTGCGGGATTGAACAGTTGGAGAGCCTCCTCGGCTGTCCGGGCGGAATCCACGAGGTAACCGAAGCTCGAGAGGAACCACTTCGCGGTCATCCGCCAGCCTTCCATGTCGTCCACGAGCAGGATGGCATTGATCGAATCAGAAGTTAAATTCTGCACAGAAAGTGTTGTCTATTTAGGATTGAGTGATCCGTCATCGATTTGACCGCCCCAGGGGGCAGATCGATTTTCACCAACGGATTCCTAAAGACGTGCGTCAGGGTGCGTGATTGGCCGGCCACTCGGGAAGAATCCGTTCAACGCCCGGGGTACCGACGGGTTTCGCGAACGGCAATCTCCGAGGTGGAGGCCCGTTTCGCAGATGAGCCTGCGGCGAGATTAGCACTGATGTGGCAATGGTCTATCTTACGCTGGGACATGCATCAGCAGAAATGAGACATGGGACCGGAGCAGGAGGGATGAGACCCGAGGGAATCGGTGGGCGGTGAAAGGCGGACAGTGCGCCCGGAACCCGGGGGCGGAGCGTCAACACGTCAGCGAACAGAGGTCCGATTCACTTTTTGTTTTTCTTCGCCGACCGGTGATGAGTAAATCCGCACAAGCCCATGACGAAGCCGGTGCGCATCCTGGTGGTGGATGATAATGCTGAGATTCTTGAACTCTTCTCGGAGATTCTGCGCCTTGAGGGCTATGAGGTCCGAGGTGCCTCGACGGGCGCTGAGTCGCTCGACGTCGCGCGCGCCTGGCGCCCGGACCTCGTGGTGCTGGACGTGGTGCTGCCGGACATCAGCGGAACCGAGGTGTGCCGGCGGCTCAAAGCGCAATCGGAGTTGCCTGATATCTTCGTGCTGCTGGTCTCCGGCACGGAGACGAACTCCGCCCAGAAGGTGGGAGGTCTGGACATCGGGGCAGACGACTATCTGGTCAAGCCGGTGGATCTGGCGGAATTCCGGGCGCGCATCCGGACGCTGGCCCGCCTGCAGCAGACCACGGTCGCCCTGCGGCTGAGCCGCGAGAACTACCGGCAACTGGTGGAAATCCTGCCGGAAGGGGTGTGGATGGTGGACCCGAACGGAGGCCTGCTGGCGGCCAATCCGCAGGCCGTGGCCATGCTGGGGTATTCGAGCCCGGAGGAACTGCTGCAGAAGGCGATCTTCGATCTGGCCGCCCCCGAGGAGGGCGCGCGACTGCGAGCCGAGTTGACGCGGGCCGCCGAACTGGGGGTGGCCCATGATTTCGGGTGCATGCTGGCCCGTAAGAACGGCAGCCGTTTCCCGGCGGAGTCGAGCATCGCGGCGATGAGCGGCGGGGAGACCCCGGCGAAGGCGTTTGTCTGGATAGTGCGCGACGTAACGGAGCGCCGGAAGGCGGAGCGGCGCGTGCGCGAGTTGCTCCATCTCATCGACCAGGCGCATGACGCGATCCTCGTGCGCGATCTGGCCGGGCATATCCGCTATTTCAACAAAGGGGCCGAGCGGCTCCTGGGCTGGAGTTCCGACGAAGCGCGCGGTCGGCACGTCGTGGATCTGTTCGGCGATGATCTGGCGCGGTTCGACCAGGCGCAGCAGATCCTGCTGAAATCAGGTGAATGGAGCGGCGAGGTCGCGATCCGGGCCCGGGACGGAGAACCGCGCACCGTCAGCAGCCGTTGGACGCTGGTGCATGGCGACGCAGATCACTCCTCGTACGTGATGGTCATCCACACGGATGTGACCGAACGAAAGCGCGTGGAGGAGACGCTGCGGCGGCGCATCGACTTAAGCCTGGCCATCATCGGCGGATCGATGGATGGATATTGGTTGGCGAATCTGGAGGGCAACATTCTCGACGTCAATCCGGCCTACTGCCAGATGACCGGTTTTCGCAGCGACGAGATCCTGTCCCATAACATCAGCAAATTTGAGGTCGATGAAACCTCCCCCGCCGAGGTCCGGCGGCATATTCAGCAAATCGTGCAGGCGGGCCGCGACCGGTTTGAAACGCGCCATCGCCGCAAGGATGGACGGATCATTGAAGTGGAGGTGAGCGCAACGCACCTGCCGGCCCTGGGCGTGTGTGTGGCCTTCCTGCGCGACATCACCGAGCGCAATGAGTCGCAGAACCTGGTGCGCTTCCAGCGTGATGCCGCCCTCTTCCTGGGATCGGCCGACGATCTGCCGGAACTTCTGGGGCGGCTGCTCGACATGGTGCTGGAGGTCAACAGGGTGGACGCGGGGGCGGTGTACCTGCTGACAGACGCCACTGGCGCCTTTGACCTGGTGGCGCAGCGGGGCTGGCCGGACGGCTTTGCCAGCCGCGTACCGCGATTTCCGGTCCGGTTCGGCAAAAAGTCGGATACGGAGTTGATTTACCGGAGTCACGGGGAGGCGGCCGGGTCAATCATCGAGCCGTTCGTCCGGGAGGAACTCCAGGCCGTGGAAGCCATTCCGATCCGACTGGGGGAGGAGATGGTGGCGTGGCTGGTGGCGGGCTCGCGGTGGCAACCGGAGCTTCCGGCTCAATCACGCCTCATCATCGAGTCCGTCTCGGCACAAGCCCGGGGCGCCATCTCCCGGTTACGGGCCGAGTCCTCGCTGCGCGCGAGCCAGCAACTGCTGGAGAAGACTTTCCGCAGTATTCATTCGGCGGTGCTGGTGGTGAACACCCCGACGGACGTGATTGTGGAATGCAACCCGGCCGCTTCGCGCATCTTCGGGTATGCCCGAGAGGAGCTGCTGGGGCAGACCACCGCCTTCCTGCACGCGGACGAGGCCGGCCACGAGCTTACATGGCGCCACCTGGCCGCCGCGATCCATGGCCAGGCCGCCCAGAGCGACTTTGAATCCAGAATGAAGCGGAAGGATGGCACGACGTTCCCAACGGAAACCAGTGTCACCCCCATTCTCGATGAAATCGGGCGGTGCGTGAAATGTGTCACGGTGGTGCGGGACATCACCCAACGCAAGGCCGTGGACGAGGAACTGCGTCGCATCCCCGGCCGCATAATCGAAGCAGAGGAAAGCGAACGCCAGCGGGTGGCGCGCGAGTTGCACGACGGCGTCAATCAGACGATTGCCTCGGCGAAGATGAGGCTGCAGAAAGTGCAGGAGGCGATCACCCCGCTGAATCCAGCCACCAAGGAAATCCTCGCGCGCTGCCAGCGGCTGCTCGTCCAGGCGCTGGAGGAGAACCGGCGCATCGCGCAGAACCTGCGTCCGGCGGATCTGGATGAGTTCGGCTGGGCGGTGGCGTGCCGCAATCTTTGCGCGGCGCTGCGGTCGCGGACAGGGCTGGAGGTCAAGTGCAGCCTGGCGGCGAACATCGGGTGCCTGCCGGCGGCGATGGAATTAAACCTGTTCCGGATGGTGCAGGAAGCACTGACCAATGTGGAGAAGCATGCCGGAGCCCGCACAGTGCAGGTGCGCGTGGGCCTCCGGGGCAAGTCGATCGTCCTGCTGGTTCGGGACGACGGACGGGGATTCGCCCCAGGCGTCCGTTCGGCGACAAAGGTGAAGCGCCGGGGCGCCGGACTGACCAACATTCGCGAGCGGGCGACGGTTCTGGGCGGAAGCTGTGAAATCTCCTCCATCCCGAAGCGAGGCACCGTGATCACCGTGCGCCTGCCTTATGAGCCGGCCGGGGGTTCCGTCCAGCAGGCACCATCACAGAAGGCGGGCCGCGAATAAATCCGGCGGCAGGCTCAACGGGCGCGCTGCACGCACGCTGCCCAAGGCCCGCGAGGGCCGGACGCTCATCTGGCCTGCGATTCCACCCAGCGAACCGCGTAACGAAGCAGATCGTGCCCCGACTTTAGCTTCAGCTTCTTTTGTATCTGGGCGTGATGCGAGGCGGCGGTTCGGGCGTCCAGGCGAAGGTGGGCGGCGATTTCAGCGTTGGATTTCCCGTGCCCGATGAGTTCAAGGACTTCGAGTTGCAGATCGGAGATCTGGTCCAGCGGGCCCGACGATTCACGGGAGGAAGCAGCCGGGGGAGCGGAGGCGTTGCTGGCCGTGACCTGCTCGCTGACATAAATCCGGCCCTCGAGCACGTCGCGCACGGCCTGAACGATCTCCTCCGGATCCTCCTGCTTCATGATGTAACCATCCGCGCCGGCCCGAAGCGCCCGATTGGCATAGAATGCCTCATCGTGCATGGACACCACCAGTATCTTCAACTCGCCCGACTTCGCGCGGAGCTTCTTGATCAGCTTGAGCCCGCTCTCACCCGGCAGGGAAATATCCACCAGGGCAAGATCCGGTTGCAGGCGCGTGATGAGTTTCAAGGCACTGGCGGCGTCACCTGCCTCGCCGCAAACTTTCAGATCCTTCTCGGCATCCAGAATCTGCGCCAGTCCCTCGCGAAAGACCGGGTGGTCATCCACCAGGACGATTTTCCGAAGGCCGGCAGACTGCTTTGTCTTGGTGTTCTTACGCATAGAATTTTGCCATTGTCCCGCGGCCGCCTCCCACTGCGGGAGATGGATTGGGATGACTTCGAACAGCGCCGTGCGCGGACATGATGATCCGCTGAGGTTGCACGCGGCGTGTGAACTGAGCGGCGCATCCGGCGCCAGATCTGTCATCCGTGTCCATGGTCGATCTTCATTTCAGGTTTAGAGCATTCGGGATCGCAGGTATCAAGCCAACCACCGACGACCAGGAGGAGAAGGGCAAGTGCCGGTGCCTGAAAGGTGCGCTTTGCTCTGTGGCTGTCGCAGCTTAATCAAGCGTCGGGCCGAAATCAAATGAGATCACCAAAGCACGCTGCGATTCGCGCCACCGACTCCCGGTCCGCGTCGAACCCGCGCAGCCATGCGACGCAGGTTCAGAGTCCTCATCCTCTGAGATGTCCCAAAAGCGAGATGCCCTGTCTCGTTGCTGTATAGACGGAATGGCGCCGTGTTCGGATTCTTTGGGTAATCTATGGCGAAACACTTCAAGACCAAACAATCCGGGCTGCATCGACTGCCGGTCGATCTCCAGGACTGGTTGCGGGGCACTTCACTTTGGAGTGGCGACAAGAAGCTTTCTTTTGAGGAGCAAAGCCGGATGCGCGCCCTGAGCGAAGGCGCATTCGACCAGCCACTCCATCTGGCCGGGCAGAAACCTGGCGTTGTGCCGGCATCGGCCAACTGTCCCGGCTAGCGGTTGCTGCGGGGCGGAGGGCCGTCAAGGATGCCGACATAAATGCCCAATTGTCCCGCAGCGCGATTCGTAGCGAAAGCCTTCATCCAAGGATGAAGGCCGCACGAGGCGTCATGAGCGGACTCTCGGCGAGGCGAGGCGGCGACCAATCGGCCTCCGTGGAGCGCCGCCCGTGCATTCTCCTGGCGGTCATGCTCGTCCAGCATGCCCCAATCGCCGCTGGTGTGGCGCGCGACGGCTTTGAGCACTTCATCCGGCGGCACCGCTGTGACCGCCTGCGGCGTGATGCACAATTGCCCAAGGCTGAACTTCGGTTCCCGCGTTGCCCGTATTTCGATGCGCACCTCGGTCGGCGGCAGCAGCAAGCCCGTCAGATCGGTGTCGCTGGGGCCTCGCAACCGCGCGCTGAATTGGTCATACGGCAGCGCGGACTGGCCGCAACGTTGGGCTTGGAATTGGTGAATGCGAGATAGCGCATCGTGGGCAGGATTCATGGCCGGTTCCCTGAACATGAACCTGTCCGTGCATAACACGATTTTGCCGGTCAAAGCAACGGGGTGACGAACCGGCGTCATGGGGGTGAGAATTGTTAGTGTGGCACAATCCCCGAAAGCCAGCAACCTTCGCGATAACCACGCCCTCAGTCGCCAGCACGATGCCTTCGGTGGACGACGGCGGCTCACCATTGGCGACCCGTTCGGCCAGTCCCCAAAGCTCCTTGTTCAGGCTTGCTTTGGAGTCGATGCCTCGCAAGGCGCGCACCGTGCGCAATTTTCCGCGCTTGTCCCGATGCCAGTCCGACACTCCACCGCAATGATGTCGATTTTCGATGAAGTGCGACGCAAACGGCCGCAAATATCGCAAGCGAAGTTGTTTTGAGCGCTTTAACGCAGGGGCATCCGCGGTCAGGCGGCTACTTGTTCAAGAGGCATGGTGAACTTGCACTTTGGGTAAGTGGAGCAACCCCAGAACTGGGCGCCAGCGCCACGACCGCTCCCTGAGGTTCTCAGGGTCATCAGCGCCTCGCATTTGGGGCAGAACTTTCGCGTGTCATCGAGGATATCCAGCACCTCGGAATTCGCGGTGGCACCAATCTGACGCAACATGTCCCGCAGCGACGTTTCGTTGACGAAGACAATGCCGTGCTTGTCAGCCAAGTTCCTGGCATCGCCGGTGTGGCCGGCCAGCGTGACGATGAATCCCTTGCTGATGTTCGAGTCCGTCAGGGCTCCCAGAAACTCGCGCACGGTCCGCACCTTGATTTCCCACGCCTTCCAGTGTTTGCATTGAACCGCAATGGACTCACCGTCGCGGGCGATGATCAGATCAATTCCGCCATCCGGATTGGCCCCGCCCCGGCGGCTTACGGCGTAGCCGAGTTGCCCGTAGATGACGCCAATGATCTTCTCGAACTGGAACCAGTCGAGATTCCCGATGCGCTGAATCAGGTTGGCGTCGGTGACCGGAGATCGGGTTTGGACCGCGCTGACGGGATCGGCAGGGATGCTGCCGACCGGCCCTGGCACGACGGTTGGCGGCGCACTGGCAGAACCGGTGCGTTGCTGAAACCACTCCCGCAAGGGGTCCGCCTTCGGCCGGGCGTTTTCCGATGCATTCTCTGCGCGTCCGACACGATCGTACCCAAACAATTTCTGGAGGGACTCGGCGTCCCGTTTGTTGCGGCGGGCGAGAAATCGCAAGACGATGACGACCGCAAGAATGAATCCGCCACCGGCGATCGCCAGCAACACCACGGAAAATCGGGCTGCATCGGCAGGCTCGGCAATCCCAACTCCACCGGATGAATTTTCGATCTGCCGATAAGCTTTGTTGGGAGGTGGGCTCAGGTGGGAATTTATCGCTGCCATCGGCACCGGCGCGTTCCTCAGTGATTGAAGAATGGAAGAACCCGCCTGGACGGTGTCACCTTGGCCGGGTGAGACAATTGCTTCAGCGGCGGCCCCGAGTTTGAGTCGGGCCATCCCGAGATCTCCGGCCACACTGATAATCACGGTATCTTCGCCGATGTCGTGACAAGTGATGAGCACCGATTGTCCGCCGACCTTGATGTTGCCGCTTTCTCCGTCGGCAAAGGTTACGTTGTTGATCAGCGCGAGCCGGCGCTGCGGGGAGCCGGAAATTCCCTTCAGGCCAATCCCGACCAGCCGGGCCGATGGCACTGACTCCACGCCGCCACGTGCCGCCGCGACGAGTTGTTCGCCCTCCCGGACCTGATCGGGCGTAAGTTTGGGGACCAGTTGGTTGCGATAAATGCCGCCCAGGATGTCGTTGCGCTCGGCGGCGAGGAAATACCACTTGAACGCCTGAACATGGCTGGCTGGGACGCCGCGGCCCTTCTCGTAGCACTGCCCGAGAGCCGTCATGGACTGGGCATCCCGCTGCGCGGCGGCCTGGGTCAGCCACTTCACACCCAGCACCGGATCGGCCGGCACGACGGCACTTCGACCGGGAAAAGCGATGCAGCCGTTCAGCAGCATCTGGCCAAGCTTGCGCTGGGCACTGGGGAGCCCCTGCTCGGCGGCGAGTCAATACCATCGCACTGCCTCCTCGTAACGAAAGGACCCGTTGCAGGCGTCGGCGTACTTTGCTTGGGCGGCAGGATTTCCTCGTTCCGCATCGATTCGGATCTTGGCGAGGTCATCCGAAAATTGCGCGCGAAGGGACATCGCGGAGAACGCGAAGAGTGCGACAACAACGGGGCGACACCTGATCATGCCGTGAGAGGTATCGAATGTTCGCCCCCACGCTTGAGATGAAGAACGACAGACCTTTGGGCAACGATTGGAGCCAGAAACACGAGGCCGGATTCGAGAATGAATTCAACCTTCAGCCGAGTCGCGCTAAAGCATCCCGGGAGCGGTACTGGGCGTCAGGCCGTTGATGGACGAAGGACCACGCCCGTCCTTCCTGTTGCCTGTTCCAATGGTTGTCCCCGCGTCGCTGGGATCACTGGTCTGCGGCTGAATCGCGATTGGAGTTTCGTCGTGCCACGCATTGACCGATGACCGCCAAAATCCCGGACACCGCGAGCAGTGTGGTGGAAGGCTCCGGGACTTCCGTGATTGTAAACGAAGTGATGCCACCGCCCAGATGGCCCCGGTTGTCAGGCCATCCGTAGCCCGCAAAGTTCACTTCCACTCCCGCGAGGGCCACTCTGTCGAACGCCGCCAAGGGAAAGGCGGACAGGGGCAGATTCACGCCCGCCAGAAGATTCGTGTCCAAGGATTGCAAAGCGATGTAGAAATCCACCTGATCGAAGCCAGGGCTGCTGCCCTCATAGGCGCCCAGAAGATAACCGTCGATCCACGTGCCGTCGTAAAGCATATCGTTCCAAACCGTCAAATCAACGCGCCCTGCGGTGAACAGATTTGTCCCGACCTGGCACGACATGCTGGCGCTCCCGTCCGAATACATGTGGGTGCTGTAACCGTTAAAATTGTATGTCGCGGGCGGCGGAGTGGTGTACCGCAGTGACACGGAAAACGGAGTGCCCGGCTGCACTGCCGCATCCCAGTGGGAGCCGAGCACATTCTGGAGCAGTCCGCCCACGCTCACCTCATAGGTGGCTGCATTTGCGGTTAAAGTCATCACCGACAGCAGCGCGACAGTGAGCAATTGCACCACGCCAGGCGGACGCAACATTCTTGGACAGCGTTGGCAGATCGATCCCTTCATAGTTCTCTTTTGCAGGCTCTGTCCCAAATCGCGGGAGGAAGGCCATCCAACCCGGCGGCGGTCTCGGCTGGCAGGCGCCTCATGCTCCTGTGCTGTAATCGGCGCTGTGCATCAGATAATCGTCAAACAACTTTCGGCGGAGCGCGAGTGACCTCAGCGCTGCGCAAGGACAACCGAGTTGATCGGCCATGTCAACCGCCCACGGCTGTCCCAGGGCCGCTTTCAACAACGATTCCAACTGGGTGTACTGTTCGTCGATTGCAGCCAGATACGCTTTGTAGCGGTTGCCCTTCAATCGGCCTGCACCGTTGAAGGCGCGCAGGCGATTCAGCCCCTGCAACGAAAACCGGTCCAGCGGCACGAACCTGTTTGGGCGAAGGAAGAACGCAACCTTTGAAACCAACGACAGCGGAAGCCCTCCGCGCGAACTCCAGCCCTGCCGTTGAATGTGCAACGCAGCGGCATCCACGCACGCCCCGTCATCTCCGAGCGGGAGCGTCCGTCGGAAGTTGCGGTCGAGATTCTGACGCACAGGCGTCTGGTAGCCATCTTTGATGCAACGCGCGACTTTCCACGAACCCACAAACCAGCGGAATCAGTCTTCCGTGAGTTCGCCCGAATCCGGGGGATTGAGAAACGTCTGATACTGCGAATTGCCCCACATCCGCACGGCTTGTATGAGAGCCAGCGCAAGATGCTTTCTATCCAGCTCAGGCACGAAGTTCCGGGCTACGGTCATCGCAGTTCTACTTTGAAAACTGTTTCGAGGAGGACGGGGAACAGGGCGTCCAGCTCGGCGGCGGTTTCGGCTGGCAGGCGCTTCAGGGGCTTCATGGTGTCAGGGCGGGATTCAATCCAGCTTGGAAATTGGAAACGCCTTCCGTGTGCATTTCTCACAGAGGATACCTTTCGGCCCCTGCGAGTAGCCTCCATCGTTCAGATGGATGACCGCGCCACAACCATCACAGCGGGTTGGCTCGTAGGCGGGCGGGTTGGGTAGTTTCTCAAAATTGTATTCGTTCGTGCCATACCCCACATAGATTTCCGTCGGGAAGTCGGCCCGGCATTTCGGACAGTCCTGCCATTTTCCCTTGTGCCCTTCGCCGTGGTGATAGCCGCAGAGGGTGAACCGGCGGTGATTGCGATGGCAACTGTTCCGCGCGTAGGAAAACAGGACGTAGTTCTCCTCATCGTCGCAAATCCACTGGCCGCAACATTCCGTGCGCGTGAGTCTGCCCTTCTTGCCACACAATCCGCAGCGGGGAGCATCACCCGTTGCTGGCGGGCGCGGTGATTTGGCTTTTGCAGGTTTTGATTTCTTGGGCTGTTTCACAATTCTCCTTTGAAGGCGCGGTCGAGGATGGCGGGAAGCAAGGCGTCCAACTCGGCGGCGGTCTCGGCTTGTAGGCGCTTCAGCGCGTCCACCTCCGCTTGCAACGCGTCCAGCTCGGCCACGATTCCGGCCGTTGCTCTGTCCCGGTTTCTCTGTCGAGTCAGTTTCATTTCATACTCCGCAACCCCTCCTGCCGGGCGCGGAGTGCCAGTTGTCAGAGGTGGACCCCAACCTTTAGACCACTGGGCGCAGAAGGTAAGAAGGACTTTCCAGGTCTGCTGGCATCGGTTCTTGTCTGTGTTGTTTCAATCTGCGCCTCAAAGAACTTTCGAGAAGAGAGAACGAGCCGTGATCGCCACTGCCCGTCCTCCCTCCCCGTTTTTTTCGGGTTCGTGTTTTTACCGCCGCAGGCGGTCTCACTTCAAGTTGTTTGATCCACGGGCCGTTGAGGCCTCGTCTCGCGACTGATCCGGCCCATTGGGGGCCTCCTCAGTCCCGAGGTTGCATCGCTTCCCAGGTAGCCGGCTTGGCTCCGTGAGCGCCGGGATCAAAGGACACTTCTGCCGGCGTCGCCTAACCCAGCGCCTGGTGCGGACGCTCCTGATTACTGCCCAGGCAGTGGGTTGTGGATTCATAGTCCCGCACCGGACGGCCTTGCTCCTCGGTCCGGTGCTGGGTGAAGACGCAGCCCCGATAAACTTGGCGGGTTTTGGCCGTGCCGTCGGCCTGCTGGCCGCGTCGGCCCTTTAACTCCGGGGCCGCCATCGGCACGCCCGTGCCGTCGGTGCTGACATACAGGACCGGCGCGGCGCACTCGCCGGGTGGGCGCTCGCGTTCCTGCCATTGTTGAGCGCTGCCGCCGACCCGTTGCACGACCCGCTGAATTTGCCGCGCCGAAACGGCAATGCCGCCGGTCTGTTCCAGATGCCGCTCGGCTTTCAGGTAGGTTGGCTCGTCGGCGCCTTCCAGACAGATCAGCCTGGCC
>JBBRWD010000037.1:0-58454 GCA_038249465.1 Limisphaerales bacterium | reverse complement strand
CCGGTGGCCGGCAGGTCGGAATTCATGGCCACAGGCTACCGTCGCAAATCCAACTCGTCAGCGGCAATGACCCCCATCGAGATCCCGCGCGCATCAACCACTGCAAAAGCAGTTTGCAAAAACTTTCGTAACACCCTCTACAAGGACGAGAATACACCAGCGCCGAATTCGTGGGCTTTCTCACCGACATTGTCGCTTCCCAGCCGGCCGGCAAAGCGCTCCATGTCATCGCCAACAATCTGTCGTCGCACAAGACCAAGCTGGTGGCCAGCTCATGAGTTACATTGCAGCAAGATGATGGGCATCCCTTTCTCTGGCCGCGGGTGGCCGCTACCAAGATGGGCGCGTTTGAACAATTGCCAGTCTGGCTTCACTTCCTCCGCACGTCCAAGGCGGCAACCCCGGAACAACAGGCCATCGCGGTCGGGACCAAATGGCTCTGTGCCGCCGGCGGTTGGCTCATCAACCCGCACGTTCGACATTGGTCCGCCTGCAAGTCGGTCCAAGGCTTCGCGGCGGTAACCGCGGGCGCTGATTCAGCACCGCCATCGTGGCCGTCGGTGTTAAAACCCTGCCTGCCATGGCCGGTCCAGCATACCTACTAATGCGAGGAGTCCAGCTGGCTGCTTTGGGGGCGGCCCCGTAGTGGAGAGGGAATCGATTCGTGTCTTGGGCAAGAATCCGTCACCCCGACCCCGGAAAAGGAGGTAGGGTTTTACCCCATAGCGCAGGGCCACGCGCAGGTCTAGTTTTGTTCCGATGGACAAGCCCGCGGCAGGGTGAGAAGCGGCGTCGCGTTTCGTGCCGCCGTGACGGATTCAGGCGCGTAACGTCCAGTACAATCTGATCCAGCAGTCAAAACGAACGCACGATGAAAGTCAACGGCACGACTGACGGTGTGCGGAAGTGCTTCCAACGCTTCGTGTTCCTAATGTTCGCGCTCCTCATGCTCTCCGCAACTGGGCTGGGCCAGTGTGACCTCCGGGTGCCGGAGGTATTCCGCAATCCCACGCAGCTTATCATGCGAAGCTTGTCCACGTGGGGTCTTGGGTAGTTGATTTCCCAGATCATGTTCCTCCGATGACGAGGTAAGCCGTGTGAACAATTGCAAACTGCATCCTGTTTGCCAATCAATAACAAAATTACAATGGCAAAGGAAACGAAGTCCATCTGTAGAACGGCCATTTCTCAGTTGTCAGCACGAGCACGTGCCAGGTCGGCCATCTTGAAGGCAGTTATTCTGTTGCATCTCGGGTGGCCGCTCCTTTTCGGCGGGCCGGCCCAGAGTGCTGGCGCTGAAAACTTTTACGTCAATTACTCCAGGACTGTAAGTCCAGCCCACCTGCGGCTCTACGATTTATCCATCATCAGCCCGGAGGCTGAGGTAGATTTGACCGACGGACACAAACTGGGCCACCGGTTTTTTTCTTACCTCAGCGTTGGCGAAGTGGCCTCGGACGCGCCTTACCGTGAGAAAGCGATCAGCAGAAAAATTCCCTTCTGCGGAAAGAATGAGTTTTGGCAAAGCGATCTGGTCGATCTGTCGAATCCGGACTGGACTCAATTTGTGCTCGAATTGGCAGGTGTTGCGGTCCTAAAGCACTTCGACGGCTTTTTTCTCGATACCGTCGATAGCGTAGAACACTTGATTCGCAATTATCCCGACAGAACTGAGGCATTCCGCACAGGACTGGTCAGTCTCATCAAAAAACTAAAGGCCACATATCCCGACAAAAAGATTATCATCAACCGCGGATTTTCTATTATCAATCAGTTGACGGGAGTAATCGATGGCATGCTGATCGAGTCTGTCTTCCAGACATTTGACGGAACAAAATTGACCTACGTAGCCGTTGCGCCTTCCGCAACCGAGGAGTTGCTTCGCAGCATCCAAAAGGTAAGAGACGCCGGATTCGCCATCTACATCGTTGACTATGTGGATCCGCGCGACCCGGCGCTCGCTGGAGAAACCGCCAGAAGAATTGAAACTCTCGGTTATCATGCCCTGATCACAACCATCGACCTCCAAGGGCGGGTGCTGGCCCCGCTGGCGGTGAAATCGCGACATCTGCTGGCTCTATTCGGAAATCAATCCAGTCAGCTTGCGACCTCCATTACCTACCCAACAGATTCCTTCGTGGCTAAAAATGTGCAAATGGTGGTCGAGTGGCTCGGCTATGAAGTGGACTATCTCAATGCGGCCAGTGATGCGCCGCCAACTTACTTGGACTCAAAATATTGTGGCATCATACTGGATCGTTTTCTGGAAATACCGCCTGATAAGGAACGGGCTTTAACCGACTGGTTGCTCGCACAAAAGGAGAAAGGGGTAAAACTGATATTCTTGGGAGATATCCAATTTTATGAGGAAGAGACCCAACGCCGAGTGTTAAAAGCCTTGGGGGTGCAAGGCAGCGGGAACCCGCTGACGCGACCACAAAATCTCCAAATTAGATCTCTCGCTGCAGGAATGATGAACTATGAAACCAAGGTGCGACTGCGGCCACAGAGCCTGCGCGACTTGAAGGCTCCAATGGACGCACGGGTCTATCTCTCACTATCGGTTACAAATCAGAAACAAGGCTACGTTTTCGAACCCGTCTTCACCACCTCGTGGGGCGGCATGGCGCTTGACCCATATATTACCTTTCAGAGACCGGATTTCGTGGAACTTTGGTTGTGCGATCCGTTCCAATTCTTTTCCGCGGCCTTGGAGGTGGACGATGGTCCGGTCCCCGATACGACCACGCGTGATGGCTTGAGGATTCTTTTCAGTCACATTGATGGTGACGGATTTGGCAACATGTCTCTTGTGCAAGCCGGACAACGCTCGGCCGAAATCATAAGAGAGCAAGTCATAAAAGCCTTTCCGATTCCCATCACAGTCTCCATTATTGAAGCCGAGGTCCGGGGAAGACTGGTCGGCCAAAAGCCTGGCGACGAGCACACCTTCAAGGAGATCGCGCGGTCCATCTTCGCCTTGCCAAATGTCCAGGCCGGATCGCATAGTTACACTCACCCCTTCTATTGGATGGAGGGCGATCGAACTGCGTTGGGTTACACAGGCCATAATCTGGTTCTCTCCGATGGATATAAGGAGTCGAAGCTGGATATTGGTCGCGAAATTGCCGGCTCCGTCAAATTTATAAATGAGGAGTTGCTGCCGCCTGGCAAAAAAGTGTCCGTGTTCCTGTGGTCGGGCAATTGTCGTGCCTCGCCCGAGGCCATCCGTCTGACTCGTGAACTCGGCCTGGAGAATATTAATGGCGGTGAAACCCTGATCTCGGCGCGATATCCGTCCATCAGCTTTATTTCTCCAAGAGCTATCTTATGGGGCGGTGAGCTTCAAATCTATGCCGCGAATCAGAATGAAAATCAGTTCAATGATGACTGGCTAGGCCCGTTCTATGGCGGCTACATTCATACCATCGAAACTTTCAAGCGAACGGAAACCCCGCGCAGATTAAAGCCGATGAACATCTATTATCATTTCTATTCCGGGGATTATCCTGATGCCACGAAGGTTCTGCGGGAAGTTTATGAGTTTGCCATGTCTCAGCCGGTTCACGCACTCACGGCGGCTCATTATGCTGAGTTGGTCAGGGACAGCAGAGAAACGACTATCATTAAGCAGTCTGACAACCATTGGATTTTGATGAACAAGGGCAAGTTGCGAACGTTCCGCATTGCCGCAAACGGGGTTTCGCCTGACTTATTCAAATGCAAGGGAGTCACAGGATTCAAACATGGACTGAATGTCTTGTACATTCATACAGACGGCTCACCAAAGGTAAAATTGGTCCTGTCGAGTCGACCAAAACGGCATCCCTATTTGATCAGCAGCTCGGCCCCAATCAGCTTCCAGGAATTGTCGCCCGATCAGGTTTCTTTCGTCGTCGCAGATTTGCGTCCCATCACGGTCGAACTGGGCGGCTTGCCGGCAGATGCAATCCAGAATGTCGCCATCAACCAGGAGTCGCGGCCCGTTCGGAGCGATGCTGCAGGCCGTCTCAAACTTGCGCTGCCGGCTGACGCGAAGGTCACTATTAGGGAGCTATTAAGCGCGCTTTGAAATGAAGCCAGCGAATCCATTGCCGCTCTGGGGGCTGATGGGCATCCTGCTGGCGTGCGCGATTACCTGTTATCTCTTGGTCCCCAACCAGAAAAATCTGCTGTATCGGCTGGTTAAAGATGGTAAACCGGAGCGGGCCTTGGAAGTGCTCCATTCCCTTCCCCAGGCTGAGAAAGCTAGGGATGCGGAATTCTATGAATTGTTGCGCCTGCGCCTGAACCGGCAGGTCCTCAATCCCGAAGACAAAGCCGGCGTCATCGCTCAATTCCAAGATTCTTTGCAGGCGTTCGAACGATTCTCCTCCAGTCTGGACTTTCTCGCGGAAGTTCAGCATTCCATTTCATTGTTCAACGACTGGGCGCAGGCATCAAAACTGGTTGCGCCGCATCTCAAAACCATTCCCGATGGCGCTCGGCAGGTGCTCGTACGGGTTCTGGTGAGGGACGCGCTCGCCTCCAATCAACCGGATGTGGCCGCGGCAATTTTTGAGAATCGCTTGATGCCTTTTCCTCCCGCCGAGACCAATCTTGTCGAAGCCGTGCGACTTTGGAGGGCTGCGGCAAGGCCGGCCAGTGCGCTCCGAGTTCTGGAGGATTTTGAACAGCAATCCGGCAAAGGCTCAACTGCGTTGGATCCCATGCTGGTGGAGTTAAAGTTTAATCTCCTGCGTGAAGTGGGTCACAACAGTGAGGCTTTCGACCTTGCTTCCTGCGTCACCAGTCAAAGCGAGGATGGAGAGGCCAGGCACAAATGGCTGAAGCGTATGCAGGCCACCGCCGGCAGTGCGAGTCAGCACCGGAAATTGCTGGAAGAGTATCGCCACCATGTCCAGATAAATCCAGCCGATGTCGAGTCATGGCGGTTAATCGCAGAAATGTCAACGAGGGCTAGCGATCTGGCCTTGGCCAAGGTGGCTTTTCAAAAGCTGATCAGGTTAACGCCTGGGGACATGGCTGCTCAAAAGCAACTGGCGCAACTCTACGAATGGAGTGGCGATGCCAACCGCGCTTTTGACCTTTATAGTAAACTCGCGGAGCAAAAAGATGCGGCATCTCTTGAGCGATTAATCGCCCTCAACCCCGGGCTTCATCGCGACAAGGATCTCTTGAAGCTGTTGCGCGTGTTCGACGGGGAGGCCAGTCAGGATATGTACCGGTTAATTCTGGCCCGCCTCTTGACAAAGCATGGTGAATACACGGAAGCAAATTCCTTCTACCAGAAACACCTCCAACGAAAGCCGGAGGATACCGTGGTCATCGAAGAGTACGCCCAAACCTTGATACGCCAGCAGGCCTATGAAAGTGCGTTAGCCATTTGGAAGCGATTGCAGGAAATCAAACCGGAGGATGAAGCCGTTCGCGGGCGCATCGCAGAAGTCTATTACCTGTTGGGTGATTTTGAGAAATCACTCCATGCGTATAAACAGTTGGCGAAACGCTCCACGGATCTGGCAACGATTCAAAAGTATGGCACCATGGCTGAATCCCTGGATGACTTTGAAAGCCTGAGTGAGGCCCTTGGCCGGGGAATAGAACTGAGCAAACAAGCCTCTCCGGATGACTTTATCAAGTTGGCCCATACTTTCAGTTTACTCGGCGCTGACGCAGAGCGACGCGGGGCGCTGGAGCGGGGGTTGGCTCAATTCCCCGATAGCGACACTTTGCGCATCCAACTTTCCATCCTGTTGGTTGAAAAGAAAGCAACCGGGCAGGCTTTGTCTATTCTGGCTCGCAGCCACAATTTGAAAACTGATCTTGCCACCTTGCGGCTCTATTTAGACTTATTGATCGAGAGCGGCGATTACGCGGCCGCGGAAAAGTTCTTAAAGACTGGAATCGACGAGAAGCTCCTGGATGCGCCGAGCATCAATATTCTGCAGGCACTCATTTATGAAGGGAGCCAAAACGATCCTGCCGCGGAAAGAATCCACCAGAAACTATATCAGCAGCATCCCGGAGACAGCGCCTATGCCTTAAATTATCTGGAAATCCTGACAAAGCTTGGCAAAACAAGAAAGGCCCAGAGTGTCCTGCAGCCACTGCTGAAGAATCCGACGCCTGCCATTATAAAAGAGGCGGCCCGTGTCTATGCTGAATTGGGCGACTTCAAGGAAGCGCAGAGATTACAAACTCGTTTCGTGGACATCCCCGGACAAGCAGGGTTCCAGGATTGGAGTTATCTCGGTGACATCCGTTATTCTGCGGGAAACCGATCGGCGGCCCAGCATGCGTACCGGCGGGCGCTAGCTGCTGCCGAACTCAGTGTACAATCGCTGCCAAAATCAGGCTTGTAAATAAATGGTGGTCACGACGAAGATTGCAGATATGGCAAGCCAATACAGCTTGCTGGTGTGGGCGTTCCTGCTTCAAGCCATGCTTTCGGTGACAGGGGAAGCTCAAGTGGCGGGTGACCCAATCAGCCGGAAGCGCCCCGATGCTCAAGAATTCACGACGAGTCGGAATCCCAACCGCCTCGGAACGAACGGACCGGGCTCGGCGCCAGAGGCAAAACTATCTTTGGCGGATTTGCGCACCCTGCTTCATCTGTACTCGCGCCTTGACAGGCCGAAAATGGTTGAGGCAGTCGCCGGGAATATTTTGAATCGCAATCCTCGCGACAAGGAAACCTTGCAGTTATTGACTTCATATTATCTTGAGAAGAAGGATGCTCCCCGCACCCTGAAGCACGCCCTCGCGCTGGTGAGGTTCTATGCAGATGACGCCCAAGCGCACTTCCTGCTGGCCATGTGCTACAAGCTAGATGGCCAACATCGCCTGGCAAAAGAGGTTTTGGCGAAGATGAAATCAGTGAAATTCAACGACAAACTCTTTCCTTACGAGACTGAACTGGCCTCCGCCGCTCTATTGTCTGGTGATTGGCCTCAGGCGATACGCTCGTATCAGGAGGCACTAGAGAATCCCGCGCTTCAAGCCGAGGAGCGGAGGGAGACTCGAAATCAACTTGAAGAGCTTTATAGAACCCATCTGCCGCGACTGTCTCTTAAAGAAACCTACACCCAACTAGAATCAGGCTTGTCATTTATTTCCGTGCTGGAGTGGAGTCAGCCGCTAGACGCCAATCATCGACTGCAACTCGGACTGGAATGGGATGACCTCAAATTGAACGGCACTGATTTACTGCGTTCTCAGTGGGTCTATAATTACGATGTTCTGGCAGCCATTCAAAGCAATTATCGCCGGTGGTGCACGAAGGTCTTTGGTGGAATCGGAAACGAGGGGGCTGTTTGTGGTGCAGACCTCACACGCGTGCTGGCACCAGAGGCCAATCTGACCCTGGCTTTGCACCACAATCAGCAGGCCAAAGACAGCCTTCTGTTGGAGGTTTTGCACAGCCGGGAAGATGAACTGTCCCTATTCTGGCACACTCCTCTGTACGCGGCTATTTCCGGCAACTTGAAGTTGGAAGGCCGTCGGCTTTTGGTGGCAGGAGAGACACTGGGCTACGGTTACGGCGTCGAGGCAAATCTCGAACGGAACGTTCTGAAGAATGTGCCGGAGTTGCGCCTCGGGTATCGCAGTTTGATTACTGGATTTTCTCAGTCAAGCGACAATATTCGATTGGTATCTGACGTGGCTGCTCCGGGAACCAGCACGCTCGATCGACTTCTTATCTTGAGAAATTTGATCAGTCCAATCAATCTGCATGGCCTCTATCTGTCGTGGCAGCAGACGATCAATCCCGAATGGAGCTGGCATGCGGTCGCGGGGAGTGATTACTCATTTACTCGTTCCTCCTTTGGCCATACCTTCGAAGCAGGTCTTTCCTATTTTGCAAACAGAAGAACTGAACTCCTCCTCAATGCGGGGTATTCAACCAGCGCCAGCACCAGCGACCTGGATAGTGAGAGATTGGAATTGAGCCTCGCCGTCAGGTGTCGCTTTTGAATGTATCCAGAACCCAAATTATGATAAAGCTACAACTCCTCGTCTTACTTCTACTTCTGTCAGGTTGTACCACCGTCGTGCGCGATGGAGGCAAATCCGATGTCAATCAAGTTAAGGTCACCTTGTTGATGCCGCCCTTCGTGAATGCGACCGACAGTGAACATGCCGGTCAGGCACTGACCCAACTCACCGGGAGCGCCCTGCTGGAATGCGGCATTCCACTCTTCCAGACCGAAGACATCGTGAGCAGGACCGACGATGAAACCGCTCCGCAACCGGTGACGCGCTATCAGCTGATCGCCAGGGATAATAAAGTAACCTATCTCCTCATCGGGACTGTCCACGAGTACCGTTACAAGTCCGATTTGAGCGCAAATCCGGCAGTTGGTATCACCCTGCGCCTGGTCAATGTCGCGGATGGCCGGACACAGTGGCAGGGCAGCACTTCCAAAGTGGGACACTTCAATGCGTCGTTGACTTCCACCGCCCAGAAAGCTGTTCGCGACCTGGTTTCCCGAGTTCCGCTGAAAGTGTATCCCTGAAATTCACGTTTCTTGACGCAGCCATTTTATGGAATAGGACGACTTCGTTGTGAGTGTCTCAAGACTGAGCATTCTCAGGGTAGCGCCAATCGACGCCGCGATGCTGGCGGCGGTTTTGGTCGCGATCAACTTCTGGTTTGCGCCCGGAGACCCGGGATGGCTGGCGGTCAATCCTTCACCCTACTTCTTATTGCCCATCCTCATCGGCGGCCGGTTCGGGTTTCTTTCTGGAACAGGCGCAGGAGTATTTTCCGTTACCATCATCGTGGCGGGGCAGGTCTGGTTGAAGAAGGTTGATCCAGTCTCCTCACTGATCGCGGAGCGATATGTTTACACTTGCCTGGTTCTGATCGGAGGAATTTGCGGGGACCTGCAACATTTCTTCGATGGCAAGCTGAAGAACCTGACCGAGCTTCAAGGCACTTTCAACGAGCGCATCAAGAAGCTGGATAACGAACTCTATTTTCTGCGAGAAGCCAAAGTCGAGGTTGATCGAATCATTGCCACCCACGATTCAGGCCTCTCGACGCTGGATACAGAAATCCGGGAGCTCTATCTGGCAGGCGATGAGCAGTTCTATCATCGAGTGCTGGTCCTGTTGAATCGACAGGCCCATGTTTCGGCCGCCGCCATTTATCGCATCGAACCGTGTCAGCAACTATCACGCCAGGCGATACTCGGCAGCGAAAACTCGTTGCCCCAGGACCTGGCTCTCGGTGAGGTTGAAATGGCACTGACGGCTATTGAAAGGAAAACGACGGTCAGCATTGCGGAGTTTTGGAAGCTCGGGGCCGCGACCCGGCCCGAGCCTTACCTGATGAGCGTCCCTTTTCTGGATGCGGAAGATAATCCGATGGCCGTCTTGATGGTAACCGGGATGCCATTTTTCTCTCTTAACCAGAAGTCGGTGCATTTGATAACCGTCATCTGCAAATGGGTTAGCAAGATCATTCAGGTAAAACACAGCGCGGGAGGAAACTTTCGATTGGTGGATGGCGTTCAAAAGCAGAAGATATTCAGCGAGACAGTCCTTCGACGCAATTTGGACCTGGCTTCTCTTTCCCATCAAAGCCATCATCTCCCGTCCACGTTGGTGCTATTTAGCCTTCCTGGAATGGCCTTGACGCTGCAGCCGGCCTTTGAACGGGCGATTATCTCGTGTGTGCGAGCCGGTGATTTCGCGGCCCAACTGGACCTCAGTTTTCCGAATCTCGCCGTGCTTCTTCCGCTGACTGGTGAGCGGATCGCGCAAAACGGCGTGAATGCAGCGCTGGCGCTACTCAGCAAAGACCAGGAATTATCCCGAGCGGTCAAGCATCGGGTGTTTACGCTCGATGAATCGGAGAGCGGGGGGAAACTTTGGCAGGAACTGATTGATTATGCAAACGCGCCCCGCAATGCTTCTGTTTAGCTTCGCGTTGGGAGCATTGCTGGAAGGCTTCGCGGCCTTCGAACTCCTGACGTCGGCGACTTTTGCAAACCAGCCGGTCCAGGCCGTCCTGCTGAGTCACCTTGCTGCTTGCGGCTTATTGGTGCCCGCTCTGTTGTTCTTGCTCCCGCCCACTTACCGAAAGGACAAGTGGCTCTCCATCCTGCTGATCCTGGGGCTCTCCGCGCCTCTGCCCGTTGTCGGCGCGGCTCTGGTTTTGCTCTTCAGCCAATATATTCTAAAACTTGACCTCCCACACAAGCCCGAATCTGATTTCTATTTCGGTGACAGGCGTTACTCCAGCGGCAATGAGCAAAGTTGCGGAAACAGTTTGACGCGCTCAATCATCGTGCATCTTCGCAGTCCGGATGTCGAAGTGCGCCGCAATGCCATTCTGGCCGTGAAGCAATTGGACTTCAAGGCAGCCATTCCTATTTTGGGTGTGGCTCTGCAGGACAGCGATGAGCAAGTGCGGATTTACGCGCGGAACACATGGGGTCAAATCGCAGGAGCATTGGAGGGATCCTTGAAGGAGATTGAAAGCGCGGACATCACCTCACCACAGCGACTCGACCGGGTGATATTCGTCGCGGAACACTTCCGCCATTACTTGGAACTCGGTCTGATTGCCGAGGGAAGCAGAAAGCCTCACTTGGACGAGGTCATTCGACTCCTATCCGAATCGCTGGCGGCGGAAACGGATAATGAACGCATCCTGTGCCTGCTGCTCAAGTTCTGTCTTCTGACGAGAGACATCAGGCAGGCGAAGACCCATTTGATTGCGCTCAAAAAACTCGCGCCGAGCCCTGACGTAACGCTTCCCTGGGAATTGGAGATCTATTTTGAGGACCACGACTGGTCATCGCTCAGCGCGCTGCTGACCACCATTCGAAGGAGCCACTTCCAGAATCCCCAAGTGATGAAGAGTTATAACTTCTGGCACCAGAAATCTTCCGCAACACGATGACCGCGAAGCCCAAAACGATGAGCGATGTCTGCCTGCTGCTGGAAGGAACCTATCCCTACGCAGCGGGAGGAGTTTCGGCCTGGGTGGACCAGATCGTCCGCGGAATGCCCGACTTGACTTTCTCGCTGTTCTACCTTGGCAACCAAAAGGCGACGAAAGGAACGCCTAATTACGAACTGCCTGAGAATGTCGCTTCTCTGTCCGAGGTGTTTCTTTACGACAGGCTTTCCCCTGCGGAGATGACGCCGGGCAAGACGCCCAAGGAGGCCGTACAGCGTTTCTATCAAACCCTGCGCAAGTTCGTATTCGGGCAAACCGACGCCGTTCGGATAGCGATGTTCTGGGAGCTCATCGAATGTTTGGATTCCACCGGAGGGACCTACACCTTCGGAAACCTGTGCAAGGATTTTGAGGCATGGGAACTGCAGTTGGAACTCTACAAAAGACTCGCTCCCACCGAATCATTCATTGATTATTTTTGGACAACGCGCTTCCTGCCTCTGCCAGTCTGGCACCTCTTGTCGGGCCGGCACCAGTTGCCCGCAGCCCGCGTTTACCATAGTGTGACGACGGGATACGCCGGATTGATCGGAGCGGTTGCGGCGCGGAAGTTCAAAGCTCCTTACCTGATTACGGAGCATGGCATTTACAACAATGAACGCCTGGCCGAAATCAACCGTGCCGGCTGGATCTACGAAGCGGAGAATACGGTGTTCCGATATTCAGAGGGGTTAAGCGTCTTTAAACGCCTCTGGGTCGAGTTCTTCTTCTTCCTCTCCCGGGTGGCCTACGGTTCGGCCGACTTGGTTTTTGCCCTCTATGAGGGGAACGCCAAGTTGCAGATGGATTTCGGAGCCGAGCCCAGGAAGATCGAGGTTCTCCCCAACGGAATTGAACCAAACAAGTTTAATGAAGCTCTGAATAAGCGATCGGAGCGCATGAGGGCAGGCTCGCAGAAACATTACATTGGTTTCATTGGCCGAGTAGTCATGATCAAGGACGTCAAGACCTTGATCCGCGCCGCCCGGATTCTGATCCAGAACGTCTCTGGCTCCGTGATTCAGATCATCGGGCCTACCAACGAAGACCGGGAGTATTTCGACGAATGCCGGGCGATGGTCAGCGAATTCGGTTTGCAGGAGGTGGTCCTATTTCTGGGAAACCAGAATATTGTCAAAATCTTGGACCAGATTGATGTCATGATTCTGACCAGCCTGAGCGAAGGCTTGCCGCTGGTGATTCTGGAAGCATTCTCCGCCGGAATTCCAGTGGTTGCGACCGATGTCGGCGCCTGCCGGGAACTTATCCACGGCCGAACCGCGGAAGACCAGGCGCTTGGACCGGCGGGCATCATCACCCGGGTCGCATCCCCATTGGAAACAGCGGCTGCCTTGCAGAGGTTGATCACCAAACCATCACTCTTGCGGGAAATGGGGTCGGCCGGCCGGCAACGCGCCGAGCGGTTCTACACGCAGAGGGCCTTGCTGGCCCGCTATCACCGGGTCTATACGGATCGATCTTGGAGTCCGATGCAACCGACGAGTTCCACTGAATAGCTTTATGGCTGGGATCGGCTTTGAACTACGCAAAATACTGGCCAAGCCCGGCTACCTGAGCACGTTTCGCGCCTTTGGCTACGCGGCGTTGATCAGCAGTGGTCCATGGGTGCTTTCGATTGTGTCGCTGGCCTTGTTGGGCATCGTTTGCCGCGGAATGGCGTCGGCCACGCAGATGGAGTTGGTCTTCGCCTCCGTGACTTATGTTTATGCGCTGTCCCTCATCTTGACCGGCCCCATCCAGATGGTCCTGACCCGTTACGCCGCCGATCAATATTTCAGCCATCGAAAAGGGAAGATTTTCCCCGCCATCATTACCACGCTCGCCTGCACCTCACCCGTGAGCGCCGTCATCGGTTTGATCCTCTTCGTGGGATTCGTTCCCGCGCCGCTCTGCTTTCAACTCTCCTCCGCGTGCCTGTTCGTGTTGGTGACTTCAATCTGGGTCATGACCGTGGCATTGACCGCCAGCAAGAATTATCACGGCGTCCTGATCTCCTTCTTGTCGGGCTACACGATCAGTTTTCTCGCGTCCTTTGCATTTACTTTTTGGATGGGACCATCAGGCACGATGCTGGGAATGGTCGCAGGGCATTTCGCGCTCTTGCTGATGTTGCTGCGGAACACCTTCAAGGAGATTGGCACGTTGGGAGTAAGGAATCTGGAGATCCTCGACTACTTCAAAAAATACCGCCACCTCGCCTTCTGCGGCCTGTTTTACAACCTGGGAATCTGGATCGACAAAGTCCTCTTTTGGTTCATTGCGCCCGATCGGAAGCAGGTGGCCGGAATTCTCTATTCGTCTCCGGACTACGATCAAGTTGTGTATCTGAGCTTTCTCACCATCGTACCGGGGATGGCCGTATTCCTGTTGACCTTGGAAACTGGTTTTGCCACCCACTACGAGAAGTTCGTCCAGCAGGTGTTGGGGAAGGGAACCTTCGACCAGATCACTGAGGCGAAAGAAGGCATGGTCACGGCCTTGCGAACGGGCATCGCGCAGCTCATCAAAATCCAGGGCTGCGTCACCCTGTTGCTCATCATCTTTGCCGACCGCTTTCTGCCTTCACTCGGACTTGGCGCGGTGCAGGGAGGTTCCTTTCAAATCACAACCCTAGGCGTGTTCTTGTTGGTCCTGTTCCTCTCGCAGATGACGATATTATTCTATCTTGGTAAGCTGCGCAACGCGATGCTCTGTTGCTTCATCTTCGCCCTGATCAACGGCACAGTCACGGCGTGGAGCATCTTCTCCGGCGAACAATGGTATGGAATGGGATTCTTGGTGGCTTCCGCCGCTGCCGCAACAATTACCGCGATCAATGTGAATCGTCATCTGGAACTCTTGGAATACGACACCTTCACTTCGCAAAATATTCAAGGGTGAGCCGTGATAGCTCAAATGAGGTGAAGCGATGGAGTTCGGCGCCCTGTTGGGGACGTTTCATTCGATTGATACGGATCAAGGGACGGATGCAGCGCGAAAAAAGCGGATCGCGCTGGTCGGCAACCCTGCGTCATGCAACTTAATGAGTCCGGTCGCTGCGGTGTTGGTCACATTGGGCGTCCAGTTCACCAGGTCGCTTGAGGTCTGAAGAATGAAGGTCTTGCCGGCAGGGCCGCTGAGTTGCAGAGCGAATCTGCAGTCTCCAGCACTGTACTGGATCCTCACGGGATTGTTCAGCAATGCGAGGGCGGGTGCGCTGTTGGCGGAGCCGCCCGCGTTTGACACCAGCACGTGGTAAAGTCCTTCGCGGGCGCCGGTAAAGTTGGTCAACACCAGTGTGGGGGAGGTTCCACCCGGAATATCCGCACCATTGTAACGCCATTGATAAAGGAGGGGAGGACTGCCCACGGCGGCGACGTGAAGATTCACATCGCTGCCCGGCCCGGCAGTCTGACTGATGGGTGGTTGAAACAAGACGGGCGGCTGGCTGAATCCGGAGGGATATGGCGGACCCAGGTTGGCTCCACCGAGGCCGCTGCCTAAGCAGGGCGATCCGGCTGCCAATCGATAATCGCCGGTGGCCGGGCTCACAAAACGCGGATTACTGTTAATGTTGCCCGTGCCCGCGAAGCCGCCTTCTACATTGCTGGTGCGGACAGCGATGGTGGCGTTCGGGGAACTCGAACCATCGTCGGGATTGCGCAGGAGGATGTTGGTGCGGTTACCCCAGATGATGTTGTTCGTGACGGCCGCCCGGGCGAAGTTCGCGCCGGCGTTTTTCAGATAGACCGCAATTCCATAGGTCGAGTTGGCGATTGTGTTGTTGATGAGAACGGCAGTGGAATCGTCCTTGATCGCCATACCCGTGCCGACCTTGTAGAGGAGACAGTTGCTGACTGTCATCGTGGACGCCTCGATGGAAATGGCTTTGTCGGTGATGTCATAGAAGAGGCAGTTGTCCACGGTGAGCGCGGCGTTCGCTCCCGTGTCCACTCCATCGGTGCCGCCGACGGAACTGTGGGCAAAGGTGCATCGACGGACATAGGAGTCGGCGGGAGTATCCTGTGGCTTGAAAAAGTCATGCTCGGAAGATTCGAAGAGGCAATCCTCGATTTGCAGGGTGGTTCGCCCGCCGAACGCCATCGTGTAGTACCGGCTGAATACAGACCGGCGCGCGGTCAGCAGGCAATTGCCGAGGGCGTAAGCGATGTAGTCCTCGAAGCCTGCCGCGCTGTAGCTGTAGTCCCGGACGATCGTGTCCTCCAGCAAGGCGGTGGCGTTGTCGGCCAGATGAATCCGGCCGGCCACAACCTCGGCGAATCGCAGGGTCAAGGCCGAGCCTGCGCCGCTGACCGCAAAGCCGTCCCAGGGCGTTTCGCCGTCGGCGGGCAGAAAATAGGCCGGTTTGGTTGACGTACCATTGACGCTGATCGTCCCGCTCGCCGCCGAGATCGATGTTCCCGGGCGGAAAAGGACCGTCGTTCCCGGAACGATGGTCAATGTGACGCCGGCGGGAACCATCACATTGCCCGTTAATTCGACGACCCCGGTGACGGAATCCCACGAAGCATTGCCGGAGAGGGTTCCGCTCACCAGCCGCGGCGTTCCTTTGGTGAGGACGTCTTTTGTATGCGAGGCCAGCCTGTGGCCGTCGCAGTCCAGCGCCTCGATTCTCAACCGATTCATGCCCGGCTCCAAGGAATGGGTTTTGGCCCAGGTCCCAGTCGTCGAATCGAGCACCGCCGCCTCGCCGTTGACCAGCACCGCCGTCGCGCCCAGCAGATTGATTTGGCCCGCCAGTTGGACCGAACCGCCGGCCACAACCGTGAACAGGGCGTCGAGATAAAGCGCGGGAGTGAGGGAGAAGTCATCATCGTCCAGCGCCCGGTTCAGTCCTTGGATGGCCAGCACATGCTGCACGAGGCTTCCGCCCTCGGACGCATGGGGAAAGAGCGCGGGGGTATCCAGCCCGAAATACCAGGTTTCCACGCGATGACCGCCGGGGCCGCGGGACGCCTCGTGTGAGTCGGTGGCCAGGCGGTTGTAAGGCTGTCGCTGCCCCGGTTCGCCGGGGGCGTTGACGCGCGCAAACTCCTTCCCGTCCAAATAGGCGATGAAACCGTCGTCATAATTGATGCGGAGTTTGAGGCGCCGCGGATCAAGCACCTTCTCGTGGAAGAAGGTGGTCCGCAGGTAAAGCGTCGAGTAGCCGTTCTGCATGTCCGGGAGGACCGTGTGATCATCGCCATAGCCATAGCCAAAGCCCCCGCCGGACGTCCCCCAAGCTGAGCCCAGGAAAATATCATCTGCCGTGTCCCATCCCCCGTTGGGCTCACTGGTCCCCTTGAAATAGCGCCACGAAGCGTTGGTTTCAATCAGGGTCCTGGTTGCGGTGTTGGGGGTGAGGATCTCGATGGTGAATTGCATGGGGGGAGACGGACTGGCCTCCAAGCCGGTTGAATGACCGCCCCACAGTGCGGATACAATGAGTGCCAGGGTCTGGGAGGTGGAGGTGAAGCTGGGAGCGTGCATAGGTGAATGTCATGGGGCTGCGGGTGTGACGAGGCGATAGAATCGGGCCTGACTTCCGGCGGGGATGGTGTCCGCCACGGCAGTCGGCCCGTTGGTGGATGGATAAACGCTCTGCAAGCGGGTCCATGCCCCGCTGGAAACGTAACTGCGATATTGCACGGTGTATGAGCTGCCGGCCACGCCGGCAAAGTGGATCAGAACGATGTTGCCAGAGCATGTGATCTGCTGCCGCTGGGCCAGGGAATTGGCCTGGCCCGGCGTGGCCGATCCGAGGAAGGTCGTGATGCTGGACGACACATCCGGATAGCGCCCCTGCGAAACATCGGGCTGTTGCGCACCGAAGGTGACGCTGTCGATAGCTGTTCCCTCCGTCGTAAAGAGAGCAATCGTTTCCCCCGTGCTGCTGAGCTTGAAACTGGCATGGTCAGCTCCTTTGGAACCGCCGCCGTCCGCCTTGAATTCTTGAAAGCCGAGTGGTCCCACCCCGATGAAGGAAAGATCGGGAATCCTGGACTCGGTCCGGTTAACCAGGCTGTCGCTCAAGAACAATCCGCCCAGGCTGACAGGACTGCTCCCCGGATTGCAGAGTTCAAACCAGTCATCGCCAGTGGTCGGGGACGCCATCCATTCGTTGATCCTGAGAGACGCAGCGTTCCCGAGCACGGCCGGACTGTTTCCTGATCCCTTGGTCGGACCGGTCAGCACCCAGGTCGGCGATCCGTCGGGAACACGACCGATGGGGAAATCAGCGGCTTGCAGACCGAACGTGATGGAGTCGAGGAGACGCCCGCCGTTGGCGGGTTTATCGGAGAAAAAAACCTGGTCACCCGTTTTCTTGAAAGAGAATCCTGTGCTGTCCGGCGAAACGGGGAGATCAGAGTTGCAACGAACGGTCATAAAGCCGTTCGCTGCGATGATGGCGGCAGGCGGAAAGATCCATTTGCGCGGGAGGCCGATGTTGTCGGAAAGGGCGGTGTCTGAAAGATCAACCTGATTCGCGGAACGGTTATAGAGTTCCACCCAGTCCGATGGCGACCCGCTCTGGTCCGGAACACTGACATTGTTCGCCATGACCTCGTTGAGAACGACGGCGCTGGGCACGGTGCTGATCGGCTCGATGGCCATGTCGAGGGTCATTCCAAAAACAACGTCGCTGCTAGTCGGGTCTGTCTGGTGAACTTCCACCGCGAGAAGATTGGTTCCGATCACCAGGTGATCGGTCGGAATGGTGAAGGTTCCTTCCCAAACGGCATCGCCGACGGGGCGCGAGGCCAGGGTCGAAGAGTTGACCGGGCCTTCGGGGATGGCCAGACGGAAGATCTCCGTTCCGTTCAGGTAAAAGACCGCGCCATCGTCGATCACGGTCGATATCTTTATCTTCAGCCCGGTGGTGGCATTGGTGAAGACCGGATTCATGACAAAGCGGCCTCTGAAGTAGTAGGTCGTAATGCCCAGCGTCAGCGGGGTCCGCTTGGGCGCGGGCAAGGCCGCCGATTCATTGAAGAACAAGCCCGCTCCGGAAGGCCAGGCGCTGTCATCATAGGCAACCTCGCGCCAGGCTGTTCCCAGATCGGCGCCCGATTGGTTGTATCTCCAAAGGTCCGTCACTGAGATCAGGTGAGGGAGGAGGGAGAGCACATGGGCGTTGCGAGCGGCGGTGAAGGCTTCCATCTGGCTGATGGTCACAGGCGGAACGAAACTGGCCAAAGCCTCGTCCAGCATGAGGTGCAGTTGCTCGGCGGAGAACGTCGTTTCGATCATCCCGCGAAGGTGCGCGTAGTAGAGAGGAAGGAACTCCGGACCTTTTAGGAACCGCTCGATTCTCGGCAGGTCCGTCGCGCGAAAAATGCCGGCGGTGGTTGTGCCTGGGCCGTTCCCCTGGCCCATGATCGTATCCAGGTCATGCGGCAGGAGCAGGCAGCGCGGGTCGTTGATGCCGCAATACAGGGAATAATCGTCACCATAGCCCATGTAGATTCCGGTCTCGTTATTATCGAGCAGGGTGTTCATCGCGAAGTACCTGAGCCATTCATTCACTTCGACCACCCGTTTCACCTCGGGCACGTAGAGATTGTCCGGGGTGTCGGTCAGGACCCGGGTGAGTTCCATCAGATCGGTCCAGTCATCTTCGCTCGCGTTGGTCTCTTTGAAGTAGGTGTTGGTGTAAGAGTTCGGATTGGTGCCGCGATGGACCAGGTCGGCTTCGACCGTGGAGGGAGATTCCGCCGCGCTGGCCCGATAGAGGTTGCCGGAAGAATCCTCCGGGAAATGGTTCCTAGTGAAGTCGCTATTGAGCGATTCCAGCGCCACATAGGAGCCAAACTGCGGCGAGCCCGCGCCGGCGAGGTTGGCATTGTTGACGCGGACCTGAACCGCTTCCGCCACCGCGGCGGGAATGCCGGATTTGCGAAACAGGATGCTGCCGGCTAGTTGGGCGTGGGTGAATTGCGTGTTGAGGTTGATCGCCGTCACGCCCTTCCACCGGCGATCGTTCGGAATGTTCAAATGATAATTGTTCGGGCGCGCGGTGCGACCGCCGTGCCCCCGATTCCTGATCCCGACCGTGTAGCGCAAGGAAATCCCCAGTTCGTCCACACTGATGAACGTCCCGTTCATTTCCGCATCGCTTAACGCATCGGGCAGCGTATCGCCTATATAATCGAGCTCCGCCCGCTCCGCCTCCGTCATGACCAGCAGGTAGAGGGGCTGTTGGCCGGTGTAGATGGAATCCCGGACTTGGTAGAGGAGATTGGCCGACTGGGTCCCGGACGGCTGGACGGGGGCGGGCCAGGTGCGGGTGTTCCCCTCCGGATCGCGAACCTCCACGTAAAACTCGACGATGGTGCCATCCCCTCGCGCGGGCAGGATCGCTCCATGGAATCCGTCTCCCGCCATCCCGTCGGCGTGCGCGCCGTCATCCAGCAGGGCGGTGGTGCTAAACGTGGCGGCGCCATCCACGCGATAATGCAGGGAGGCGATCACTCCAGTGGTGTGCTCGTCCAGGAAGCGGGCCGTAACCGTAACAGGCTCGGTTGATTTTGGAATGACGGGATAATGGGTCACCTGGAAGACGAGGGGGGCGACGTTGGCGCGGGCCACTGAGTTTGGCCGCCCCGGAGTTCCCTGGTCCGTGGTGCTGGCGGCCCAATTCTGGCCGTGCTTGTTTGGCAGGGCCGGATTGATCAGCTCAAGCGACTTCCCGCCGCCGTCATGCTCCGCCGCCCAGGTCCATCCCTGATGATTGCGATCCAGCAGGCCGCGTTGCCGGACGCCCCAATCTCCCTCATTGGCGTAGTGCGGACTGTCCACCCCGTGGCCGAGCGCATCCTCCAGCGCAATCTCTTCATCGCCGTTGCTCAAGATTCCGCGCCATCCGCCCACGACATTGTTGACGGCGGGATACTTGATGCGAAACGCGGGCAGGTCAGCGGCCACGACCAGGTAGGCGCCCGGCAGGATGGACGCGTTGGTAAAGGTGAACTGGACGCCGCTCTTGAAGCGCCAGCTATCGAGCACCACTGTGTTGGTCCCTGTATTCAGCAACTCGAGGTATTCCTCCTTGGGATTTTCCGAAGACGGGTGGTACATGATCTCGTTGATAACCACGTCGTCGCCACGGCTGCAGTTAGCGGCCAAAATCGCGAGCACAATCAGGAATGAATTTCTTCGATGCACGGTAGCTTTCATGGGAGGGATGGTGTGACCAGCCGGTAGAAGCGCATCGCGTTGCCGGTGGGCATGGCATCGGTGACCACGAAGGGGACCGGGTCAGGCTGCGCCTCGATGTCCGCCAGCTTCAACCACTGTCCCACCGTCGGTGAATTGCGGTAGAGCACCGAATAGGATCGGTTGGCGGCGACCCGGAAACGGAGGCAGTGAACGCGGTTGACCGCCGTATCCGAATCGACCACCAGATAGCTCCGGTTGTCCCGCGGGTTGGTTCCGGACAAGTACTCCGCATAGTTGCCGATCCCGTCCCCATCGGAATCGAGCGCCGCATCGGCGGCGTTGCCGTTGCTGAGCCCGTTGCCGGTTTCCCATGAGTTCGGCATTCCATCGCTGTCGCTATCGAGGGAATTGATCTCGCCAGGACTGGGCGTGGTGAAGCTGCTGGCATTGGCCCCGGCGTCGGGGTACCGCCCTTCGGAAACCCCGGGCGGTTGCAGGCCAAAGGCAATATCGTCAATCGTGGCCAGATTGGCGGCATAGATGCGGAGAGTGTCGCCGCCGCCATCGAGGTGAAAATTCACGTGGTTGGGACCCTTCTTTGGATCTCCGTCCGCGATACATTTGACCCACCCCAGGGGGTCAATGAAGCTCAGCGGCCGGACAGGAGATTTGGTCGCTCCCAGAATGGAAGGGTCATCCGTCAGCAACAGCGTGCTCAAGGGGACCGGCAGCATGCTGGCATTGTACAATTCAAACCAATCGTTCCGGCTTTTGGCCTGTGCCATCCACTCATTGATGCGCAGATTGCTGGTGGGTCCGAGGGTGGCGGGCGAAGCGTTGACGGAGCCGGGGGATGGGGTGGAGAGCAGTTGCCATTGACCGCCGCTTCGACCAATGGAGCGGTCTTGCACCTGAAAGCCGAACTCGACTTGGTCCACGAGCAGGCCGGCCATGCTGGAGAGATGGACGCTTCCACCATTCCCGCTCAGGAAAAGACCTGAGTTCAAGTCGTTCCCGGCAACCGTCGTGGCCGGTCTCGACACATCGAACCAAACGATTCGATAACCATTGGCTGGAATCGAAACCCCTGCCGGAAAAGTCCATTGATCGTCGCGGCCTGTCCCGGTGCTTAGCTGCATGCCGTCCAGACCAAGCTCGGCGCCGCTCGGGTTGTACAGTTCAGCCCAAGGCGCGCGGCGGCCCAGGGAGTCCACCGCGCCCGTCCCATTGCGCACTAACACCTCGTTCAGCACGGCGCCCGTGTAAGGCGGCGAGGCATTGGCCGAGCCCGGTGTGGGGATCGAAAAGGAAACGATCGAGGTGCCGCCATCCGGCAGCAATCCTTGCGAGACGCCTTCGGATTGCGCGCCGTAGATGACCCGATCGATCTCCGCCCCGTTGAGGTCGTAAATGGTCAGGCCACCTCCCTCGGCCGCGAGCTTGAAGTCCACATGCCCCGGGCCGGTCTTTTCATCGGCCCAGAGCTGCACCTGTCCGCCCGGAGCGATGAAGGAGAGGGACTTAATCTGGAACAACGAATTGCTGGTCGCCACGTACGATCCCGTCAAAGCCACGGGACGGGCGGTGTCGCGATTGAACAGTTCCAGCCAGTCATCGGCGCCCGGCGCGGATTTGGCCAGCCACTCATTGATCACCAGGCTGGCCGGCGAGCCCAACGTGGCCGCGACATTTGCGCCGCCGGCTGTCGGAAGATTTAATCCCCAAGCGGGGCTTAGACCAACGGTATAATTGGGAAGCTGTAATCCGAACCCGATCGCATCCACACGGTTGGTGGCGGCGTCATAGAGGAAGAGGCTCTCCCCATCGCGGTTAAGGCCGAAGCCGGTATGGAGACCAGGATCACTGGCCAGGGCATCACACCAAATCACCAAGTAGCCGCCGGGGGCAATGGTAACCCCAGCCGGGAAAACGTATTGGCGTGGATTGCCATCATCGCTCAGGCTCCAGCCGGCCAGAGCGACCGGTGAACCGCTGGAATTATACAGTTCGATCCAATCCGGATGGCTCGAGCCGTTGAGGACGGCAGAGACGTTCTCGGCCATCACCTCATTGAACCGGACGACGGGTGGCGGGCTGCTGGCCGGGCCGCTCCCGGGTGTACCTCCCGGGTTGGGACTGGCCCGCCAGTTTGCCGGATCGTTGGGATCGCGCGTGGCGTCAATGAATTCAAGGGAATAGCCGCGTCCGTCGGGGGAAAGCGGCCAGCCGTTTTCGTCGTTGTAGCTCACGGAGGTGATGGTCTGGCCGTTGCGATCCTGCAAGGCCAGCCGCTCCCCTCCGTTGGAGAGAGTGCCGTCGAAGGTACCGAAGACGAAAACCCCCGGATAACGAGCGGCAAAGCCGGATGGATTCAATGATGATGCCAAAATGATTCTTGAGCCAGCATCGATGGTCGATCCGTTCGGAAAGACAAAGGCGACGCCCTCAACGCTCATGCCGCCCAGGTCCATCCGCGTGCTGCCCAGATTCTGAATCTCAATGAACTCAAAGGCGTCGCCTCCGCTCGGGTTATACATAATTTCGGTGATCCGCAGCGGTCGGGTCAGGTCGGCCAGATCGAACTCAGCTTCCGTCAAGGCGCTCCAGGTTGCCCCGATTCTGGCGCGGGCCTTGACCACTGTGCTTTGACTCAATGTAATGCCTCCCGTGTAGCTCCGGGCGTTGGGCGAAAGGTTCCCACTGAACGGCAAGCGCGGGTCAGTGCCATCGAGGGTGTAAGAAACGGTGCCGGCGGCAGCACTCATCGTCAGCCAAAAGCCCGCGGAAACGTTTCCACCGTGCTGGCTGAACGACGGGGCTGCCACCGTTGATCGCAATGCCACGCTCGCCAATTGCTGCATCACGTTCGCTTCGCGCTGCGGCACCCATTCGTCGGGAATGTAGGTGACCATTGCGGGTATCACCCCAGCCAGCGTCTGGCGGAGTTCCTGGAACCGACTCGAGATCTTGGTCTTGGTTAATGCTCCGACGTTAAAAAAGTGCTTTTGAACCCGGTCCGCGAATAAGAGCCTGAACTCCGGATTCGTCTTCAATCGCCGGTACAATAGAGCAATCTCCACCGGACTATTGTAGAAGTCGGTGCCCGTATTTCCCAGCTCCTCGGGGTTTGTAATATTGTTGGAACTAACTGGGTCACCACCCAGGCCTAAGGCAAATTCGGCATCCCAAACCGTAAGCCGAAACTTTCCGTCACTTACCCTTTCACGCACGGCGCGCCAGTTATTCTGCGTCCAGTCCCGGGCATCCGCGTAGATGTGAATAAGCAGATAGTCCGCGAAATTTACCATATCCAACCGCCGCTCCATTTCCTGGTAGTAGCTGTTAACAGTCAGGTCGTGGTTGAGGGCATATTCCAGCATGGCGTACCACTCAAGGTTGTCACCGTCCTGCGCCACCGAGTAAGGAGTGATCACGTCCCAGCGGTTGACGCCCCCGTACCAAAACCTGGCCCACTCGTCATCTATTCGTTCGGTGACGTTATAGTATCCTTTGTAGGTTCCGTTGACTAAAAGATTGACGAAAGTACCTTTGCAACTCACTTGCCCCATGTCGGAAAACAATCGCCGCATCAACTCATCCGTGACAAAAGGGCCACCCATTCCCGTGACGTCATTATGCCCTGCTCGCAGAACTAGACTGTCGAACGCTTTCACGCTGGATTGAGGCATTAAGTGATAATCGAGCGTCCCTTCACTGTAATCTCCGCGAAAAAACAAATTGTAGGAAAACTTGCTGTCTGGATGATAGGTCAGGCGGCTGGACTCGCTCCCGCGGACGCGGATGCCGCAGGTCTCGCTAAAACCTTGCTCGTCCTGCCATGGAAGCATTTCCAGGGAGACAGCACGCTCCCATGCCAGGCCTGTTTTCGCAGGATTGAAATAATCACTGGCACTTGTCTGCCGCCAACTGGAGAAACAGCAGTCAACTGGGTCGTAAACCCCACCTCGGATTCCGATAATTCCCGCCTGCCCAGACAAATCATAAGGCCTGATCCCAATGTTCATGATGGGCAGTGAGAGAATCCCCGCATCGGATGTGAACAGGTAAGTCCGTGATTTTGTTCTGGCGGGCAAGACTCCCGATTTGAATGCGGCTGCACGAATGTAGCGCGTTGCACTAACCGTCAGAGGTCTGCCATAGACTGTGCCAGCGCTGGCAGTCGGCTCACTGCCATCGACGGTGTAACGAATGATGCTGTCAGGCGTAGGAGTGCTCAGCACCAAACCGAAAGGGGCGCTGAATACCCCGCCGCTCACATTGAAAGAGACGTCCTGGACTATCTCTACGATGGAAGCACTGTTGTTGGCCGCCCCCGGGGTTGGGCTTTGCAGGTAAACCCAATTGCCCATGGCATCCAACCCATAGGAATAGTCCGATCGTTGCTCGGGATAGTTTGGTGAGACTTCGCTGATGGCGACAGGGCTCAGGGCGAGATTATACAAGCCCAGATATTCCCCGGACGCGTCCAATTTGAAGTTTGCATGAAGATTGCCTGAGGCGGGGCGGCGGTCTTTGGCCGAGGTGAAGATGATTTGGAATTGTCCAGGCTGAATGGTGATCGCCGGAAAAGTCCACTTGTCCGGATTGTCACGCTCATCGGTCAGCGACCACCCCGTCAGGTTGACATTACTAGCCGAACCATTCACGATTTCGACCCAATCAACCAATTGCCCATCTTCATCAACCAGCCCAGTCGGGTTGACGTTGGAAGCTAGAAATTCATTCAAGCGCATCGTGGCTGGAAGCATGGCGGATGTAAGCGATTCAAAAGGGCAAAATAAGAGGATTGCAGACAGGCTGTAACAGCACCCTCTTCGGAGGCGGCTAATCCATGCTTTCCCGCGTTCGCAATAATCGCTTGCTTTTCTCATGGCGGCTGGTGAAGCGCTATAGCGTTTAATACGATTCAATATGGAACCGCTAATCCGGACACGATGCGCCGGTTGACAGACGTATCACCGGTTGAGTCCACACCAGTCGCTCGGGCGCCATTTCCGGATCTGTTTGCGGAATACGCCGCAAAGGCTCGGGGCGGACAAAGGTGTAGCTGCGTGATGGTCGAAAGTATAGTTCCAGAAGAGTGATGCTCATGATGAGCGGCGGCAGGAGGCATTCCAGTTCATGCACTTGTTTGGCGATGGCTTCGACGCTGGTGAATTCCGCAAAGCAAATCCGATCCTGCAAACTGGGCGCCAATTGTCGGGAAGTTTTGTAAAGTTGATCGGATGCGCGGGTGTAATTTGCTCCATGAACAATCGGATTCAGATGTGCGGAAGCCGCGGTCAGATATTTCGACCAGGCCCGAGGCAGTGGGACGGCCCCCTGAGCATGGGATAGGGATAGTATTCCTCTGATGTTATGAAAGAGAGCATGCAGTCCATCCCCCCCCGCTGCTTGCTTCTCAACAACGGGGTCCAGGACAATCCCGCGCTTAAGCAATGACTTGTCGCAGGCCAGACGAAGAACTGAGGTGAGCACCAGCATTTTGGGCAGGAGGAAATGATAAAAATCCAGCCCCGCTTGCAAGTGATAAGCCTCATCTTGGCTCAACCGCAATGAGGACTTGTCGCTGGTTTCTCCCAAACCGTCAGCGAAACTCGAAGCCTCGGCCACGATCAGCGCGGCTGCATCCTCGAGTTCAGGCGTTTCCAAACAGGAACGTACAGCATCCCAGCAGGCGGGCAACCCACTTGCCAGAAGCCCGGATTCAGGCAGGTTGAAAACAAATCCTTTAATCCCCAGGGTTTGCTTTATCTCATTAGCAATGCGGTTGCACTCTTGCGAAGCTGGATCAAAGGAGTCTTTCGTTGAGCAAAACAATCTTTCGCAAACGTTGTTTTGGAGAATGCTTATTAAATGGCGACTAGATTTCACCCAGTATTGAAAATTCGAGCCGTTTTGGATGCGAATATCCAGACTCATGAGGAGCGCTTTGAGGAAGGATCCGGGTTGTTTGTGCGCGTGCATGTCGGTCAAGAATTGTATTTCCCGCATCCCACTGTGGGTCAGTTTCGTTTTCACCATGCGCTTTGTTTTCCCAACGGAATTGCCCATTGCCTGAAAAGCGCGCGCGATGTCTCTTAGCCGCAGTGCTGCCTGCTGTTCCGTTGGTCCTGGGCTTTTCCGACATTATTACGCTCGACTAGCGCATGGTCCTACGCTATGGGGTAAAACCCTACTTTCACTCAAGCGCTGGAGTAACGAATTTTGCCCCAATCCTCGAAATGATTTCCTCTGGACTATCGGTTAATTCCTCTAAAATTTTTTTTAGCAGGAGTTTGTGGAACGGACGCCGTTGTCTAAACCCATCCACAAGTGTTCCCAGATTTAATCGACATGGGCGCAATGCCTCCGCGGTCGTCCACACTGGCCCACCCAACGCCCTGATCATTGGCAGGACGGCGTCACGGAGCAGCCTGTGGACGCTGCGGTGATCGGGATGGTGAGCGCTGAATCCCCCCGCACAGCGCCCGGCGCCACGCGCTCCTGGCCGATGTGAATGACACGCTGGTCCGGCAGGGATTGATCGGCCAACTCCCGTGGGCGCGCTCTCCAGGTTGGGACCATGCTCCTGCAGAAAAGCCCGGCCGCTCGCGCTGTCTGCGAGCACCCGCTGCACGCCGCAGCGCACATAGGCTTCTTCACCAAATTCCAGACAAGGGCGGGCCTGGGGACTGCGGGCCGCCAGGCCGTTGAATGGTTGATAGAAGGCTCCAGGGGGTGGGTTTGCTGGGTAATTAACATTGACCCAATTTTTGGAGACCTTGGCCACGTCAAGCGTATTGGTTGGATTCAGGTGACATTCTGCGCGGATTTTCGAGCCGGGGAATGATTGGCGCCCCCCGCACGACGCGCGGCCGGCGGTTTCACGCTCGCTCCCATGCCGGCTAGACCCATTTTTTATGAACAACTTTACTAAATGGCGGCGGGCCATTGCGCGGAGCATGGGCACCACCGGGGCCGCAAATTCATCTTGGTGGAGAGCCACCGGGCACGCCGGGCCGTGAACTGACCAGCGGCTTTAAGATGCTGCTGAACGGCACGGTGGGCAGCCGATTGGCGGTGGAGGGCTCGCCCGACCTCTCAGTTTGGAGTGTGATGGAAACGGTGACGGCCGCCTTGGGCGTGGTGGATTTCCTCGATACCAGCTCGCCGACAAACGGGCAGCGGTTTTATCGCCGAGGGTGAACGCGCCGTAACGAGTCGCCGGTTGATCTTCGGCGGGCGCTTGTGGGATTCGAATTCGCAGCCGGCCTCGTTGTGGGATGACCGATTCAAGACAGAGCGACAAGCGTGGAAGAGTAAATAGCTCCGCCTTTTGGGCGGGGTTATTTACTCTCGCGGTGAGGCAGCCTGTTCGATGAACAAATCCGCCGAGACGCCGAAGTGAACGTCCAGCGTGCGGACATCAAGTCGGGAGCACGGTCTCTGACGGTGTTGCGTTTGCCACTGGTAGCGCCAGGAGGACGCGGTCGTGAATAACTTCCGCCCTCTTCGCTTGCGCCGCGCCGAAGCCGGACGGTACATTTCGCACATGGCGCATGCGGATTTTGTCCACCTTCACCTGCACACCGAGTACTCGCTGCTCGATGGGGCCTGTCGTCTCGACAGGCTCGTGGACAAGGCCCACGAATTGAAGTTCCCCGCGATGGCCATGACCGATCACGGCGTGCTCTACGCCGCGATCGATTTCTACCAGGCAGCCCGTGACAAGGGCATCAAGCCCATCATCGGCTGCGAGGTGTATGTCGCGCCCGGCAGCCGCCTCGAAAAGAAAAGCGCCGGCGGACGCGGCGGCGAATACAACCATCTCCTGCTCCTGGCCAAGGACGAGATCGGCTACAAGAACCTGACCAGACTGTGCACCGAGGCGCATCTCACCGGCTTTTACTACAAGCCGCGCATCGACAAGGAACTCCTCGCGCAGCACAAAGACGGGATCATCGCGCTTTCCGGCTGCCTCGCCAGCGAGATTCCGTCGGCCATCGCGGATGACAAACCGGACCAGGCACGCGACGCGATCGATTGGTTCAAACAGACGCTGGGCGCGGAGAATTTTTATCTGGAGCTCCAGAACCACGGCATTCCCGAGCAGGCCAAGGTGAACCGTTACCTGCTCCAGTGGGCCAAGGAGTTCGGTCTGAAATGTGTCGCCACAAACGACGTTCACTACGTCGAGAAATCACACTCGCACGCGCACGATTGCCTCATCTGCCTCGGCACGCAGGCGCTGCTCTCCGACACCAAGCGGATGCGCTACGTGCAGGAACAGTTCTACCTGCGCTCCGCGGCCGAGATGAAGGCGCTTTTCGCCGAGGTGCCGGAGGCGGTGCAAAACACCCTCGAAGTCGCCGAGAAGTGCAACGTCGAGATCGAGTTCGGCAGGCTGCACTACCCGGTGTTTCATCCACCGGAGCATTTCACGCGGGAAGGTTATCTCTACCAGTTGCTCGCCGAGGGACTGCAGCGCCGCTACACAATGCGCGTCCGCGTCGAGGAGAAGAAATTCATCGTCGAAGGCATCGAGGATCCGACGCGGCTGCCAACCTATCAAAGTAATCAGTCTTCAGTGGTCAGAAATCAGTCGTCCAAGACCGACGATGGCGGCACACTGAATACTGAACCTTGTCCACTGATCACTGATGCCGCGATCGCCGCCGCCATCCAGGTGGTGATCGATCGGCTGGAGATGGAGATGAAGGTCATCGAGAAGACCGGGTTCATCTCCTACTTCCTCATCGTGGGTGATTTCGTCCGCTACGGGCGCGGCATCGGCATCTCGTGCGTGGCGCGCGGCTCGGCGGCAGGTTCGCTCGTCACGTATCTGCTCGAAATCTCCAACGTGGACCCGATTCGCTACGGGCTGCTCTTCGAGCGCTTCCTCAATCCCGAGCGCGTCAACCCGCCCGACATTGACATCGACTTCGCCGACGACCGCCGTGCGGATGTCATCGAATATGTGCGCCAGAAGTATGGCCGCGATTGCGTGGCGCAGATCATCACCTTCGGCACGATGGGCGCCAAATCGGTCATCCGCGACGTCGGCCGCGTGATGGGCCTCAGCTACGGCGAATGCGACCGGCTCGCCAAGATGATTCCCAACGAGCTGAAGATGACGCTCGAAAAGGCGCTCAAACAATCGGCTGATTTCAAGCAGGCCTACGAGACTGAGGAAGTGACCCGCGAACTGGTGGACACCGCGATGGTGCTCGAAGATCTCGCGCGCAATTCCAGCGTTCATGCCGCGGGCGTGGTCATCGGACCCGAGCCGCTCGTGAATCTGCTTCCGCTCAAGCAGGACGAGGACGGCACCATCGTCACGCAATACGCGATGGGTCCGGTCGGCGATCTCGGCCTGTTGAAGATGGATTTCCTCGGGCTGAAGACGCTTACCGTCATCCGCAACGTCTGCGAGATGGTGCAGAAGACGCGCGGCATCGAGATCCCGATCGACAACCTGCCCCTCGACGATCAGAAGACCTACGACCTGCTCAACAAGGGCAACACCGTCGGCGTGTTCCAGTTGGAATCCGGCGGCATGCGCGACCTGTGCCGCAAGTTCAAGATCGGCTCGGTCGAGCACATCACCGCGCTCGTGGCCCTCTACCGCCCGGGGCCGATGGATCTCATTCCCGACTTCATCAAGCGCCGTCACGGCGAGGTGAAGATCGCGTATGAGCACCCGCTGCTCGAGGCGATCTCGAAGGAAACCTACGGCGTGCTCATCTACCAGGAACAGGTGATGCAGGCCACGCAGGTGCTGGCCGGCTACACGCTCGGCAGCGCGGATCTGCTGCGCCGCGCCATGGGCAAGAAGAAGCTCGAGGAGATGGCCAAGCAGCGCAAGACCTTCGTCGAGGGCGCCGCCCGCGTGAACAAAATCCCGGCGGCCCAGGCGAATCAGATCTTCGACTTGCTGGAGAAATTCGCCGGCTACGGCTTCAACAAATCGCACGCCGCCGCCTACGCTCTCGTCGCCTACCAGACGGCCTGGCTGAAGGCCAATTATCCGGTCGAGTTCCTCGCCGCGATGATGACCAACGACATGGGCACGCAGGACAAGCTCAAGATCGTCCTCGACGAAGCCCGCGCGATGAGCGTCGAGGTCCTGCCGCCGGATGTGAACGAGGGCGAGGCGCATTTCTGGCCGGCGGCTTTGAAATCTCAAATCTCAGATCTCAAATCTCAGAGCAACGCGATCCGCTTCGGCCTCGCCGCCATCAAGGGCGTGGGCGCAGTCGCCGTGCAGGCCATCATCAAGGCCCGCGAGGAAGGCGGACGGTTTGCGAGCATCGAGGATCTCTGCTCCCGCGTGGACACGCGCGCGGTGACCCGCAAGATGCTCGAGGCGCTGATCAAATGCGGCGCCTGCGACGGTCTCGGGGAAAATCGCGCCACGTTGTTCTCGCGCATCGACCGCGCGCTGGCCCGCGGCGCGAGCATCGCCTCGGACCGCGAACGCGGCCAAAGCTCGCTCTTCGGCATGTTCGAGGAAACGGCACCGGCGAAAGCGCCCGCCGACGAGGCCATCGGGCGGCTGCCGGAATGGCCGCAGCACGAGATGCTCGCGGCCGAGAAGGAGCTGCTCGGCTTCTATGTCACGGGCCACCCGCTCACGCCTTACGCGGACATCCTTGCCCGTTACACCTTGCACAATTCGCTCACCGCATCGGCGGTGCCGGGGCGCACGCTGACGCGCCTGGGCGGACTGATCAGCGCGGTGCAATCCGGCTTCTCGAAGAAGAGCGGCAAGCCGTACGCGATGGTCACGCTCGAAGACCTCGACGGCACCCTGCAGATGCTCTGCATGAACGACAACTACGACAAGTTCCGCGAGCAGCTCGTGCCCAACGCCGCCGTGCTCGTCATTGGCGAAATCAATAACAGCGAGGACAAGCCGAAGATTTTTCCGCAGGAAATCATGCCGCTGGCGGACGCGCCGCGGAAGTTCACCAAGCAGGTGCATTTCCGGCTGAACACCGCGCAACTCACGCCGGAGCGAATCGCGCGCGTGCGTGAACTGGCCGAGGCGCACAAGGGCAACTGTCCGCTATTCCTGTGCTTTAAGTATCCGGACGGATCGGTGGTGTTCATCGAGACGCACGAAAAGTTTTGCGTCGCGCCCTCGCGCGAATTGCAGGCCGCCGCCGACGAGCAGTTCGGCGAGGACACTTATTACGTGAAGGTGGACACGAGCCTGCCGGAGCGCCAGCGAAAGCCCTGGGAGCGCCGTGGTGAAAATGGGGACGAATAGAAAATCGAGCTGCCTGCCGGACTTCGTCGGCGCTGGCGGATTGCCACGCCAGGGGTGGAAATGGCAGATTCCGCCAGACCAAATGCCGGTGGAAGCCGGCTGCGTTGAAAACATGATCAAGCGATTTCTTTTTCTGGGAATTTTTCTGGGCGCGTCCACCTGTTTTGCCGCGGGACTGCCGCCGCTGACCCTGCCCGCGGGAGTGGGCGTCAACATCCATTTCACCGAGGCACAGCCGGGCGAACTCGAACAGATCGCCGCTGCCGGCTGCAAGTTTGTGCGGATGGATTTCACCTGGGCTGCAACCGAGAGGGCGCCCGGCCAGTTTGATTTCTCTGCCTACGACCTTCTGGTCGAAACGCTCCGGAAGAACGGTCTGCGCGCGTTGCTCATTCTCGACTACTCGAATCCGCTCTACGCGGAAGCGGTGTCCATCACCAATCCCGCCACAGGCCAGGTGAGCCGCGAAGTCGTTTCGCCCGCGACGCCGCAGGCGATCACCGGCTTTGCCCGCTGGGCGGCGGCGGCGGCCAATCATTTCAAGGGCCGCGACGTCATCTGGGAAATCTGGAACGAGCCGAACATCGGTTTCTGGAAGCCGCGGCCCAACGTCGAGGACTATGCGAGGCTCGTCTCCAGCGCTTGTTCGGCCATGCGCGCAATGGATTCGGCGGCCACCATTCTCGCTCCGGCCTCGTCGGAATTTCCGTGGGACTTTCTCGAAACATTCTGCCAGTCGGGCGTGCTGGGATTCCTCGATGGCTTCAGCGTGCATCCCTATCGCGAACCCAGCCGCCCGCCGGAATCGGCCGGCCCCGATTACCAGAAACTCCGCGCACTGCTCGACCGCCCGGGCGCGAATCGCGGACGCCGCCGCCTCCCCATCATCTCCGGCGAGTGGGGCTATTCGACGGCGCGGAACGGGGTGTCGCCCGAGGTGCAGGCTGATTATCTCGTGCGGCAGCAGTTGTTCAACCTGCTCAATGAAATTCCGCTCTCCATCTGGTACGACTGGAAGAACGACGGCACCAACCCCGCGGACAAGGAGCACAACTTCGGCCTCGTCACGCACGATCGCCAGCCCAAGCCCGCCTATCTCGCGCTCCAGATCCTGACGCGAGAACTGGCCGGCTACCGCATCGCGCGGCGCGTGGACACGGGCGACGAGAGGGTGTTCGTGCTCCTCATGGCCAAATCGGGAGAACCGGAGAAACTGGCCGCCTGGACCATCGGCGAGACGCAGACCATCTCGCTCGAGGTGGAGACGGCGCCGGGAAAAACGGCCAGGACGACCGCGGGCAACATCCGCGGCGAAACCTATCAGCCCAAGCTCAAGGATGGAAAACTCTCGCTCGAGATCTCCGGAACGCCGCAGTTCGTGACCCTGGCAGACGTGAGCCTGCGGCCAATGCCGACCAGCACGGCGCCGGAGAAGAAGTAAATGGACCAGTCCGGTCTGCCTGACCTCCAATCCGGAATCGGCTCCTTCGGAATAGACGGAGGCAAATGACTCGTAGCACTCGCGTCACTCCCGGTGTAGCGGCGTCTCGGAAGAGCGCCGCCATTCTGTAGGCAGAAAGTTTGCGGAGCGCCACCGAGACGCCGCTACGAGTATCGCGCTGAATGCAGCCGGGGAGTCTTCCATCCAAGGATGGCATGCGACGAATCATTCGCTTTCTGATCCTGTCCTCCTGTTTTGCCTGGGCGCTTCTCGCCGCCGAGAATCCACCGGCGTTTCCGTTGGACCCAGCGCAGAACCTTGAGCGAACGTGCTTCCAGACCGGGCAGGCGTGGAGCGAGGCGGGCAATCTGCGCTCCGACGTCGCCATCGTGTACGGCATCGACGCGGGACTGCCGCAGCGCATCAAGACCTGGCGCGACCGAGGCTACCGCATTCACGTAATGACCGGCGTCTCGTGGGGACAATATCAGGATTATCTCTACGGCCGTTTCGACGGGATCAACCACGAGGACGAAGCGCAGACCGACCGCAAAGGCAACAAGATCAGCCACGGCGGCGATGTCTATTACATGTGCCCGGGGACGAACTTCGGGAAATTTCTCTGCGTGGGCGTGCAACGCGCGCTCGATGCCGGCGCCGAGGCGATTCATCTCGAAGAACCGGAATTCTGGGTGCACGGCGGTTACTCGGAGGGTTTCAAGCGCGAATGGAGGAGTTACTACCAGGAAGAGTGGCAGCCGCCGCACAGCTCTGTCGATGCTCAGTGGCGCGCGTCGAAGTTGAAATATTTCCTCTATCGCCGCGCGTTGCAGCAGGTGTTCGATCACATCCAGCAATACAACGCGCGCACCGGTCGCAAGGTCCGCTGCTACGTTCCCACGCACAGTCTGCTCAACTACGCGCACTGGCGCATCGTCAGCCCCGAATCGAGCCTCGCCCGGCTCAACGGCTGCGATGGCTACATCGCGCAAGTCTGGACCGGCACCTCGCGCACGCCGAACCGGTTTCGCGGCGACCTGCGCGAACGCACCTTCGAAACGGCCTTCCTCGAATACGGCGCGATGCAGAATCTCGTACGCGCAACCGGCCGTGGCGTCTGGTACTTGAATGATCCGGTCGAAGACAACCCGGAGCACGACTGGGAGGATTATCGGGTCAATTGGGAATCCACCCTCGTCGCCTCGCTGCTCCAGCCCGAGGTGTGGCAATACGAAGTCGCGCCGTGGCCCGAGCGGGTCTTCGGCGGACGTTATCCAAAGAAGGGCCAGCCGACGGAGCGGGAATCCATGCCGCCGGCCTATGCGACCGAATTGCAGACGGTCATCCATGCCCTCAACGATCTAAAACAGGATCGCGTCGAGTGGGATTGCGGCACCACCGGCATCGGCGTGCTCGTGAGTGACTCGATGATGTTCCAGCGCGGCGAGCCGACGCCGAGCGATCCGCACCTGAGCCACATTTACGGCATGGCCCTGCCGCTGCTCAAGCGCGGCATGCCCATCACGCCCGTGCAACTCGAGAACCTCACTGTTTCAAACTACCTCGCGGGCTTCCGCGTCCTGCTGCTGACCTATCACGGCATGAAACCGCTCGGCCCCGAGGTTCACGCGCCGCTCGCCGAGTGGGTCAAACGCGGCGGCACGCTCGTCGTGTGCGACGACGACAGCGATCCCTACAACATGGTGCGCGAGTGGTGGAATTCCGACGGACGCCGCCTCGCCACGCCGCGGGAGCATCTCTTCGCGCAGCTTGGTCTGGCCACGAACCAAACCAATGACGCCGCGACGAATCACTGGGCGGTCGGCCGCGGCTCGGTGACGTGGCTACGCGAGAATCCCGCGCGTCTCGCCGCTGACGAGAAAGGCGACGCACGGTGGACGAGTCTGCTCAAACAGACGTTGAGCGGCACTCGCATCGACTGGCGCGAGACGAGCCATCTGCTGTTGCGGCGTGGTCCGTATCTCATCGGCGCAGGACTCGACGAATCCATCGAAGGCGCGCGCAAAACGCTGCGGGGCGGGTTCGTGAACCTGTTCGATCCCGCGCTGGCTGTGCGCGAATCCATCACGCTCGAACCCCGATCGCGCGTCTTCCTGCTCGATCTGCAGGCTGCCAAGGCACCGGAGCCGCGCGTGCTCGCGTCGGCCTGCAAGGCGCTGCCGATGCAACGCGACCCGCAATCGCTCACTCTCGCGGTCGAAGGCGTGGCGCGGACACCAGCGGTCGTTCTGCTCTCCGCCCAGAAGGTTCCGGCTTCGATTACGCTCGCGGGTGAACCACTCAAATCATTCGACTATTCAGCGGAGCATGGCTTGCTCTGGATTCGCTTCACCAACGAATCGCGTCCGCGCGAATTGGTCTTGCGCTTCTGAACTCAAGCCGATGATGCCAAGGAGCGCGCGCCAGCATCACCGCCTGCGGCAAGACAGGAGCACGCCGCTGCACGACGACCCCGACACTCGCTGCCAAAACAAACTGGGAAGCCAATCATGAAAAACAGCCAATTCAGGAACGGGGCGATAGGAACCGTGCTGCTCTGCCTGCTCGGGTTTGCCACCCTCGCGCGAGTAGCCGTCGCCGACGAAGACACGGGCATCCTTCGCGGCGTCATCGTCGATGCGAACACCGGTTCGCCCACGCCATGCAGCGTGGCCATCATGGATGCCGCGGGGCGTTTCCAACGCGAGTCCGCCTCGTTTCAAGACGGCTTCCGGTGCGACGGGCGATTCACCAAACGACTGCCGGCCGGAACCGCCCGCGTGCGGGTGTGGCGCGGCTTCGAATCGCGCGCCGTGGAACGGGTCGTCAGCGTACCGGCTCGCGGGGAAACCGAGATCAAAGTCCGACTCGAACGTGCGGTCGATTTGCGCCGGCGGGGGTGGTACGCCGGTGACAGTCACGCACACATGATTCACGGGGAGAAAACCATTCCGGTGGATTTCAATTTCGTTGCGCTGACAGCGCGGGCGGAGGACCTGCAATATCTGTCGCTGGCGCACGCCTGGACGATGGATCAGCCAACCCCCGAGAAACTGGAGGCGGCGCTCCGCGAGCTCTCGCGTCCCGACTGCGTGCTGACGTGGAATCTCGAGGCGCCGAAGAATTACCTGCGGGGCGACGCGGGGAAGTGTCTCGGGCATGGTTGGACCCTCGGCCTGGGCGGCCGGACCGCCGCGGGAGCCGACGTGATTGCGCTGCTGCTGGCGGCGAGCGCCCACGACTACGAATCCGAGAAACCGAGCTTCGCCAACTTCGAATCGCATCAACTCATCCACGCCCAGCGCGGCGCCACCTTCTACACTCATCCCGCGCGCTGGTGGTCCGGCGCCTGGGGCGGACAGGGCGGTTATCCGAAGCAGGAGCAGATGCGCATCTCGAACATGGCGGTGGAATTGCCCCTCGACACGATCCTCGGTCCCACCTTCGACGGCGTGGATGTGCTGACGGGCGCCGGCGAGTGGCAGGCCAACGCGATGGCATTCGACCTCTGGTGTCTGTTGCTGAACCACGGCTATCGCGTCGCGGCCACGGCGTCGTCAGACGCGTGCTTCGATCGCACGGGCGGCGCGATTCCCGGCAGCGCCCGGACCTACACGTTTCTCGAAGGCAAGTTTTCGCTGCCAGCCGTGGCCCGCGCGACCGCGCAAGGCCGGACCTTCGTGACCAGCGGGCCGCTGCTGCTGGCCTCGGTGGATGGCCAACCGCCGGGCTCGACGTTTCGTGCCGATGGAAGGACGCGCACGCTGCAAGTGGAAGCGTGGGCTTCGGGCGCGGATTCCACCGGGCTGACTCGCCTGGAAATTCTCCGCAACGGCCGGCCAATGCAGACGAATCTTTACTCGCCGCCCGCGCCGGACCTGAAGGCCAGCTTCAGCATCACCGAGCGCGACCCGGCCTGGTATTGCGTTCGTCTGTTCGGCGGCGATCCGCGCCGACAACGGGCCTTCAGCGGCGCCTTTTTCTTCGATCCGCAACCACACCAGCCACCACCACCCGCGACGGCGCGGGTGCAGGTCACACTGATCGATCACGACAGCGGGGCAAGACTTTCAGGCTCGGTGCGCGAAGTGGTGTTTCATGGACCGCTGCCAATCGAGGGGGCCAGCCACCTGGTCGTCGGCGAAGGAACCACGGTGACCGTGCCGGGCGTGGCTCGATTGCGCGCGGAGGCGCCCGGATTTCAGCCGGTGACTCTGAGTCCGTTTCTCGATCATCCGCCGTTGGTGAACTTCATCACCCGCCTGGCGGCGGAAGACTTGCTGCGATGGGAAACTTTCGAGCGCGCTCGCCAACTGCTTGGGGAGGTGAAACTGACCTTTCGCCTGACGAGACAGCGCGCCGGCACACCATGAATTTGCTGCCGCATCACGGTCCTCCGCAAAAGCGATCGCTCCCGGTTGGCGACTCCATCACTCGGCGCCGACAATCCCGGCGTGCGGTGCTGATGCTGGTGGCGGCCAACTTCCTGGTCGGCCATCTCGTGTTGAGCCTCACGGCCGCCGGAACGGCCGCCACCAACTGCGTTGTATTCGTCGGCGCAAACGGATCCATCGCCGTCGGGAACGTGGCGGCGTCACGCTCCGCCAATGGCACGAATGCGGCGATGCGGTTCGCGTTCGGTCTTCCGCGCCAGGTGCCGGTGCGGCGATGGCTTGAAGACGACACGCTGCCGATTTGCCGCACCACCTGGGAAAAGGACGGCATCCGCTACACCGAAACCGTTTTGGTGACGCGGCGGGCTCCCGGCGAGTGGGCTGGCGCGAATCTCCCGCCCGAGGACGCGGTGGTGATGGTGCAAATCATCGGCGAGAACTTCACCAACGACTACACGGGCGCGAGCGCGAAATTCACGGTCAATCGGGCGGGCCGGCCGTTAAGTCTCGAATTGCGCAACGACCTTGTTTTCTCGATCAGCGGCGCATCGAACTATTTCGTCGCGATGCTGGAGATTCCGGCCTCCGGAATCGTCAGCACGAATGGGTTGCGGCTGGAGTTCCATGCCAACATGCCGCCGGGCAACGCAGGCGCGATGGTCGTGAAACTCCCGATCCATTCGCCCCGGGACGAGACCGAGATTGAGCAATTGCGCGATCTGCAATTCGACCAGGAACTCCAGCGCGTGAAGCGGCATTGGGAGAAGCATGGCCTGAACTTACCTGCTCCGGTGAGATTTGCCGACTGAGAGCCGCGGTGCATAGATGCAAAGAACACCAAGGCCCGGCGGGTGGATGCTGTATGGTAAGGCCCCACCACGATATTTGTTCGCATCGTTCCGAACATCGAATACCTTCGCTGCCATGATAAAGACTCTGTTGCCCATTGGAACGGTGTTGGCCTTTGTCACCTTGGCCGGCGCCGACGAAGGCATGTGGCTCTTCAACCAGCCACCGGGTCAACTGCTGCGTGAACGCTACCAGTTTGATGCCACCGATGCGTGGCTGGAGCATCTCCAGAAATCATCCGTGCGCTTCAACTCCGGCGGCTCGGGCAGCTTCGTGAGCGAGGAGGGTTTGCTCATCTCGAATCATCACGTCGGTGCCGATGCGCTCCAGAAGCTCAGCACGAAGGAGAAGAACTACCTCCGCGATGGTTTCCACGCGCGCAAACCCGCCGACGAGATCAAGTGCCTTGACCTCGAACTCAACGTGCTGGAGTCCATCGAAGATGTCACCGCACGCATCAACACCGCCGTGCCGAAAGACGTCGATGCCGCCACGGCGTTTGCCGCGCGGCGCAAAGTGATCGCCGGGATCGAAAAGGAATCGCTGGACCGAACGGGACTGCGCTCCGACGTCGTCACGCTCTGGCAGGGCGGCGCGTATCATCTCTATCGTTACCATCGCTACACCGATGTGCGGCTGGTGTTCGCCCCGGAGCAGCAGATCGCGTTTTATGGCGGCGACCCGGACAACTTCGAGTTTCCGCGCCACGATCTGGACATCTGCCTGTTCCGCGCCTACGAGAATGGCCAGCCGGCGAAGTTGAAGCACTTCCTGCGCTTCTCGCCCGCCGGCGCGCGCGATGGCGAACTCACCTTCGTCTCGGGCCATCCCGGACGCACCGGCCGGCTGCTGACCGTGGCCGAGTTCGAATATTTGCGCGATCACGGGCTTCCCCACCGTCTCGACTCGCTCAAACGCCTCGAAGTGTTGCTCGGCAACTGGAGCGCGCGCAGCGAGGAGAATGCCCGCCGGGCGCGCGACGAATTCTTCGGCGTGCAGAATTCCCGCAAGGCGAACGACGGCCGGCTCGCGGGCTTGCTCGACCCGGATCTGATGGGAGCGAAAATGCGTGCCGAAACCGAGTTCAAGACGAAGCTCGCCGCCAAGCCCGAGTTCGCCGACGCCCTCGCGGCTTATGACAAAATCGCCGCCGCCACGAAGACCCTCGCCGCGCAGGCGGTGCGCTCGTCCCTGCTCGAAGGCGGCCAGGCGTTCAATTGCGAGAGCTTCGGCATCGCGCGCATGCTGCTCCGTGCCGGGGATGAGCGTCCCAAACCCAACGGCGAACGCCTGCGCGAATTCTCGGATTCAGGCAAAACGTCGCTGGAACTCGGCCTGTTCTCGGAGAAGCCGATCCACCCGGACCTGGAAATGCTCACGCTGGCGGACTCTCTAACCTTTCTCGCGGGGCAACTCGGAGCCGGCGATGCGTTCGCGCAAAAGATCCTCGCCGGCAAATCGCCTCGCGAACGCGCGGTGGAATTGATCAGCGGAACGAAGGTCCGCGACGTCGCGTTTCGCAGGAAACTCTACGAAGGCGGCGCTGCCGCCGTGTCAGCCGCCCACGATCCGATGATCGATCTCGCCCGCTTGGTGGATGGCGAAGCGCGGGCGCTGCGCAAAGTTTCGGAGGAACAGAGCGAAGCCAAGCAGCAGGCGCACGCGGCCATCTCTCGCGCCCGCAACGCAGTTCTCGGCACGACGGGATATCCGGATGCCACCTTCACGCTGCGCCTCGCGTTCGGTGAGGTGAAAGGCTACGAAGAGGCCGGACAGCCGGTGTCGGCGTTCACCACACTGGGATCGCTTTACGAGCGCGCGCGCGAAATGCGAAACCAACCGCCGTTCGACCTGCCGCCGCTCTGGGAGAAACGCAAGTCGCGCCTTAACTTGAAGACGCCGTTCAACTTCGTGAGCACGGCAGACATCATCGGCGGCAACTCCGGCAGCCCGGTGGTGAATCGCGCCGGTGAGTTTGTCGGCATCATCTTCGATGGCAACCTGCCAAGCCTCCCGTGGGATTACGCCTTCAGCGACAAACAGGGCCGCGCGACCTCGGTTCACTCGGCGGCGATTTTGGAAGCGTTGAACAAGGTCTATGGCACGAAGGAACTCGCGCACGAACTGGTGAGCGGACACCGGCGCAAGTGAAGCGGTTTTCCCCGGCAGTGCCGGGGAGATTGCGTCAAAGCCCAAATCTTCCGGTTCAACGGCGATGCGGCGCGCGGCTGAGACAGCCGCGCGCCGGTTCATGGCGGGATCAGGGCGTCTGGAGAAGGAAGAACCGTTCGGGTTGAGCTTTGTTGAACGCGTTGGTGACCGTGAATTCGCCGAATAGGCTGAATTGATTCGTCCGGATGGGTGACCAGAGAGCCGCCGGCGTAGCGACATTCGTGGTGGTCAGGAGGATGAAAGTGCCGCCCGGCAGGCCGCCCACTCCGCTGACGTTTGCGTTCGTGCCGGAAATGACCGGCACACACAATTTCAGTTCATCAGTGAGACCATTCACCGTCAGGCGATAGGTGCCCGCGCCGCCCAGGCCACTGTTGCCGTCGCTGGCCACCAAGGTGTAGGTGCCGCTGGCGGGTGCGGCCAGGGTGAACTGGGCCGTGGCCGGACCGGACACGTTTCGCAACAGCACGCCATCCCGTCCATAGAGGCGAAGCCACGGATACAGCGGACTGCCGTTCACGAGCTCCGTGACGTTGAAGGAAAGGATGTCCCCGGCGCAGGCAGTGAAGCTCCAGGTATCGATGTCGCCGGTGTCAATCATTCCGTCGTAGAGGCCGGCACCGGTCATCGCGCCGCCTTCGTCCGACGGCGAGATCGCCAGCGGGCTTCCGGTCTTGGCGAGACTCAGTCGGTAATTGCCGCTGCCACCGAGGCCGCTGTTGCCATCGCCCACCACTACCTGGAAGGTTCCGCTGTTGGTGGCGCGAAACGTGACCTCGGCCGCCGCCGCGTTGAAATCGGCATTCAACAGCACGCCATTCGGACCGTACAAGCGGAGCCACGGATACAGGGGGCTGGCGGCGATGGTTTCGCCCATGCGCACCACGATGTTTTCGCCCGCGCTGGCCGTGAACGTCCAGGCATCGAGGTCACCGGTGTCGATGGTCGCCGGATAGGTCGTTCCATTGGCCAGTGCACCGCCCTCATCCGCGGGTGAGATGGCCAGTGCGCTTGCGGTCCTGGCGAGGCTCAGGCGGTAGTTGCCGGTGCCGGTTCGTCCGCTGTTGCCGTCGGCAACAATCACGGTGAACGCGCCGCTGTTGGTGGCGCGAAACGTGACTTCGCCTGCCGCCGCGTTGAAATCGTCACTGAGCAGCACGCCGTTGGGGCTGAAAAGCCGGATCCAAGGGTCGAGGGTTTCGGCGGTGGTTTCTCCAACACGGACCATGATATTCTCGCCCGCGTTGGCGAGGAAAGCCCATGCATCCACGTCGCCGGTGTCGATGGTGGCGGTATAGGTCGTTCCATTGATCAATGCACCCCCTTCATCCGCGGGTGCGATGGTCAGTGCGCCTCCGGTCTTGGCGAGGCTCAGGCGGTAGGTGCCGTTACCGATGCGCCCGCTGTTCCCATCATTCACGATTACCGTGAACGTCCCGCTGTTGGTCGCCCGCACCGTCACTTCCGCAGCGGACGCATTAAAATCGTCAGTCAGCATTGCGCCATCCGGTCCAAAAATTCGCAGCCACGGATTCAAGGTGCTGCCAGAAGTGATCTCGCCCATCCAGACCGCGATGCTCTCGCCGGCATTGGCGGTGAACGTCCAGGCGTCCACGTCACCAGTGTCGATGGTGGCGGTGTAGTTCGTTCCATTAATCAGCGCTCCGCCATCATCCGAAGGCGAAATCACCAGCGCGCTCCCGGTTTTGGCCAGGCTCAAGCGGTAGTTGCCGGTGCCTCCATAGCCGCTGTTGCCATCGCCCACCACCACGAGGAATCTCCCGCTGTTTGTGGCCCGCACCGTCACCTCCGCAGCGGACGCATTAAAATCGGCCGCCAGCAATGCGCCATTCGGTCCGTAGAACCGCAGCCATGGATACAAGCTGCTGCCGGCAGTGACCTCGCCCATCCAGACCGCAATGCTCTCTCCCGCATTGGCAGTGAAGGTCCAGGCATCAAAGTCGCCATTGTCGATGGACGCGAGGTAAGAGGCACCGTTGGTCAGAGCACCGCCTTCATCCGAGGGCGAGATTGCCAGCGGAGTTCCCGTCTTGGCCAGGCTCAACCGGTAGGTGCCCGTTTGATTGCGCGCGGCGGTCCCGTCGGCAACGGCCACGGTGAAGGTGCCGCTGTTGGTCGCCCGCACGGTAACTTCCGCAGCCGCTGCATTGAAGTCGGAATCCAGTAGCACGCCCGTCGGTCCCGAGAGTCGCAACCAGGGCAGGAGGCCACCGGTGATCGTCTCTCCGACGCGCACCACAATGTTTTCACCCGCGCTTGCCGTGAACGTCCAAAGGTTGCTCTCACCGACTGAAGCGATCGTCCCGAGATGAGTCGTTCCATTGATGAGGACGTTCGCTCCCGGAGGCGCGATTGAGCCGCGCGTGAGACGCAATCGGTAAGTTCCCGAACCAATTTGATTCGCGTCACTGACGAGAACCGTGAAGGTGCCACCGATCTCGACGGCTGCATCAAGCGTGGCGGTGGCAGCGCCCTGCGCGACGGTCTGCCGGTGGCCGTTCGGGGCGAACAGCTCGATCATCGGGGTGAAGCTTGCTCCGCCCGTCAACTCGGTGGCCAGCAGAGTGACGCGATCTCCGGGAGCGGCCGCGAAGGTCCAAAGATCGAAATCTCCCGGCACGATGGCGCCATCTTGATCCGTGGCGTCGGCAAGCGCACCCCCCTCGTCGCCGGCGGGAACAACGAATGCGCCCGGCACCTTCCCAAGGTGCAACTGGTAAGTGCCGGTCCCGCTTTGATTGAAGTCGCTCACCAGCACGGTGTAAGTACCACTGACTGCCGCTTGCGCGTCCAACCGCGCCACCGAACCATCCGAATCGGCGGCGAGCCGCGCGCCGCTGGGTGCGAACAGTTCGATCATGGGCGTGAAACCCGACGCTCCGGTAAGTTCGCCAAGCTGGAGGACGATGCGATCTCCCTCCGTTGCGGTGAAGGTCCACATGTCCAGGTCGCCCACGTCGATGGTTCCTGTCTGGTTTTCCCCGTTGGTCAAAGCTCCACCGTCGCCTCCCGCCGGCACGACGAATTCGCCAGGCACTTGCGCCAGGCGCAGCCGGTAACTCCCTGCGCCGCTCTGGTTGAAATCGCTGACCAATACCGTGTAGGTGCCGCCGCCCGCCGCCTGCGCTTCGATCCGCGCCGCCACGCTGCCGGAACCGGCCCCCAGCCGCGCGCCGTTGGGAGCGAGGAGTTCGATCAACGGAGTGAAGGCCGCCGCACCAGCGGTTTCGCCAATCTGAAGAACGATCCGATCTTCGGGGCTGGCCGTGAACGTCCACAGGTCGAGGTCGCCCACGTCAATGACTCCGGGATGATTTACCCCGTTCGTCAGCGCTCCGCCTTCGTCGCCGGCGGGGACGATGAATGCACCGGGCACCTGCACGAGTTGCAACCGGTAGGTGCCGGTGCCGGTCCGGTTTTGATCGCTGACCGCAATGGTAAACGCGCCGGTGACGTGCGCCTGAAAGTCCAGACGCGCCGCTGTGCTGCCCGTGCTGGCGCCCATCACCGTTCCATCCGGCGCGAGCACCTCGATCCTCGGCGCGAAACCCGCGCCACCTGTCACCTCGGCGGTCTGGACGACGATCCGGTCTCCCTGGGTCGCCACCGTGGTCCAGAAATCCGTTTCCCCAGCGAGAGTGATGGCCCCGGCCGCTGAGTCGCCGGGGACAATCGGGCCTTGCGCGGAGGATTTTGTCGTAGTGCCGAGCGTGAGAAGCATCAATAGCCCAGCGACCAAAAGGCAAGGCTGGCTGCGAGGTGGAGTTGCTGCGAAGGGTTTATTCCAAATTGGTTTATGCGGCGTTTTCATGGTCGGTGATATGGTTGGTTGCTGCGTCCGCCAGTCCGTGCGATTCGCCCTGATCAAATACCCGCCGCTCCGCCCTTTTCATCCCACCGCCTCTCAGGAGCCCCGCTTTGACCCCATCGCCCTTCAGAACCTGCTGACGCAATTCGTTTTCAGTTGATTGTTGGAACATCAAACGGCGCTGTCTCGCCGTAGATTCGTTGTTTTGATACCTTCCATTAGGATGGAATCAAGTCTTCCGCGAAGGGTAAAGCTTTTTCCCCGGGCAAAATGCGAATCTTCCCCGATCTTCTCCTTGCCACGGGCCGGTTTCATCCGGCAAATGTCCGGCGGTCACCGGACGGCTTTTCTTACGATAGACCATGGCTTTCTGCCGGCGTCGGCTTCCGCGCGCAGGCTGAGCGTGTGGCGAGAAGTTCGGCGGCAGCAGCCCGCCGGAACCTGCAACTCCGGGAGTCCGGTGGTGAACCGCGCCGGCGAATTCGTCGGCATCATCTTCGATGGCAATCTGCCGAGCCTGCCGTGGGACTATGCGTTCAGCGACAAGCAGGGTCGCGCGACCTCGGTTCACTCGGCGGCGATTCTCGAAGCGCTGAACAAGGTCTATGGCGCGAAGGAACTCGCGCACGAATTAGTGAACGCAGGCCGGCACCGGTAGCCAACCATTCCGCCCGGATATGCCGGGAGAGACTGGTCGCCTCCGGCGCACGGCCATCGCGCGACTTCAGGGTGTCAGTCACATTCCAGGCGGAAGAACCGTGCGGAATGGCCCGGGCTGAGCGAAACCGGCGAGACCGCTCCCAGCTCAATCCACGGACCGGCCGGACTCTCGGCGCCTTGCAATCGGTACGAGTCGCCGGACCAGGTGATGACGACGCCATCCGATGCGGGCGTGATGGTCAAGGACTCCGGCGCGCAGGCCGGAATGACTTGAAGATCACTGATACCCCAATTGGCGCCCTCGCTGGCGACGAACTCGAAGCCGTCGTAGTAATCCGGACGCGGCGCGTCATCGGCCAGCTCGGCGACGATGCGGAATTCGTCGCCAATGATGATTTCATCCAGCGGGGACGGTCCGAAACCAGCAGGGGAGCCACCGGAACCGCCCGGAAAACGAATGGGGCCCGACCGCACCGTGCCGGTGCGACAGGGGGTGCGACCGCCCAGTTTGCCCAGAGTGGAAGGCCATTCCGGGAGCGTGAACAGCGGTTGCCCCAGTTGCCCCAGAACACCACTGCGCGAATAGACGACCTGCCCGCCTTGATAGATCAACACACGGACTGTAGGTGAATCGAGACCGGTGAAGTCCACGGAACATTCCACGCCGTCCGGAGTCCCATGGAGGAGCATTGAGTCGAGGACAGGCGGCGGCGGACGATTGGTCAGGCCACGGATCGGGCCGAAGGTGCGGGTGAGCAGATCTTCGCCGGGAGGCAGGTTCGTTTCGAACTTGGTCAGACGCAGGTTGAAGGACTCGGTGCGGCCGAGGTTCACCAGCACTCCGCCACCGCTGGCGAGGGCGCGGAACTCAAGGCTGTCGCCATCGTCGTAAGCCTTCATCAGCGTGACGTGGCCGTCGCCCCAGCGCTTGCCCTTGGCGGTGATGGCGGGCTGTTGAATGGGCATCTCGGGCCAGCCGCTGGTGTAGAGATACAGGTCGGTGATCGGCGGCGAACCGGGCGTGACCGGTGGAATCATCACGACGCGAGAAGCCTTCGGCGGTTTCTTCACCGGGCGATCGGGTCCGTAGATGCAGCCGTCCCAGCCTTTGCGCGAGAGGCTGGGCGCAATCGTGCCGGGAATCTCCACGCTGGTGGCGCCGGTCTTGCAGTCGATCTCGATGGTGACATGGCAATTGGTCACGCCGGGCTGGAAGAGAACATCGAACGTGCCGGTGGCCTCGACTTCGGGGGAGGTGAACGTGATCGGATCGAGGAGGTCGCCGTTGGTGTTCACCGCAAAGGCGCGCATGGCAGCGTCGGGCTGATCGGTGAACTTCTTGTTCATCTTCACGCAATAGCCCTTCGAGCCTTTGTTGCGCATGCTCAGGATCGGCGGGGCGTTCGGATACTTTGGATCCGGCGGCAGGAAGACATCAAAGCCCGCTCCGACCGGCGCCGTGAAATCGAGCACGGTGGTGAACGTGATCGCCTGCGCGGCGCCCGGTTGCAGCCGGATGCCACTCTGCGCAACTCCCGGTGCCGGGACCACGCTGATCGCCGGGCTTTCCGGATCAGCCTCCGGCGCGATGGCAGCGGTCGCTCCGCCAAGCACCTCGAACGGAATTCCCAAACCAGGCTGCCAGGTGCAGGGCCAGGCACTCGAACCCGGCGATGGTTTGACAGTGACGTTGAACGAGCAATCCGCCACGGCGCCGGACGCGTTCGTGACGATGCAGTCAACCACCGTCGTGCCGAGCGGGAACATGCTGCCCGACGGCGGCACGCACTCGACCGGTCCGCTGTTGCCCGAGGCTGTCACGGCGAAGGTGACCACGGCTGAATTACTGCACGTCGGATAGACGAGATCGCCCGGGCAATGAATGGCGAGCGGCGGTTCGGTTGAAACGCTGCGCACATCGTAGAGGACGCTTTCCAGGCCTGCGCTGGCGAGGCACTGGAGTTCGCTGAACGCGTACGGAACCGGCGTGCCGGGCGGCAGGTTGGGGATGATGCGCAATTCGTTGCCGATGCAGCAGGAGACAACGCCGAACTGGCTGGCGCTGGTGAGACGCAGGCCTTCACTCAAGTTGGACAAGGCCATGCGGTCCGGCCAGGAATCGAGGATCAGCGGATTCGTCGCGAGCGTGTTGCCAGCCTCCGTTCCCTCGCCAACCAGCACACCGTTGGTCCAGAGCTGGACGGTCACGCTGCTCACTTCAAGCCAGGAGAAGTCCACGTAGTATTCCACGCCGGCAGCGCCTTGCTTGATTCGCAGATCAATCGGCGGCGGTGGTGGGCGGTTGGTGAGGCCGATCGGCCAGCGCGGCCCGCCGAGGCGGAAGAGTTGCTCCGGCGTCGGCACGTCGCCGTTTTCTAAGTGGTGAAGGCCGAGGTCGAAGCTCGTCGCGCTGCCCAGATCGAGGGTGACGCCGGCCATTTCATCGACCGCCGTGAAGATCACTCCGTTGCCGTCGGTGGTTCCTTGGAACTGCACGGCTCCAGCAGGCGCTGCCGAAACCTCAGTGCCCATCGTGTAGAGGCGTTCGCCAACCAGCGTCAATTCAGCGAGCCCGGTGGAACTGATCTCGATCGAAGCGCGCGGCGGTGGCGGATTCGTGCCGAGCGGCGTGAACACGATGCGGCTGGCGTTCTCGTCGTAGCACGGACATTTGATCGTGCCGTCCCAACCTTTGTGGCGAGCTTCCTCAGTAACCCTGCCCTTGATGGTGCCGTCCCAGCCCTTGTAGCGGCAACACGCGCGCTGCGCAGCGTCGCCCGGGAAGGTGAGGGTAATCTCGCCGGTGACGGAATCGAACAGCATTGAAACGGGGAACTGGCTGACACCCTCCTCGACCACCAGCGAGAGGGCGGCGTTGGTTTCGCCTTCGATGAAGGTCTGCTCGAAGGAACCGAGCACATCACCGCTGGAGGTGACGGACGCAACCCGGCAGGCGCCACCACCGTCGTCGTAGAACTTCTTGGCGGGCTTGATATCCCAGTTGCACTTGGGCGGACACTTGCCTTTGACGAGCGAGAACAGCGGCGCGTTGGTGCCAAAGTTGGTCGGGACGCTGATGACGATTTCCGAATCCTCCGGCGCGTTCATGTCGAGGATGGTGGTGAAACCGTACGCCTGGCCGCCGCCAATGCCAACCTCGACACTGTTGCGTAGCGTGGGATTGCCGCCGGGCGGCACCGCGCAGAGCGCCGGACCGTTGCCAATGGGACCAAAGGCCGCCAGCTCCGGCTGCGGCATCAAGGCGAGCATCGAGGGTGGATTGGCGCCACTGCTGCGGGCGAAGTGCGTCAGGCCGTTCGGATTGATCGACGGCGACGGGCAGGTCCAGACGCGCAGTTGCATGTAGTCCGCCGTGGTGTCGTCCTGTACCACCACGTCGAAGTATTGATCGATGTTCATGCGGGTGATCATCGCCGGATTCAGCGCGCCGAGATCGAAGACGAAGTTCGTGGGGATGTTGAGAGCGATGTCCCAAGTGCCGCCCGATTCCGGCCGGCTGACCACCGAACCATTCCAGATCCAGGCGTTGGCCGGGCAGTTGGTCAGCCCGAAGAAGAACGAATCGTTGACTGTTCCGACACTGGTGGTCGGTCGCATGCGAATCACCAACTCGGCCTTCACGATGTTCGCCGGCAGCCCAGTGAAGCGGTAGGCGAGAAAGTGATCGCGCGCCTTGTCATCGAACCATTTCCAGGACGACAACTGGAAAGCGGTGATGACGCACGGGTCCGGCGTGACGACTTCCATGGGGAAGACGAAGTTGTCGGGCGTGCCACCAGTGAAGATGGCCGATGGCGGGCCGAGCAGGCTGGATTTCACCACGACCTTGAAGCTGCATGACGCGGCAACTCCGCAAGGACTCGTGGCCTGACAGGTGACGACATTCGTGCCGAGCGGGAAGGTGGTGCCCGAGGGCGGCGTGCAAACGACCGAACCGGACTGCCCGACGGCGCTGGCTTTGTAGTAGGCCACGGCGTTGGCGCCGCAGGTGAAGAGCGTCTGGTCCGGCGGACAGGTGAGGGCCAGCGGCGGGGCAAGGCGCACAACATTTACCGTGAAGCTGCACTGCGCGCCGTTGCCTTGCGTATCAAGGGCGGTGCAGATCACCACATTCGCTCCCGGCGGGAACGTCGAGCCGGATGGCGGCGTGCATTGGACCGAACTGATCGCTGCGCAGGCACTGCTGGCGGTGGGCGCGCTGTAGTGCACCACCGCCGAGTTGGCGCAGATGTTCGTGGTGACGTTCGGCGGACACGTGATCGCGACGCAGGTGCCGCAACAGGCCGAGCCGGTGATCTCGGTGCGCAATCCGGTGGGGCTGGTCCCAATGTTGGTCACGGCGAAGATGAGTTCGTTCCAGCCGGGCACGAAACTGGAGTTGATGTTGACCTGGATCCAGTTGGTGTACGACCAGAAGTTCAGGATTGCGTTCGTGGTGGCCGTACCGTTCAGCAGGATTCGCGCGAAGTCGTCAGCGGTCCAGCGTCCTGAGATCCGGGCCTGGTTCGTCGAGCAGAGGAAGAAGCGGTTCGTGTAGAAGAACACCCCGGCCGGGGCGTAATCCCATGGCTGCACCGGGCCAATCCATTTCGAACTCGCGGAATTGAGCATCCACGCCGGCGGCGGATTGGTCAGCACCTGCGGGCTGGGCGTGGTGAAGAGAGGCGCGCCGGTTTTGAACTGCGGGTCGAGGCTGCCGCTGGGCAGCGGGCCGGACGCGTTGCGTCCGCTGAAAAGACTGAGAACCGGCGTGGTGTTGCAGCAGCCTGCACTGGGCACGGCAGTGACGATGACATCGCAATCGCGACAGTTGCCGGCCTGGTCGCAGACGCGGACGATCACGGTGGTCGTTCCAATGGTCAGCGGCGTGCCGGGAGGTGTGCTTTGCGTGACGGTGAGTTGACCCGGACCGGAACAATTGTCGAAGGCGACGACGTTGGTGGTAAGATTGGGCATCAACGGTGGACAGCCACTGACCGTGAGATTGAGCGGCGGACATTGGAGGATGATCGGCGGCGTGAAATCAGGACGCACCATCACGTTGAACGAGCACGAAGCGGTGTTGCCCAGTGAATCCGTCGCGGTGCAGATCACGACGTTCGTCCCGAGCGGGAAGAAGCTGCCGCTGGAGGGAAGACAAACGACGTTGGTCATCGCGCCGCAATGGCTGAAGGCGGCGGGCGGCGGGTAGTTGACGATCTGTCCATAAGGTGCCGGGCCGTTGGTGCAGACTTCGACCACGATGTTGCTCGGGCAATGGATCTCGGTGCAGCCCGCGCAGCAGGTGGCGCGACCGGTGATTTCCGTGCGCAGTCCGGTGGAATGAAATGGCGTGCCGTCCGAGCTGGCAGGATTGGTGACGCAGAAGACCAGCGTGTTCCACCCCGCGACGAAGCCGTTCGCAAGACTGAACGGATGCCAACTGGTTTCCAGCCCGAAGCCACTGAGCGAGATGGCAGTGGCGGCCCCGTTCAAAAGGACACTGCCGCCTTCGCCTGCGAGGCTCCACTGGCCGGTGAGCAGCGCATTGTTCGTGCAGGGCATGAAGAAGGTGTTGGTGTAGCAAAACACTCCTGGGAACGATTGGAAGGCGAGGTCGGGTCCAATCCACTGCGAGTTCGGGCCGTCGGGCAGCCAGCCAACGTCGGCGCCGGTGACGTAAGGATTCGCATTGGCAAACGGCGGATTGCCCGTCGTGAATTGCGGGTCCAGCCCCCCGATGCCCAGCAGGCCTGATGAACCGCTGCCGCTGCGGAGGGTCAGCACATTTTGCACGGTGGTGCAGGCCGTGCAGTTGCTGCAGTACACCGGCGGAATCGTCATGGAGGCAAACATCACGGAAACCGGATAGACCCACGACTGCCCCGGGCACGCGGGCGTGGTGACCGTGATGGTGGTGTCCCAGGGAAAAACGCCGCCGCAACTAAACGGAAGTTGTAGGCAGTAGCTGCCGTCAGGCATCGTCACCGTCGAGTTGCTGAAAGAGTAGCCGGTGCCGCTGAGCACGACGCTGACGGAGAATCCGCCCATGCCCTGTGTCACGCCGCCGGAGACGCAATAGACAACGCCGCACACGGTGCCCAATGGAATAGGAGTCTGTTTGGGAGGAGTTCCGGCACCGCCGCCAATTGCGCGGGCGAAGGCGATATTGGTCGCGTCTGGCACACGCACTTCGAGATCGAGCGAAACGCCGGTGGCTTCACCCGGTTCCAAATCACCCAGCGGGAGGGAGAGCACCGGGCCCGGCTGCATGAGTCCCAGCACCGTGAAGGATTGTCCGCCGGCCGTCGCGCCCTGACCTGGCCCGGTGTGGCCGATGACGATGAATCCCCCGGCCTGCGAGCCGTCTCGATAAGTGTCGAAGCCGAGATTGCGGAAGGGTGCGGGAAGATCGAAATGAACCGGCGCACCAAATTGATCCGGGCTGAGGGAAAAGGCCGCGCGCGAATTTGGCAGCACGATGCAATCCGGCAGTCCCGCCGAGCCGGTGATGATTTCGGGGCGGCCATCGCCGTCGAGGTCGAGCAGGTGGAGCGCATTCACATTGCCCGTCGCGTCGCACACCTTGGAGCCGACCGGCGAGTAGGCGCCACCGGGTTGTCCGCGCAGCAGCGTGACGCTGCGCGCGGTGGCATTGGCGATGGCGAGATCCTCCACGCCATCGCCGTCCAAATCGCCGCTCGCGATGGCGCGCGGTATCGGGCCACAGGAGTAGTCGGCGCGCGGGTGGTAGAGCTTTGATAGATCCGCGTTCTGCCCGGTGGGGATGAACACCGAGACGGTCCCACCGCCGTCGTCGCTGGTCACGAAGAGACGCCCCAGCGAGGCGAGGGTCGGCGATTCCCGGCCGGGGCGTTTCTTTTCCTTGCCCAGAGCCGTCGGCGAAGGCGGCGTGGGCAGCGTGGCCACTTCCACAAAGCCGGGCACACCGGTGCTGGTCGTGTTGCGCAACAAATGCAGCGCGGCCGAGGCGGGTTCCAGCGCCACCAGATCATCGAAGCCGTCGCCGTCGAGATCCGCCACGACGATCGCGGTGATTGGACTTGAGAACAGGTTGCTTGTCCCAACAACAAACTGCGGCTGGGTCGGAACATCGCCGGTTTGGAAAAATGATTTGAGAACATTGCGCCCGACTTCCGCCACGATCACATCCGGGAGACCGTCGCCATTGAGGTCGCCGATGGCCAGAGCCCGCACGGATCCGTCGCCGAAGGCGCCGATGTCCGCGAAGGCCGAGGACGGATTTTGTCCGCGGTTGCGCCAAACGCTGAATCCGGTGGCGTTCGTGCCGTGCGCCACGATGAGATCCGGCCAGCCATCCCGATCCAGATCGCCGATGGCCACCGCGACAGCGGGTGGATTGGTGGCCGTCCACGGCAAATCGAAGGTGGTGCCGGGCGCGATGGGCGCGAGCCGCATGGGCGGCGGATTGGGTTCCGGATACGTCGGCCCGGGCGAGCCGATGGGCCATTTGTTGGTCGAGTGGAACGAAACGCCCGTCGGCAACTGGTTCGTCAGCCAGACATTCCTGGCGACTTCGGTGCCGGGATTCCAGACGGTGTGCGTCAGCACCACGCGCCCGCCCGATCCACTGCCGGTGATTCCCGACTGGATCTCCAGTCCACCGCCGGCGCCTGATTGCGCGTGGCTCCAGGTCGCGGTAAGGCAGAACAGAGTGAACGCGGCACTTTGCATCAATTTGGTTTTCATAGAGGGCGCTGGCATGGCTTGTTTTTTTCTGGCAACTAAAGTCTGGAATTAACACGCGGCTGTTTGCTGGTCTCGATCACCGGCCCGATGCCGACGGCGCAATTGCCGCAGCGGGTTTCAGAAGCGCAGACCCTTGTCCATCGCGATGGGGGCAATCAGGCTGGCGCGGTAGCCGCCCACGTCGCGATGACCTCGGAGGCCGGAAACGCCGGTGCGCCACATCGCCCCGACGTTGTCGCCCGCTTCGCCGCGGTCGAGAATCTTGCGGAACATTTCCACGCCGGTGGCGGTGGGCCTGAGATGCTCTTTGTAGAGCGGATTGTGACCGCTGTGACCGGAGTCTTGAAACAACGGGTTATTGTGCGCCCCGCTCATGCTGCGTCCGGCTTCGAGTTCGATCTCGCCGGTCACATCCGTTGTGCGGCAGTAGAATTGCGGGCGATACTTGTTGTGGAACGGAGTGTGGCGGCCGCCTTCCTCTTTCATCGCCCGGGCCAGTTTCACGTTGACGGCATTCAATCCCTTCTTACCTTTCTGGACCTCAAAACTCCCGCCACCAGAGGACCGTCCGAAGCTTTTGCTCTCGTTGAAAAACTTGACGGTTCCGGTCTTCATCCGGCTGCTTGAACCGGCATCGCCGCCACTCCATGGATTGTCGCCGGCGAAGGAGTAGTCGCTGCACGCGCCATTGACACACGCCCCAGAAGATCCGCTGCGGGCCACCGTCACGTTCATGGAGATTCGGTTCGGCATGCCGCCATTGATTCCATTGATTCCGCTGCGGCTCGTGGTCCGGCCGGTCTTCGGATCGAGGTACCGCAAGTCAAACGGGCCGGAGTGAGCGTTCACGATGTAGAATTGCGTCTCCGCATCCCAATACATGCCGCGGAACAGGAAGGGATTCCCCACCGTGGAGGATGTCGCGGCCACGCCGGCGGTGCCGATGGGCACGCCATCCGCGTCGCGGAATTTCGGCTGGCCGTAGTCGTCGTAATCGCAGCGCTCCACCACTGCGCCCTTGGCGTCGGTGAGCGCGACGACGTTGCCGAGATCGTCTTCGTGGAAGTAAATCTCCCGCCCATCGCTGATCATCATCAGCCGGCCCTTGCCTTCAAAAACGTGGGGCGTGACATGCGTGCGCCGGAGGGTTCCATTCTCATGTTCCTCCAGGATGCCATCGCCATCGTCATCCGGATCGAGGAGGAACTGCGTGGTCACTGGAGCCTGGGGCGCCGGCGGGTAGGTGGTCTTGCTGATGCGCCGACCGAGCGCGTCGTAGGTGAAGCTCGCCACCGCTTCCGGAGTGCCGGCAGCGCCGGTGCGACTCACTTCCACCAGCCGGTTGGCGTAGTCATAGGCATAAGCGGTCGAGCCATCGGCACTGTCAACTTGGACCAGGTTGCCGTTGCGGTCGTACTGCTGCGAACCGAACGGGGTGGACGAATACTGGTTCATCTGGAAGTCCGCCGGCTCCGGGAGTGCGTTATTCAATTTGTAGGCCTGCACCACCCCGTTGGAAATGACCTGCGAGCGATTACCGTTGGCATCGAGCACGAAGTCCTTGGTGTAAGCCACGCTGGCGCCACGGTGGTCGCGCCGGGCCAGCCGGCTGAGCGCGTCGTAATCGCACGTATTGGTGGCGGTCGCAATCAGTCCCGGCGCCACCGGCGTCGTTTGCAGTCGCATGGTTTTGTTCTGGTCCGGGTCGCAGGCGAGGGTGCGATCATCAATGGCCAAACCCGTGGCAGCCACGGCGTGGCGGACGCGGCTGATCTGTTTCCAACCAAAGTCTCCGGAGGCGTTGGCCGGATTCGCAAGCCCGTTCCAGTTAAGGCGGGTGTTGACTCCGCTGGCGCGGGCGATGCGCGCAAGGCGATCCGGACCATCGTAAGAGTAACTCGCAAGGCTGGTGGGCGGCAGACCGCCTGACGCAGCCGTCGCGACCGAGGTAACGCGGTCAAGAGAGTCGTAACTGGACAGGACGATCCGACCGCTGGGATAGGTGAGCGAGAGGCGGTTGCCGTTGCCGTCAAAGGTGGCGAACGCGGCGAGGCAATCCTGTTTCGCTTTCTCCCGGTTGGCGAGTGAGTCGTAGCTGAAGTCCAGCATCGACACATCGTTGCTCGCCATCACCAGCAACGAACGACCTTCATACGCGAACAACTCGAAGGTCGTGGTGAGGGCGACGCCGGGAGCCGGGGCGATGTCGCGGCGCACACAGCGATCCAGAAGATCGAAGGAGTTAGAGATGACGGTGCCGTTGGCGTCGGTGCGCGACGAAAGATTGCTGCGCGGGCTCCAGACGAGTGATTCCGCGGTGCCGTCCGGGTGGCTGATGGTCACACAGCGATCGAGCGAATCGTAAGTGAAGCTGGTGGTGTTGCCATTGCCGTCGGTGGTGCTGGCGCAGCGGTTGTTCCGGTATTCGACGTGGCTGGTGTTGATGGTGATGCCTCTCTCCTTGGCGCCAACGAAATTCGTGGTGGCGACACAGCGGCTCAGCCCATCGAAGTCACGGACGGTTTCGTTGCCGCGGGAGTCACTTTCACTGACACAGTTGCCGCGCGAGTCGTAGGCGTAGCGCAGCACGTTGCCGACATTGTTGCTGGAACTGACGCAGCGGCTCAGCCCGTCGAAGACGTAGGCGGTTGTGAAGGTCTGTTCAGCCGGTGAAAGATCGGAGCGCTCGATGGACGTGACAGTGGTGATGTTGTCCGCCGGATCGCGCAGGTAAACCAGGACATTCGTGCGCGGGTCGGTGATGGAACTGAGCCGGTGTGCGCTGTCGTAGGCGTAGCGGGTGGTGTTGCCGTTGTCGTCAGTCGAGGAGAGCAGCAGGCCGTTGGGTGCGAAGCTGAAACTCCGCGTGCTTTCGCCGTCGCCCATGGCCAGTTCCGTGAAAATGTCGAAGAAGCTGAAGCGGGTGCGGACGCAACGGTTGAGAGAATCAAATTCGTAGCGCGTCTCGCCGAGGCGGAGGTTGCCGGCGCCGCCGGGCACGTCGTTGGTTTCGCCGAGCACGCGACGTAACGTGAGCTTGTCGTTCGCATCAAAGGCAAAGCGCTCCACGTTACCCATCGGGTCCGTGACATTGCTGCAGCGATCAAACCCATCGTAGGCCCGGATGGTCTGTTTGATGGTGAAGGAGTCAACCTTGCTGACCCGCGTGCAATTGCCGTTCTCGTCGTAGTCGAACTGTTCGGTGGCATCAAGCGCGGTGCCGGGCGCACGCACGGTGCGGAAATGAAGGTTGCGTTCGTCATACTGATGGGAAACCACGTTGTTCGGGTCCGCTCCGCTGACGGCTTCCGGCAACTGCTCGAGCACGAGGTTGTCATTGGCGTCGTAGAAAAAGAGGTTGGTCAGGGAACTCTGTTGAACGACATGCGCGAGTTCGTGCGCCCGCAGCGTCTGCCGGTTCAGCGCGTCGTATTCCGCCACGCTGGTCCAGAGGGGGTTGACCGGGTCGAGCGCGCCGGTGGCGTCGCGATTCTCGTGGTCCACTTGAACGAGATTGTCGTTGGCGTCGAAGGTGAAGGTGGTGGAGTAGCGGACGAGCGAGCCGAACGAAGCGTTGGGAGTGGTGCGCGTCGTGACCTGATCGAGCGCGTTGTAGGTCCAGAGCGTGTCGAAACCGCGCGGGTCCACGCAGCGCGTCACGTTGCCACGCGGGTCGTATTCGTAGCTGGTCGCGAGTCGGAAATGATCCGTCGTTCCACACAACAACCCACCGTTGTCGCGCGTCGCCTTCTTCAAGTAGCCGAATCCCGGCGCCGCTGGGTCCATCTCATACTCGAAGGTGTCCACGCGCCGGCAACCCTCTCCGTCGGTTGGGTGGGTGGTGGACACAAGACGCCCGTGCGCATCGTAGTCGAAATCACAGGCAGCGATGGCGCCGCTCTTTCGCTCAGCGGTCTGGGTGTGCAGCAGATTCCCCCGAACGTCATAACTCGCGGTGGTCACGCTGCCGCGTGGATCCGTGATACGCGTGACGAAGCCTTCGCAGTCCTCGTCCTCGCCGCCACCACCGCTGGCAGCACTGCTCCGGGATTTGTTGCTCCGCGAGGAATTGTGGTCTTGGGCGCGCTGGTTGCCTGGCCCTGCCGGCGAGCCCAAGCGTGGATCGTATTCAAAATGCCATGAGCGTTCAGTGATGTCTGCAGTGCCGTCACCATCGGTATCCGCTCCTCCGCAGCAGGCCCGCTCGCGCAACACGCGCAGGTCGCCGTCGTGACGCTTGGCATTGTTGCTCCGCGCGGAATTCTGGTTGAACGCCCGCTGGTAAAGCAGCTCCGTGCTGTTGCCGCGCGGAAACACCACCCGCGTGCAGAGCGAGTCGAGGTTCCATTCGTAGCGGGTTTCAAAGAAATCTGGATCCTCGACACGCAGCTTGCCGGAGGGACGGTTCTGCGTCTCAGTGGTCGCCTGATCCGGATTGGCGCGACCGGTGTAGTCCAATTGACGCACGCAACGCTGGCGCGAGTCGTAGAAACACTCCGTTACATTCCCGGCGCCGTCCTTGAGGATGGACTTCACCGTCGCGAACTGGTTGGCGGGCGAAGGCGTTTGCGCAAAGCGGCGGAGGTGCTCACGGTAGGTTCCCCGCTGGAGGTAGTTCACCACATCGAAAGCCAGACTGGCCGGGTCCACACTTGCCGCATAGACAACCTGAAGCCAGGTCTGTCCCTTCGCATCGATGCAGGCGGTCAGATTGTGATTCAGCCGCTCATCCTGAAAACCACGGGAATACGCGTAGCGATTCGTTTTGCCTCCGGGAAAATCGTTGCCGTTCGGCGTGCCGACGACCGCGGGCGAGATGCACGCGAGCAAGTTGCCGACCGCGTCGTATTCGTAGCGCACCACACGACCGGAGAAATCCTTGACCGACGCGATCTGCCCGGCCGGGCTGTAGGCCACGGTGCTCGTGCGATTGAGCGTATCCACGATGGCGACGAGCCGTCCCGTCAAGTCGTAGGCCAGGGTGATCGTGTTCTGGTTGCGATCTTCAATCCGCGCAAGTTTGCCGGCGGCCGTCGAGCCAGGAGGGTGGAACACCCATACGCCGCCATCGGCGAATGTGACGCGCTCCGGCACGCCATCTCCATCCAGATCTGCCACGGCAACGAAGTGCTCGTCGCGAAACCATCCATTCGTGCCATCGGGATAAAACGTATCACAGCGGCCGTTGCCGGAGCAGAGTTGCACGGTGCCGTCGGGCTGCGGCATGAGGCTGACGTTGTAGGAGAAATCCCAGCCATGTCCCTGCGCGGTGCCCGGCCCGGTGCGCGAGCGATAGGTGCGCGTCCAGGCGAAATCCAGCCCTCGCCCGGGAATGACAAGATCGGTTTGCTGACAGCGCAATTCGCCCGTGGACGCGATGAGTTCAGCCCCGTCGCAATCATCATCCGGACCACCGCCGGTGACCGCGCTCTTCAAAACGGTCACATGCCCCCGGAACGCATTTCCTCGCGCGGCCGTTTCCAGGGGAGCCTCTGCGGCCGCTTTCAACACCGTGACGTGCCCTCGGCCAAGGAGCGCATTCCCGGAGTTTCCGCCATCGTCGTGAGCCTTCAGCATCGTCACATGGCCGCGGTACCTCCCGGTGCTCGGGCTTGCCGGCGGGGTCTCCGGCGGTCCCTGGAGTTGTTCAGGCGAAAATCCCGCGCCGTAGAAGATGGGGCTTTCCACGGGCAGCGCGGCCACCGTGTTGCTGGTGGTGTTGTCGATGATGACGATGCGGCCGATTATCGGCTGGCCCGGCGGCAGCCCGTTCAGTCGGATCGTGGCCCACACGCCGTTCGAGTTGACGAGGGTCGGAGTGAAGCTGATCCCGTTGATCTCGACGGTGGCATTGGTCGGCAGGCATTGCCCGAGGAGGTACAGCACCGCATTGCTGTCGGACGAATCAACGAACGAAGGTTCGACGCTGAAAATCTCCGGCTGCGGCAGGACCAGTTGGTAAAAGCGCTGCCCGGACAGTGACTCGG
>JBBRWD010000036.1:0-58774 GCA_038249465.1 Limisphaerales bacterium | reverse complement strand
TATTTGCAGGACCGCGACCTCTCGCCCAAGCGTTATGTGTGGAAAGCAGAAGGGCAGGCCATCCTGGAAAAAATCCGGCGCGCCCGGGAGGCGGTCGCAAAGGAGAGTATTGTATAGCTATTTGCAATTCATAACACTAGTTCGGTGGATTGCTATTGCGGCTTTGGCGTCGGCGCTGGCGCCGGCGTTGTGCCGCCGTTGGCGTGGCCGCCGCCGGTGTCCACGATGATGCGGGCGCGTTTCCAGGCTTCGATGAAGCGTTTGCCCGGCTCGCCGCCGTCGAATTGCACCACCAGGTCGTCCATGTCGCTGACTTTTTCGAACAGGGCGGCCACGTCGGTTTCCACCTCTTTCAAGAGCGCGCTGCGGTTCACAATCTGGCCGCGCGGGGTGCTCATCACGTTGCTGAAACTGGTGATGGCGGCGCTGAGCGCGGCCACGCGGGCGGCGGTCACGCCACGGTCGTCGGCGCCGGGTTCGCCGACGGCGGCGGTGCCGAGGTCGCGGATGGCGGTGGCCTGGTTCAGCAACGCCTGCGTGCGCAGTTTCGCGATTTCGCTTTTGGTCAGGTTCACCTTGCCGTGGCGGTCGAGGTCGCTGGATTTCTTGAAATGATTGGCGAGCGCGCGGGCGAGGACGTAGGCGGCGTCTTCGAGCACGGTTTCGGCCTCGGCCTTGGCATCGCCCGCGCCGCCGGTGGCGGCATCGGCTTGCGCGGCCTTGGTCATGACGGCGGCGTAGTCGGTCTGAAGCTGGGCGAGGTCCGCGGCGAAATCGGCGGGAGCTTTGCCGAACCAGACGGGTTTGTAATCGGAACTTTGGGCGACGCTGAGGCAGGCGCCCACCATGGAGGCGTAGTTATGCAGGCGGAGGTTCATGGCCGGAGGATAACGAGTGCGGGACGGGCTGAAAGGGGGAAAATCGCGGGTTCCGAGTTGGAAATGATTGAATACCGGCTGGTTGCAGTCCTCGCAGGACTGCGCGAGGCGTTGCGGGGATGGTTGATGGCGGTTTCTGTAATGTTTGGGGCGATTTCCCGGTTGTCCGAGCCGATTTCCCGACTGTTCGCGGCCATTTCTTGATTGTCAGTGGCGATTTATGACCAGTCGATGGCGATTTCCCGGCTGTCAGCGCGGATTGCCCGAAGGTCGATGCCGATCGCGCAAATGTCGCTGGCGGTTGCCCGGTTGCGCGAGGCGATTGATTGGATGTCGGCGCCCGTCGGGAGGTTGAATGGCCTGTCAGGACGGCAGCACCCACGGCGCGCGGTATTCGCGACGCAGCATCCTGTTCGCCTCGGCGTCACCAACGATCTGTTCCTTCGCCGGATCCCATTTCAGGTCGCGCTGGAGTTGCATGGCGATGTTGCCGAGGTGCGCGAGGGTGATGGAGCGATGCGCCACTTCGCACGGCGCGATGGCCGGCTGCCGGGAGAGCACGCAGTCGATGAAGTTGCGATAGTGATTGTCGCTTTTGTAGAGATGGACCTCGTTGTCCGCGATCTTCGATTCCCAGAGCGACTCAGGCGTGGACGAGTAGGCGCCGCGCGTCACCCAAATCGTGCCCTGCGTTCCCTCGAAGGTGACGCCGCCCTTGTTCTTGTTCGAGATGTTGAGGACGACGCCGTTCGGGTAAAGGCAATCGAAGGAATATTCCGTGGCGGTGTTCCACAGCTCGGCGCGCGGCGGGAATTTGCCTTTCGCGTTCTTGATTTCCACGGGACCGGTCAGTTCCGTGCCCATGCCCCACTGCGCGATGTCCGGATGATGCCCGCCCCAGTCGGTGAGCTGGCCGCCGGAATAATCGAGGTTCCAGCGGAAATTGACGTGGCAACGCGCGGGCGCATACGGCGCGTCCGGGGCGGGGCCGAGCCAGAATTCGTAGTTGAAGCCCTCGGGCACCGCTTCGGGATTCTTGCGGCTGCCGGTCTTGCCGTAGTCCGCGTGGCCGCCGGGCAGGCCACACTTGACGGTCTTGAGTTCGCCGAGACGGCCGTTGCGGACGAGTTCACAAGCGTGGCGAAAGTTGCGATCAGACCGCTGCTGGCTGCCGCACTGGAAGACGCGGTTGTATTTCTTCACCGCGTCGCTCATCGCGCGTCCCTCGGCGATGGTCAGCGCGAGCGGCTTTTGCGTGTAAACGTCCTTGCCGGCCTTGGCGGCGAGGATGGTCGGAATCGCGTGCCAGTGATCGGGCGTGGCGATGAGCACTGCGTCGATGTCGGGCCGCGCGAGGAGTTCGCGGAAGTCCCCGTACACTCTCACGCCTTTCCATGTGCCGGATTCCTTCTGCTTCGCGTAATGACCTTCGACGAGGCGCCGCGCGGGCTCGCGTCCGGCCACCGCGCCGTCCCAATAGCCAGCGCTTTCCTTGTTCACGTCGCACACGGCGATGATCTGGACACGGTTATCGTCGAGAAAGGCGCGCATATCATTGCCGGCCTGGTTGCCAGTGCCGATGACGCCGAGCGTGACGCGCTTGCTCGGCGCGACCACGCCATCCGCGCCGCGCGCGGAGGACGAGAGGATAGTCGGAAACGCCAGCGCCCCGAGGCTGAGTCCGCCGGCGGCATGGATGAACTGGCGACGGTTGAGATTGGCGGACGACTTGCGCGGAGGGCGGGATGAATTCATGTGGCTGGGACGTTGTTGAGTTTTGATTCGCAGCCTATGCTCCGGCAAATGACGCGCCGATGCAAAGGCGTTTTATGGACGACGACGAATTTGCGTTTCACCAATCCGAACCGGTCCCGCTGCCCATCACCAGCGAACTGGACTTGCACACGTTCCAACCACGAGACGTGAAGATCGTGGTGGTGGAGTATCTCGCAGCGTGCCGCGCGGGCGGCATTCTCGAAGTGCGCATCGTTCACGGCAAAGGCATCGGCGCGCTGCGGCAGACGGTGCATGCGTTGCTGGCCAAACATCCGGATGTCGAGCGCTTCGCACTGGCCACCGAAGCCTTCGGCGGCTGGGGCGCGACCATCGTTCATCTGCGGCCGAATGCGGAAACGCGAGTCAGCACTTAAGGCTGCGGAGACGTTCCGTTTCTCGATCAACTCGGCAGCCCAAGACTGAGCCGCACTTCGCGGCGGATGACCCGGCAGTCCGCCAGCGCACGACGTCCATGCGGCTTGCCGGCGTTGTGGCCGGGATAGCGAAAGTCCACCGCATAGTCGGTGAGCGTCTGGGCGGCTGGTCGAAACGCCACCCAGAGCGGCTCGACCGGCAGCAATTGGTTCAAGATGATTTCGAGGTCGTGGGTCCGGGGAATGGAGAGGCCCGCTTCTTCCATGCGCGCCTTGAGGTATTTCTCCGCGCATTGCTGGGCGTGAAAGCAAACACCACTCCACAGGGGCCGCTTGCGGCGGCGGGACAAATCCATGGCGGCGAGGTAGTCCTCCTCCGCCTTGGCCGCCCATTCACGCGTGCTGGGCTTCATACATGACCTTGCCGCGCGTCATGACTTCAATGATGAACGAGTCACCCCGGCGCAGGCGGTGTGCCACGTCTTCCGGTGCGCGAACCAGGATGTCCACCGGGAAGCCCGCTGAGATGCGTCGGCGAATGTCAAGCGAGGGCCGCGCGCCGCGCTTTTTCGTCGGCATGACCACCATCACGTCCACGTCTGAATCTGGACATGGCGCTCCGTAGGCATACGACCCAAAGATTACGATGCGTTGCGGGCGGAATTCCCGCGCAATCGCGTCGCAGTACCGTTGAATGTCAGCCCAAGCAACCATGCGAAAAGGCTAGACTGAGTGACGAAAGATTGTCGAGTCCACGTATTGGCTGTGTCCACGCATTGGCTGCCCTGACTGCTTCGCACTGGCCACCGAAGCCTTCGGCGGCTGGGGCGCAACCATCGTTCATCTGCGGCCGAATGCGGAAACCAGTTGTCAGCCCGGGGGTAAATCAGTGTAGTTCCGCTGCGGTCGGCACGGCCATGGCGCGCGCATGAAAAAATACGATCTCAACCCGACGACGGTGCTGTTCCTCGTGTTGCTGCTGGCGTTCTTCGGCGTCTTCCTGTTCTACCCGGTCGGGCTGCTGCTCAAGGGCGCGTTCGTCGAGAACGGCCACTTCAGCCTGAAATATTTTCAGATGCTGCTGTCCAGCCCGCTCCAGCGCGAATCGCTGCTCAACAGCTTCCTCATCGCCTCGCTCACCACCATCCTGACCACGCTGCTGACCCTGCCCATCGCGTGGCTGATGACCCGCTTCCGCTTCGCCGGCAAGACGCTCCTGAGCAGCCTGCTGCTGGTGCCAATGATCATGCCGCCGTTCGTAGGCGCCATCGGACTGAAGCAACTGCTGGCGAAGTTCGGCTCGGTCAACCTGCTGCTGATGGATCTCGGCCTGGTCAACCCGGCGAATCCCATCGACTGGCTCGGGCAAGGCGGCTTCTGGGGCATCGTCATGCTCCAGGTCATGAACCTGTATCCCATCATGTTCCTGAACGTCTCCGCCGCGATGGCCAACATCGATCCGGCCCTGCGCGAGGCGGCGCAAAATCTCGGCGCGGGCGGCTGGAGACTTTTCCGCACCATCACACTGCCGCTGATTCTTCCGGGCTATTTCGCCGGCGCGATCATCGTCTTCATCTGGGCGTTCACTGATCTCGGCACGCCGCTCATCTTCGGCTTTGCCCGCGTGGTGCCGGTGCAAATTTTTGACGCGGTCAACGAACTGAACACGAATCCGATGGGCTACACGCTGGTCGTGTTCGTGCTCGTGTTGACGGTGGTGCTGTTCCTCGTCAGCAAGCGCGTGCTCGCCGGCAAACGCTACGAAATGATCGCCCGCGGCCACACCCTCGGCGCCGAGGCGCAGGCCACGCTGCGGCAGGCGCTGTTGATCTGGCTCGGCGTGGGCGGCGTGATTGCGGTGGCGCTGCTGCCGCATCTGGCGGTCATCGTGCAATCCTTCTCCGACCGCTGGTTCTTCAGCGTGCTGCCGACCGAGTGGACCACCGCCCACTATCGCGAAATCGTCGGCAGCGGTCTCACCGCGACGAGCATCCGCAACAGCCTGTTCTATTCGAGCTTCAGCGCGCTGCTGGATCTCGTGCTGGGCGTGACCATCGCATGGCTGCTGACGCGCAAACGCATTCCCTTCGCCGGACTGCTTGACGCGCTGGCCATGCTGCCGCTGGCGCTGCCGGGCATCGTGCTGGCCTTCGGCTACGTGGCGGGTTTTGACAACTTCAAGAACTCGTGGCTGAACGAGTATTTCAATCCGCGCAACAATCCCACGATTCTCCTCATCATCAGCTACAGCGTGCGGCGCCTGCCCTACATCGTGCGCTCGGCCTACGCGGGCTTCCAGCAGACGAGCGTCACGCTGGAGGAAGCGTCAGCGAATCTCGGCGCGTCGCCCTTCCGCACGCTGCGCAAGATCACCCTGCCGCTGGTGATGGCGAACCTCATCGCGGGCACCATTCTCACCTTCTCCTTCGCCATGCTTGAAGTGAGCGACGGCCTCATCCTCGCGATGAAGGAGCAGTATTATCCGATCACGAAGATGATCTACCAGTTGATGGGCCGCATCGATCCCAACGCGCCCAGCGTGGCCTGCGCGCTCGGCGTGGTGGGCATGGTGATTCTCACCGCCAGCCTGCTCATCGCCGGGAAGATTCTCGGCAAGAAGATGGGGCAACTGTTCCGGGCGTGAGGACGCCGCCGCGGAGACGCTTCAGAGCCTCTTTGAAAAACGCGGCGGAGGTTGAGCAGGTTTGGAGTCCCGCCTGCAGGCGGATTGGGCGCTTTACCGGCTAAAGCCGGGACTCCAAACCGAAGTTCTCAAACACGCCCTCGCCGCGAGCGGAAGCGGTAGAAACGGGCGGGATGCTTCGTCCACGCGGAATCGCTGAAGTAGGACCAACCGTTAGCAAGCGTGTTGGTGGCCACTGGGGACTCGATGGTCCGTGGACCAGCAACACCAGCCTCGTCGAGCAGCTTGGTTCCGCCACCATCAACGGCGATGGCACCGAAACCGTCACCGTCCGCCTAAAGCTTCCCGTGAGCAGCTCGGCGCAGAAGTTCATGCGACGGGTCGTGAGCCAGACCGCGCCGTAACTGCCCGGTCTTGGGGAATACCTTGGTTCACAGCCGTCAGCTTTCGCGAAGCACTTTGCGGAAGCGGAGGCTTCTGCTCGTTGCCCCCCGGGATCATTTCGGCAGCGGGATTGTCCGGCGGTATTTTTCGTGCAACCCTCCGGAGTGCGGGTAGAGTTTTCCCACAGCATCACCATCATTATGAATACAAACGACAATCTGCCCCGTCCCTTCACCCGCCGGAACTTCCTCGCCACCGGCGCCACCGCCGCGGCGGCCATCAGCCTCGTGCCGCGCCATGTGCTGGGCGGACCCAAATTCGTCGCGCCGAGCGAGAAGGTGAACATCGCCATCATCGGCTGCGGCGGCCAGGGGCGCACCAACGTCCGCAATCTCTTCAACGAAGCCGACGCGCAGATCATTGCCGTGGCTGATCCCACCGAGAACTTCAGCCTCGACAAGTTTTACTACCGCGGCCTGGGTGGCCGGAAACCGATCAAGGCCGAGATTGAGAAACACTACGCCGAAAAGACGCCGAACTTCCGCGTCGCCGAATACATTGATTTCCGCGAGATGCTCGACAAGGAGAAGGCCATCGACGCCATCCTGTGCGCCACGCCGGATCACTCGCACGCCTACGTGACCATCACGGCGATGAAGCAGGGCAAGCACGCCTATTGCGAGAAGCCGCTCACGCATAACATCTGGGAGGCGCGCCAGGTCTCGAACGTGGCCAAGGAAACCGGCGTGGCCACGCAAATGGGCAACCAGGGCCATTCGGGCGAAGGCATCCGCCAGACCTGCGAATGGATCTGGGCCGACGCCATCGGTCCGGTGCGTCAGGTGCATGCGTGGTCGAGCGCCGGTCGTTGGGGCACGGACTCGGGCCGGCCGAAGGAAGCGCCGGTGCCGGAAGGCATGAAGTGGGATTTGTGGATCGGCCCGCGCGAGCCGCGTCCCTTCAGCCCGAATTACACCCCGGTGACGTGGCGCGATTATTGGGCCTTCGGCTCGGCGCCGCTCGGCGACATGGCCTGCCACAACATCGACCCCGCGTTCTGGGCGCTCGACCTCGCCGCGCCGGTCAGCATTGAGGCGAGTTGTGCCGCGGGCATGGACAGCGAGGTGGTTTCGCCCGCCGCGATGTATCACTACAAGTTCGGTCCGCGCGGCGACATGCCGCCGGTGACGTTGACGTGGTACGACGGCGGCTTGCGTCCCGTGCGCCCGACGGAACTCGAAGACGACGATGAACTCGGTCAGGGCGGCAATGGCATCCTCTTCATCGGCGACAAAGGCAAGATCACCTGCCCGGGTTGGGCTGGCGCGCCGAAGCTGATTCCGTTTTCGCGCAATGAAACCTACCAGCGTCCGCCGAAGAAACTGGCGCGCTCGAAGGGACATCACCGCGACTGGATCGAGGCCTGCAAAGGCGGCCCGGCGGCCAGCGCGAGCTTCGAGTATGGCGCGAAGCTGACGGAACTGGTGCTGCTGGGCTTGGTGGCGTTGCGCACCGGCAAAAAGCTTGAGTGGGATTCCGCCAACATGAAGGCGACCAACGCGCCCAAGGCCGACCAGTTCATCAAGGGACAGTACCGCAAGGGCTGGGAGATTCCGGTCTGAGCGGTTCGCCTGAATTGCCGTTAGTCGCTGCGGAAATTCGCGCGGCACTGGTGCAATGGAGGAAGGTAGGGCGCGTCTGTCCCAGCGCGCCGGCGGTGTACCTTCGAAAGTCGCGGCGCGCTGGGACAGGCGCGCCCTACCTGCGAACACATTCTCAATGTCTGGCAGATGCTGATCTGCAAATACAAAACGGCCGCGTCCATCCGGGCGCGGCCGTTCGATTTTATTTCAGAAGTCGGACGCCGTTCAGCGGCGCATGAAAAGTCGCAGCACGTACCAGAACATCAGCGCGACGGAGGCGAACAGTTGCAGCGCCGCGGAGACGTAGCGGTCTTCGGGATAGCGATGCAGCACGTTCGAGGTGTCATAGAGGATGGACGCGCCCGCCAGGCCGACCATCGCCACCGAGAACCAGGTGCCGAGGTTGAACTTGAAAATCACCGCGCCGACGATGCCTCCCAGCGCCAGGATGCCGCCCCAGAAGATGATCGTGCGCAGGAAGGAGAAATCCTTGCGCGTCAGCAGGACGATGGCTGTGAGTGCCGCAAATCCGAAGAGCGTCACCACCGCCGCGCTCTGGATGACCCCCGGCGCGACGTTCTGCGCGATGAGCAGCAGCGGCACGAAGATGATGGCCTCCGCCACCACGAAGCCCGCCAGCGCGAGGTATTGCAGCGGCTTCGATTCCAGCGTGCCGGCTGCCCAGCTTGCGATCCATGAGACGACCATGAAACCGCCCAGCACCAGCAGCCACGATCCGCCCATCAACACTTTCGCGATCGAATAGGCGGCGCCGGATTGGAAGAGATACATCTCCAGCAGCGTGAAGGCGACGATGGCGCCGGTGAGGTGGAGATACGTCTTGCCGATGAAAGTCGCACGCTCGCTGGCGGGCAGCTCGGCCACGGTCATTCCGCGATAGGATGATTCGTAAGTGTTGGTAGCCATAAACTCTGGTCTGTTTGTTTTGCGGCCGGGTGAATGCCTTCTCCACTCCGACGCCGGTCAGGCTAACCGCATTGCGGAGTATGTCAAAGCGTTCGCCGACGAAAGTTGGGAGGCCCGTGGTTGGGGGCTGTTAATGCTATCCGGCCTTTTCTTCACCCATTTCCGCCCCTCCCGGTAAGGCAAGTCCATCCGGTGAGCCTTGGTCCCCATCTGTCTCCGCTAGGCGATCCACGCCAGCGTCACTGTTGGCTCCTGAATCACCTCTCCACCGCGCTGTAATTGGCGATTCCTCGCTCACCTTCACACTTTACGGGGCCAGCCGCAGTTTGATCTTTGCCAGAAAAATCCCTCCCGGCACCTCGCCAAACGGTGGCCACGACCCCGTCGCTTTCCCGCGCGCGTTCCACTCGGCGATCAACGCCACGCCCTCTTCGTTCACTTGATACAGGCAGACCTCGAAACTCCCGCCGCGGCCGACGCCATACTCCTTGACCGTTCCCTCCCAATTCTGCCCGCCCACCTTCGCCGTTCCTTTCGGCGAGAACACGCGCCCCGTCTGTACCACCAGCCAAAGTTGCTGGCCAGCCGGCACCGCGCCGCACGTCCCGCTCATTTGAAAAATGCGCGGCACGGACTCGCCATCCAGCGGCGAGGTGATTTCACTGGAAACGATGGTGGAGTCGTTGGCCGGCATCGCGCGTTTCTGCGGAGGAATATCCGTGGTCTCGGGCGGAGCGCTCGCCGCCCACGCGTCGCCGGACGGAGTGTTCTCCAACTGCACCGGTGGCTCGCTCATAACCGGCGGAGGTGTGGTCACGGGTTGCCCGCCCTTGTGCCGCAGGATTGCGGATACGACGAGAGTCGCCAGCAGCACTCCGCCGAACACACTCACCAGAAACATGGCTCGCCCGCTCATGATTTCATTCTGTTGGTTCGGCGCACCCAGCGCCTCCCGATCCTGATAGGAATTGCTTCTTTGACACTCTGCGGTTCATTTCATAAAGGTTCTGAGAGCGCTCCTCGAGGAGAGCTTCTTTCTTCTGTGAAGGAAGGCGTCTGCAGGGCGAAGAGATCATGACGAGGTCAATAGTTTCGTGCTCTTTCCTTCCCGTTACTGGCAAGACCTTGGGATGGGCTGCCCGAAGACCCTTGGTCCCAACCCTCACGGGCAGGGCGCGTCTGTCCCCAGCGCGCCGTCGGGTTGGCCGGGAGTGGTTCGCGGCGCGCGGGGACAGACGCGCCCGACCCAGTCCGGGTGTCGTCCATCCCTCTGCCTGGGGAGTAACCTCGTTGCGCCCTGCGCCCAACAGGCAAATGCTCTCCGCCACTTCGCGGAGAACCGGCACTTGCTCCTGGTGCGTGTTCATAGGTTTGAGCCTATTCCCCGGTGGCGGGGCGTCAAGTTCACTGGCCAGCCGGAGTTGCGCTGAGTGACCGGAATCACCCAAGTCGGGCTGGCATGAAGCGGGGTGTTTCACTAGATTGGCTTCCGATATGAGATTCACCCTGGCCAGCTTCGGTCACATGTCCGTGGAGCGGAGAGTGTGCGCCTTGCCGATTCAGTGGGAATTCAGAGTGTTGGCTTTGCACGCGCATGGGCTGGACGCAGCATGCCTCTGCAATTTCGCATGAACCTCGACATCCATCCCGTGCTGCCGCGTCGGCGGGACTTCCGCATCGGCGTGCTGGGCAGCGGATTCATCGTCAACGACTGCCACCTCGTGGCGTATCGCAAAGCAGGCTTCAACCCGGTGGCCATCGCCTCACGCAATTTTGAGAATGCGCACCGGGTTGCAGAGCGACATGGCATCCCCAAAGTCTTCGTCGAATACGATGGGTTGCTCGACGACCCGTCCATCGAAGTGCTCGACATCGCGGTGCCGCCCAATGCGCAACTCGGCCTCATCCGCGCGGCGTGCGCGCGTCGGACGGTCCGGGGCATTCTGGCGCAAAAGCCGCTCGGGATGAATTACGCCGAGGCCGTCGAGGCTGTGCGCTTGTGCGAAGAGGCGGACATCACGCTCGCGGTAAACCAGAACATGCGTTACGACCCGTCGGTGCGCGCGGCCAAGGCGCTGCTGACCGCAGGCACTCTGGGTGAACCGGTGTTCGCGACGATCGAGATGCGCGCGGTCCCGCACTGGATGCCGTGGCAGCGCGAGATGGGCTGGGTCACATTGCGCATCATGTCGATTCACCACCTCGACTGTTTCCGTCACTGGTTTGGCGATCCGGCGGGGATTTATTGCAGCGTGCGCCCCGATCCGCGGACGCAATTTCCGCACACCGACGGCATCGCAACCTACATTCTCGAATATGGCAACGGCCTGCGCTGCGTGGGAATCGACGACACCTGGACTGGCCCGGCGAAGGAAGGGTGTCCGTCGGACAACTACATTCGCTGGCGCATCGAAGGCGCCAACGGCCTGGCCATCGGCGACATCGGCTGGTGCAAGGATCCCTACACGACGCCTTCGACGCTGCGTTATGCGGCGAAGGGTGATGCGCAATTCCACGAAGTGCGCCCGGCGGAAAGCTGGTTCCCGGACGCCTTCATCGGGACGATGGCGCAGTTGCTCGTGGCCATCGAGAACGGGAACGAGCCGGAAATCAGCGGGCGCGATAATCTCAGGACAATGGCGCTGGTGGAGGCGGCGTATGTGAGCACGGAGCAGCTTCGGTCGGTGGACCCGGATGAGCTTGCCCGGCGGCACGACATTGCGGTGTCGCCTGCGGCGGGCAAACCGCCGGGGTTCCTCAATCGCTTATTCGCCAGGGCCAATGCTGCGACCACCGGAGATCAGGGGATTCAAAATTTCACCCCTCGCGCGCAGCAGGTGCTGGCCTTCGCGCGCAAGGAAGCCGACCGTTTCAATCATAATTTCGTCGGCACGGAGCATGTGCTCCTTGGCCTGATCAACTTGGGTCAGGGCGTCGCCGTCAACGTCCTCCAGAAGATGGGGCTCGACCTCGACACCGTCCGCATGGAGGTGGAGAAGCAGCTCGGCACCGGCCCCGATCAAAAGGTGATGGGCAACATTCCTTATACGCCGCGCGTGAGGAAGGTGCTCGCCCTTGCGACGAAGGAAGCGAAAGCCCTGAACCATACCTACGTCGGCACTGAACACATCCTTCTTGGCCTGTTGCGTGAAGGCGATGGCGTGGCCGCGCGCGTGCTCAAGAACCTCGACGTGGACATCGAGCAGACGCGCCAGAAAATCCTCAAGGAACTCGATCCCAATTTCGATCCATGAAGCTCGGCATGATCAACAGCGCGTTTGCGCAGGTCGGCATGGACACGGCCCCCGGACTGAAGCACGTCGCGCGCATCGGCTTTGATTGTGTGGACCTCGCCACGGAGGCCGTGGGCATCTCGAAACAGGAGATCCGCCTCGTGGCGCGCACTTGCGAGCAACTCGGCCTGCCGATTGTGTCGCTGCCGTTTTCCGCGCTCGGGCTGACGGATTTTCAGGAGCCGGTGCGCGAGTTTCATCTCGAACGCAGCCGCAAGTTCATCGACCTCGCCCGCGAATGGCGCGCGAAGAACATCCTCCTGGTGCTCGGCGAATACCTCTGGCAGCGCGAGGTCATCCCGCCCGCCGCGCAATGGCAATGGGCCATCGAATGCTGCCGGCGCCTGGGCGATTACGCGGAACGACGCGGCATCGACATCGCGCTGGAACTGGAACCGTTCCGCCTCAGCCTGCTGAACAACGTGGGTGCGATGGCGCGCTTCATCGATGAGTGCGGCCACCCGCGCGTGCGCGCCAACATCGATATCAGCCACATGATGTTGAGCCACACCGGCCCGGCGGAATTGAAGAAACTCAAGGGCCGTGCGATTCACGTTCACATCAGCGATTGCGACGGCAAGGTCCACGGCGATCTGCCGCCCGGCCGCGGCGTGGTGAAGTTCGCGCCGTATTTGCAGGCCATCAAGAGACTCGGCATCGACGGGGCGGTCGCCATTGAACTCGAATATCCGCCCGACCCGAAGAAGATCGTGGCTTGGGTGGAAGAGGCGTATCGCGAGACGGCGCGGCTGATGCAGCAGGCTGGTTTGCGGGAGTGAGCAGCCCCGTAGCGGCGTCTCCGCAGAGCGCCGCCATTTCATGATCGATGGAAGTCTGCGGCGCTCTCCCGAGACGCCGCTACGCCGAACTCACCGCGTCAGCGCCATCACGTAGCGCCGCACCCGCTGGGATTCCTCCCGCATCTCCAATTGCGCGTAGGTCTGGTGAAGGTTGTTGCACATGCGCAGCAGCATGAGCCGCGTGCTGACCGGCGAGAGCAGGCGATCCGAGAGGTCAAAATGGCTGCGCAGGAGAAAGCTGTAGCAATCGCGCTTGGTGAGAAAGGCACCCTTGCGGAAGCAGTCGAGGTAGATTTCCTCCGTGCTCGATTGGTAGCGGCAGACGAAATGTCCCGGCAAGCCGATGCCCGTGACGGGCAGATGCAGCCGTCGGGTGACGAACAGGTAGAGCGCGCAAAGACCGATGGGATTGCCCCGGCGCCGGTCCACCACGCGGTTGAGGTAGCAGCAATCGATGTCGTCGTTGTATTGCTCGAAGCCCGTGAAGCGAAGTTCCTCGAACAGAAAACGGTTGAGGATCGCCAGCGTTTCGCCCGCCGACTGGCCGGGCACGAGGCGCTCGCGCACTTGTTCCGCCCACAAATCGTAGAGTGCCGTGTAGGCGGCCAGGTTGAGGTCGGGATAACGGGTGCGGGCCAGCAGGCCGGTGGCCTCTTCGAGGTCGAACTCCTCCGCGCGCCGCCGGCAAAAATCAAGGAATTGTCCATCTGCCGCCTCGCGGTTCTGATGTCCGATGATCTCCTGGGCGCGCCGACGCAACACGGGATTGTCGCTGAGGGTGTGGGGTCGCAGCCAGTCGCAGGCCGTCCGGCCATAGGAAAGCAACCGGCCGCGCACCATTTGGTGGATGGCGGGATCATCGTCCGTCAGCAGGCTGATCAACGCCTCTCGCTGCGTTTTGGAAAGCCCGGCTGGCGAAGTCCCCAGTTCCAGCGGCTGCATGATCCTAGAGACAAGGCTGGGCCCGGAATAATTCGAGAAAAGTTCCCCATAGTTGCCGCGCTCGCCCGGCGCTGTTCAAGAAGCCAGCAGGTTGCCGGCTTGCTCACGAAAGGCCGGATGTCGCGCGATCCTTTCCATCGCCTGTCGCAGCAGGGTTTTGCCCGGCTCCATCCGGTGCCACGGCGACGCGCCCGAGGGAATGTTGTCGTTCACGTCCCTTTGCAACCTTCGCGGCCTTCGTGCGAGCCGCCAACGACCGGACACCTTCCTGCTCAAGCACGCGGTGCGATCTGCCAATGAGGCGGCAGGGTGAATCCTATGAAGATGTTCTCCGCAGGTTGGTCCGTCGTGCCACGATTGGATTTCTTCGTCGCGTTGTGCGTCATTGCTCTCGCCGCTGCCCCCGCCCGGACTCAAGCCGACCCGGGCACGCCGCCGGAGATTCTTTGGACGCAGCCTGTTTCTGGCGTGCCGTACACGCTAGCCTGCGACGCGGCGGGGAACGTGTTTGCTGCTCTCGGGCGCCTCTATTCAGCCACCGAAGGCACCGAAGGCACCGCTTTGATCAAACTTTCTCCGGAGGGTCAGCAGCTTTGGTCGATGCCGTTTCCGCCGGGCACATATTTGAGGTCGGCGTGCGTGGATTCATCGGGCAATATCGTCGTGCTCGGGAATGCGTTTACTGACCGCTTTAGCATTGGGACGGTCCATCTCAACCTACTCGGTGCGAAGTCCGGCTTCTTCATCGCGCGATTCACGGGTGATGGCCGGGTGATCTCGGCACGCGGGGCGGGTGGTTGCTTCACTGCTTGGCGGCTGGCGCTGGATCGGGCAGGCAATGCCTATGTCGTCGGCCAGTTCACCCACCCGTTCGTGCGCTTCTGCGGCGCACCGGTGTTCTACCAAAAGAACCGGTTCTTCCTGGCGAAGTTCAGCCGTGCCGGGACGTTCTGCTGGGTGCGCCCACTGGGTTCGACGCTTTACGGAATGGGCGTTGACGTCAGCGTCGATCCGCTCGGTAACGCCTATGTCGCGGGAACACTGCAAGGAAGCGGCCTATTTGCCGGCAAGAGGGTCGCAGGGCGCACCGGGTGCAACCTTTTCGTCGCAAAGTACAACCCTGCTGGGCGGCTGCTATGGTTGCAGCAGGCCGGCAGCACCACGAACGGGGCGAGCCTCGCCTATACCCTTGCGGTCGATGGCACCAATGGCTGTTACGTCTGCGGCACCTTGGCAGGTCAGGACATGCTGATGGGTGATTTCACCCTCCAAGGCGATCATTCCGGAATTTCCCGCGGCTACGACATCTTCCTCGCCCGCTTCAACGCTTCCGGCCGAGTCATGTGGGCGAAGAGTGCCGGCGGATCTGGAGATGATCGCCCGTCAGTTCTCGGAGTCGCGCCAAATGGAGATGTCCTCCTGCCGGGAAGCTTCACTCGGGAGGCGATGTTCGATTCTCTGATCCTGACGAACTCGTGCGGACCGTCCCGCGAATGCCAGAATGCTTTTCTGGCGCGCTATTCCAGAGACGGGGAACTCCGTTGGGTGCAGTCGGTCGTGGATCCGCAACGTATTGCTGGTTTCAGCACGCCGGTCTTCAGCCCAACGGGCCACTGCTACATCCTCGCGTACGGAAGTGCGTTTAGTATCGCCCGTCTCACCGATTGGACCGAGACGAATGCGCCGCCAGCGACGCCTCCGGTTCCGCCCGTTCCGGCAGAGTAGTACCGGCCTCGCGCCTGCATCGGTCAAGACTTCCCATTTCATCCGTTCCAGCGCGGCGATGATTTTGTCGAGTGCGCACCGGCTTCCGCGCTTGCTCCGCCGGTGTTGTTGGGCTACTGGAGAGCGGTCATGAAACCGACAGCCGAACACGGCGAGGACGCACCGCGAGTCGTGCGCCGGGAGATACGAGCACCGGCTGTGGTAGGGCGCGTCTGTCCCCAGCGCGCCGTTCGATTGCCGGGAGCGGTCCGCGGCGCGCTGGGGACAGACGCGCCCTACCTTCGTCTCAGCGCCCCCGCAACTGTCGCTGTTCTGATCCCACGCCCTCCTCAGTAATCGCATGAGCTTCCTTGCCCCGCTCTTCCTGCTCGGCGGTCTGGCCATCGCGCTGCCGGTCATCTTTCATCTCATCCGCCGCACTTCGAAGGAACGCGTGCCGTTCAGTTCGCTGATGTTTCTCCAGCCCACGCCGCCGCGCGTCACCCGCCGGAGCCGGCTGGAAAACATCGTCCTGCTCATCCTTCGCTGCCTGGTGCTGCTGCTGCTCGCGCTCGGCTTCGCCCGGCCGTTTCTGCAACGCCCGATGGCGGCCGGCGGCGACTCGCAGCAGGGCCAGCGCATGGTCATCCTCGTCGATGCCAGCGCCAGCATGCACCGCGAGAACCTCTGGCCAGACGCCCGCGCGAAAGCCGAGTCGTGGCTGGCCAAGGCGGGTCCGGCGGACTCGATCGCGCTGGTGGCCTTTGATCGCGTGCCGCGGACGCTGGTGAGCTTCGAGCAATGGCGCCAAACGCCGGTCAGCGATCGCGCCGTGCTGGCGCGTCAGCGATTGAATGAAGCCGCACCCGGCTGGGCGGCGACTCATCTGGGCAACGCCTTGCTCGGCGCCGTCGAGATGATCGAGGAAACCTCGCGGCGCAACGCGGCCACTGCGAATCTCGCCGCGCCGCGCCGTCTCGTGGTCATCACCGATCTGCAACAGGGCGCGCGCCTCGATGGCCTGCAAGGCTACGAATGGCCGAAGGGTCTCGAGGTGGTGGTGGAAACGCTCAAGCCGAAGAAGCCGACCAACGCCGGCTTGGCGCTGGTGGCCGAGCGCGAGGAGATCGAGAAATCAGGCGCGGCGGCCGTGCCGCGCTTGCGCGTGAGCAACGCGTCCGATTCCAAGCGCGAGCAATTTCAATTTGGCTGGGCGCGGCCCGGCGACAAGGGCCTCACCGGCGCCGCCGTGGATACCTACGTGCCGCCGGGGCAGAACCGCATTCTGTCGGCGCCCGCGCTGGTGGATGGCCTCGCGCCGGAGCGATTGCTGCTGACGGGCGACGATGAGGATTTCGACAACACCATCTGGCGGGTGCCGCCCCGCGCCGAGCAGGTCAGCATCGTGTTCCTGGGCAACGAGGCGGAAACCGATTCCTCGATGAATCTCTTCTACGCACGGCGTGCGTTTCAGGAAACGCTGCGTCAGGTGGCGCGCGTGGTGAGCATCGGCTCCGGCACCAATGTTTCGGCGGCCGTGCTCGATGCCGCGGCGCTGGCGGTGGTGACCGATCCGCTCGACGACACGCGTCTGGCGTCGCTCCGGCGTTTCCTCGACGCGGGCAAGACGGTGCTGGTGGTGATGAAATCGCCCGCGCTGGCGCCCTTCGTGGCGAAGCTGGCCGGCCTGGGCGTGTTGCCGGCGGAGGAGGCGGTGGTGCGCAATTACGCCCTGCTTGGTCATATCGATTTCGCGCACCCGGTGTTCGCGCCGTTCGCCGATCCGCGCTTCGGCGATTTCACCAAGATTCATTTCTGGAAGCATCGCCGCCTCGGTCTCGACGCAGTGAAAGACGCCCGGATTCTGGCGAAGTTCGACGATGGCGACCCGGCGCTGGCCGCGCTGCCGGCGGGCCGGGGCAATTTGCTCGTGCTCACCTCGGGATGGCATCCAGCCGACAGCCAGTTGGCGCTTTCGACGAAGTTCGTGCCGCTGCTTTATTCGGTGCTGGAGTTGAGCGGCGGACTCAAGGCGCAGGCCGCGCAGTATTTCGTGGGTGATACCGTGCCGCTCACGCTCTCGAACGCCACCGCCTCGATCATGGTGCGCAAGCCCGATGGACGCGAGGCGCGGGTGGTGGCGGGCAGCCCGTTTGCGGAAACGGATTTGCCCGGAATCTACGGGGTGAACGGCACTGAACCGGCGGTGCGCTGGGCGGTGAATCTCGACCCGGCGGAAAGTCAGACCGCGCCGCTGCCGCTGGAGGATTTGGAGCGTCTTGGCGTCCCGTTGAAGATTCAGGCCGTCGCGATGGCCAAGGTCGAGGAAGCGCGGAAGGAACGCTTGCAGGCCGCCGAATTGGAGAGCCGCCAGAAACTCTGGCGCTGGCTGCTGGTGGCGACGCTGCTGCTGTTGCTGGTGGAGACGTTTGCGGCCGGCTGGATCACGCGGCGGATGACGCGTCCGGCGGCGTGAGTCCGGCTGGCGTCACCGCACCGGCAAGAGCGCTTCGTCCTTCACCCAGCCTGTCTGTCCCGTGCCACTCTGCACGAACCGCCAAAGCTGGCGTCCGGAACCGGCGGCGATTTCCTTGCGGTCGAGCAATTCCACCTCAGTGCCATCGCGAAATTTCGCCAACTCCTTTGCCTCATCCAGCGGTCCGACGCGCACGATGGCTTCCGGCACGGCGATGATCGCCCGCTCGACGCCGAACTGTTGGTGGAACGCCGCCAAGGTGCCGCCCGCGAGCACGCCGCAAAGGATGCCGGCCGCCGCCGTGTAGCCGCGCAGCGCCGGGCGGATCGCGGGACGCCATTCGCGCCAGGCCAGCAAGCCGCACCACAGCGCGAGCGCGAGCGTGGCGAGCACGGTCCATTCATTCAGCGTCAGCGACGACAGCGCGCGCTGCCAGAGTCGTCCGGGTGCGGTCTCCGCTCCGGTGACGGATTTGCGGGCGAACTGGAGATTAAAGCGGAGGCTTGGGTCGCGGGGCGTCAATTCCTGCGCGCGGCGATACGCGGCGATGGCCAGCCCCGGGCGGCCGGCCTTGAACTGCGCGTTGCCGAGGTTGAAGAGCAGCGCCGCATCGGGCGCATTGGACGCGGCCAGCGTCGCGTAAGCCGCGATCGCCTCGGGGTAACGCGCCTGTTCGTACAGCTTGTTCGCCTGATCAAATGCCTCGGTGGCGGCGTCCGCAGCTCGCGAGTTCAGATTTGCCGCGAAGATGGCCATCGCGAACCAAAGTCTGAAACAGCTTGCCAGCCGGCCCGGCGCTTTGGCGCAGAATCTGATCCCAGACACGGGAATTTTCTTCATCAACTCTTTCATTGTCCGTCTCGCGGAAATGTTGCCTGCCGTTGATTTGCGGCGCAAGTCGAGACGTGAAGCACGGTGCAAAAGCGAGGCGATTGCGCTTGGATTTCTCGTCCGCAAACCGTGTCTGCGACGCGACGTGGAACCGGGCTTCGTTGAGGAACTTTCCGCTTCTTCCGTCTTTGCACGGCGGATGCGTTGTGGATAATCCAGCCCGCTTGCCATGAACACTCATTGCTTCCATCGCGGTTTTGCCCGGCACGCTCTCTGGATCGTGCTTGCCGCCGCGCTGGGCCTGGCCGGCGTTCTCGGCGCCGCAGACCTCGTCACTCCGGGCAAGTGGGAAACCCTCAACGGCTGCCGGTTCGTGCCGGAGAACTACAGCGACGGCGACAGCTTCCACGTCAAGTACGGCCAGCGTGAGTTCATCTTTCGCCTCTACTTCGTCGATGCGCCCGAGACCGACAAGGGTTTTCCCGACCGGAACGCCGAGCAGTGCGAACACTTCGGCATCACCGCCGCGCAACTCAAGAAAGCGGGCGACGAGGCGAAGGCCTTTGCGGGGGATTGGATGAGCAAACCCTTCGTGATCACCACGCGCTGGCAGAACGCCATGGGCCGGAGTGCGCTGCCGCGCTACTACGCGATGGTCGAGGTGGCAGGGAAGGACCTTGCCGAGCTGCTGGTGAGCCACGGCTGGGCGCGGGCCAAAGGCACCGTGGCCGTGCCTCCGACCGGCGGCAAGGCCCGTGATCAGATGGACAAGCTGCGGAAGCTCGAAGCGGAAGCCAAGGCCAGAAGGCTCGGCATCTGGGCGTACTCGAAAGCGCCGGGGCAGTGACTGCGTTTCTTGCGCGGCTCTCGCCTCTCACCCGCAACCGGGCCAGTTTGTCTGCCGTGCCGAAGAGGAAGTTTAACAACTCCTCATCAAGCGGTTGACGATTCCAGCCGATGGTGTGGCACGAAAGGCTTGAGACAGCATGCCCAGTGGCCCACTGAATTCACTTTGGATGTTCGCCCCGACAGTCATCATGGTCGGCGCGGTCTGGTTGTGGAGATTGCAGATTTCGCGCGAGCGCAAGCGCCGGCCGTTTGAGGGCAAGCTTCTTTGTCACCGCATTGAGGTCCTCGACGAGCAGCAAATGCCCCAGCCCCACCGTGCAATTGCCCCGTCACTTCCACTCGCCGCCACCCTCCACACAAACCTCAACGCCCCCGCGGAAGAATCGTATGCTTGCCCAGGTCTCTGATCTTCAGATCCCGGTAAACCATGTCTTTGTTGATTTCGAGAATGTCCATGAGATCGACCTCGCGATCATCGGGAACAAGGCTGTCAGCTTCACGCTGTTGCTCGGCTCGCAGCAGAAGAAGCTCGATGCGGCCGTGGTCGAAAAGCTTCTGGAGCATGCTGGCTCGGTGCAGTTGGTGCGCCTGACTTCCCCCGGCAAGAACGCCCTCGACTTCACTCTCGCTTACTACGTCGGCCGCGCCGTGGCTGCTGATCCCGCCGGCTTCTTTCACATTGTGTCCAAGGACACAGGCTACGACCCGCTCATCGAACACCTGCGAAGCAGGCATATCCGCGCCCGCCGTCATAATGATTTCACCGCGCTCACTTTCTCAGGTCCAGCCAAGCCGCCGACTGCGCCTCCTCCCATCGTTGTCCTAAAGCCGAAACCGGAGGTAAAGCCCGAGTCTGAACCCAGCGATATGGACCGATGGGAGGCTCAAGTGCTGGAGCACCTGCGCCAGCCGACCACCAAGCGACCCAGGACCGAACAGAAGCTTCTCAGTTACTTGGTCGCGCACCTCGGTCGCAAACTCACCGAGACCGAAGTGTTGAATCTCATCAAATACCTCAGCCAGGCGGGTCACCTCGTCATCTGCGAAAAGGGAATGGTTACCTACCACTTGAAGCACCAGGGAAGTTGGACCGCAGCGGTTTGTGGCGGAGCCGGATGAGCCGATGAACTCGGGCGTTGCCCTGCCGCACGAGTCACCCCGGACCTGCGCACTCCAGCAGGATAACCGAGGACGGTATGCGCCGCGTCGTCACGGCTGGGTTTGGATCTTCTGCAATTCACTCAGCGCCGTCTCGAGTTTCGGAATCAGCACCGACATTTCGTGGCGCGATTGAACGGGCGCGTAGCGCGCCTGGTTGCATGTCTGGAACAGCTCATGAAGCGAGGCCAGAAATTCTGCCGACAGCCCGCGCCCGGCGAGTTTCTCGTCGATGACCGCCTCCGTGATGGCTGACGCCGGCATGTCCAGGCGCTCGCCCAGTTGCTCCTGGAGGAGCCGGAACAGCGTGGCAAAGAACGGCTCGGCCTGCTGCGCGTCGGCATGAGCGCGCAGTTCCTGGAGACCTTCGCGAATCCGCCGCGCGACCTGACGCTGGCGGAGGAGGCGCGGGTTGTTCGCCAGCGCTTCGCGGCGTCGGCGGGCCACCAGCAGGGCCAGCCACGCGGCGGGCGGCAGCGCCAGCATGGCGAGAAACCACGGTTCGCGCAGCAACAGCCGCCCAGCCGCCGCCGAACCGTCGAGCCGGGGCTTGATATGCACGAGGTCGTCCGCCGCAGGCTGCACTCCAGAGGGCGTGGCGTTGGTCAGTACGGGTGGCGGGGCGGAGCCGGGTGTGCCTTGGCGGACGCTGAGGGGAAAGGTCGGGCCGGTGAGCGTGCGATACGTCCGGGTTTCCGGATCGAAGAAGCTGAATTGCACCGGCGGCAGGCTGCGAATCTCATGATTCTGCGGGTCCACCACCTGCTCGAAGGTCTTGGTGCCGGCGATTCCGAACAGGTCGCTCGCGGACGTCTTGCTGGTGGGCGGATACACCTTGAACTCTCTCCAGGCCGGTTGCTCCGGCAGTTTCACCGCGTCCAGCGCACCCTTGCCGGAGATTTCCACCTGCACCGTGATCGGATCGCCGACGGCCGGGTTGGTCGGGCCGGCGGTCACCTTCATTTGAAAGGTGCCGATGGCGCCCGAGAATGATTCCGGCGCCGCATCGGCTGGCAGCGGCAGCACGCGGATCGTCACCGGATCGGCCACCAAGTTCATCCGCTGCTTGCGGCCGGTCGGGCCGAAGCCGAAGAAGCCGAATGGATCGCGTCCCCGGCTGCGCGGGTCGGGCACCAGCGCCACCACCGGCCATTCCACCGGGCCGATCGGGAGATCGCCCGCGCGGGCGGCGGTGGCGGCCATTTCGAGAATCAGCACGTTGTAGTGCGCATTGCCAACGCGCGCGGTCGATTGCCGCTGCGCGCCCTGTGGCGTCGGAATGAGCGTGAAACCCTGCGCTTGCACCTGCGGCATCTGGAGCTGTTCCCCCAATTCCTGAAAATACAACTGGACCTGCACCGGGAAGGTTTCGCCGACATAAACATTGGTCCGGGGAACGAGCAACCGCACAAACGCGACGTTGGTATTCACCCCGGCGGCGTTCGCGCCTTTGATCACGCGCAGGGTCAACGGCGGGGTGGCCAGCGCCTGGCCGCCGACTTGGATTTGCATCGCGGGGATGGTGAGGATGCCCTCCTGCGTGGGGCTCAAGGTGTAATTGAACGTTACGCGCTGGCTTGCCGCCCCGTTGACGATGGAGATCTCCCTCGACGGGATGACGCCCTCGTCGCGGAGGCCGGGCAGTGCGGGAAGTTGTGGTGTGCCGCCCGGCGAGGCTTCGGTGAAGATCAGCGAAAGCGTCACCGTTTCGCCGAGCGCGACCGTGTCGCGGTCGAGCTGTGCGGTCACGGACGGCGCGGCCCGCAGGGCAGGCGGGCAGATCAGGAGGAGTGCCACTGCCGCCACCGGGGCAATGCGCAAAAAGAAACTCCAGATGGGAACCACTTTCATCGTCATTCTCGCGGCGGGATTTTCGCCGGTCTCGCTTTCGGGCGCAAGTGCGGACGAGATGCCGGGTGCGGATTGAAAGCGGCGGTCAACCGGCCGTTGGTGGCGGCACAGGTTTCCAATCCGCCGGCCGTGGGAACATCCCAAACCTGCGGACCTTCGACGGGCTGCCGAATGGATTTCGGCGGCACAGCAGATGGGAGATCAAAGCAGCCCTGCAGACGTTGCCCGCGGCACAGGCGCATCCACGGATGCTGCCCCAGATGGCAAGCGGCTTGGACCGCGGCGTTTTCGCCGCTTCATCGTTCGAGAGCCCGTGCGCCAAACGTTTCGCCAGCGCCCATCGAACGCGGAAGCGGCCTGGAGTCCGCGCTCCAGCAGTGCGCAAGTAATCCCCGCGGCACGGGCCTGAATGATTTTTTCCTGACTTCACCACGCCCGGTGCTTAGCTTGGGCTCATGTCAGGCCAGCGTCATCGCCCCATCTTCATCGCCTGCGTCGTGCTGGCTTGCGCCTGGCTGGTGGCGTGGGCTGGCTTTTCGTTCGCGCAATCGCGCCGCGTCACGGCAGAAAAAGTCGCGCGATTCCTTCATGAAACAAACCTGAAATCTCTTGCGGGCGACGACCGCGCAAAAGCGCTGCGACGCCTCGCCGGCCAGATGACCGCGCTGCCGTTCGAGGAACGGCGCAAGGCGCGCCTGGACGAACGCTGGCGCGAGTGGTTCGAGGCGATGACGGATCAGGAGAAGAGCGAGTTCATCGAGGCCACCATGCCGTCCGGCTTCAAACAGATGCTGGCATCCTTCGAGAACCTGCCCGACGACAAACGGCAGAAGGCCATCAAGGATGCGATGCGTGATCTCAAAAAGACCCGCGATGAACTGGAGGCCGAGCGTGGCGATGCCCCCTTCCAACTCGGCGCGAACCGCCCGCCGCCCATGAGCGAGGAATTGCAGCAGAAGATTGTGACGACCGGCTTGAAATCGTTTTACAGCAGCGCCTCCGCGCAGACCAAGGCTGAGATGGCGCCGGTGCTGGAAGAAATGCAGCGTGCGATGGAAAACGGCCGGCTGTTCCGTCCGCACCCGTAGCATACGGAGTCCACAGGATGATTTTCAAAACGAGCCAACCCGCCGCGACGTCTCCCTCTCCGCTCAGCGGGGAGGAAACCACGGACTGGCGTAGCGGCGTGTCGGCAGACCGCCGCATTCTTCGTGCTCCTTCAATTGGCGGCGCTCTGCCGAGACGCCGCTACGGGTCGTTGTTCGTGGAGAGTTCGCCCTCACCCTTTCCCAACCTTGCGAGTTCAAGCCCTCACCCGGCCTGCGGCCACCCTCTCCCATCCGATGGGCGAGGGGCTCCGGCATTCACGCTCATCGAACTGCTCGTCGTCATCGGCATGATCGCATTGCTCGCCGCCATGATCTTGCCGGTCGTGGGCAAGGCCAAGGAACAGGGCCGGGCCACCGCGTGCCTGAGCAATCTCCGCCAGGTCGGTCTCGCGCTCCAGATGTACACGCAGGACAACAACAACCGCCTGCCAGTGATGTACGATGCGCCCGTGGTGACCAACTCAGTCACGCCGACGAATCTCGCCACCATCGACCATGTGCTGACCAATTATCTCGACGGCGCTGCGGTCCTGCGCTGCCCGTCGGACGACAAGGATCTCTTCGCGATCACCGGCGCGAGCTATGCGTGGAACAGTCTGCTCAATGGTCAGGACGCCGACCACCTGATCGTCTTCGGAATGAATTTCGATCCGCACCACATCCCGCTGATGTTTGACAAGGAAGCCTTCCACCGCGCCCGCGGCGAAGGTCGCGGCGTGAATTATCTCTACGCCGACGGACGCATTCAGAAAATTCTCGTGCTGGAGGGAACCAAGTGATCTCGCTCCGCAATGTCACCAAGTTCTTTGGCAAACGCCTCGCCGTGGACGCGCTCAGCCTCGCAGTGCCGCGCGGCGAGATCTACGGCTTGCTCGGCCACAACGGCGCCGGCAAGAGCACGGCCATCGGCATGATGCTCGGCCAGGTCTGGCCCACCCAGGGCGAACTGTTCATCTGCGGCCACGACATCACCACGCGCCGCCAGCGCGCCCTGCAAAAGGTCGGCGCGATCTTCGAGTCGCCGGTGTTTTACGATTACCTCAGCGGCTGGCGGAATCTGCACATCCTCAGCACCTACACCGCGCCCACGTCGGCGGCGCGCATCCGCGAAGTGGTCGATTGGGTGGGCTTGACCGGGCGCGAGCACTCGAAGGTGCGCACTTACTCGCACGGCATGAGGGCGCGGCTCGCCTTGGCGCAGGCGCTCCTCCCCGCGCCGGAACTGCTCATCCTCGATGAACCAAGCGACGGCCTCGATCCGGAAGGCATCCATGAGATGCGCCAGACGATTCTCCGTCTGCACCGCGAGATGGGCCTGACAATTCTGCTCTCGTCGCATTTGCTCAACGAAGTCGAGCATCTCTGCACGCGCATCGCGGTGTTGAATCGCGGACGCAAGGTCTTCGAGGGCACGCTGGCCGATGCGAGGCAACGCCAGCGCTGGGTTCGGCTGCGCACGAGCGACTTCGCCGTGGCTGTCCGCGAACTGCGCGCCGCCGGTCTGGTGCAGGACGAGCGCGACGGGCGTCTCGTGGAGCCGGTCGAAGGCGTCGGCACGGACGCGCTCGTGCGCAAGCTGGTCGAACTCGGGTTGCCCGTGTTCGAAATCACGCCCGAGGAAGAGACGCTGGAGACCTTTTACCTGCGCCTCATGCGCGAGAATCCAGCCGAGCCGCCCACGGACGGCTCCGCGCACCCCGCACCCCAATCTCCACCCGCCACGCGCCCCTGACCGATGTTCCTCCGCCAACTACAGAACGAGCTTTGGAAACTCTTCGGCAAGAAGCGGACCTACATCGGCTTTGCCATGTTCCTGCTGGCGCAGAACGCGATCATCCTGATGTTTCGCTTCACCAACGCGACGCGCCCGATGAAACGCCTGCTCGAAAGCAACGGCTACTTCGCCCAGGACTTCGTCTCCACGCTCACCATCAGCACGGTGATGGTCATCCTGCTCGCGGTGACTCTGCTGCCGCTTTACGTCGCACTGGTCGGCGGCGATCAGGTGGCCAAGGAAGCCGAGGACGGCACGCTGCGGATGATTCTCTCCCGCCCCGTTTCGCGCACGCGCCTGCTCCTGGTGAAATGGCTGGCGGGGGTGGTGTTCTCCATCGTGCTGGTGCTGGCGCTGGGAGTATTCGGTCTCGCCTTCACGCGGATCTGGTTCCCCGGCGGCAGCCTGTTTGTCTTCATCCCGGGCGAAGTGTTCGGCGTGTTCGATGCGTCCACCGGACTGGCGCGCTATGCGGAGGCGCATCTGATCATGGTGGCCAAGGCGGTCACGGTGTTCACGCTGGCCTTCATGCTGTCGTGCTTCAACATGAAGCCGGCGGCGGCCACGATCCTCGCGCTCTCGTTCTTCCTCATCAACCGCATCCTCGAAGAGATCCCATATTTCAAGGAATACGAACAATGGTTCGTCACCTACCACCTCGATGTCTGGCGCTGGGTGTTCATCCAGCACATCCCCTGGTGGCAGATGGCCCAATCGCTCTTCATCCTGCTCGGGTTCAACGTCACTTTCCTCACCATCGGCGCCACGGTCTTCCACGTGCGCGACATCAAGTCGTGAGCAGTGTGGCGAGCAGCCAGTAGTATCAACACCGTCCACCGGTCCTCGTTGGTGAGACTTTCACCTGTAGTTCGGGCACAGTTTCACGTCTCTTCCTCCGGGCGGAGAGGAGTTTCTGCCTCATTTGGTATCAGCAACTGCGGCGTATCGTGCGGACCGTTTCAAACGCAACCGAGGCGCAGGATTCACTGTGGAGCCGCATTCGGGACCGCAGTCTGGTCTGCTGCTGCCGACTGAATTTCCGCAGCTCGGTTGTGTCCATTCGGAATTTGCCTCCTCCGCGGGTAACCCTCCCAATACGCCGAGAAGACGCTCGTTTCGCGAACGGTGAACAAAATTTCTGCGTTTGCGAAGCCAAGCAAATTCCCGGGAGCGATGACCACCGGTCTGTCATGAGTAGCGCCCGGAATCCCATGGACAAATGAAGGACCAAAAAATACATGCGAACGTCCAAAGTAGTCTTTGAACTCGAACTCCTGCCGAGCGAAACGGTCTTCATGCGTTCTTTCCAGCCAGAACTCCTTCGGGAAAAAGCGGTTGATGTCTGCAATATCCACGGCTTCACGAAAATGCGCGACAAACGCCAGCATCTCGTCAATCTTCGGAAAACTTACCTCGTCCCGATGATGATCGAGACCGTTGCGAATCGAAGCGAGATTCGACCTCGAAATCCTTACGACGAAACCGGCAAAGTCATTCGCCAATTTCTCCAGACAACCAAAGTCGCTATCAGCCCATAAAGCTGTGTGTAGAAAAGGAAATACACGAAACTCGTCGTCGGCGTAGTTAGGTAGATCAGCTTCCGGCCGTAAAAGCGCTTGCCGTTGGCTCCCAGGCAACGATTTCATCCAATTCGCAGTTTCGTTCAAGTACGCCATCATCGACCCCAAGGTGTTCGCATCCTCGGCGTTCCATGTCGCCTCCACCTCGCCCGAAATTACGGTTCGACCAAGAACTTCTGCCACTTTGCGTCTCGCGATTCTGGAGTCGTAACGGAATCCTGTTACAAGAAAATGATCTGAAGCGAGGAGCCACACATTGAAGCACACGATTTGTTCCAAAAATTCCTCGACCGATACAAACAAGTTGACTCCGGCACTTCGTATTCTCTCGCGATCGCGCTCACCGCGGAGCGTGCCGACCGCCAAGAGTTCCTGACCGAATGATTCCAAACGGCGTCGCAATAGGCCGAGCGTGTCACCAAATCGAGGCAGATCAAATCCAAGTTTCCAGAGCAACCTGTCAACAAATCGGTTATCAATTAAATCCACAACGGGGCACCTGAGCTTATCGCATATAGCTTTTGTTACGGGCTCGCTAGCCAGAACAAGCTCCTTCACCGCTGTTGAAGGCTCATTCTTGCACAAATAGTCCAAAAGCATATTCTGCGTGCCAGAAGCCATTCGGTTCCGCAGCCGCCAATCGAGTTCCGATATCCGGTTCGAGGAGGAATATGCTTCCCACAGCAACGCGCAGAAGTCCAACAGGGGCTCGCGCCCAGAGCACCGGACACCCAATGAGGAGAATTCGGAAGTGGGAGTGCGATTTGAGGCAGGGGGAGAGACCTTAGCCCTTCGGATTTCGGCAAGCGGGACGTGAATTGTGCCGTGCGTGACGCATTGGTCAATCAGTCCAATCAGATCACTGTCTTGGAGCAAGAATAGCAACTGCAGTTGTTCTGCATCGCCAAGCGCTTTAGCCAAAGCCTCTGGCGCGCCTCGCCCGGAGTTCTTCTTCCGTGGTGGTTTTGCAAGCGCCTCTCTAAGGAGGTTCCCATTGCTTCCACTGAGCGCTGATGTAACCAGCGAGGTTCGTTCTTCACCGACAATGCAGTCAGCTATAACGGTGCAGACGTCGTAGTAGGTGTATGGCTGACGGGGAATATCGGCTCCAAGAAACTTGGCCAACGGGCTTTCCCATTCGGAAGCCGGACCAAGTTGAGATATTAGGGCTTTGCGACCATCATTGATTCTTTGAACAACCGGCACCTCCGCTGGGAGCAGATCAACGACATGTGCGCTTTGGCAGCCTGGGTCAGAACAATGCCACAGCACAGGGCTTCGCGTCGGCGGAATGTAGCGAGCGCACGACGCCTCGATTAATCCCAAGGGACCGGATACAAGCCGTCCGACTTGGTACACGCCCTGTGGGGTTCCTTCCACCAATGCTAGGGACTCTTCTGGGAGCAGATGGTCGGTCCTATCGCCGGAATAGGAATTGTTGAATTTGTCGTAAAGCAATCGACCGAATCGATGCGGCCAGGCAAGCTTTCCGGCGAGCGCTTCGGTGTTTACCAATTCGCTCAGTGCCTTCAGGTCACACCTCGTGTAATCGACGAAGAGTTCGTGGTGGAAGAAAAGGCAGAACATTGCCATCAAACTATCAGCGCGTGTGGCCTCCGAGACCGAGGTGGTGCCGAAGAGCTTTAACGCATCCTCGCCCGCCGCCGACATTACAATAATTCGCTCCCATTCAGCCGAGGCTCTGTAGTCCTTCCCAAATAGGGCGCTGCGGAGATATCTCCGGAGACTTGCAGCATCCCGTAAACTCTCTATGTTTGGACTTTCCGCTAACGCTTTCTTGATTTCAGGGCTAGAACGCCATCGGCGATTCATTGGGCTTTCATTGCTCATATTCTAAATCTTAAAGGATCTGGATCGTCCAACATGACTACAGATTGCCGGCCGAATTGGCTGGGCGCTACTCGATGTACAGAAATTGCGCCAGGAAACCTTTGATGCGAGCGTCATCGAGCCGCAGAGAGATGAAGCAGCGCTCTGCCGGGGCGCCGCTGCGTGGAGTTTCCAATCATCGAACCATATCTTCACTCCGTCCGCCCGCAACCGCTCCGCCAGCGGGCGCACTACCGCCTTGTCTTTCGCACCGTGGCTCAAGAACAGGTCGTATCGGAAGGCGTCAGCACTCATGGCTTGTTGGGCGTCGCCGCGGATTCAGCCACAACCCTGCGATAACGTAAAGCCCGGCGTTGCGCTGGGATTTCGTCGGTCACAGACCGACGCTACCGGTGCGCTCTCAGTGCGCAGGGACACCTGACGCGGCACCATTCCTCCAAAACTCGACCGGTTCCCTCATTGCCCGCCATCGGCGCGTTCTCTAGCGTCGCGCCATGAAGCACCGCTCCCTCCTGCTGATTCTGCTCGCGCCGTTGTGCTGGATGCAACTGGCGATGTGTGCCGAGTTGCCGTCGGGCAAGTTCCAGAATCCCATCAACCCGGGACCGGATCCCTTCATGGTGTTCCACGATGGCAACTACCACCTGACCACCACGCAGGGCGACGCCATCCGGATGTGGCAAGCCCCCACGCTGGCGGCGTTGAAGACGGTCAAGCCGGTGACAGTCTGGAAGGACGCGGACCCGAGTCGTTCGCGCGGCATCTGGGCGCCGGAAGCGCATTTCATCAGCAATCGCTGGTATCTCTATTACACCGCGATGGCGAGCGACAACAACGACGCCAGCCATCGCATGCACGTCCTGGAAAGCGCCGGCACCGATCCGCTGGGGCCGTATGCCTACAAGGGACGCCTGGTGAATCCCACCAACGATCACTACGCCATCGACGGGAGCGTGTTTCAGAAGCCTTCGGATGGCTCGTGGTATTTCCTCTGGGCCGCGCAGCCCGGGCACGTTCTCACCATCGCCCGGCTGGCCAATCCGTGGACTTTGCAAGGGCATGGCGTGGTGATTCCCGCGTCGGGCTTTGGCTGCGCGGAGGTGCGCGAAGGCCCGGTGGTGCTGCATCGCAACGGCCGCTTCTTCCTGACCTATTCCGCCTGCGACACCGGCAAGCCGGACTACAAGCTCGGCATGTTGATCGCCGACGAGAACGCCGATGTCATGGACCCGCGCTCGTGGAAGCAGCATCCGCAGCCGGTCTTCGAGCGCAGCGACGCCAACGGCGTGTTTGGTCCGGGCCACCACAGTTTCTTCCGCTCGCCCGACGGCACGGAGGATTGGATCCTCTATCACGGCAAGACGAGTTCGGGCTACACCTACCGCGGCCGGACGACCCGCGCGCAGAAGTTCACCTGGAACGCCGACGGCGCACCCAACTTTGGCGTGCCGCTGTCGCTGGAAACGATCCTCGACGAGCCGTCGAACCGGAACGCTCCGGTGAAGAACTAGTCTGACGTACTGACAAGACCTTGGGATGGGCTACCCGAAGACGCTTGGTCCCAACCCGCACGGGTCGGGCGCGTCTGTCCCCAGCGCGCCGTCGGGTTGGCCGGGAGTGGTTCGCGGCGCGCTGGGACAGACGCGCCCTACCCAGCCCGGGTGTCGTCCATCCCACTGCCTGGGCAGTAAGCGCATCCGCACACAGCCCCCGGATGCAACCGGGTTGGAGCGCGACGTTGACGTCGCTTCACCGTCCGCCAACCCGCCGGCCAATGATGGCAGGCTCCTTGTTCCGCCGCCTTTCGAAGCTGCCTGAAGGCCGCGCGCCGGGGGCAGTGCCCGCAGATGCGCCCCAGGGAAGCACCCGGCGGCTGAGTGAGCGACAGAGGAGAGACTCGCCAGTCCGGCGGCGAGGGATTACGCCAATGGATCGGTCGCGATCTCTTCATCATGGTGGTGCGGTGAGCTGAACCCGAAAACCGAAGTTGGAGGGGGAGCGCACCCGCCCCGGGTGCAGTTTTCCGCGCCCTCGCGGAAAACCCGGTGTGCGTGAAATAGTTCACGAAGCCTCGGAACAGCGGGAGGCGCAGAGTGCTGAACGCGAGGCGCGTCCAGCCACACCCGAGGGCGGGTGTGCTCCCCAACTTCGGAGTTCAGGCTGAATACTGCGGGCGGATGGGGTGCTGGTCAGCCTTCTTTCGGCGGACAGTTGACCAGGACGGGTCGAAGTGGCGCGCCAGTCTCCGGAAGAGTCGGATGCTTCGGAATGTCGGTGGCGAGATTTTCCGGCCCCATCACGTCTTCGAGAGTGCCGCTCACCGTCACTTCATCGAAGACGAGGTGGAGATCCTCGCCGCGACCGAGTTGATTCCATCCATAAAAGCGAAACTGGACCGGCTGGCCGGCGGTGAGGGTGAGGCCGCCAAGCCTGGAGGCGTTCCACGTTTCCATTCCGATGAGGTTGTTCTCGACGCTGCAAAGCGGGATGAAATCAAGATGCGCCGCGGCTCTGGAATCGCCTTGCACGAACACCGCCACGCGGGCCTTGCGGGGGCCGGCGTTCGTTCCCCGCGTTTCGGCATGGCACAGCCAGGAAAGCGAAAGTTCATGCAAGCGACGGCCGGGCCTTGGCGTCACGGTGAACGAAAGGTAGTCGCGCGTGTCAATGCATCGGGCTTCAGTCCAGCCAGTGGCGTGCAACTCCCCCTCCACCGCCTCCAGCTTGACCGCCCCGGCGGTGCTCCAGGGCGAAAAGCGGAGGTCCGGTGAGCCAGGCATCGAACCACCGGGCCGGCCGTCATCGCCGAAGGTGTAGGTTCCGAACACTGCCGGCACTCCTGACAGCGGCAGTGCGCAGAGCAGGGCGATTCCCAGCGAGCGAACGAGACTCTTCATTTTGCGTCGGCCGCGAATCCGCACTACGACGTTGAATTGGGATCGCGGCCAGCGAAAATTAGCTCTCACTTCACACCGGGACTCAAGTAAGAACGCTTAACATTTCAGCAATCTCGCATCGGAAGTGTGGCCGGGCAGGAGCCGCGCAGCCGCGAGCGCGGCTGCACGCCGGCTTAACTGAAGGCAGCTCACAGTGGCGCGTGAGAGGTCGCGCGCGACAGACCTTCGATGGTTTCCGGCCGCCCGCAGATTGGCTACGCCGCCGTGTAGCGGATCTCGCGAATCTCGACGTCACCCTTCGCCGGTTGGAAGAACGCCTTGCCGCGCTTTACGCCGACGGTGCCGTAGCCGGTGGCAGTGGCGAGGAAGCAGCGGAAGTCGCCTTTCACGCGCGGCTGGACGTACAGCACCTTTTCCACGGCGTCATAACGCGCGCCGCTCAATCCTTGCAGCAGGCCGTAGCTCGACATCGCGCGCGCATACCAGTGGCCGCACTCGTATTCGTTGAACGGATTACGCGTCCGGCCGTCGTAGCGATCGCGGCACACGCGCACGATGTCGAGTCCCTCGTCCACATGTCCCATGAGCATCAGATGCGACGCGACCTGGTATTCGATGCCGGTCCAGACTTCGTCGGAATACACGAAGGGCAGGGCGAGCTTGCCGCCCTTGGGCCAGGTGCAGATCAGCAGGCCGCCCTCGTCGCCGCAGGCATAGCTCGGGCGCTGGGGGTTGGCGTGCGCGGTGAGGTCGCGCCGGAGATTGTATTTGTGAACGGCCTTCAAATGGCTCGCGATTTTCTTCGCATCGCTCACCTGGCCCACGCCGCAGACCAGCGCCATCCAATCACCGAGCACGCCGTCGCTGAGACAGCCCGCGCCGTATTGATATTTGGGGCCTTCCTTCTTCATCAGGTCCAGCGCCTCGGGTGAGTAACCGCCGCCGAAGCTTTGCACCTGTGTCGGATCCTTGGCCTGCAATCCCTGCCACTGGATCTTCTGGATGAAATACTCGCCGTCGTAGAGATCCTGCTCCATGCGCTGCGTGCCTTTGGCAAGGAGTTCGGCGTAGAGCGGAACGGGTTCGCCGACCGCCTGGCCCATCGCCATCGCGGCCTTGAGCGCGCCGAGATAGAAGCTCGTACACATGCCGTCCGGGCCCCAGAACTCAATGTCGTAGGTGTTATGATGCGGTTCCTCCAGCCAGCCTTTGTGGGCGGGATCCCAGGTCGCGATGCAGTAATCGAGGCTCTTCTTCACCTTGGGCCAGAGCTTGCGCAGCCAGGCGGTGTCGCCGCTGATGCGCCAGTCGCGATGCGCCTTCATGATGCCACCGAGCTGGCCATCGGCCGCCGCGTGGAAATCGGGCACGATGGGCCGGATGGGAATGGCGCTGCGGAACGTCTGGTGACCGCGGTCATCCTGCGACGGGCCGAACTCCGTCTCGCGCATCGTGCGCTCCAGCGAGGGGAACAGATGGGGCAACGCCTGGGCGTAGTTCCAGACGTGCGTGCAGGAGCCGTGACAGCAACCGGCGTTGTCGCTGCAACCCTCCCACGACCAGAGCCGGCCATCTTCCTGCCGCAGCACGGTGGGTGATTTGAGGATGGTGAGATTGGCGGCGACTGCGTCGATGACCTCCGGCGGGAGGGTTGAGTCGTGAAAGCACTCGCTGAAGCGCTGCGATCCGGCGCGCAGTTCGGCGTAGTGATCGCGCCAGTAAGTCGTCACCTCGTCGATGCCAGCAAACTTCGCGGCGTACCACGGACGATAATTGCCCGGCAGCACCGGCGAAACCTTGGCGTCCGGATCTTTGCCGTAACGCAGGCTCGTCTGCCCGACATACCAGGCAAAGCGCAGCACGATGGTCTTGGAGGCGCGCGGGCCGAGGGTGAACGGCACGGCCAGAGTCCCGCCGGAGGAGTGCCCGCCTTCGGTCACCGGCGCACGTTCCACGGCATTGCCGGAGGCGATGTCATTCCAGGCCATCGTGAGCGGATCCCACCAGCCTCCACGAAACCACGCCGCGTTCACCTTGACCGCCGGATCACTGACCGTGGCGGCGAAGGAACCTTCCTCGAACGGTTTGTCCTTGCCCGGCCCACACCAGAGCACGAAGCCGCCGGACGTGGCTTTCACGGCCTGCGGGTTGTTGCCGATGGCCATGAAGTTTTTCGCGTTCCATGAGAAGACGCAGTCGAGCGGTTTGCCGGTGGAATTGGTGAAGCGGTATTCGAGCGCCGCGGCCGGCAGGCTGGCGTGATCCGCATCGCCCGGCTCGAACGGACTCCAGCCGGTGATCTCGACTTCGAGCGGCACGTCATGGTCCTTCAGCGACACGGTGCCGAACGGGAACTGCGCGCGGAAGGTCGCCTCGCGAAACCGCGGCAGGCCGAACGAGGTGCCAGCAGCGCCATTGCCGGTGCCGGGCTGGCCAAACTTCTTCCACACGGGCACCGGGCCTTCGAGCACGCGCGCCACGGGCTTTGGGCCCTTGATCGAAATTGCCGCGAAGGTGTTCGGCTCATTGAAGACTTCAGGACGATGGCGCAGCGAGACATGCGACAGCGCACCAGTGCCTTCGAGGCAAATCATGCCCGCGCCCATGCCGCCCATTGGGAACGCGACGCGGTTGGTGCGTTCGCCGGCGTAGGTGCCATTGTATTTGCCTTTGCCGCGCGCCTTGGCCATCGAGCGCGTCGTGGTCGAGGCAGCATCCGCCGCCTGGGCAGCCGTGGCGGTGCCGATGGCGCCGACCGTGACAGCGGAGAGTTTGAGGAAATCGCGGCGTTTCATGGCCGGGGATGATTTTTCAGAGTGCGACATGGCAGAACCTTTGGTCGATGGATTGATGGGTGAACGCCGCGATTTGTAGCAGCGCGGGGTTCCACGGAGCAAGCCCGCTGATGGGCAAGCCGCGTTCGCGGATTGGATGGGTGTGACCTGAAATGCAGCGAGAAGGATCCTGAAGACGGCATTTGAACCGCGGATATACAGCGATGGAGAGCAATGTGACGCAAAGTGCGCGGGTTTTCGCCCACGCAAAACCACGGTCGATTGTGGCAAAAGAAAAGGCGACTCGTTGCCGAGTCGCCTTTCCTGATGAGAGCAATGGAATGATCGCCCCTATTTCACCACGCGGATCAGTTTTTCGAGTTGGGCGCGAACCGCCGTCTCGGCCTCGACCGGATCGCTGATGCCCCAGACAGCGAGTTCGAGGGTGCGATACCCGTAGTTCCGGCTGCCGTTCAGGACCGCGTCAAGCCGGGCGTGCGAATCTTTCTTGAAATAGCCGCCGCTGGCCGCTTCTCGCAGATCTTCAACGGCAGCGAAAAACACGTAAAGAGAGCGGCCATCGTGATCGAAATGGTACTTCTTCATCGGCAATCGGACGCCCGATTTGGTTTCGACGACAACCGTCCCCAACTCCGTGGAAAGCCGCATTCCGGCGGCGGTCAGACAGCTTTCCGGATCATGGGTCTTTGCCAGTTGAATCCGAGTGCGTTGATATACGGAACGGCCGGAGAGCCAATGGAGGTAGTACCCCTGCCAGACGCTGCCATCGGCTTCAGACCATGCCCCGCCGCTGCCATTGTCGTAGCGAAGAATCGCCTGCGTCACCGGGGCGATGGGCTTGGCCATGAAACCCGGTCGATCCTTCGGCCATTCCACAGCCCAAGAGTTCACCGAGGCGGGTGTCTGTTCGTGGGAACGGTACCAAAGTTCGACACCGCCCTCCACCAACACCAGCCACGCGCCAAGGACGCCCGCGAAAACCCGGAGGGCGGAATGATGCCCTTGCGCCAAAGCGGAAAATTCACGGGTAGTCGTGAGGCCGTCCGTGGTGATCTTCGTCGTTTCGATGCGCGCCTTCTTGAGCCAATGACTGGCCAGCAGGATGCCCACGAAACACCCCACCAGGATGACGGTGCCAGCCGGATCATGCCAACGGTCGATCGCTGCCGGCCCCTGGCGGGCTGCGATCACCGTGAGCAGCACAGTGCGCCCGATATTGAAAAGCATCGCGAGGCCGATCCCGGTGAAGACCAGACCAAGGCGACGCCCGGAGGCCATCCGGTAAAGTTCGCCAAAGAACAGGGAAATCATGATCGAGGCCTGCAGCGAACGGATGCCGCTGCACGCCTCATTGACTCCCACCAATCCCAAACCGATTTCAATGACGTTGCCCCGCTGCAGCGCCGGGATGCCAAGCAATCCCACCAGTTCGATGGTCGCGCGCACGTTGGAGCGCATCAGTCCCTGCGTGATTGGGTTCTCGATCCCGGAGGGCCATGGGACCGCCACCATCAAAAACGCCACCGGGAAGCCAAAGTGGCGGACCCAGGACATCCCGCCGATGGCATACAGCAGGCACATCGACAGTCCCACGAAGACCAGCGCAAGACTGAGGCTGGTCAGACGCCAGATCGGATTGGCCTCGTGCAACAGCCGGGCAGGAGCCCAGAGCAGCAACAAAAGACCGGCCGCGATCCAAACGCCACGCCAGGACAACGGGGCTTCTCCGGGTGGGCGATCCGCCCACCGCTGTGAAAATAAATAGACGCACAGCACGGGAACAGCCCAGCCATAGCCGTATTGCTCGTAGGCAGACCACTGGGCGCTCAACTGGTAAATCAGCACCGCACAGTAACCGGCGACGGCCGCTGTAGCAGCCCAGACCACCGCGCGGTGAGGAACTGCGGTCGATTGGTTGGAACTTCCGGACATGAGAATCAGGAGGAATCAGGCTTGCCGGCCGCCACTGCAATCATCGGAAAGCCAGGCGGCAATCACGGTTCGCATCAAAACGGTCGGATGCCGTGGCGGACAACGTAATAACCGGATTTCAGGAACTCGGTGAAGACGCGGATGCGCTGCTCCTTTGTCGGCCAGGCTGACCGGGGCCGGTCTTCGATGGTTGGCTTCGAGAGGAAGACCATGTCGGGGGCGTAGTGCTGGAAACAGGCGAGCGCCCGCCGGCTGTGAAACCACGAGGTCACAATGACCACCCGCTTGGCGCCATGCTTGCGCAGAATGGGCACGGAGAATTCCGCGTTCTCCTGAGTGCTCTTGGAATTGGGTTCCAAAATCACCTTGTTTTGGGGCACCCCGCTCCGGACCATCTTCCGGGCAATCCGGGCACCGTCGCCATCGCCACTCACCACCACCAGCGGAGGGGACTTCAGGCTGATGATCTGCAGCGCACGCGCAGGCCGGGCCGTCTGGTCGCCGCCCAGGATGACCATGGCATCCCAGTCTGTTCCCGGGGATTCCACACAGAGCAGGGCGGGAGCAAACCGGAGGCCTGCCAGCACCATCAGGCCAGCGCCCGCCAGCACCAATGCAACGCGCCAGGTCCATCTCAGGATCGCGGCCAGGATTCTTCCCGCCCCGGCCTTGGGTGCCGTCGCGCTGGTGGATGCAACCTGGGGCGCGGCCGGTTCAGGCACCGCCGCTTCATTGACCGCGCTTGCTGGATCTTTGGCCATTAAACCTGAACTCCGAAGTTGGGGAGCACACCCGCCCTCGGGTGTGGCTGGACGCGCCTCGCGTCCAACACTCTGCGCCTCCCGCTGTTCCGAGGCGTCCTGAACTATTTCACGCGCACCGGGTTTTCCGCGAGGGCGCGGAAAACAGCACCCGGGGCGGGTGCGCTCCCCATCCAACTTCGGTTTTCGGATTAAAACAGAACAGCGGCGATCGCCGATCGCCGCCGGATGTCCGCCTGGATTCGCGGAGCTTCAGATCGGAAGGCCCGCCTGCCGGCGTTTCAATTCGCTCATTTTCAGCACGATCAGGTACTCGTAGAACGTCAGCAGCCGGCAGTAGTGATAGCCCGCCGCGCCGTCGAGGAATCCGCCACGCAGCAGGTACATGTAGGTGAACCGCAGCAGGGGCCGGCAGGGGAGCCGGAAGGACAACTCCTTCAACGCCCGCCTGCGCTTGGGAGCCTCCGTTGAGAGGAGATCGGACAGTGATATCCGGCCCTCGGCGAGGGACTTCAGCGACTCGGCGGCTTCACGGCCAGAATACGCGTTGTGTTTCTCCACCCATTGGCTGAGCCCCTTGTTGAACGAATAATGCAGGAAGTGATGTTGCAGCCGGCCTTCGGGGCCATCCACGATGGCGATGGGATTCGCCTGCCGTTCCCAGCGGATTTTCTCCGGGCGAAACAGGCGCGGCACCCAGGTGGGATAGAGGCTGCTGCGCCGAATCCATTTGCCCATGAACATGTTTTTGAAGCGCAGCCGGAAGACCACCTCGCGCGGATTGCCGGCCACGGTTTGCAGCATCTCCTCCCGCAACTCCGGCGTGACCACTTCGTCGGCGTCCGAGTAGTAAACCCAGGGATGTTTGAACGGGATGTTCTGCACGGCCCAGTTCTGGTTGGCGGCCCGTCCATCGTACTTCCGCTGGAAGAATCTCGCGCCAGCGGCGCGGGCGATTTCCTCCGTCCGATCCGAGCTGAATGAATCCAACACCACGATGTCATCCGAAAACGCCACACTCTTGAGGCAGATCGGGAGGTTGTCCTCTTCGTCAAGAGTCTGGATGAAAATGGAGATGCTCATCGGGATCCGCGGAATGTCGGGCTTCAGGCTTGCGGCGGTTCCGGCGTTCGCTCCGCTTCCAATCGAGGCTTGATCGGGCGACACGGATGGCCGGCGCAAACCATGTTGGCCGGCATGTCTTTCACGACCACCGCCCGCGCGCCGATCACGGTGTTCTCACCGATGGAAACGCCGGGTCCGATGAACACATCGGCGCACACCCAAGAGCGCGTCTTGATCACGATTGGTGAAGCGATGACGGGGCGCCTCGGAGAATCGAAGTCGTGGCTGGCGGTGCAGAGGTAGCTGTATTGCGACACAATGGCGTAATCCTCAATTCTCACGGGCGCCACGCAGTAGCAGTCAACATCGGAGGCCAAGCATGCACTGTTTCCCATTGAAAGATTCCACGGCGCCCAGATCCGCACGTTGGGGTGTACCACTGCGGCTTTGCCAATGGATGCGCCGAATAGCCGGAGAAGCATCCGGCGCCAACCCGGTATGAATTTCGGACTTGGGCGGAAAAGAAGCAGCCACACACCCTGCCATAGAAGCCGCCCAACGCGGTTCTTGAGCGAATGCGGGCTGGCAGGATTCCAGGCGCTGCCATCTCCGTAGGTATTCATAACCATGGTTTCAAATCTTGACCCAATCAGGTCTGCCTTTTCGATTTGCTCCCCATTCGTAAAGTTCGCTCATCTTCGCGATGACAACCTTTGGATCATGTTCGGCCTCCACAAGGCGAATCCCGTTCCGTCCCATTTCTGCCAGTCGTTCCGGCGCCATCGGTAACACCTCAGCCAAACCCCGCTTGACGGGGGCGAAGCCCACTTCCACCTGCCAGCCGCATCCGTATTCCCGCATCGATTGCCAGGGAGCCGCCGTGGTGGTCAGAACGGGTTTTCCCAGGCTCAACGCCTCCGCGATGACGTGTCCGAAATTCTCGCTGTGGGTGGGGAGCACCACCAGTTCGCTGTTGGCCAGCAACGCCCACTTGTCCGTTCCAGAGACTGCACCGGTCAACGTCGTGCGGGCCGGATCGGAAGCGGTGGCAAGCTGCGCCTTCACTTCGTTCAGACATCCCACCTCGTCCGGCCCGGCGATGACCAGATGCCAGTCCGGATGTTGTTGGTGGAGCTGTGCCCAGGCTTGAGCGAGTTCGAAAATCCCCTTGTGGGGATGAACCCGGGCAAGAAATAGCAGCACGCGCCGTCCCGCCAGATGCGGCCATTTGCTGCCGCACACCGTGCGGAGTTCGGCGGAATTCAGCGCCGGTCGTTGCACCGCCACCGGCACCCGCGCGACTGGTGTTTTGAATCCCAACGCACGCACATGGGCCAGTTCGTCGTGCGAGGTGACGTGAATGCATTGCGCCTCAGCCAGGCTGCGGTCCACGAACCACCGGCGGGCGAGGGTCTTCTTCCAGGCCGACTGGCACAGGCAGGCGGGATGAAGATTGCCGCGCGGGCTGAGGACATGCCCTCGATTCCATTGCCTCGCCAAGGCAGCGGCGTGGCGATTCACCCCGAGCCACATGCCGTGCGAATGAATCACGTCGGCGTCGGCAACCGCGCGGGTGGCGACGGAGCGAAAGGCAGGAGAAACGATCAAGCGCAGCGGACGAAAATAGCGACAGGGCACGCGCGTCACCTTGATGATCGATTCATCGACAGGCACCGATTTGCCGAAATGCGGCCCGGTATCGAGCGTGAGAATCGACACCGAAATTCCGGCGGCGTGGAGTTGCTGGCAGAGGTTCACCACGGAGCGCGGCGGACCTCCGCTGGCCTCGGCCAGTGACGCCACGATGTGAACCACACGCAACTTGTTCATCAGGAATGCGGGCGACCCGCCGGACGGGCAGGGGACAGGCAATCATCGAGATGGCCGAGGAAACGGTCGCGGAAGGCGGAGTAGCGAAAGTCCCGCGTCCAGACCCGCTGGCCAGCGGCCCCCATCGCGCGCGCCCGATCCGGGTTTTGCAGGAGCGTCACCAAGGCGTCAGCCAGCGCCGGGACGTTTCGCGGATCGACGCAGAAGCCCGTCTCGCCGTGGGCGACAAACTCCGGGGCGGCGTCCAGTGGAGAGGCCACGACGGGCAGCGCGTGACGCATGGCTTCGATGTACACCAGACCAAAACCTTCGCCGAAGCTCGGCATGGCAAAAACGGACGACTCCTCCCAGAGCCGGCCGATCTCGGAGTCGGGAACGAATCCCCGGAAATCAATGGCTGCAGCCGCACCCGAGATCATGGCTTGGTTTTTGAACTGGTCGCAGGCGTCGCCGGTTCCAGCAATGATCAGGCGCGCCTCGGGAACTCGCGCGAGCACGCCTGGCATGGCGGCGATCAAGGCGGAGTGCCCCTTGTCCCGGGTCTTCTGCATCCGCCCGACCACGAGAATCCGCGGTGGACGTTGGGGGGTCGGAGTCGGAGGAGCTTCGTCCTCCTCGGTGGCCAGCCAGCAGACGCGGGCGCGGTCGAAACCACCGTGGAGGCGATGCGCCTTCTCGCGGGTGAAGGCGGAATTGGCGAGGAGAAAGGGCGCTTGTCGGCACGACTTCAGGTGATGCGGCATGGCCTTCTCCCAGACTTCGATGCCGTGAATCATGAGAAGAGACGGTACCCGACGCCTCAGCCACGCCAGGTGCGCCCGCGCCGTTCCGGCGAAATCATAGACTGCCAAATCCGCCCGTCCGAGCGCCCGCAGGACATGGACCAGAAACCGGATCCGGGATCGGCCCATTGCCTGAACGCGAAAGGGAAATTCACATCGATCGGATGGATCGGAGAGCGAGACACATTCGACGGTCACGCGACCCGCCGACTGCGCTTCCCCAAGTGACCGCGCCATCAGCCGCGCCACCCGGGAGATGCCACCCCGTCCAGGCTCCAGTCGCTCGCAAGCGAAGAGCACCCGGTAAGGGTGCGATCGATTGCCTGTGGTGGAGGACGGGAGCATCGCTCAGTCGGGCGCCGGGGAGGGGGTGGTGGTGGCAGCGGGAACTGGAGGATTGCTTGCGGCGGCAAGCTTCGGGGACTGACACAGCATCACGACGCTATGCCCAGCATCGCGCGCGCGGCAGGCGGTGTCACACGCTACGCGGACGGAACCACCGGGGTTGTCGGAAAACTTCCGATTGACCGCCGCCAGATAATTCATAACGAACAATCCTTGGCAGCGCTGGCGGCAGACGTCAGGCAGATATGGTGGCCGCTCGCAGCTTGCGATGCGTTCTCCCGATACTTAAAATGGCGCTTCATAGTAAGAAAGGGAGATTCAAATAATCGAAAGCTTGACCAACTTACCAGATAAGCGGTCATCAGACAGACAATGATAAAGGCGAACGGAAACCGACTTGCGGGCAGGATCGCATTCACAGCGATGAAGCACAGGACATGGTAAACGTAAAGCCCGTAGCTTATCTTGCCCGTGAATCTAATGGGTCTATTCGCCAGCAATTTCTTCACAAGCCATGAGTCCTGATAAATTACGACGGTCGCCACCAGCACGAAGCAAATGGTCGCGATCACACTGTGTTTGAAAAGTACAACCAGCCGCGGGGCATTGCCGCTGTAATTAAACCACATCAGCCCCAGAACAAGAAACAATCCGCCCAATATCGGAAGGCAGAGTCGCCGTAACTGAGGTAAAAGGCATTGCCTCTCGCAGTGTGCCAGAAGTGCTCCGAACGCCAGCGCATCCATTCGACAGGCGGTGAAAAAGAACACGCTCACCCTGAGTTCGTAGATAAAGAAATAGCGCCAAACCAGCGCGCCGAATATGAGCGCGCCACAAAACCAGCCCAGCCAACGGGTTGGCAGCAGATAAACCACCAAAGGCCAAAACAGGTAGAAATGCTCCTCCACCGCCAATGACCAGTAGTGGCCGGGACCAGCTGCGGCCAGGTCCGGAAAAGTCATCGGCACGTTTTGCAGATAGGCCCAATACCACCAAGTCTTTCGGAGGGGCTCAACTGAATCCCCGCTGAATACTGGCGCCAGGAAATACCAGATCACGAGGAAGAAGTAATAGAGCGGGAAGATGCGAAGCACCCGGCGCATATAAAACACTTTGAAAAACCCCGGTTGGTCCCTGGACGCGAGCAATATTCGGGTGATCAAGAAGCCTGAAAGGACAAAGAAAAGGTCAACTCCAGACTGCCCGATACCTGCGACTCGCCCCAATCGATTCATCAAGGGAATCGTTTCAAGTCCTCCAAAATGCCAAAGATGCAGGGTGATCACCATCAGGGCGGCGACCCCGCGCAAGCCATCCAAAGGAAGAATCGCTGACGGAGGATCAGCGATGCGAGACTCGGGGTGTTTGACTATTTTTGCATGTTCCACACGATCCTCCTGCCCGCTAACTGGGAAGCACCGAAGCTCCGCCATTGCCAGCGGGCGCTGCTGGCTTCTCAGCCTCGGGTAGCCGCTCTACTTGCCGCCCACGGATTCGGCGCCGCGCTGCCGCCAGACGACGCGCCTCGGGGGAGTTTTGGGGCGGCAGATTATCGGTTCGATTCCAACCAAGGAATCGAATCGCACCCCACGCCCCCATCAATTCCCATGCCAGACTCGATGGAAACTTGACCACCTCTGACTCGGTCGTTTCCAACAGCGTTAGGAAAACGCTGTAGTAGAGGAAGGCTGAAGGACTGAAATAGTCTTGTCTCTTCAAGAATCTAAAAACCAGACCGCTCAAAATTCCAAGGGCGATGGAGGACAGAACCAATCCTGGCCAGCCCAGATTCCAGAAGAACGAGCCAAACAATGTTGGCGCCACGCTCCCGGAGATGGTGGAGGTGTCAATGCTATCAATGCCGCGTTCTCCTTGCAGATACGCGCTGAAATAGACTCCCTCAAGAAGGATGGGCTTCCCTGGCCAAAGCACGCGCGGTACCAGCCCCTGAAGTGAACGGATGTAGAATGTTCCTTTCAGGTCCAGATCGCCATTCTGTTGGAATTGGAGCAACTGACACAACGCTCCCATCCCTCCGCTCCTGTCCAAGACCTGATTTGCATACAACTGCAAACCTTCCTGGCTTGGCGCGGACCAAAACCAGCCCTGGGCAAAGGCAACTTGGCGCGCTTCCGCCCTCCCAGGGCCGTTGATCTGGTAATACACCTCCCGCAAGGTGGTCGCATAAGGATAGGCCACCAACACAAGAATGGCCGCGCTGAACACCACCCGGAGAACCGGGATCTTCCGCTTCAAAATGATATAGGGCACGACCGGAATGAAAATCGGCAGAAAGAACAGGGTTTTACTGCTACCGATAATCACGGCCCAGGTCAACTCCCCCACTGTCAGGACTAGTCCAAGCCACAACAACTTTCGCCACGCCGGGTTCGAGTAATAGACCGCCCAGACAACGAGCAGAAGAAACCTGGGAATCAGGCCGTCGAAGGTGCGCATATAGGCCGGGGGTGCTCCTTGAAGCATCATCTCCGAATAACCGACCGCCAGAAATTCCTGATAATAGAAATATCGGACCGGCCAGACAATGATATAGGCCACGACCGTTAGCGGTACCATTCGAGAACAGTCCCATTCTTTCGGCTTTTCTTCGGTGCTGGAAGTGTGCGCCAGCCTGGTGACGCCGAACCGGTAACCGAAAGAGATGCACATGAAACCCGTGCTGACGAGCAGCATCGCCAACGGCATTTGCGCTTCGGCCCCTGTAATCCACCCGAGGCGTTGTTCGGGGTCTAGGACTGTCTTAAATGAGCCGATGATCCAGAACGGCAGATGGAAGACCATGAGCACCGCCCACGGCTGCCGGATATCGAATGCTCCTCGCTCATCGCCTAGCAATGTGGTTGCGAGAATCACCACGCTCATCAGCGTGGCATGGAGCAGCAGCATCTCGGACGACTTCCACTGCACTAGGCCGAACTGGCACACTAATGCGACGAACGCCACCGCCAAAGCCGAACCGGCCATCGGTGAAGACGTGGTTGCTGTCAGTTGTTTGCGACTTGGTTTCAAAGGAGAATACTACTTCGGAGCTCTGGCAGCGGAAGTGAGGAAAGTTTGCTGCTGACCTCGGTCTGTCAGTGACTCTCGCGCAGCCTCAAACCGCCAGCGCCAACCGAGAAATCTTCGTTCGATCACGTAGTAAGAGAACTCTGCCGCGAGCAGCATGAACACAAGATTGCACGGGAATTGCCCAAAGAAACTCGTGTTCATGCCATTGAGCAGAAGTTGCTGCCACAGGTAGAGGCTGTAGGAGATGATGCCAACATGTACCATTGGACGAGAGTTGAGAATCTGGCCAGCGACCGACTTGCTGTTGCGGATTAACCACAAAATTGTCACTGCGATCATACCGCCCTCAAGCGAAAAACCGATCACGTAAAGGTAGGCTCCACCCCAGTGCCGCGTGAGGAATGGAGAAATGCCGAAGATGAAGATAGGAAATGTCCAAATCCAGCGTTCAATCGTGCGGTAAAAGCGCTCAAAAAGTGGAGCGCCGGACAGTAGCGCCGCGACGCAGCCAAACATGAGGGCATCCACACGCGTGTGCAGCATAAAATTGATGCGCTCGGCCAGGAACGGATGGTGCGTCAAGTGCGTCAGCACCCGTAGCATGGGCGCCAGCACGATAAGCGCGAAGGCAAAAACCGCTGCCGTTTTGCGACTGCCTTTGGCGAGTATCAAAACCATTGTCGCGGGCCAAAACAGATAGAATTGCTCTTCAACGCTAAGCGACCAGGTGTGCGACAGAGCCCACGAGTGAGCAGTGGGGGAGTAATTCCAGACAAAAGCGAGTGCGCTGAGTATGTCGCCGCGCGGAACTTCAAGGGAAGAGACTGCTGTCAGAACGACAATGACTCCGACGTAAAAGTAAAATGGCGGGAATATGCGGAAGAGCCTTCGGATATAGAAATTTCTAAGGCTGATATCGCCATATTTTTCCCGCTCGCGGAGCAGCAGTGATGTGATCAGGAAACCGCTGATGACAAAGAAGATTTCCACACCCAGATTTCCATTGCCGAGAATGGCCCACCACGGTTCCACGGGATCGTAATGGTAGATGCCCTGGTAGGCGTGCCCCACAATCACGAGCAGAATCGATACTGCGCGAAGACCGTCCAGGCATGGAATCCGGTTCATGGAAGAATGTTTGATGCGGGGGATCAACCGTTGTGCATACCAGCCAACACCGCCGCCTCAATTTGCCCCGCAGCCACCGAAATATCCTGGGTCTCGGCGATGCGCCGGCTCGCAGCGGACATGGTTTGCCGCATTTCCGGTGCTCGCAGGAGTTGTTGGAGGCAGCCAGCCAGCGCCGTCACGTCCCCGCAAGGGTGGACGAGAGCGTTTTCGGTTTGCCGGGCCACATCGTTCGGGCCTAGGCAACCGACCTGGTCGGAGACCACCAGAGGCAGCCCGTAAACCGCCGCCTCAGTGGCGACCAGCGGGTGGGCGTCCTCTTCCGAGGGGATGGCCAGCGCGTCCGCTGCGCAATAATACCCAGGCAGTTCGCTCTGGTTCACAAACCCGGTGAAAACGAACGCTTCCGGGTGGCTGCTGGCCTGCGCCTGCCGCCTTAAATCTTCCAGCAGGACGCCACTGCCTACGAATAAACCGACGACGGGCAAGCCCTGTGCCTGCAACTTCAGCACCGCAAGCAGCAGATCGTGCGGGCGCTTGATGGAATACATTTTGCCGCAAAGCAGCACCACGAAATCCTCGGGGCGCAGCTTCAATTCAGTCCGCTTCTGCTGTCGAAGCGACGGCAGATCCGCTCCGCCGGCGTGGCGAAGCCGGGCCACATCCACCGGCAGCGGACAGCGGCGCACACGGGAGATCGGTACACCGTAGTGGAGGAAATACTTTTCGTTGCAGTCGCCCGCCGCCAGACAGACATCCACGCCCCGGAAAAACGTGGGCAATAGCGCCGTCTTAAGCCAGAGCCGCCAGGTCGCGCGTTTCCGGTGCAACACGGAATCACTGCAATAAAGCAGGCGTTTGCGGTTGGCCTGTGTCCAACTCCGCGCGCGCCAGTTGAGCCGACGCGAGTATCCATAGACGAGGACGGCGTCGGGATTTTCCGCGGTCAGTATCTTGCTGATTTCCGGTGCGTCGGCCTTGAAGAAGCCTTTGGGCACCTTCTCCAGTCCCTGCCGGAGGAAGCGATGCCGGTAGCCGCTCAGCAGATCGATATCCCAGGAGAGCGTTTTACCAAAGGCCGGGTCGAAATAGGGTCGTGCGCCTGCGTCGGTCAGGTAAATCACGACCACGTCGGCACGACCGCGCGAGGCCAAAGCTCGATAGACAGGCGAGAAGTGCTGAATCGGGTGGGTGACCACCACCGCGAGTTTGGGTTTCCGGGACATTGGAAGACTGCCTGAAGGAAAATCGAACGTCACCTGCACCAATCCGACGGGGCGTAAGGTTGCGGCAGGTCCGGACGGCGAGGATGAAAATGGCCCTTGGACGAGGCCTGATTTCGGTCGGCCATCCGAGTTTGTCCGCGTCAGGCTCTGTCGAAGCTGGCGCGGGTCAGGACCACAGCCTGAGGGAACACCAGAATCATGCTTCGGCCGGCAACCGGCATGGAGAGGCCGGTTCGAGAAAGGACTCCAGCGTTTCGAGGATGACGGCGGCGCGTGCGTCGGCCGAATTCTCCCGGACACAACGGGCATGCCCGGCCTGAAGAATCCGCTCCCGGTTCACCTCGTGATTCAGATAGTAATGGACCTGCTCCGCCAGTTCTTCGGGTGAGGAGAAACTGGCGACCTCCCTGCCATCGTCAAAGAAGGAAGCGAGTTCCTCCGTGCGCTCGTGAAGCATGAAACCCCTGCAGGCGGGAATCTCGAAGGTTCGCGCGGTTGTCTGATCGCCGGACGAGGCGCCGTGGCGCACTTCACTCAAGATGGCGATGTTCACCCGGCTGGACTCGATGGCCAGGGGATACAGGACGCCCATGATATCGCGTCCGACAATGTGCGGCTGGAGACATGGAGTCCGGGCCTTCTCCCACTGCGATCCCCAGATGCGCAGGTTGATGCCCGGATTCCTTGGCATCACCGCCGCGAGGAAGGATTCCTTCTTTGGCGACCAGGTGCCGATGAAGGACGCATCTGCCTGAAACCGGTCGGCCAGCCTGCCTCTGGAAGACAAAGGCCGATGAATTTCGGGATCAAAACCGTGCGGGAGATAGCTGATCTGCTTCAGGTGAAAATGATGTTCGAAATCCCGGACACCGAACGATTTGGTGGTAAAGACATGGTCGTACAGCGGAAGGCACCGCGGGAGCCGTGGTCCGTGGGTGAAGGCGCTGACATCCGGGAAGTCATTGAAGCATCGGATGCCCATTTTGCGGGCCAGGTGCAGTGAGCGCGGCTCCACGCTTTCCCCCTTATAGACCAGCACGAGGTCGGGCTGAAGAAGCTGAATTTCCCGGACGAGTTTGTTGTTGTACTCCCGCACGAAGAGGCGATGCAGGAGGAAATGGACGGCTCGCATGAGCCGCTTTCGCGAGTTCACCATCGGAACGAAGTTCCGGTGATCGACCAGATGAACCAGGGCGCCTTGACGCGACAGCGCCCGGGCGATGGCGCCGGAGTTGCTGCCAGGATAGGCCGTCCCGGCAAAGAGAATACACCGAGGCATCGTTTGAATAAAAACCGACTTTGGGGCAGGGGACGGATTCAGTCACCTTGGCCAACACCAACACGACGGGCATGGAGGCACAATGGAGCTTGTGTCTCTTCCGGGATGGTCTCGCTCGCTCCTGGCTCCTGCGGCCGGCCTGGGGCCAACCCCTTTCATCCCGAGCATGGTCAGCGGAGAGTCCCGTTCGATCACGGCGTGGACAGAAAATTATCCGCCAGTTCGCAGCATCGCGGGCCGGGACGAAGCCGTCTCTCGTCCCAGCATCGACTCCAGTTTCTCAAGAATGGTTGCGGCCCTCGCATCGAACGAGTTTTCCCGCACGCAGCGGTGGTGTCCCGCCTTGCGGAGTCGCTCGCGTTCGAGGTCATGGTGAAGGAAATGTTGCACCTTTTCGGCCAATTCTGCCGGCGAGGCGAAGCACGCGAGTTCCTTGTCCTCCTCAAAGAAGTGACTCAATTCTTCCGTGCGCTCGTGAAGCATGAAGCCGCCGCTCGCGGGTATGTGAAAGGTGCGGGAGGTGGTCTGGTCGCCGGAGGATGATCCTTTCCAAGCTTCACTCAGGATGGCGATGTTGACGCGGCTGCACTGGATGGCAATCGGATAAAGAGTTCCCATGATGTCGCGGCCCACGATGTGTGGTTTCAGGTTCGGTTCACTGCACTTTTCCCATTGAGATCCCCAAATCTTCAACGAGGAACCCTCCTTCCTGCAAGCCACCGCCGTCAGGAAGGATTCCTTCTTGCGCGACCAGGTGCCGATAAACGAAACGTCCGCTCCGAACTGGTCCGCGAGTTCAGGCCCCACGGTCATGGGGCGATGGAGTTCGGGGTCAAAACCGTGGGGCAAATAGCTGACGTCGCTGATGTTGAAGTGACGCTGGAAATCGCGGACGCCGAAGCTTTTCGTCGTAAAGATGTGGTGGTAGAGAGGGAGGCACCGCGGGATGCGCGGTCCGTGGGTGAAGGCGCTCACATCAGGGTAGATGTTAAAACAGGTGATCCCCATTTCTCGGGCGAGGCGCAACGAGCGCGGCTCCAGGCTGGCTCCCTTGTAAACGAGCAGCAACTCGGGGCGGAAAAGCCGGAGGTCGGCGCAGAGCTTCTGGTTGAATTGCGACACGAACAACGGATTCAGCAAGGCGTAGATGCCCCGGATGAAACGTCGCCTGGAATGGGGCGTGGGGACGTAGCTGTCCCGGCCGACCGCGTGGACAATGGCGCCCTGGCGCGCCAGAGCGCGGACCATCGCCCCCGAGTTGCTGCCGGGGGAGAGAGAGCCTGCAAAAAGAATGCGTCTCGACATAAGTCTGCGAGGTTAGTTCATCACACTGACGGCGCGGTCAGCGCTTCGCGGGCGGGATGTTGATGAGGTCGCCCCACCAGGTGATATGCGGGAAAATGGCTTTCGTTTCATGGCGGCAGGCGACGTAGTTTCCTTCGACAAATTTTTCCAGTTCCGGGTGCCATTCACGATAAAACTCGATGCCATCAGGAGTCACCTTGCCGATTTCGTAGCTCCACTCTCCCAGCAGTGCAAACGCATCGCGCAGAAAGCGTCGCGCATACACCCATCGGTAATTATACTCGAACTGGACGACCCGGACCCGGCCCGCAGCGAACATCTGCCGGCCTCCGAGGAGAACATTGTAGTCGTTTCCTTCGGTATCGATCTTCAACAAGTCCACCGACTCGATGCGTTGCTGCGCACAGAAGAGATCCAGGGTCGAGACCCTGACCGCTTCGCTGTCGGCTGCAGCGGCAACATCGGGACGAACCAGGGAATTGGCGCCTCCTCCGACCGTGCTGATGTGGAACGATGCATGGTCATTCTGCTCATCCGACAACGCCAGTTGGTGAAGATGAGCCTGGTGACGGGCGGCGGCGGATTCGAGATTCGCCTTGAGCCGGCCAAAGGTGCAGGCTGATGGCTCGAAGGAATGCAGATCCAGCGCGCCGGAAGGCAGGGGATCGGCTGTTTTCTGCACCGCGAGGGAATACTCGCCAACATTGGCGCCACAATCGATCACGACGAAAGGGCGGGCGCCTCGATCACCTTGCAGAACCCGCTCGATGACCATGAGTTCACCGTTCCCGCCGATCCGGTTGGGGGCATCGAGCCGCACCGCATTGGTGAGAAACCGGGTGGCGCGTGCCAGGCGTCCCCGGCCAACGAACGCTCCGCTCACCTTGACCAAATTCCAACCAACAGTGTGCAACATAATGGCGATAGAAGGATCAGGCGGCGGGGGCCTGAAGGGCCGCAGGCTGCCTGAAGAAATGGATTCCCAGCAGGACCACGAGATAAACGAGGAATCCAAAGAACGTCGCCTTGGCCGCTCCCAGCGCGCCCTGGCTTGGAATCCAGAGAAAGTTCAAGCAGAGGTTGGCCACGGCTGCGGTGGCGTACGCGATGTTGATTTGGGAGGTCGTCTTTTCGGCATAGGACCGAAGTTCAAACGGAGCCGCCATGGCCAGCATCGCATACCCCGCCGCGACCCACCAAAGGATGGGCAGCGCCCCGGTGCGGTATGGTGCCGCCAGCAACAACCGGATCACCAGCCAGCCGAACAAAAGATACAGGACGAACGCGGTGATCGCGGCGGACCAACTGATCAACACGTTGCGACCGAGCACCGCCTTGGAACCCGCCGCTCCTTTCTCAGCCGCCGCCTTGAAGATAAGCGGATAGACCACCTGTGCTCCCATGCCGGACAGGATCAGCAACGGCTGCGAAGCCAGCCCATACACGGCGCTGTAGGCTCCAATGGCGCTCGTCGTGGCGTGCGCCGACAAAATGAACCTGTCCGAGACCGACAGCACCCAAGACGAGAGACCCACCATGAGCAACGGCACCGAGAATTTCACGGCCGCGTGTCTCCAGGCGGTCACCTGCAGCGCCGAGGGCCGGCAAACAGTCACGCTATGAGCACGGTCTCTGTTCCAGAGAAATCCAACGAGCGCCCCGAGGAAAACGGCCTCCCCAGTCAACAGCGCCACGCCCGTCTGCCCACCGATAAGGGCGCCCACCGCCGTCCCAAGAGGAATGCCCACCTGCAGGGCCGCGCGCAGCGTTGACGCTCCACGCTGGCTGTTCTTGGTGATGAGGAGCGATGTGCGGAAGTTGATCTGCCCGTGAAGCAGCACCAGCAGGCCGCACAGGAGGATCACTGCGGCAAGGAAGTGGAGTTCCGGCGGATTCCACAGGCAGAGGATGACGGCAAGGATGAGCGCAACAATGCCCCACAAGAGGACGAGTTCCCGCTGGGCATATTCCAGGAATTCGGGAGCAAGTTTGTCGCGTCGGGCATCGTGAAATTCCCGCATGAAGAATTGCAGGAACGGACGAACGCCCAGTGCCGTGCCGAATCCAACCGCCCCCGCGGCGAGCTTGTATTCGCCCAGTGCGTCCGGCCGGACAATTTCGGTCACCACGCGAGACGTGACCGCCATGCCAATGGCCGAAAGGAACTGGCCCGCAAAAACAACCCGGAGGCTGCCGGAATGCCGGAGGATGCTCTGCCAGGCGCTGGAAGCGAGTGCGCGCATCATTCCCTGTCGGGATTGCGTCCTTCGACCAGATCACTGCGTGGCATGATAAGAAAGGAACCCACCCGCTACCTCGATCAGGCGCCGGCCGCCGGAGGTTTGACCGCCGCCGTGATGAAGACCCGCGTAAACACCCGGCCGGAACTCCCGGTTTCCACGAGGTCGTGCAGGAGGTATCCCCAGCGGATCACCCGCCACAGGCACCAGCGGATGAAGGAGAATCCTCCGCGGATGACGGGGCCTTGTTCGCGATGTTCGATCTGTTGGAATCCATGCAGCCTCAACAGCCATGCCATCGAGTTGGGAGTCAATCCGATCTCATGAGTGAAATCGGCAAAACGCTGGGCAATGCCAAACGGGCAGCCGCAATTGGGAGTTTGCACCACCAACCGCCCCCCAGGCCGGAGCGCTTGAAAAGCGCCGGACAGGAAGCGAATCACTTCCGCCTTGTTCAAATGTTCGATGATGTCCACGGCGAGGATGAGATCAAATGCAGCCTCATGCCGGCCGAGGAACTTCAAGGCGTCTTCCTCGCAGACGTTCGCGTGGAGTTGTTGAGCCAGTGCGACCTGCTCGCGGCTGATGTCTGTTCCGACGAGATTGCGATAGCCTTTCTGAGACAGAAAATAGAGAAGGTAGCCGCCGCCACACGCCACATCCGCGATGCGAGCCTCCTTGTCCGCGGGAAGCCAGCCCGCAAGATAAAGGTCGTACGGTGCGGCCCACCACATCACGCGGCCGAGATCCGGTTTTTGGGTGAATCCTTGCGCGGACCGATAGCGGGCATAAATAGCCTGACGGTAATCGCCGGTAACATTGTCTCGGTCCAAAGGACGTTGGTCGTTTTGCATCAAGGTGTTTCTCCTCTATCGGCCCAAGGTGTGGGACGAACCGTGGGCGGATTACCGCGTATGCTGGCGCAGATACCACGGCAGCGCCTCGTTCAGCCCGGACTCCACGGGCCATGCCGGCTCATAACCCAGCAACTTGCCGGCGAGGCTGATGTCGGCCTGGGAGTGGCGGACGTCGCCCGGCCGGAAATCGCGGTATTCAGGAGCTGCCGGGATCGAGCCTCCCAAGTGCGGAGTCAGCAATCGCGCCAGCATTGCATGGAGTTCATTCAACGTGAGCCGCCGGTTCAGGGCCACATTGTAAACCCGGTTGCAGGCTTCAGGTTGCGTGGCGGTCGCTGCCAGCAGGTTTGTCTGGACCACGTTGGACACATAGCAGAAATCACGGCTGGTCTCACCGTCGCCGTTGATTTGAATCGGCTGCCGGCCGACCATGGCGCAGATCCACTTGGGGATCACTGCGGCATAAGGCCCGTCCGGATCCTGGCGCGGACCAAAGACGTTGAAGTAACGAAGACCAATCGTCTCCAGGCCATAGCAGCGCGCAAAAACACCGGCGTAGAGTTCATTCGCCGCTTTGGTGGCCGCATAGGGTGACAACGGCGAGCCCACGCGATCTTCCGTCTTGGGCAGGTGCGGGTCGTCGCCATAGACCGAACTGCTGGAGGCGTACACGAAGCGTCTGACCTTCGAATCGCGGGCCGCGGCCAGCATGTGCAACAAGCCCGTCACGTTGTTGTCGTGGCTTGCCAGCGGATTTGCCATGGAGCGCGGCACCGAGCCCAGAGCCGCCTGGTGAAGGACGTAATCCACCCCCGAACAGACTTCACAGCAGGTCTCTGCTGAGCGAACATCCCCTTCCACGAAGCGAAATCGCGTCCACTGCTCCGGGCTGACGAGCGACTCAACCTCCCCAAGGTTTTCCCGCTTGCCGGTCGAGAAGTTGTCGAACCCAACGACGGTCTGGTCGAGTCTCAACAGCGCCTCGAGCAGATTCGAGCCGATGAATCCAGCCACGCCGGTCACAAGCCATTTGCGGGGGGACTGGCGGAGTTCGGACTGGAGTTGAGCGTAGCGAGACATGCGGTGGAGAATGGAAACAGGGAAGGATCAGGCCAAATCCAAATCCCCATTGTGAGATTTGAGTGGTGCAACAGGTGAACGGGCGGAAAGGAATGGTGGGGAAGAACTCATTGCCGAGGAACGGTCCACGACCGGGAGATGTTCCATTCAGCCAAGGGGCCGTTGGATGGACAAGCTGCCGCCCTTGGGCTTTCCGTAAATTCCACCTCGAAAAGCGTTTCGAGCGGTTCGTTGCATTGCCTGCACTAAGGTCGGAATGCCGAAAGGATAAAATTGCCGACGCGGCACAATCAGGCCTTGTCCGACGGCAAAATGTGCTTGTTCTACAGCCGAAGCCGATGGCGACCGCAGTCAAGCAGGCGGCGGGCCGGATGAGAAGATAAAATCAATTTTGTGCCGATGAGCGGCAGGCCGGTCCGTGCCAGGTCCGCCGCGCTACTTCATCGCCTGCGAGAGCCAGTCATAGGTTTGGCGCGCACCTCAGGCGGAAAAGCGTGACCGCCGGCGGGGTGCATCGCGATCAGGTTCGTCTCTGCGACCAACAGGCGATACACCGGTGCGGCGGCGGCCCGGCAATCACTCACGCCGGGCACCTCGAAGTTGCCATCGTTCATTTCGCGCTCACGCCCGTTTAACCTAAACGGAGCAATTGGAATCGGGCGTAGAAGTCTTACTGACAAGACCTTGGGATGGGCTACCAGAAGACGCTTGGTCCCTACCCAGCCCGGGTGTCGTCCATCCCACTGCCTGGGCAGTAAACCACGGATGCAAACGGATGCACACGGATTTCCTGCGGCCTGTCTGCCTCACCCTCCGGGTGATCCACTGGTTTTCTGCAAATGCCTGGCATCGGTGTCCATCCGTGGTTGAACTGCGGTTTTTAGGTTCAGAGCACGCGGGCGTTGAGGAAACGTGCGTTTGACGTTTCAGACAGGATGTCGATTGGCATGGGACTGGAGCAACCACGTCAATATGAGTCGCTCTCGATTCCGCTGATTCCTCACGCGTGGATTTGGGATGAGCTACCAGAAGACGCTTGGTCTCAACCCGCACGGGTAGGGCGCGTCTGTCCCCAGCGCGCCGTCGGGTTGGTCGGGGGCGCATCCGCGCACTGCCCCCGGCGCGCGGCCTTGAGGCCGCTTCAGCGTTCGAGGGGTGTTGGCGAAACATTGCCGGACGGTCTCTCGAACGAGGAAGCGACGTCAACGTCGCGCTCCAACCCGGTTGCCTTCGGGGGCAGTGTTGAGATGCGCCCGTTGGCCGGGAGTGGTTCACGGCGCGCTGGAACGGACGCGCCCAGGCCGGGTGGCGTCCTTCCCACTGCCTGGGTTGTGAACCTCCGGAGTTGCTGCGTGCGCCAGAACCTGGGAACGTCCCTGGCCCCTTCGATGCGCCGGGCTGCCAAAGGACCACCCTCCAGGGAACCCCATCACCTCTGCCTGCTGATATTGTGACGCATACGTATTATTTCCTGAAGTTTCGCCTGCTGACACCGACACCTGAAACAGCAGGGCCATGGTTTGTCGTGGAAAATCGCCTGCCCTGTCGCGGCGTTGATTCGCGACAGGCCCGGAGTGGTTCAGTTAGTTCCGTGCTGAAAACCGGGCGTCAGCGACAATCCAGGCAACGCGTTTGGGAGTAATTTTTTTGACTTAATTATTATGAGCACACGTATCGTCCTCAACCTCAACCTCGCTGGAGCCAACCCATTCCAACTGCGCGCATGAGCAAGACAATCATTCTGGATCCGGTCACCCGCATCGAAGGCCACCTCGCGGTGAAGGTGGAGATGGAAGCCAACCGCGTCACGAAGGCGTACCTCTCCGGCGAGATGTTCCGCGGCTTCGAGCAAATCTTGCGCGGCCGGGATCCGCTGGACGCGCAGCACATCACCCAGCGCATCTGCGGCGTGTGCCCCGTCGAGCACGGCATCGCGTCCGTGCTGGCCCAGGAAAACGCCTTCGCCTTGAACCCGCCCAACAACGGACGGCTGGTGCGAAATCTCCTGCAAGCCTCGAACTTCATCATGTCGCACATCGCCCACTTCTACCTGTTGTCCGGGCTGGACTTCGTGGACGTGGCGGCGGTGGTGGACTACGCGGGCAAAGATCCGGGGCTGCGCGCGTTGCGGGACTGGGCCAAGACGCAACTGGCGTCCAAATCCGTGCTCCCGGTGGCGCCGTTTCTGCCGCGGTATGCCGCAAAATATCTGCAGAACGCCGAGGCCAACTTCACCGCGTTGCGGCACTATCTGGACGCGCTGGAATTGCGCACGGTCGCCCACGAGATGGGGGCGATCTTCGCCGGCAAGCTGCCCCACGCGGCCACGCTGACGCCGGGCGGAGTCACGGAAACCGTCTCGGCCCTGAAGATCGCCCAGTTCCGCGCGCACCTGGGACGGCTGCAAACCTTCATCGACACGGCCTATCTGCCGGACGTGGTTGCCGTGGCGGGCGAATTTCCAGAATATTTCAGCATCGGTCGCGGTCCGGGGAATTACCTGTCCTACGGGGTGTTTCCGGAGAGCGCCGACGGCGCGAAGAAGTCGCTGCCCGCCGGGGTGCTCATCGCCGGCAAACTCCAGCCGGTGGATGTTGAAGCCATCACCGAAGACGTCGGCAGCTCCCTGTTTTCCTCCGCCAGCGGTCGCAAGCCGTTCGACGGCGAAACCGTGGCTGCGCCCACGAAAGCCGGCGCCTATTCCTGGGTCAAAGCGCCCCGCTACCAAGGCCAGGTCATGGAAGTCGGCCCGCTGGCGCGCACGCTCGTGGCCTATCACAGCAGCACGGACGGTCCAGCCAGGGCGGATGTGGACAATCTGCTGAAAGCCATCGGCCGCGAACCCAAGGATCTGGAATCGGTCATGGGCCGCCACGCCGCCCGCGCGCTCGAATGCAAATGGATCGCGGATCGTTGCGGCGCCTGGCTCGACGAATTGAAACCGGACGAACCGGCGTTCAGCCAATACACCGTGCCGGAGACCGGTCGCGGGCGCGGCTTGACGGAAGCGGCGCGCGGCGCCTTGGGGCACTGGATCGAACTGAAGGGCGGGAAGATTCACAACTACCAGTGCGTGGTGCCCACGACGTGGAACTGTTCGCCTCGCGATGACCGGGGCACGCCCGGCGCGGTGGAGCAGGCTCTGACGGGCCTTGCCGTTGCTGATGAGGAAAACCCGATTGAAGTGGCGCGCGTGGTGCGCTCCTTCGATCCCTGCCTGGCTTGCGCCGTGCATTGAACTGGAAACTGCCATGAAATTGATGAACCGACGTTCCTTCCTTGAGATCAGTACGCGCCTCGGCGCGCTCATGGGGCTGGGCGCCGCCGCGACCCCGCGGCTGGCCGAAGCCCTCGAACAAATGGCCAGCGGCGCCACCCCGGTGCTGTGGCTGCAGGGCCAGAGCTGCTCCGGTTGCTCCGTGTCGTTGTTGAACGGCGGACTGCCCGGCCCCGCCGCCCTGCTCACCCAATACATCAGCCTCGTGTTTCACCAGACCATCTCGACGGCCACGGGCCATCAGGCGGTCGAGGCGGTGAACAAGGCCGTCGCGCAAGGCGGTTATCTGCTGGTGGTGGAAGGCTCCGTGCCGGCGGGCATGCCCAAGGCCTGTCAGTTTGGCGAGGAACTCTTCGGCACGCAGTTGCTGCGCGCGGCCCGGAACGCCAAGGCGGTGGTGGCCGTGGGCACCTGCGCGGCCTTTGGCGGCATTCCGGCCGCGGAGGGCAATCCCACCGGCGCCGTCACCGTCCCGAAATATCTCACCGACAATGGCGTCAAAGCTGCCACGATCTGCGTTCCCGGCTGCCCGGTTCATCCCGACTGGCTCCTGGGCACACTGACGCACGTCCTGAAGTTTGGGTTGCCGGCACTGGATGCCGAGGGCCGTCCCAAGATGTTTTTCTCGCGGCTGATTCACGAACAATGCCCGCGCTTCGCGGACTACGAACGAGAGATATTCGCGCAATCTTTCGGTGAACCAGGCTGCCTCTTCGCTCTGGGGTGCCTGGGGCCGAACACCCACGCCGATTGCACCACCCGGCACTGGAATGGCGGCGTCAACACCTGCATCAAGGCCGGCGCCCCCTGCACTGGCTGCGCGGGCAAGGACTTCGTGGCGCGAACCGACTTCCCGCTCATCACCCGGCCCCAAACCTTTTTCGTCCGCAAGAACTGACCTCCCGTCCCTGCCCATGCCATGAAACTACAATTCAAACCCATCTTCTGGCTGCTCGGAGCACTCCTCGTGGTGTTCGTTGCGTCGGTCATCTTCCAGCAATACCGCGCTTTCAGCGGGCTCAAGCAGTTGTACGTCCAGAACCTCGCCGTGTTGGAAGAGCGCGAGTGGCTCAACGCCGAGAATGTGAACCAGTCCGTGCAACACGCCGTCAGCGGCTCCCTCGAGCGCGGCGAAATGGAAAAGTTCAGCAAACTGCTCAAAGCGCAGTCCCAGATCCAGGGCCTGCTCGAATTTTCACTACACGATCGCAAGGGCACCATCACCCACTCGTCGGATGCAACCGCACAGAACAAGTCGCTGCCGGCCGAACTGCGCGACGCCCTGCTGGGCAAACCGGCCAAGGTCAGGCGGCTGACCGACCAGGCGTTTGAAGTTTACCAACCGCAACCGATCCGGCCCGACTGTCTCCGCTGCCATATCGACTGGCCCAAGTCGGGCGTGGGAGGCGTGCTGAGTCTGCGCTTCTCCACCGCGTCGCTGACCAAGGCCAAGCAGGATTGGACGGCCACCGTCGGGCGATTGCGCTCGCGGCAAATCCTCGAAGCCGGGGTCGAAGCCCTGATTGTAGCCGTGGTGTTCTTCGCGCTGACCGTCTTCGTCGTGCGCACGAAGATCGCCGGTCCGCTGTCCAACGCCATTCAACTCGTCAGCCAGGCGTCGGCGCAGATTGCCTCGTCGTCCAGCCAGCTCACTGTCGCCAGCCAGTCGCTGGCCGAAGGCGCCAGCGAGCAGGCCGCGTCGCTCGAAGAGACCAGCTCTTCGTTGGAGGAAATGGCCAGCATGACCAAGCGCAACTCGGAAACCGCCGGCCGGGTGAAGGAGTTGGGCAGCCAGGCGCGGCGCGCTGGCGATGCCGGAGTGCGCGACATGGCCGAGATGACTTCCGCGATGGCGGCGATCAAGGCCTCCAGCGACGACATCGCCAAGATCATCAAGACCATCGACGAAATCGCCTTCCAGACGAACATCCTGGCACTCAACGCCGCCGTCGAAGCGGCGCGGGCCGGGGAGGCGGGCATGGGCTTTGCGGTGGTGGCGGACGAGGTGCGCAATCTCGCGCAACGCTGCGCCCAGGCGGCCAAGGAGACGGCGGGCAAGATTGAAGACGCGGTGCAGAAGAGCGCCCGGGGCGCGGAAATC
>JBBRWD010000035.1:0-60014 GCA_038249465.1 Limisphaerales bacterium | reverse complement strand
GATGGACGCAGATAGGATTGAGAAACAGAACGAGATGTGCCGAGGCGGGGACTCACCTGGCGGGTGAAGGGCGTCGTTGTCGCAGCCCCTTGGAATCTGCGTACATCCGCGTTTATCTGCGGTTCAACTGCCGGATTTAGGCTGAACTGTAGCAGCCGACGTAAGGAGGCTCTGAACTTTCCGCCGAAGATAGAGTGAGCCTCCTTACGTCGGCTGCTACGAGGTTCAATCCAGCGTCTTGAGTCCGTCCACCACACTGGTGCGTGCCACGGCGATGGACGGAGCGATGGCGGAGACGATGCCCAGCGCCGCCGCGACGGTGAAAGCCACACCCAGAATCTTTGGCGTAACCTCGAAGGTGATGAGAATCCCGCTGGTGAGTGTCGCGATGTCCACGTTCGAGTAGAGCAACCAAGCGCCACCCGCGCCGATCAAGGCGCCCAGCATCGCCAGCCCGAAGCTTTCGGCGAGGATGAACAGAAACAGTTCCCGCCGGCGGAAACCGATGGCCTTGAGCACGGCCAGTTCGCGGAAGCGCTCCCGGATGGCCATGCTCATCGTGCTCGCGCTCACCAGCACCAGCGTGAAGACCACCACCGTCGAGATCGAGGTGATGAGCATGGTGACATTGCCCAGCATTGAGATGAAGCCGAGTTGAAAGGCGCGCTCCGTCTCCGCGCGCACCTCGGCGGAGGTGTTGGCGAAGGTCTGGTTGATCGTCTCGATCACCCGCGGCATTTCCTCGACCGACCGCACCTTGAGCCACCACATGCCCACCATGCCGGCGCTGCCACAGGCTTCATCGAGATACTTGTGGTGGAAGAACACGTTGCGGTCGTCGATGGTCCCCGAATAAATCCCGGCAATCTTGAGGTCAAGCGAGCACGGAAAAATGGTGCTGGTGAGCGGCATCCGGTCGCCAACCTTGAGGCGGTATTTTTCCGCGGTGATGCGCCCGACGATGCACGCGGTCTGCTCCTTCTCGAACGCCTCGTATTCCGCCGCCGTCAGCTTGGCTTCGCCGAAGACGCCACGCAGCTTGGTGGGATCCATGGCAAACTGCGCGAAGGTCATGCTCTCTTCCGCTCCGTATTTACCACCAAAAAAGGTGAAGGGCGTGAGTGACTCGACACCCGGGATGCGCTCGATGACCGCCCGCTGGCGTGCGGGCAGGAGATTCGCGATGGAGACCTTGCTGCGCACCGCCACCCGCAAAGCTGCGCCCACGTCCTCCGGCGGGACCATCAATTCACGCAAGACCACCTGCAAAGTGACTAGCAGGAACAGGCTCACCGCCACACTCATCACCGTGAGCAGCGCGCGGCGCTTGTTGCGCAGGGCGTTCTTCAGGATGAAGGAGTGGAGGGTCATGGGGCTGATTTTCTGCTTGGACTTCGGGACAGCCTACAGACCAACGGAGATGTTCCCTATTCGCTCCCGGAGGGAGGGGAGAGGGTCAGGGTGAGAATTCGCCGAAACCGAATTTCGCGCTTTGAACCCACGAGCCACCGGTTCATGGAAAGGTGAGGGCTCTCTTTCTACGTAATTGCCAATGAAATCAAGGTTGATATCGACCTTCACACCCCTCACCCCGGCCCTCTCCCCGTTGAGGGGAGAGGGAGAAACACCAGCGTGTCGGCTCGCTCTGTTGTTCATCCTGTGGATTCCTCAGTAAGTTTTGAGTTTTGATTTGCCGGCGGTGTTCGCGCGGTCAATTCGTCATTTCGCCTTTTTCCAGATGCACCGAGCGCGAGCCGAAGGCGGCGGCTTTGGGATCATGCGTGACCATGATGACGGTCTTGCCCACCTGGCGGCTGAGCAATTGCAGAATGCCGAGAACCTCCTGCGCCGAGTGCGAATCGAGATTGCCGGTCGGTTCGTCGGCCACCAGCAACACAGGGTCCGTCACCAGCGCGCGGGCAATGGCCACCCGCTGTTCCTGTCCGCCGGAAAGCTGGCGCGGGAGGTGCCGGGCGCGATCCGCCAGACCCACGAGTTCAAGCGCGGTCTCGACCTGCTGACGGCGCTCGCGACCGTTCATCTGCATCAACAATAGCGGCAGTTCGACATTCTCAAATGCCGTCAGCACCGGGATGAGATTGAAGGTTTGAAAGACAAAGCCCACGTTCTGGTTGCGCCAGTCGGCCAGTTCGGATTCGTTCAGGGCCGCCACGTCGATGTCCTGCACCCGGCAAGTGCCACTGGTCGGACGGTCGATGCCGGCGATGATGTGCAGCAGCGTGGATTTGCCGGAGCCGGACGGGCCCATGAGCGTGAGGAACTCGCCCGACGCGATGTCGAGGGAGATGTTGTCGAGCGCGGTCACCTCGATCTCGCCCTGGCGATAAATCTTGGTGAGTTCGCGGATCTGCACGATGGGCTGTCCCGCCATAATGGCGAAAGCAATAGAGGATGCCGCCCGGCATTGCAACCCGGCGCGCCCCGTGAACCTCGTAGCAGCGGACGTGAGTCCGCTCCATCTCAAACCGGGAAAAGTCAGAGCCGGCTCGCGTCGGCTGCTAACATTCGTTGCGAAAGTACATGCTGGGCGCGTGGGTCCCCGCGCGCCGCGACTCCCGTCAATCCGACAACGGCGCGCTGGGACAGACGCGCCCTCTCCCGGCTGCCACTTAGCTGCGCGAATTTTCGCAACGACACATACGGGACAGGGTTCAAGGCGCGAACCTTTTCGAGAAATTCTCAACCCCAACCCAGCCAGCGCCCGCCGTGGTAGGTGACGAAGGCGAAGACCCAAGCGAGGACGCCCATGTAGAGCCACTGGAAAAGCGGCCAGCGCCAGGAGTTGGTTTCGCGGCGGACGATGGCCACGGTGCTGACGCATTGCAGGGCGAAGACGTAAAACACCATCAGCGTCACGCCCACCAGCGTGGAGTATACCGGCGAGCCGTCGGGACGTTTCAAACCCTGCATGGTGCGCGCGAGGCTGGCCGAGGTGGCATCGCTATCCTCGCTTTCGCCGACGTTATAGACGATGGCCATGGTGCTCACAAACACCTCGCGCGCGGCAAACGAAGCCACGATGCCGATGCCGATCTTCCAGTCGAAGCCGAGCGGCGCGATGACTGGTTCGATGGCGCGGCCGAGGCGTCCGGCGAAGCTGCCGCGCAGACGCTCGCCTGCTTCGGCCTGATTGATCTCGTCGAGCTTCACCTGCACGGCCATTTCAATCTGGCCCGCGTTGGCAACCTCGTTGGTCAGCGCCGTGCGTTGCGCGGCGAACTGTTGCGTCATCTCACCGCTGCGTGGATACGAGGCGAGGAACCACAACAGAATGTTGATGCCGAGAATCACCGTGCCGGCGCGGCTGAGGAACAGCTTCGAGCGATCCCACATGTGCCGCACCACCACCTTGAGCACGGGCCGCTTGTAGGGCGGCAGTTCCATGATGAGCATCGGCGTCGGTCCCTTGAGCAGGGTCTTCTTGAACAGCCACGCCATCGCCAGCGCCATGACGATGCCCAGGAGATACATCGAGAGCATGGTCAGCCCCTGCAATTTCACGAAGCCGAACACCTGCCGGTCCGGCATGCAGGCGGCGATAAGCAGCGTGTAAACCGGCAGCCGCGCCGAACAGCTCATCAGCGGCGCGACGAGGATGGTCACCAGCCGGTCCTTCGGGCTCTCGATGGTGCGCGTGGCCATGATGCCCGGGATGGCACAGGCAAACGAACTCAGCATCGGGATGAAGCTCTTGCCGTGCAGCCCCACCTTGCTCATCAGGCGATCCATCAGGAACGCCGCGCGCGCCATGTAGCCGGTGTCTTCGAGGATGCTGATGAAGAGAAAGAGGAGCAGAATCTGCGGGAGAAAAACGACCACCGCGCCCACGCCCTGGATCACTCCGGAGACGAGCAGCGAGTTCAAATCGCCCGGCGCCAGCAGTCCGCCGACCCATTGGCCGAGGAGATCAATCCCGGCCTGCAACCACGTCATCGGCCATTCGGCGAAGGTGAAGATGCTCTGAAACATCACCAGCATCAGCCCCACAAACACCACCACGCCCCAGACGCGATGCGTGAGGACGCGGTCCATTTTGTCGCTGAAATTCTCCTGTGGCGCCTCGGTTTCGGTGGTGGCGGACTGCTGGATCTCCGCCAGTTGGCGGTAGCGCGATTCAATCACCACGCTGCGCCAGTCCACGCCCGCCTGCTCCAACCGCTGCCGCGCGGAGGCCACGGCAGCGCGGATGGCGTCCGGATAATGGCCGGTGCTGGAACTGAGGAATCGTTCGTCCGACAGCACCAGCATGGCCTCGGCAGTGGCTTGAAAATGCGATTCCGGGAACGTCTTCTCCAGCTCAGCCGTGAGCGCACACGTCTCGGCCTCGAAGGCCGCGGGCAGCGCGTAAAACTGTTTTGGTGTCACCGATTCCGGTGGCGTCTGTGCCGCGCCAATCAATCGCCGGCGCAATTCCTCGACGCCCTCGCCGCGGCTCGCCACCAGCGGCACGACCGGGACGCCGAGCGACTGGCCGAGATGCGCTGCGTCGATTTCATGGCCGTTCTCCTGCGCGACATCGACCATGTTGAGCGCAACGACGGTGGGATAGCCGAGTTCGATGACCTGCGTGACGAAGTAGAGGTTGCGCTGGAGATTGGAAGCGTCCGCCACCACCACCACGAGGTCGGGGGGCGGCACGTCGCCGAGGCGATGGAAAAGGACATCGCGCGCCACCTGCTCATCCAGCGACTGCGGGCTGAGGCTGTAGGTGCCGGGCAGATCGAGGATGGTGACCGGAAGATCTTTCGGCGCACGAAGAAGGCGGCCTTCCTTGCGTTCGACGGTGACGCCTGAGTAGTTGCCGACCTTGGCGCGCAGGCCGGTGAGGGCGTTGAAAAGAGTGGTCTTGCCGCAGTTCGGATTGCCCGTGAGCACGACCTGGAATGCCGCGCCTCGTGGGTGGGCGGCAGACGTTTCAGAATGGGAGGCTCCGGGGCTCATCGCGGCGCGGGGTGCATCGGCGGACGTCAACGGCAGTGGGCGCTCAACTGTTGGGGCGCACCCAGATTTGTTCCGCCTCGTGTTTACGGAGAGTGAGATGGTAGCCGCGCACCTTGATTTCGACCGGGTCGCCCAGCGGAGCAAAGCGCACCAGCGCCACCGGCGTGCCGACCAGCAGACCCATTTCGAGGATGCGCCCCCGGTTCTCGGGCGGGACGCGGATTTCGGTGACGGTGCCGGCGCTGCCGACGGGGAGCGACGTCAGCGGTTGAGGCTCGGCAGGCATGATCAGACGAGTTTGAGGCCGGGAGGCAGCGGTTCGACGAGAATGATCTCGGCGAGTTTCTCGCTGATGCCGAGGCGGGCGTTGCACACCTGGCAGATGAGGTTGACGTGGCGGCTGACAAGCTTGATTTTCTGTTCCTCGCAGAAGCCCATTTCGCGCAGGCGCTGGGAAAGCTCGGGCGCGCCGGAAAGGTGCTTGATGCGCACACAGGTGCCGGCCCGCACCTTGTTCAAGGGGCAGATGTCCGCCCGGGGACAATTTTCGGGCGCGCCGCAGTTGGACTCATGGCCTTTCACGCGAGCGGAACCTAGTTTAGGTGGTGGGGGCTGGCAAGCGGGATCTCCCCGGCGGTTGATGCGCGTCAAAGGGCCGAAATCCGAGGAAAATGGCCCGGATTGACAGGGGAATCCCGCCGCAGCCAGGCGGCCATGGCGGGCTGATGCAACGGCTCACGACTGGCGTCCCAGCGTGCCGGAAGGCGGCTCGTTGATGATGGCCCAGAAGAGCCCGAGGTTGCGCACCGCCTCGGTGAATTGGTCGAAGTCCACCGGTTTGACCACGTAGGCATTCACGCCGAGCTGGTAGCTCAACACGAGATCCCCCTCCTCCCGTGACGAAGTCAGCATCACCACCGGGATGGTCTTGAAGTTGCCATCCTGTTTCATCTGCTTGAGCACCTCCAGCCCGCTGACCTTGGGCATCTTGATGTCGAGCAGCACCACGGCCGGATGGCCGGGCGGGAGCTGGCTGTATTTGCCTCGGCGATACAGATAATCAAGCGCCTCGGCCCCGTCCCGGGCCACGTGGACCTCATTGGCGAGGCGATGTTCCGCCAGCGCCGCGAGCGTGAGTTCCACGTCGTTGGCGTTGTCTTCGACCAGTAAAATCCGTTTCAGTTCTATCATGGTGGCGCCTCGATCGAGGTGGCAAACCTTGCGCATCCGTGCCGCAAAGAGCCCGATGATTTCTAGCGGGACGGACCGAAAAGGGGAAGCGTGAAAAGCGGGGCGAACAGCGGAATGCTTCAGCCAGGCAATTTATCCTGCTTGCGATAGGCCATGCCTTGGAACAGCGCGATCAGTTCTCCGGCATCGTTCCTGACCTCGACGGTGTAGCTGCCGAGCTTGGGATTGCGCGAGATTTCCCGCGCCTCGGCCCAAAGCTGGCCTTCGCGGCCTGCCTGGAGAAAGGAGATGCTCACGTTGACCGCCACCGCCACCGTGCCATGGGAGTTGGAGGCGGCGGCGAACGCAAAATCGGCCAGCGTGAAGATGGCGCCGCCCTGCACCGTGCCCAGTCCATTCCAGTGATGCGGCTGCACCGTCATCTTCGCGCGGGCGAAGCCGGGTCGCACTTCCAGCAGCTCGATGTCGTTGCGTGCGGCGAACCGGTCATTCTTCAGGCAGCGAACAATCGCCTCGGTTTCCATAGGTGCGCAGTGTGCCAGCGTCCGCATCGCCTGGCGAGCTTGAACCGGGACGCCATCGAAACCTGGAACCGAATCCCAAACGTCATCGCAGCCCCGCCAGCGGTTCGTTGCCACAACAACCGGATGCTTCCTCGGGCGGGCACCGATGGTTCCAGCCTTTGAGCATCCAATGGATCTCGAGGCAGCGAAGCAGGTTGTTCTGTCCGAAACCTCCGGACCGGGCAGAATGCACGTTGACGGCGTCTGCCGGCGTTGCTTGGCTTCGGCCATGTCAGAACCAATGCCCACGCGACCCCTTCCACCGCATCTTCCCGGCACGGCTTACGACTTCCAGACCATCCGCACGGATCTCGGCGGGCAGGATGGCCCGCCGTATTTCGTCATTCACCGCGACGGCGTCATCCTGGGATTGTGCCTCGGCCTGATGTGGAATCCGCTCGCCGAGGGAGATCCCGCGGAAGTGTGGGTCGGACGCAAAGGCGAGCTGCCCAAGTGGGGACTCACCCTGGCCGGGAGCACCGGACCGCTCCCGGTGTATGTGCGGCGCGAAGAGGGCGGCCCCTGGTTTTTCACCGGACTGCACGAGGTCACCGGGAACACCACCGAGTTGGAGGAGATCCGACGCCGGCTCAAGCCACCCGTCATCACAGGCATCTCGCGCATCGTCTTCCTGAAGCGGTGCCCGTCCGCCGGCCCCGTCTCCGCCGACTCTGCCGCCGCGCCCGCCTGAAGAATTGTTGAGCACAGGGAAGACCGTGTGCGAGAGGCTCCCTTGCTGGCATGAGCAGCACCATCGCCAGCCGGGAATGCGCCCGGAGTCGAAAACCAATCCCCTGCCTATTGTCTGGATGGAAGAATCGAGCCACGGCTTCGGCGCGGGAGCGGACGTGGAGCTTGTCGAACCCCGTCTCCTCAGCCGCCTATCCGCAAAAATAGGGAGGAGCGCGGCAAGATTCCCCTCACCCGGCAAATCTTCTCACTGCCTTCGCGGAGGAGAACGGCAACTGAAGCCGAGCCAGGACGATCATCCGGGCGGTTCAGTGCTGACAGATCGCCGCCGTACGTGAAGCATCCCGCCTCGTTGAAGTCCATCCTTCCAGCGCTGTGTCTGTTGCTGGGCACGTTTGTGCCGGCAGCGCAGACTGCTCCGATCGGGGCGGCGCCTGTCGCCGCAAATCCCGGATTTCATCCGCCCGGCGGGATTTTCACGAATGCCCTGAGCGTCACCCTCACGAGTGCCGCGCCGTCGGCGGTGATCCGGTTCACCACCAATGGAAGCGAGCCGACGACGAATTCCCCCGTGTTCACCTCGGCCATCCCGATCTCCCGGAGCACGCGATTGCGGGCGCGCGCCTTCCAGGAAGGCTGCCAACCGAGCGAGATCGTGGCGGCGCCCTACACGCTGCTCGGCCCCGAGGTGCGCGACTTCAACTCCAATCTCCCGCTCCTCGTCATCAACACCTACGGCGGCTCGATCAGCAGGGGTTGGCGAAATCCCGCCTGCCTGACGGTGATTCCAACCTCCGGTGGACGCGCCTCGCTGTGCGGCGCCATCGAGTTTCAGGGACGCATTGGCATCGAGTCGCGCGGCTCCAGTTCGGCGCAATTCCCCAAGAAATCATTGCGGATGGAACTCGACGATGAAACCACCGGGGCCAACCAGGACTTCCCGCTGCTCGGCCTGCCGGCCGATTCCGACTGGGTGCTCTACGCGCCCTACACCGACAAATCGCTGATGCGCGACGTGCTGGCTTACGATCTGTGGGAGGAGATGGGCCATTACTCCGTGCGCCGACGGTTCGTGGAGGTGTTCTGCGACGAGGATGGCGGCACCCTTTCCACCGAAGATTATGCGGGCGTCTATGTGCTGCTGGAGAAAATCAAGCGCGGCAAACACCGCGTGAACATTGCCAAGCTCGACGCCAGCGACACCAACGAACCCGCCATCAGCGGCGGCTACATTCTCAAGCGGGATCGAATCGACGACAACGACAACTCGTTCACCACGTCGCAAGGCATTGAACTTGGCATCGAATATCCGAAGGGCGACCGCCTCGCTCCCGCGCAACGGCGCTGGTTAAGCCGGTGGATGGATGAGTTCGAGGGAGTGCTGATGGGCACCAACTACGCCGATCCGGTGAACGGCTATGCCCGCTATCTCGATGTGCCCGCCGCCATCGATCATTTCTGGATCATCGAGATGCCCAACACGATCGATGGCTACATCTTCAGCACCTACATGCACAAGAATCGGGGCGGCAAGCTGGTGTTCTCGCCGGTCTGGGACCGCAATCTCAGCTTCGGCAACGCGAACTACCTCAATGGCGATTCGCCGACGGGGTGGTTGTGGGAGCAGGTGTCCGGTCGCGAACTGTGCCAGTGGTTTCAGCGGCTCTTCGACGATCCGGAGTTCAGCCAGAAACAAATCGATCGCTGGGGTGAGTTGCGGCGCGATCTCTTCGCCACTTCGAATCTCCTCTCGCGCGTCGATGGTTACGCGGCCCTCCTCAACGAGGCGCAGGCGCGTGACTTCGCCCGCTGGCCGCGCCTTGGCGAGTATGTTTGGCCCAACGCCTCGGATGACTGGCCGAACACCACCTACGCCGGGACCGTGCAGTATCTCAAGACTTTCATCACGCAACGCCTCAAATGGATTGATCGACAGTTCGTGCCGGCGCCGATCTTCAGTCAGCAGGGCGGCCCGATTCCAGCAGGCTTCCAACTCACCCTCGACGGCCCGACGAACAAAACCCGATTTTACTACACGCTCGATGGGGGCGATCCGCGTCGGCCGGGCGGCGCGATCCATCCCGCCGCGCGCGAATACACCGGGCCGATTGCCCTCGGCGGCAAGGCGCGAGTTTTTGCCCGCGCCCGGCGAAATGACGAGTGGAGTCCGCCCGCGGCGGCGGAGTTTCAAACCAAGAAGCCGTAACTGCTTCCCGGCAGGGCGCCGACATGGGAAGCCTCCACGATTCCTGAATCGCGATCAGGACCATGATCCTTGATGGCGTGGAACAGGATGGAAAAGGAGCGAGAAGCCTGCGGCGTTCTGCCGACTCGCCGCTACGGAGTTGTGCCGGGTTTCTTCAACTCCCGGTGGCACCGTTCGATCTCGTCAACATTGTTCATGCGCCGGGCCAGGACGAGCATCTCGCGGAACAAGCCGGCGCGATCCGCGTAGTCCGGATAGTCCCGCAGCACGATGTCGTACCATGCGTAGGCCGCCTTGTCGGGACCCAGCACGGCGCGTTGGCGTGCCAGCGTGAGCAGAAGACGAAGCTTCTGTTGCGGCGAGGGATTGCGCTTGAGCGCGGACTCGTAGGATTCGAGCGCGTCCGTCAGCTTCCGGTTCTCCCAATTCAGATCAGCCAGCTTCTCAGTCAGCACGGCGCTCTGCTGCGTCTGGGGAAGCTTCTCGACGTAACTGATGGCGTCGGCAAGGCCGGAACCAGTCGCCAGGTTGAGATTCACAATGCGCAGATGGGACCACTCGATCAGCGGGCTGTCCTTGCTGGCCAGAGCGGCGTGCAGGACATCCGGCCGCCGCGCGAACGGCCGGTAGAGCGGATCGCCCACCACGATGTTCTGCCACGAAAGCCAGAGCTGCGCCGAGTAGGCCGCCTCGCCAAAAGTGAATCCCCCGAGCAGGAAGCGCAGGAAGAAGTCCGGCAGGACCAGTGTTCCGGCGAGATACGGTTCGTCCACGCTGCCAAAGGTGCAGGTGGCACCGCGGGCCAGCAGCGGTCCAACCCAGTGGGTGTTGGTCGAGCGGATGGTCGCCGCGCTGAAGGAATGCAGGTGATAGGCAAACGCGCCGGGCATGAACTCCACCGCCGGCCGCGCAAAAGGGCCGGAAACCGATCCGTCATACCAGCCCGCGTAAATGGCCACCTGGCTGAGCGGAAACGCGGTGCCGAAGGTGGCTTCATTGGTGTCGAGCGCGGTCTCGAAACCCGCGCGGCGGCAGATGTCCGCGGAGCGCAGCATCCAGGTGTCACCCATCAAATAGTTCGCGTTGGTGAGCCCGCGGGCGTCAACGTAGGCCCGACCCCAAAGGCCGTTGCGCTCGGCTTCGAGCGCCTTGTCCACGAGTCCTTTGGCAATTGCGGCGCTCGGGCCATCAAGCCGCGCGACCATGAGCACGCCCCGGGTGGGATGCAACTGGGCGACGTTGGTGGCGCCGAGGGCGGGATTGTTCAACGGACCCGACCACAGCAGCGGCATCTCACCCGCGCCGGGGAGCACGGCGAGCTGGCTGTCCACGGAGGCTTCGTTGCGGCGCAATTCCTCGCGCACCTGCGCGGCGCTGGCTTCGATGAGATTGGTGTCGCGCCGGATGATCATCGGCACGCCATAACAGAGCACGAGATAACGAATCTTCGCGGACTCCAGCTTGCGCGGCACCACGCCGTTGACCCGGTTGGTTTCGCCGCCGGGCACCGCCTGATAGACCATCAGCCGCGCGGCTTCGAGTTTCTGGAGCAGCGGCTTTTCCAGTTTGTCGAGATACTCGGCACGCGTGATGGCTTCACTCGACGGCAGATCGAGTCCGATCAGTTGCGCGTCGGGCACGAAGCGTTTCTTTGCGTAGTATTCCGCGACCTCCTTCGACTCCGGCACGCGGGTGTTGAAAACAACCACCACAGCCGAGCCGGACTCGACTTCGACCGCCGGAGCAGCCAACCGGAACAGTCCTGCGAGCACCGCCAGCGCCAATGTTCCCCAAGATCTTCGTAGCGCAGACTTCCAAGTCTGTTGTATCGCGGGTTTCCAACCCGCAGGACGCTGGCGCGGTTCCGGCGCGCTGCCGACTGGAAGTCGGCAATACAGCAGGTTGGAAACCTGCGCTACGAAATTTCGGCGTGCGATCCAACAAGCAAGTTTGTGACGCATCCAGGCCGAGAGCACGAGCAGCCGGGAATTTTGCGAGAACGTCGTCATAGCCATTGATTCAGATTTCCACACGCAAACCATCATACGCGAACCAGACGCCGTCAGGAAGCGCTTCTTGCGCCCGGTCGTGATCGTAGTCGTGGGTGAGGTGCGTGAGGTAAGTGCGCGGCGCGCCAATCCGCCGGGCCGTCGCGAGCGCCTCGTCGAGAGACATGTGCGTGGGATGTGGTTTGTAACGAAGCGCGTCGAGCACGGCGACTTCGACGCCCCGCAACGCCTCGATCGCCGGGCGCGGCACTTCCTTGCAGTCGCTGAGATACGCCAGCATTTTTCGTCCATCCCTGCTGAAGAGGTAACCGAAGGTGGTGATGCGTCCGTGCGGCAGCGGAAACGGGGTGATGGTCAAATCGCCCAAGGTGAACGGGCCGTCCACCAGATGCGGTTCGGGCGCGAAGTAGCCCTTCGGCCACGGGCCATCGTGGAAGGCATATTGAAAGACGCGGGCCAACGTCGCCATCGTCTCGGCATTGGCGTAAACCGGCAGGCGCCCACCTCGCAGATCGCAGAACCTCCGGCAGTCGTCGAGGCCCATGATGTGATCCGCATGGCCGTGAGTGAAGATCACAGCGTCGAGCCAGCGAATGTTTTCGCGCAGGCATTGGAGGCGGAACTCCGGCGGGGTGTCCACGACTAGCCGGAGGTCGTCGGCTTCGATAAAAATCGCCGGGCGTGTGCGATGGTTCCTGGGATTGGCAAGAAACACGGGCGGGTAATCCACTCCGATCATGGGCACGCCTTGTGAGGTGCCGGAGCCGAGGAAGGTGAAGTGAAACGCCATGAGATGCCGGCAGATTGCGGGTTAATCGCCGGGCGTCGGCCGGCCTGTCCGGTCGCGCGGCGCACATACTGATGCAGCGGTTTTCACGCGCGCAGGCTAACAGGGCATTCTCCGCGGCGGCAAGCGCGGCGAAGGACACGTCCCGCCCGCCGGGTCACGCCGGATCGGAAGCGAACGCTTTCTCGATGGTCCCGGCCTTCGGCGGCTGGGTCATCAGGCTGACCAGCGGCATCACGAACATCGGCACGATCATCGCAATCGCGCCCGCGATGGGAATGCTCGGCTTGCCCCAGAGCAAAAACAGTGTCACCGACGTGCCGACGCCCGAGAACATCGCGGCATACGCGCCGGCCTTGGTGGCGCGTTTCCAGAACAGCCCGTACAGATACGGCGCGAGGAAGGCTCCGGCGAGCGAAGCCCACGCAATGACCATGAGATTCACGATGACGTCCACCTTGCTCATCGCGATGACGAGGGACAGCACGACAAACAAGGCGCAGAGCAACCGCATCAGCAGCATGACCGTCCGGTCCTTCCCGGCGCGGTTGGTAAAGGCGCCGAAGAGATCGATGGCAATGGCCGAACTCGATACCAGCACCAGCGAGGAGAGGCTCGACATCGACGCCGAGAAGACGAGCAACAGAATCACCAGCACCAGCCAGCCCGGCACGAAGGTGGTGATGAAATGCGGCATCAGCAGATCGAGGTTCGGCTTGCCGGTGGCGGCATCGACAATGGGCTGCAAATCCGTCCTGGGATCGGTGAAGAACAAATGCGTGAGCGAGCCGGTATAGTAGGCGCCGAAGGACATGAAGAGGGCGAACACGGTGGAAATGATCATGGCGCGCTTCACAACGGCCTGGCTGCGGATGGAATAGAACTTCTGCACCATTTGTGGCAGCGCCCACGGTCCGAAGCTGGTGATGAGCACGAGCGCCGCGAGCGTCAGCCATCCCGGAAACGGCGGCCCGACCGGCGGCGGAGGAGCGGTGAGCGCGGGCATGAATTTCGCGCTGGCCAGCGCGGTCCAGCTCGCCACGAAACCGCCTTTCATCGCGGCCAGCAGGGAAACCATCAGGATCACGCCGGCGAATTCAACAAAGCCGCGGATGAAGTCGCTGATGGCGACGGCGAAGTAGCCGCCCATGACGAGATACACCCCTGTGAGCAGCGCGAGGAAGATGAGCGCCTCGTTGTATTGCAGGCCGAGCGCCTTTTGAAACAGGTAGCTCAAGCCCATGTAAACCGAGGCCGAATACGGCACGAGGAACACGAAGACGACGAGCGCTGAGATGATCTGCAGACCTTTGCTTTCGTAGCGTGCCCGCAGGAATTCCGGCAGGGTGAGCGCATTGAGCCGGGCGGTCATGCCGCGCGTGCGCCGGGCGAGCACCCACCAGGCGAGCAGCGAGCCGACGAGGGTGTTGCCGAGAACGATCCACATGGTCTGCAGACCGAAGCCCCAGCCGAGTTTGCCGGCGTAGCCGATGAAGAGCACGGCCGAGAAATAGGTGGTGCCGTAGGCAAAGGCGCTCATCCACGGTCCCAGGCTGCGCCCGCCCAGAAAGAAATCTCCCACGTTCTTCGTCCGCCGCATGCTCCACCAGCCGACGGCGAGCATGATGAGGACATAGACGACCACGATGGTGCTGTAGGCGAGCGGCTTCATTATCTGGAATGCAGAGTGTGTTGCCGCTGATTCGCGGACGACCTGACTGGCAAAGCAAGTCTGAAATCAGCCAGACGCCTTCAATTAGCAGCTTCTACAATATTGATTCCCGATGCTTATTTTGTAAAACATGGCAGATTTTTATTTTAATGCTGGCAATCCACGGTTGGTTTCGACATTTATTCCTGCAAAGCATCATGACCCACGTCTCTGCGTGCCATGTCGATGCCGTGTTTCCCTCGGCGGGAAGAACCGGTGGATTGTCCGCGAGCTGCCTGGCAGCCAGCGCGGCGGCCGGGCTTTCCTCCACCAAACCCGAACCCGAGCGCGTCTCGAAAATGAACCATGCTGGGACTTGAAGACAACTGGGTGGCCCTGGCCTTCCTGCTCTGCCTCGCCAGCTCGGCGCTGTGCGTCGTTTACGGATTCATCAACCGGAACCGGGGCGATGACACGGTCGCGGAAGACGACATCCGCTGGGCCGCAGAGGAAGACAAGGCTGAGGAAAAACTCTAGCGCCGGACACGGTTTCCGGCTGGCTGACAGCATGGCGTCAGCGGCGGGGCTGTTTCGGGCTGGGCAGAGTAGCCGACGCCCGCAGCGTCCGGCGAACGCTGTCACGACACAAACGCAAACTCATTGAGCTATGATGCTGGCCGAAGTCGCCATTTTCGATATCGTTGTCGTTCTTTTCTACCTCTTTGCCACCGCTTTCTGCGGCTGGCTGGGCTACCGTGGCACCAAAAGCACCAGCGATTATCTGGTGGCCGGACGCAAGGCGCACCCGTTCATCATGTCGGTGAGCTACGGCGCGACGTTCATCTCCACGAGCGCCATCGTCGGCTTTGGCGGCGTGGCCGGGATGTTCGGCCTGAGCGTGCTCTGGCTGACCGTCTGCAACATCTTCATCGGCATCTTCATCGCCTTCATCGTGCTGGGCGAACCCACGCGGCGAATGGGACATCATCTCGATGCGCACACCTTTCCCGAACTCCTCGGGCGCCGGTTTCAGAGCACGTTCATCCAGGTCTTCGCCGGTCTGGTGATCGCGCTCTTCATGCCCCTCTACGGCGCGGCGGTGCTGATCGGCGGGACTGAATTCGTCGCCACCGCCTTCCAGATGGACTACACGACGGCGCTGATGATCTTCGCGGTTATCGTGGCGGCCTACGTGTTCTTCGGGGGGATCAAGGGCGTGATGTACACCGATGCGCTGCAAGGGACGATCATGTTCCTCGGCATGACCGTGCTCATCATTTACACCTACTCCAAAGTGGGCGGCGTGGTGGAAGGGCACAAGACGCTGTCGAGCCTGGCCGATTTGGCGCCACCGGCGCTGACGAGCATCGGTCATCAAGGCTGGACGGCGATGCCGAAATTCGGGTTTGGCTCCACGCAGTACAATCTGTGGTGGATCGTGGTGTCCACGATCGTCATGGGCGTGGGCATCGGCGTGCTGGCGCAGCCGCAGCTCGCGGTGCGTTTCATGACGGTGAAGAGCAAGCGTGAACTGAATCGCGCGGTGGGCATCGGCGGCGTATTCATCCTGGCGATGACCGGCGTGGCCTTCACGACCGGCTCCCTCTCCAACGCCTACTTCGCACTGCATGGCAGCCTGTTTCAGGGCCGGGTAATCAAGGACATCAACCCGGAGAAAAACCGCGACCAGAAGCACGTCCTGCTGCAGGTGATGAAGAAGAACGCTGCCGGTGAATGGCTCGACGCGCTCAAGGAAACCGGCAAGGACGGCAAGACGGTGACCAATTTCCTGCAGGCGGCGCAAGCAGATGCGGCGGGCAAGTGGCTGCCGGTCGCGAAGGGAACCAACGCGCTGGGCGTGGTGCGGGAAGGCGTCGTCGTCCCCGCGGTGCTCGACAAGGATCAGCCCTTCCTCCCGGAAGCCGCCGGCCCAAATCAAATCGCGCAGGGCCGCAGCATCTCGGTGGTTTACGCCAAGGGCGTGTCCGATCAAATCATCCCCACCTTCATCACCACGGCGATGCCGAAATGGTTCGGGCTGATCTTCCTCCTCACGCTGCTGGCGGCGGCGATGAGCACGCTCTCCAGCCAGTTCCACACTCTCGGAACGGCGGCCGGCCGCGACGTATATGAAACTCTCTTTGGCGCCAAGGGCGGAGCCGCGTCCAACCGCACCATCATCATCGTGCGCATCACCATTCTCATCGGCCTGGTGCTGGCGGTGATGTTCGGCTACTACGCGCGCAAGGAGCAATTCGTGGTCAGCATCATCGCGCGCGCCACGGCCATCTTCTTCGGGCTGTGCGCCTCGACGTTCCTGCCGGCGTTTCTGGGCGGATTGTTCTGGCGGCGGATGACGAAGGCCGGGGCGATTGCCTCGATGCTGGTGGGCTTTGCCATCACGGCGTTCTGGCTCTGCTACGTGAAGATGCCGGAATGCACCGTCATTGGCCTCGTCAAGACCAGCATCCTGGCCGACAAACCAAACTGGCCGGTGGTGGACCCGCTGCTGATCGCCTTTCCCATTTCGCTGCTGACGGCGGTGCTCGTCAGCCTCATGACCACGCCGCCCGACGCAGGGCATGTGGCCCGTTGTTTTTCGGTCAAGCGCAGTCAACCGGAAGCTTGAGCCGACGCAGTCCCTCCCATTCCGACAAACAAACGAAACCGTATGAATCAGAAACGCCTCACCTCCCTGCTGGCTTCCCTCACCGTCACCGGCTTGACCGCCTCGGCGCAGACGCCAGCCTCCGCATCCCCAACCACCACCGCCGCGCCGCCCGCCGTCAAGCCGGCGGAACCGAGCGCATTCGAGGATTTCATTGCGAAATCCAAGCATCCCGTCCCCTGGCTCACCTGGGGCATGGATCTGCGCCTGCGCAACGAGTATTTCAACAATGCGCAGACCCTCGATCCGAACAATCCCGTGACCGAGCAGGACTACTTCCGCTTTCGCGGCCGGCTGTGGACCTCGATCTCCCCCATCACCAACGTGAGCGCCAACGTCCGGCTGACGGCGGAACCCAAGAACTGGATGCGCCCGGCATCCTTCACTTCCTACCGCGGCAATGAAGGCCAGGCCTGGTACTACGGCATCTTCGACAACGTCAACCTGCAGTGGAAGAACATCGCGGACTCGCCGGCTTCGTTCACCGTCGGACGGCAGGACTACCTCACCTTCGGCAACGATTGGCTGTTTTTTGACGGCACCCCGCTGGACGGTTCGTGGACCACGTACCTCGATTCGGCACGCTTCACCTACGAGTTCAAGGAGGCCAAGACGACCATCAGCGCCGTCGGCATCGCGCAGTACGCGCTGGCCAATCAATGGATGCCGATCATCCCCGCCGACGAAACGGTGTATCTGACCGATCAGGATGAAATGGGCGCCGTGCTCAACGTGGCCAACAAATCGCTCTCCTACGCCAATCTCGACGGCTTCTTTTTCTACAAACACGACGAGGTCGTTCCGGGTGCCCCGCTGCGCGGCGACAACGCCAACATCTACACCCTTGGCGGCTCGGTCTCCGGCATCGTGGCAGATCACTGGAAATACATGGTGATGGGTGCCTATCAATTCGGCGAGAAGCAGGATGCCGCCATCAACTACCCCACGCCGATAAACAACAGCTTCCGTGACCTCAGCGCCTTCGGAATCAACAGCCGCATCTCCTATCTCTTCAAGGACCGCTACAACAACACCCTCTCGCTCGGCTATGAGTGCCTCTCGGGCGACGACCCCAACACGCAGGATGACGAGATGTTCGACATTCTCTGGGGCCGCTACCCGCGCTGGAGCGAACTCTACAACGTCTTCAGCTACATCAATGAAACCCGCGTTGGCCAGATCGCCAACATCCAGCATTTCGGCCCGACCTGGACCATCAATCCCATGCCGAGGATGGAATTCAGCGCCACCTACAACGCGATGTTCGCCAACCAGTCCGTCCCCACGCGCGCCAGCGCGGTCGCGATCAGGGATGGGCTGTTCACCGACTCCGGCAATTTCCGCGGCCACTTCTTTCAGACCAGTCTGAGATACCAATTCAACCAGCACCTGGCCGGCCGCCTGATGAGTGAGTTCGTCCTCCCGGGCAACTTCTACACGTATGGGAACCTGATGACGTTCCTGCGCGCGGAGCTCACCCTCACCTATTGATCCCCTGTCCCGGCCGGCTCCGGCCGTTTTGGAAGTGGCGCGGATTTCGTCCGCGCCACTTTTGTTTTCACGCAACCAGTCGCCGGCTCCCACGCGCACCCCGCTCTCTTGGGCTGCTCGGCGGAGCGTTACCTCGTTTGCCCAAAATGGCGCCCGGCGAATTGCAGGAAGATCGCCCAGTCCTCCGCCGTCATCGAGTGTTTGCCCGGGCGGATGAAATAACCGAGCCGGCTGCTCACCAGCGTGCCCAGCTCCGGCATCTTGCTTGCGTCCAGTCCTCCAGCGTTCAGCAGGCGGTACACCGGTTCGGCTGCTTGCAGCACCTCGAATTGCCCGGATGGATTCGCCCACTGATCCTCCTGGGCATTGGAAAACAGCACCGGTCGCGGCGCCATGAGCGCCACGAGACAATGCTGGTCGAAGGGCATTGCCGCCGGGTTGGCGTTGAACTTCTTGAACTCCGCGTTGAACCAATGCGGGAAGTTTTTGTTGATCACCGCAATCGTCTCGGCGGTCGGTCGGCCGTTATTTTGGGAGGCAGCCAGCGCCGGCGCAACACGACTGGGCGCCGTGCCGCCGCAGCCCGCCTGGTGCGGGAAGGCCATCGCGATGCGCTCGTCAAACGCCGCCGCCAACAGCGCCGTCTTGCCGTTGCGCGAATGGCCGACCACGGCGATGCGCTTCGCGTCCAGGTCGGGATCGCCGACGAGATAATCCACGCCGCGATGAAATCCCCACGCCCAGCCGGCAATGCAGCCGCGGTCCTGCGTCGCGGCGTTGGTGACTGATCCCGTCTGCTGCCCGGCCAGCCACGCATACACGCCATCCGAAACATTGGCGCGATCCGAATCGACGTCGGTGTTGCAGAACGCGGCCAGCGCGAAGCCCCGATCAACGATGGCTTCCAGCGGCCAATCCTTTGCCTGGCCACCGCGCGCCGCCGCAGTGGCCTGGTGGTTCGTGCACCCCGCGCAACTGTCGTAGAGCCAGCCGCGCGTCAGCGGAATCCTCGGATCAGGATGAATCGCGTGGTTGCCGCAAAAATTCATGGCGAGGAACACCGGTGCCGGCTGCGTTCGCCCATTGGGCACCACCAGCATCAGGTCGATCTTCGGCGCGTCGCTCGAAGCGAAACTGAGGGTGACCAGTTTGAGCGTCGCCTTGCCGCCGAGAAAATTGGGATCAACCAGGTTGGTGGTGAATTCCATCGGCGCTGGTTTGGGCGGGATCGCGCCGTACATGAATCGCTCGAACAGGAACTTCAACTCCGGACGCCGCAGCTCGGCCCATTGCTGGCGGCTCGTCATCCGCTGGCCGTTTAGCATCACCAGAGGATCGGGCCAGGAAGGATCAGGGGCCGCCTTGACCGGCACGGCGCACAGCAGACAGCCCAGGAGGGCGGGAAGGGTCAGCGTGACAATGGAAAGGCTGATCGGGTTCATGTCCGAGACTCTACGGATAGGACCGCGCAAAGGCAATCGCCCAGCAACTCCCGCTCGTTCATCGCACGCCATTTCAAGCAGGATGAGCGCGATCTCTACCTGGCTGATTGCCTGTTCGAGGGGCGATGTTTGACAAACCAATCAAAAAAACCGGCTTCAACAAACAGTTTCAGGGTGATCAATGTGACTCCCAAAGCCGTTAGATAGGCTGGCGACAGGTCCAGTCGGCCTCCTGTAGTCCACTCACGAATCCAACCGTGAATCATGAAAACCAGATAGAGCCCCAGAACCACCAACGCCTTCCTGGTGAATGACACCGCCACGAACTCTCCGACCGGTATCAGGAGGCTGCGTTGGACCACTACAAACAAAGAAACCAAGAAGTAAGACCCGACTGTGAGCAGCAATCCGGCCTTCTTGTCCGCGAAAAACTCCGGGAACCGGCTCCAAGTCTTCCACACTCCCATGTATGCCATCCCGGCGAACATCGATGCGAATATCGAGATGAAGAGAAAGGCAAAAACAAACGCCAATGCCATGATGCCTCTGGTGTATGGTTTCGGAGCGGGCAGAAATGGCATGAACGCAACGGTGGCAATTCCAGCGAGCATGAACTCGCACCAGAACCAGAAATAGAGGTCGGCCACATTCCAATTCAGGAAGAACAATCCGTACAGCGCATACGCGTTCGTAGCCAAAACCGGCAAGAGTGCCGTCAGGCTGGATTTCTGGATCTTCACCCCTTCTGCGCTTCTTTTGCCCACGCGTCCTTGAGCGTGATGGTCCGGTTGAGCACCAGCTTGCCGGGCGCGCTGTCTTTATCGAGAGCGAAGTAGGCGAGGCGCTCAAACTGGTAGCGCTGCTCGGGCGTCGCGTCTTGCACCGATGGTTCGCATTTCGCTGTCAGCACTTCGAGTGAATGCGGGTTGAGGAATGACTTGAAGTCGCCGTCTGCATCCGGCTCCGGCACGGTAAAGAGCCGGTCGTAAAGCCGCACCTCGGCGTCCACCGCATGCGCGGCGCTCACCCAGTGAATGGTGCCCTTGACCTTGCGCGCGGCATTCGGTCCGCCGGTCTTGCTGCCCAGATCCGCCGTGCAGCGCAGCTCGACGATGTTCCCCGCCGCGTCCTTCACGACCTCGTCGCACTTGATGATAAACGCATACTTCAGCCGCACCTCACCGCCCGGGCGCAGCCGGAAGTATTTCGGCGGCGGAACTTCCATAAAGTCGTCGCGCTCGATGAACAGCTCGCGGCTGAACGGCACTTTGCGCGAACCGGCCGTCGGAACCTCGGGGTTGTTGACCGCGTCGAGTTCCTCGGTCTGACCTTCAGGAAAATTAGTGATGACCACCTTGATCGGGCGCAGGACCGCAAGACGGCGCTGGGCGCGCTTGTTCAAATCGTCGCGGATGGATTTCTCCAGCACCGCCACGTCGGTGAGCGCGTTGTATTTCGTGATGCCGATGTGATAGGCGAAATCGCGCAACGCCTGCGGCATTACGCCACGGCGGCGCAGGCCGCAGATGGTCGGCATGCGCGGATCATCCCAGCCGCTGACGAGATTCTCGGTCACGAGCTGCATGAGCTTGCGCTTGCTCATCACCGTGTAGCCGAGGCTGAGCCGCGCGAACTCGAACTGATGCGGCAGCGGGCGTGGCAGATCGAGGCTCTCCAGAATCCAATCGTAGAGCGGGCGGTGGACCTCGAATTCCAGCGTGCAAATGGAGTGCGTGATGCCTTCGAGGTAATCGCTCAGGCAATGGGCAAAGTCGTACATCGGATAGATGCACCACTTGTCGCCGGTGTGATGATGCGCCGCATGGCGGATGCGGTAGATGAGCGGGTCGCGCATCCAGATGTTCGGTGAAGTGACGTCGATCTTCGCCCGCAGCGTGCGCGCGCCGTCGGGAAACTCGCCGTTCTTCATGCGCGTGAAGAGGTCGAGATTCTCCTCCACCGGACGGTTGCGAAACGGGCTTTCCTTGGCCTGACGGCGATACTCGTCGGTTTCGTCCGGCGTCAGGTCGCAGACAAAGGCCTTGCCCTGTTTGATCAGCGCGACGGCATACTCGTAAATCTGCTCGAAGTAATCCGAGGCGTAGAACGGCTCCAGTTTCGCGCCCGCGCCGGCGGTCTTGGGATTGAGCGAGCAGAGGTAGAAATCTGGACGGCCGTTGCTGGTCACCGCGTCGGGCGTTTTGCCCGCCGGCTTGAGCCCGAGCCGGTCATCCGCAAAGCCACCGATCAGCCAGTTCACATCCTCGGTGATGGAATCGACATACTCGACGTCTTCCTTGGTCGGGTTGGTGTCGTCCATGCGCAGGTTGCAGGTGCCCTGAAACTCGCGCGCGATGCCGAAGTTGAGGCAGATCGATTTGGCGTGGCCGATGTGGAGATAACCGTTCGGCTCAGGCGGAAAGCGGGTGACGATCTTCTGGTGTTTTCCGGCGGCCAGATCGGCGATCACGATCTCGCGGATGAAATCGGAGGGAGCGGGCGCGGCTTCGGCGCCGGCTGGTTGAGTCGCGCTGGGCGCGGGTTTGGGCGTGTCCATGTTCATTTCCAAATGCGGCCCGGAGCGTAACAAAAGGCCTTGGGTGAGGAATAGAAAAATGGCACCGACGCCCCAGAACAGGGCGCATCCGCGCACTGCCCCCGGCGCGCGGCCTTGAGGCCGCTTCAGCGTTCGATGGGTGTTGGCGAAAGATTGGCGGACGGTCCTCTCGAACGATGAAGCGACGTAAACGTCGCGCTCCAACCCGGTTGCATTCGGGAGCAGTGTCGAGATGCGCCCCCCAGAACACGAGTTGACTCAAATTAAAAGACACCCAAGGCAGAAAACTGGGGGAACATCAAAACTCAACCCGTCTCCAAAGGCCCTGCTCTGGCGATATTCTCCACCGATCAATTACCTTGTAGAGACTGATTCCGAAAACTCCGATGCGTTTTTTCTGAATCATCACCTCGTGGTGGTAAACACCAACAGAACTCCGGCCTCTTCCTCGTAACTGTAGTAAAGCGCATCCTTCTCCATCTGAACCGGCGTGGGCTGTTCGTCGTACTCGACTGCAAATCGCTCCGTTGGGAAACGTCCCCCGGATATTGATTTCACTTCGGCGAGCGTCATTCCGAGGCGATACCTATCGCCCCGCGACACCTCGTGCCAAACAAGAAACAAAACGCCCGCAACGCCCAGCACTGCCAGAATGGCCCAGATCCGTCGTCTCTGAAGACTTCTGCGTGTCGAATCCACTCAGTTTCCAATCGGTAACTCTTCGTTAAGTCGAGTTAACAACGTTTGTCGAAATCGGACTTCTCAAAACGGCGAGCCAGATTCGCAATTACGCCATCTTCGGATTCACAACTCGTCTTTGAAGAGCTTGCCGACGGGAAGCGTGAAGCCCTTGAGGATCTCCGAGCGGGCCGTCTCGCCCGGACGCCAGCGACCCAGGAGCCGATACTCACCCGCCGTCAGCACGAACACCTCAACCGTCTCCGCCTCCGGATCCAGCAGCCAGAACTCGCGGATGCCGTGCTGTTCATACAGGTCGCGCTTTTCGATCCGATCACGACGCCTCGACTCGGGCGAAACGACTTCCGCAACGAGATCCGCCGGGCCGTTGACACGGGCACCGATGATGTGGCATCTCTCTTTGGCGATGAAAAGCACATCGGGCTGCACGGCGCGGCGCGGCGCAAGAACCATGTCCGCCGGCGCAAAAGCCACCTTGCCGAGCTTTCGGGAACCCACCCAAGCTTTGAGAGCATCGTAGAAACGCGAGACGATTTCCTGGTGAAAAAAGGAGGGAGAGGGTGACATAATCAGTTCGCCATCCCAAAGCTCGGTCGGAAGGTTGGTCTCGGGCAATTCGGCAACCATCTCCGCGAATGTCCACCGGCGATTGGCGAGGCGCTTGGGCAGGGCTTTGGATGCGGCGGCAATCATTGATGAATTCGTAGCGCATTTGTCGCACCCAGGCAAGCTCCGCGCCAGTCTGAAAAGGCGCCATCTTCCGCTTGCCGCTGGCGCTGGCTTCTTTTACAAAGCGCCGATGTCAGTCACCAAAAAACCTTCCACCGGCTTCGATCTGGCCCGCTACCTCGACTCGCGCACCGAGCAGGTCAACCGCGCGCTGAACCGTTTCCTGCCGAAGGAAACGATCCGCCCCGCCACCATCCACAAGGCGATGCGCTACTCGATTTTCGCCGGTGGCAAACGCATGCGCCCGGCGCTGTGTCTCGCTGCGGCGGAGGCCTGCGGTGGTTCGACTGCCGAGGCCATGCCGCTGGCGTGCGCGGTGGAATGCATCCACACCTATTCGCTGATCCACGACGATCTGCCGGCGATGGACAACGATGATTTCCGTCGGGGCAAGCCGACCAATCACAAGGTTTTTGGCGAGGGCATTGCCGTGCTGGCGGGCGACGCGCTGCTGACGCAGGCGTTCGAGATCGCCGCGCGATGCCGCGCCTGGCCGCGATATTCCCATCGCGAGGTGGTCCTGGAAATCGCCCAGGCTTCCGGCTCCCTCCAACTCATCGCCGGGCAGGTCGTGGATCTGGAGAGCGAAGGCAAGAAGATCTCCACCGATCAGTTGCGCTACATCCACGAACGAAAAACATCGGCGCTGCTGTGCTGTTCGGTGCGTCTCGGCGGCATGAGCGCCAATTGCACCCCGGCCCAGCTCAAGGCGCTGACCGACTTCGGTTATCACGTCGGTCTCGCCTTCCAGGTGATCGACGACATTCTCGACGTCACGCAGTCGAGCGAGAAGCTGGGCAAGACCGCCGGCAAGGACATCGCCGCGCAGAAGGCGACCTACCCGTCGATCGTCGGACTGGAAAAATCAAAGGCCATCGCGCAACAACTGACTGTTCACGCCTTTGCGGCCTTGAAGGTGTTTCGCGGAAAGGCCGTCGCGCTGGAGGCGATCGCGGATTATCTGCTCAAGCGGGATCGCTGAATGCGCGAGATTCAGCGGCGGCTCGGCGGCTCACTATAACGCCGACAGGGCCTGCGATTCGGTCAAGCGCGCTTCTCCATTCCCAAATGAATGGTAAAGCACCGTTGAGAGCGTCAGCCTCCGCCAGATCGTATGTTGGTAAAATCCGTCACATTCAATCGTGCTGGAGGCGTCTCCCGATTCACCGCGGAGTTTAGCAAGGCAGCCTCGCCGGAGCGAACCTTCACCGGGCAGATTGCCTTCCATGCCGACGTGGAACCGCCGGAGACGCCGGGCGATCCTTTCCTCGCCGCCGCCTTGCTGCCGGCCATGTTCCTCGGCGAATCACTGGAGGTTAGCGCGCCGGTCTCGGGAAGGTTGGTCAAGGCGATCACAACGGTGCAGGATATTTATCTGAGTTGGTACCCGGGTTTCCTGAAGCGAATCGCAGTCATGACGCCGTTCGTCGTCCCGGAGGGAACGCCACGATTCAGCGACGCCACGGCATGTTTTTTTTCCGGCGGGATGGATTCGCGTTATTCGCTGGTCAAACATCGGCAGACCATCTCGACCCTGCTCACGGTCAAGGGCTTTGACATTCCCGCGAGCGACGAATCCGTCTGGCCGCAAATCGTTGCGGCCAACCGGGAAACCGCCGCCGCGTTCGGGATGAAACTGATTCCGGTGGAAACCGACCTGCGCGACGTGTTGGACCCGACCTATCCGGGATTGGGCCGGTCGTTCGATGGCGATTTCTGGGGCCGCTGCCTGCATGGCCCGTTCCTCGCGGCGGTGGGACTCGGCCTCCAGCGGCACTTTGGGACGGTGATCATCCCATCCACCTGGCCGTACGAACGACTGCAACCATGGGGCTCGCATCCATTGGCGGACCCGCAATGGACCACGGCGGCGACCACCTTCCTGCACGACGGCTGCGAGTTGGGACGGCTGGGCAAGCTCAAGGTGGTGTCACAGACCACCGGAGCGCTGCGCCACCTGCGGACGTGTTCCGTTTACACCGCGGGATGCTACAATTGCGGCAAGTGCGATAAATGCTACCGGACCAACCTGATGCTGCAATTGTTCAAGGTGTTTGAGCAGGCGGGTTCCTATGGCGCTCCGGTGCCTTTGCATTCGCTCATCACTTGGCAGATGCCCCCTCACCTCGGGTTGCTCTATCGCGATTTGATGGAGGAGGCATCAGCCCAAGGCCACGAGGAAATGGCCGATCTCCTGCGGGTAACCGTGGGGGACAGGATCTCCCTCGGCCGCGAGTGGCACCGATTGAAGCGAAGCTCCGCACATCTCGGCGCGATGGCTTTCACAAAGCTGGGATTTCAGCGTCACGCCCGCAGCATCCGCAAACGCTGGAACCGCCTCCGCGGCGTGACCAACTGAGTCGGGCACTCCAGGCGCCACGGCAGCACCGAAATCAGGACCCTTTGCTTGTTAACCTCGGCAATAGGGATGAACGCCATCCTTGCGCCAGGGTAAAACGGACCAGGCCGCCCGAAGTTGTCTTCAAGCGGCCCGGTAAAATAAAGAAGATTCGGGCAACAGACGCCAAGGAGGTGGGGGTTGGGGGACCCCGCTGAAGAAACGTTCTGTCGCCCGAATCTAAAACTCTCTGAAAACCTTCGCAGACTTTCAAAGAGCGTTTCCAAAACAACCAACGCATAGACTATCGGATATGCAATCCCGTTGCGCCATCCGTACCCATACGCAAAGTCCCGCGTAACACTACGCAAATCGCGAATTCACCCAAGATTCACACGAAAAACACTCTCAGTCAGACAGTCTGGCGAAACTTTCCTCGATGAAAGTGGTGTTTTGAATGCGTGCCAGCTTTGCGTAGAGACCTTCCTGCGTCAGCAATTCCTCGTGTGTGCCGCGTTCCACGATTTCCCCGGCGCGCAACACCAGAATTTGGCTCGCGCGGCGAATCGTGCTGAGGCGATGGGCTATGACGAAGCTGGTTCGTCCCCGCATCAGTCGCTCCAGCGCCTCCTGAATGAGCCGCTCGGTGGCGGTGTCCACGCTGGCCGTGGCCTCATCGAGAATCAGGATTGGCGCGTTCTTCAACAACGCGCGGGCGATGCTGACGCGTTGCTTTTCGCCGACGCTCAACTTCACCCCGCGCTCGCCGACCCGCGAGTCGTAGCCGTCCGGCAGCCGCGTGATGAACTCGTGACAGTTCGCTGCTTTCGCCGCCGCCACCACCTCCGGCTCGGTTGCCTCGAGGCGGCCGTAGAGGATGTTCTCGCGAATCGTGCCGTTGAAGAGAAACGGCTCCTGGCTCACGACACTGATGTGCGCGCGCAACGACTCCAGCGAAACGCCGGAGGCATCCTGCCCGTCGATGAGAATGCGGCCGGTGGTGGCTTCGTAGAATGCGGGCAGGAGATTCACCAGCGTCGATTTGCCTGCGCCCGTCGGGCCAACAAGCGCGATCATTTCTCCGGGCTGCGCGCGGAGCGAGACGTTGCGCAACACCGACCGCTCCGCCGCGTAGGCGAAACAAACGTCCTCATAAATCACTTCACCGCGCACCGGTTCGCGCAGCTTGTCAGTCCGCAACGTGTTCTCGGCTTCGGACGGAGCATCGAGAATGTCGAACACCCGTTCCCCCGCGGCGCGCGCGGCTTGCAGCAACTGATTCAAGCCATGCAGCTTGCTGACCGGCTCGTAGAACAGCGCCAGGAACAGCAGAAAGGCGACGAGTTCGCCGATCTTCATGCTGCCGTTCATCACCATTTGTCCGCCCTGCCAGAGCACCAATCCGCTGCCGATGGCCGCGGCAAAACTCATCGCCGGCGAGTACCACGCCCAGGCGAACATCACCTGCAACGTGCCGCTCCGCAGATCGTCCGCCCGCGCGGCAAAGCGCCCGTCCTCGTGGACCTCACGACCGCAGGCTTTGATCTGGCGAACGCCTTGAAGGTTGTCCAACAGGAGCGCGTTCATGGCGCTCGAGGCCATGCGCTGGGCGCGGTAACGACGATGCGCGGTGAGCGTGTACCAGAGCGCGCCGGCGGCCAGCAACGGGATCGGCACCAGCGCCAGCGCCGCCAGCCGCGCGTTCATCGAGAACAGGAACGCCAGCGTCCCGATGATGCTCAGCACCGCCACGGTTCCCTGCTCGGTGCCGTCGATCAGCACGCGCTCCACGCTGTTCACGTCTTCGAGAACGCGCGTCATCAAGTCGCCCGAGGCGCGCTGGTCGAAGTAATTCACCGGCAGCCGCTGGAGACGCCCATACACCTCGCGGCGCATGTCGAAGATGACGTTTTGCTCGAACTGGTTGTTGATGCGGATGCGCAGGCTGTTGAACGCATCGCGCAGCAGGAACGCGACAAACAACCCCGCAATCGCCGGACCCAGCAAGTCAGCCCGACGATCGGCGATCACCACATCGATGATGAATTGCGTCAGCTTGGGAAAGGCGAAGGTGAACGCGAGCGAGAGCACCGCGCAGCCGATGGTCGCCAGCGCGAGCCGATGGTATGGCCGCAGATACCGGGCGACGCGACGGAGAATCTCTCCCGTCGAGCGCGCCCGGGCGGAAAAGGTCGGGTCGATGAAGTGGGGGCCAGCGTGTTTCACAAACGGCTCTCTTTGGCCGCGCGCGATCATCCTGAACGGCGGCTTCGGAAACAAGCCGGGCCTTCCGTCAGCGAACGATTTCCGCAGACTCGGTCCCCAAGGATACATCAAGGTCGGCTGCGGCCCGCAGCGCGGATCTTCTCCAGGGCATCCGACAGCTCCTTAACCTTCGCCGGATCCTTGGCCGCGAGATTGTTGGTTTCGGAGAGATCAAACGCCAGATTGTAGAGCTGTGGAGTCGGGAGCGCGGGATCAATTCTGGCTCCCTTGTCGCCCGGCTCGATCGCGGGCTTGGCAGCCGCGCCCGCCTGCCTGGCCCGCGCCCGCGGACCGGCGCTGATGAATTTCCATGTTCCCTGACGCAGCGCCAACGGCCCGCCCTGCTCGACCAAAATGTCCCGGCCGATCTTCGATTCGCCCAGCAGCGCCGGCAGCAAATCGAAGCTGTCCGGCGCCGCGTTCGTGGCGAGGTTTTGCCCCACCAGTTTCGCGAACGAGGCGAACAGATCGATCTGGCAGAGCAGCGCATCGGAAACGCCGGGCTTGATTCGCCCGGGCCAGCGCGCCAGGAACGGCACACGCGTGCCGCCTTCGTACGCGGTGTATTTCGTGCCGCGCAATGGTCCCGCCGGACGATGCGTCCCAAGTTTCTTGACCGAGTCATCTTGATAGCCGTCATCCACCACGGGACCGTTGTCGCTGGTGAAAATCACCAGCGTGTTGCCGGCCAGATTCAATCTTTCCAACGCGGCAAGAATCTCGCCGGTACACCAATCAAGCTCCGCAATGACATCACCGCGCGGTCCCATCTCAGTCCTGTTGACGAAGCGCGCCTGAGGCACGCGCGGCACATGGATGTCGTGCGTGGCGAAGTAGAGGAAGAACGGCCTCTCCTGGTTCCGCTCAATGAAACTGACCGCCTCGCGCGTGATCACATCCGCCATGTCCTCGTCCACCCAATGCGCCGCCTTGCCACCGCGCATGTGGCCGATGCGGCTGATGCCATTCACGATGGTCTGATCGTGGCCGTGGCTCGGCTTCACCTTCAGCAATTCGGGATTCAACTTGCCGGTCGGTTCGTTGGTGATCGGTTTGCCGTAGCTGACTTCGATGGGATCCGTCCCATCAAGACCCACAACGCGGTGATTTTCGACATACACGCAGGGCGTCCGGTCGCCGGTGGCCGGCAGGATGAAGCAGTAATTGAAACCGATTTCGAGCGGACCAGGCTTGATCTCGCGATTCCAATCTGGACCGGCTTCGGGTCCAAGGCCGAGATGCCACTTGCCAACGACGGCGGTCGTGTAGCCCGCGTTCTGCAACATGCCGGGCAGCGTGGGCGTTTCCGGCGGGATGATGAGCGGCGCGTTGCCGGGAAGCACGCCGGTGCCTTTCTTGCGCCAGGCATATTCGCCCGTGAGCATCGCGAAGCGTGACGGCGTGCAAGTCGCCGCCGCCGAGTGCGCATCGGTAAAGCGCAAGCCCTCCGCCGCGAGACGGTCAATGTGCGGCGTCTTGACGCGCGTCGCGCCGTAGCAGGAGACATCGCCATAGCCGAGGTCATCCGCGTAGATCAGCACGATGTTGGGTCGAGCCAGCGCGGCGGCGAAGGAAGCGAGCGGCGCGAGGAGCAGCGCGCCTCGCAAAATCAGGCGAAGGATGTTCATAAATGACGTTGCTTCGGACGATGTTGCGGTCGCCCGCGGGTACAACTGATTGGCGGGTGCCTCTTTTTCAAGGCAATTGCACAACCCGGCGCGCGACCGCCCAGCCGCGGCCACGAGCACAGAACGCAGAGCCTTTTTGAATACTAGAACCTCGGACGCAGCAGCCGACGTAAGGAGGCTCAAATTTTCCGGCTTTTGCAGGCCCCTGCGACCTAAGATCAGAGGCTATCCAGGAACCTCCCAAGGTAGGGCGCGTCTGTCCTCAGCGCGCCGTTCGGCGGGCGAGAGGTGCGGCACGCTGGGACAGACGCGCCCTGCGAAGCCCGGTTCCTGGCGGCGAGGCCCGATCTTTGACCGCGAGTTTTTTCTTACGTCGGCTGCTACATTTCAAACAGACTCTCAAAATTAAGACCGCGTTTCGGTCACCAGTCTGGAGGCATCGCGTCGTGCCAGCCACAGCGGGACGGCCCCAAGGATTCCAAACGAGCAATCGATCAGCCGCCACCACCAAGGAATACCGCGCAGCGCGCCGAAGATCATCGCCCACGGAATGACCAGCGCGCAGGCGATCAAGCCAAAGTCGAACAGCCAGCGGTTGCGGACCGGTTCACGCCACGCCCAGACGAACGCCAGCGCGATGATGAGGTGCCCGAACGCCAGCCAGTCGCCTCCGTAGGCGATGAAGGGGTAACGCGTGTTGGTGTTGTGCAGCGCGGCGCGGGCGGTTTCCAGCCACTGCGCCAGCACGTTGGCGCCGGGTTGCGCGCCGCCGGAAAGGCCGGGCAGCGCGGTAAGCCAGTTCAATTCCGTTTCCAACGGGATGGCCGTCACGCCGCTGACTACGAGGCCGGCGATGAAGACAGCAACGCAGAGGCGGATGCGGAGGAGGAGTTGGGCGTTTGGGTTCATCTTGGCGATTCTCCGAAGACTTCTTCGCGGGAAAGGTTCCACGCTTTCAGGTAGGCGTTGATGTAGGACTCGTCCGTCTTCTCACGGCGGAGGCGCTGGAGGTAGGCGGCTTTCCATGCGTTCGCGACTTTGAGTTGTGACTCGCTTAGTGGTTCAATGATCAGCCGATGGTCAATTGAAACTCTATCGAACAGATGTGTCGCTGCTGTTGGACCGCCACGCAGTTGCGCTTTGTTTTTAAGATCATCCCCCTTGTTCAGGACGTAAGTCCAAAACAACGCTGCATCGGAAAACGCTTCTGCGGGGTAACCTAAATTGATCGCCTCGCGCACTGCCTTTTGCTCTCTCCGCACAATCTCCTCTGGAGGCAAAGGAGATGGTGACCGGTATCGCTCAAAATCTCTTCGGCTCAGGATCTCCTCTGATACTTGGAACTGCTTGGCGCTCAGATCCTCGGGCGGCTTCGGATGCGATTTGATGAAATGATCCCAAAAGGCACTCTCTCTGGAGGAAACCGCGTAACGAATACCGGGACCTTCGATTTCTCCCGCTGTTTGTCCAAGCATCTCAAGCACTGGTGAACCGAGTAGGTTCGAATACACCGCAGGGATTGGAGGCCACGCACGGCCATGCCGTCGAGCAGACGACATACAGGCGGAATCGCACCAAACCGCCCGATTGCTCCAAAACTTGTCGGGATCAATCGGCTTTCCCCACCAACTCGTGTGTTGCGCCAATTGCCAGTCGCTCAAATCGGCGTCCTCGGGCACCTGTCCGTGCCGTTCAAGGAGACGAATCCGCGTGAACCACCACATCTTGACTCGCTCTGCTTTCGGCGGAATGGCCGGCGCCAAACCGTCCGCGGAAGACGGTGCTCCGCGCGGGTTCAGGCAAAGGAACCAAACAAGCCCTGCCATCAGGACGATGACCACGACCGTCACCAGTCTTCGCTTTGCCAGGAATAAAGTGTTCATGGCGACGTCCTCAAAGGTCTGCTGACGCCGCGCTTTGCGTAGTCAAAATCTCCGAGTCGAGTTCATGCGGTGCGCTGGCTTCAGAGCGCTCCAGCCTTCGCCGAAACGCCGCGTGCCGCCAGCGGCTCCATTGCACCAGCGGCGACCAAGCGGCATGCACCAACCGGTGCTTGATGAGAAAATGCCACAGCCGGTTCGAGCGCTTGTAGAGCAGCGCCATCGCCAGATACGGCGCCACGGCCGAGACTTGCCGCGGACGCCGTTGCCAGATGCTTCGCAGCGAGAAAAGCCGCCGGTAAAGCCAGTCGTAGCCCAGGGCGAGTTCGTCGGGCGTCATGTGTTTGGGACGAAACACGACGTGGGCGGTGTCATACAAGTCCCAATCGCGATGCAGCAATCGTCCCTCGCGCTCCAATTGCCGGAACAGCGGCGTGCCCGGATACGGCGTGAGGATGTGAAACGTCGCGCACTCCAGCCGGTTCTCCTCGATCCATTGCGCCATGGTCTCGAAGCAATCGCGCCGATCCTCGTCGAAGCCGACCACGAAGCTGCCGTTGACCTGGATGCCGTTCTCGTGAAAGAGCCGCACGCGCCGGGCGTAGATGGCGGTGTGCGGGGTGCGCTTGCGCGCGTGCGCGAGATTTGCATCGGACAATGTCTCGAAGCCGATGAACACGCCGGTGCAACCCGCGAGGGCCATCGCGCGAATCAGTTCCGGATCATCCGTCACATCGATGCTCACCGCCGCGCTCCAGATGATGTTCACCGGACGCAACTCGCGGCAGAGGCGCCACAGGTAACCGCGGTTCGCGCCGAGGTTGTTGTCGAGAAAGACGGCGTAAGGCTCGCCGCTGTCGGCCAGTTGCCGCGCCACATCGCGCGGATCGCGCACGCGCGATGGCATCCGCAATCCGTCAGTCGCGAGGTAGCAGAAGCCGCAGCGATTGTGGCAGCCGTGCGTGGCGATGACGCTGGCCGTGCTGAGGAATGACGCGCGCGGCAGCAACTCGCGCCGCGGCGGCGGATCGAAGTCGTAGTTGCGCTCGAAGTCGGCGGTGTAGCGCGCCTTCAAGGTGCCGCTTGCTGCGGCGCGCAAAATCTCCGGCCAGAGTTGGACGCCGTCGCCGAGCGCGATGGCATCGGCGTGGGCCGCGGCCTCATCGGGACACGCGAAGACATGCAAGCCGCCGAGCACGACCTTGCTGCCGCGTTGCCGGTACCAGCGGGCCAATTCGTAGGCGCGGCGCGCAAAGGTGAGATGCACGGTGATGCCGACCACCTCGGGTAGCGGATTGGATGGCGGCGGGCCCTGGAGAAGATTCTCATCCCAGCACTCGATCCTCCAATCGCGCGGCGTGGCGGCGGCGATGCTGGAGAGGGCGAGCGCCGGCACCAGCACGTGTTTGCCGAAACTGCCGTGCGGATCCTTCGGATAGAACGGATTGATGAGCAGTGCGAACCGGGGCTCGGTGCGGCCGCTCGGTGCGGAGGGATCGAGCCGGGGTGCGACGCGCATCTCCTCCGGCAGCCAGAGCGGCTGCGTGGGACGGGTTTGCAACCCGTCGGCTTTACGTGCGGTCCCAGTGACGGGTGGCAAACCCGTCCCACGCGGTGCCTGAAAGTTGTCGGCGACCGGCTCGGATTCATATCGGGATGAAAGCGTGTTCGAGATGAGCGTGGACATGGATTGGGTGTGAATCGGGAAACCGATCCTTGGTTTAGTGAAACGCCTTTCGCGGCGTCCCGCTTTGGTGCGAGTTGGTCGGGGCGAGACAGCCGCACCCGATCCGATCAGATCGCGACAGGTGGCAAATGGTCGGCGCGGCGGTGGTTGGCCAGCGTGAAGGCATGCAACGTCAGGTAGGTGAGCGCGACAAACACCGAGAACAACAGCATCACCAGCAGCGCCCGTTTATGGCTTGGAAGGGCGGGCAGGCGGCCGAGCAAGTCGGCGAGCAGTCCGATGGGTTGCACCACCACGTCCCAACTGTTCCAGCGCAGGAAGCGCCCGATGTAGATGCCCACGCCGCTCAAGCCCGCCGCCACACCGGCGAACAGCCAGCCGACGAGCCAGCCGAGGCGCTCCGCGATTACGCGGTGCATGAGTTGCAGGGAGAAGAGTCCCACCATCAGGCCGGTCCACGCGAAGGCGAGGATCACGGCGAGGTCCACCCAGAACAGTGGGTGACGCGAGGATCCGAGATGCACGAGGTCGGTGAAGATGTAGGGCGCATTGGGGAAGAACATCAGCCACGCGAGGGCGACGGCCCCGAACCGCCAATGACGCAGGCCGCGCCGTTCCTCGATGCGGATCGCCAGCAGCGCCAGGCCGAGCGGCACCCAGGCGAGGAACAAGTTCCAGACGAGGTAGAGTTGGCGCCAGTGGCCCGTCCACAAGCTTCGCCCGAGCAGCAGGCTCGCGCCCACGGCAGAGGCCAAGGCGAACAGGACGAGAGGGAAGAAGAGGGTTCGGATCTGTTTCATCGCGTGAAAAACGAGTCTTTGATTGGGATGGAATGAAGTGGATGCAAGATCAGCGGGGCAGATCGGTCGCGGGCGGTTTCGCGCCGCTTTCCTTCTGGAGCGATTCGATCCAATGCGCGGCGAAAAACTTCTTCTCCTTGGTCAGAAAGACCTCGGACGTGCCCACGATGGGGCGGAGCGCCGTGGTCATTTGCAGCAGCACGAGCATGAAGATCAACAGCCACACCGTGTGACCGCCGCCGGATTGCTCGCCCAGATGACGCAATCCGGAATCGAGAAAACGCAGCGCGAAGTAACAGGCGATCGCCCAGAACACCAGGTGCAGCGCGCCCATCGCGGCGATCGATTCGACCGATTGCGAAAAGACCCACGCCACCGGCGCGAAGCCCACCAGCAAGACGGTCATCAGCGCCAGCAGGCCGGCGAGCAAGCCCGCGACTTCCACCAACCGGACGCGCGAGCCATTGAGGCACGCGAAGATGTAGAGGCTCGGCAGGCAGATGAGCGCAGAAACAAAAAGCCCACCGGCGACCTTCACCGGCGCCGCCCACAGTTGCACGCCGCCGGAGAAGGTGCCCACCACGCCGCCGTACACCACGCTGCACACCGCCGCGATAATCAGCAGGGCCGTGATGACGTTGCTGGCGCCGGGTTGGCGCAGTTGATGCATCACACGCCGCGGCTGGCGCAGGATGGCTTCAAAGGCGGACACGAGGCCGGTGATCGGAACCTGTTCCTCGGGATTCTCGCCCAGCGCGGCTGGGGTGCGGCTCGCTCCGGGACGAACGGGCGGGATGAGCGGTGGCATCGGCGGGAGGGGAGCAGTGGAGTCGTTCATGATTTGTTGGGTTGATGGGTCGATTGGATCACTCGGCTTTTCAGAAAGCGAACAGTCGGGCCACGGCGCGGAAGACGGATTCAAAGAAGCTGCCCGCGAATGCATCGCCGCGCAGGAATTCGATCGGCAGAAAGGGCGAACCAACGAACGGTCGCAGATTCCACGAGAGCTGGCTGCCGAGCAGGAGATTGACGGCCAGCCAGGCGAACACGACCCGACGCGCCACCGACACGCTCCCGCTGAGGTGTTGCAGCAATTGCAGCAGACGCACGTTGGCCGCGATGCCGGCCAGCGCGATGATGCCGACCTGTGTCAGCAGAATGAAGCTGTGCGCCGTCACCGAGATGGACGCGCCCGGCTCCAGCGGTGGCGTGTTCCAGACCACAAAGAACATCAGGGGACTGAACGCGCCCAGAATGGCGGCGGCGATGGTGAAGCTCATCAGCACGGCGAGCAGCGTCTGGCGAAGGTTGAGGTTGAGTCCGAGGAGGGGCGCGAGCATCGAGTTGAGCAGCGCGTTGCCGAGCGCGGCAAGCAACACGACGAGCGGAAACTTGATCGCCGAATACAATCCTTGCAGCGGCGCCCGCCAGCAGCCAATGGCGGCGCCAAACAATCCGGCCCCGCATACGATGACCGAGAGATAAAGGAGCACCCGCGGGGCGCGCCATTCGCGGACCCATTCGCTCGCCGGGCCAGCCTCGCCGCGCAGCAGCACGGGGATTTCTTCACGGTTCAACGATGGGGCGATGGCATCCACGACTTTCAGGAGGTTCTCGCCGGCTCAACCACGGCGTGTTTGCTGACAATCTGGCGAAATGCGTCCAGCACCGGCGCAGACATGAATGCGAGCGCCAGCATGAACACGGGCCAATTGAAAGTTACTGGCAGCAAATTCCTCAACGCGGCTTCGCCCTGTCCGACAATGTGCAACGCATCGGCCATGAAAACATACAACCCCAGCGCGATGCCCAGACCGCAAAGAAGCCAGGTTCGCTTATTGGACCAGTTCAAGCAGTCAAGCCGTTCAAACTGGCTGGCGATGGTGCCCCACGAAATCATCAGCACAGCGATCAGCATCGGCGCAACGACCGGTCCCCACCACGGCAGCGGGATGAGGAACAGCAAATCCCAGTCGAGCAACGAAGCCGGCCAGCCACAGAGCACTTTCAGGAAGGCGTAGTAGCCGATGTCCCAGACACCGAAGGCGACCAGGCTGTAGCCGAGGCGGCTCCGCGTGGTGCGGCCAGCCAGCCAACCGACCGTTGCGAGCATGATCATCGTGGCCAGCTCTCGAACGATTTCCGCCAGTTCGAATCCCTTGAACTCCGGCAGCGGATTCGGCTGATGCGGCTGGATTCGATCGGTCATCGTCCGCAGGTAAAACACCACTGACGATTCCACCCAGGCCATGGCCGTCGCAAAAAGCACGACCACGAACCATCGGCGCCAGTCCGTCCTGTTCGGATGCGCGCGCGCGGTGCTCATGCGATTTCCAAGGCGGTGGATTTCGGGCGACGAGCCATGCTATCGGCCAGCGCGCGCAGTTGTTCCTCGACGGCGTCAATGACGTCGTCCGGCGTCGAAGTGCCGGCGGTCACGCCGACCGTCATCGCATCCTGGAACCACTCAGGCCGCAGATCTTCCGCCACCTGGACATGGTGCACCTGCTGGCAGAATTTCCCGCACGTCGCGACCAGTTCACGGGTGTTATTGCTGTCCACGCCGCCGATGACGATGACGACGTCCGAGTGCTGCGCAATTTCCTCGGCCGCGTGCTGGCGCAGCTTGGTTGGCTGGCAGACCGTATCGATGAATCGCGTCTCGGCCAGGGGAAAGCGCCGGCGAATCAAGCCGACCATTTCACGCACGCGCCCGATGGGCTGCGTCGTTTGCGCGGCAATGCCAAATCGTGGTTTCGCCGGGAGCAGTTCGACGTCTTCCGGCGTCAGAACGACATCGAACGCCGCGAGATCCTCGGTCAGTCCGCGCACCTCGACATGATCCCGCTTGCCGATGATGACCGGATGATAGCCGTCGCGGACCAGCCCGATGATCGCCCGATGGGCGGCGTGAACCAGCGGGCAGGTCGCCTCCAGCACGCGCAGCCCCCGCGCGGCCAGCAGACTCCGGGCCCGCTCGGAGGCTCCGTGAGCGGTGATCATCACCGTCGCGGTGGAAATGGCAGCGGCCTGGCGCTCGATCTGCACTCCTTGGGCGTGCAGGCGTCCGAGGACGGTGGGGTTATGCACCAGGTCGCCGTAAACGGAGATGGGTTCGTGCCGGGCTTCGCGTTGCGCGAGCGCGATGGCATCACGCACGCCGAAGCACATGCCGAGGTGGGAGGCGCGGAGGATTTTCATGGTTCGAGATGGTGGAGCAGTCTGGCCGGGCTTTCAGTTTTTACTTTGCATCACAAAGTTAAAGACTGCATCGGTTCGGAAATGTTCAAACTTGAGCGGGATCTTTATTCGCCCCGGGTCTGCCGGACGATTTGTTCGAGCAGATCGATGTAGCTGGTGAAAGCCTTGCGGCCGGCGTCGGTCAGCATGTAGGTGGTCTGGGGCCGGCCCTGCTGGAATGCCTTGGTGATAGCCACATAGCCGGCCTCATGCAACGTGCGCATGTGGGTCGTCAAATTGCCGTCAGTCATGCCCAGAGTCCCCCTTATTTCAGTAAAGGAAAGCTGTGGGGAAGCGGCCAGCAGCGACATGATTGTCAGCCGCCCCTTCTCATGGATCACCCGATCAAGCTGGAGGAAAGTCTCGGGATTCACGGCTGAGTGGCAGGTCGCTCTGTGAAGTAAAGGTAGATGCCATAGGCGAGTTGCAGCAGGCCGAAAAACGCGCCCATGGCCAGATGGGCCCACTGAGATCCCGGATTCTCCACCGCCGGCATGGCGCCGATAATCGCAGGCGACGCCACGAGGAGCGGAAGGCTAAACCCGAGAAACAACCAACCGAGCAGTCGAAGCCCGCGGAGCGTGAAAAAGCCGGTGGAGTGAAGACCGAGTCCATAGATCGTCGCCCACAAGAACACTAGGGAAAGGCTGGTCAATTGGTAGAACGCGTAGACAACCCCCATTGCGACGGCACAAATGACAGCAGGGAAAGCAGCCTGAACTACGCGCCGAGTCGGAGGCGACCAGAATGGCTCCGCCGCATTTAAGGCCTGCCGACGCACGAGAACGAGCGCACCGATCAGTCCCACGAGACTCATCGCGAGCCAGTAGCCCGCGAATGCGCGGCAGCTTTCGATGCGAGCCAGCCATCCCGCCGCCGCCGCGACCACGCCCAGCGCTCCGGCAAACGTCATGATTGGCGCCAGCGCCCGCCGATAGAGCGCGGAGCGTTCCATGAGGGTGCGGATGACCTGGATGTGCTCGGTGGCCCAATTGTTTTCCATGGGATGCTTTGTATCGCAAAGAACAGGCAAGGCAAGCAGGATCTGGCCAGAAAACCTGGACGTGCCCCATCACCGGCGGACCACGGCAGAACAGTGTCCCGGCCGATTCAGCCCTGTGGATATGACGCCCTGAGTCGCGCCGATTCGGAGTTCACCTGCGTCATTCCGGGCCAGACTTGCTTCCCGTTTCGCGTTTGTTCCGACTTTACGCTTGCGACCATGAGCCGGAATTTGATAGAAATTACTCACTTTTATGGCAGCCATCGGCCGATTTCAAAAGGGCGACGAAATCTTCTACGCGAAGGTCGTGGACGGGGAACTGTTCCGCCTGCGTGGGGATGTTTTCGGTTCCCCTTCGTTTGACAAGAAGCCCACTCCGCTCAAGGGACTGCGCACGCTCACGCCAGTGCAGCCGAGCAAAATCATCGCCGTCGGCCTGAATTACGCCGATCACGCCCGCGAATCCGGCAAGCCGCTGCCCAAGGAACCCCTCTTCTGGTTCAAGGCCACCACGTCATTGCTCCCGGACGGCGGCAAGATCGAGATCCCGTTTGCGCATCACCGCGTCGATTTCGAGGCGGAACTAGCCATCGTGATTGGCCGCCGGGTGCGCAACGTCACTCCTGCCGCCGCCGCGCGCTACATTTTCGGCTACACCTCGGCGCAAGACGTCAGCGACCGCACCATTCAGAATTCCGAAAGCCAGTGGTGCCGCTGCAAGTCGTTCGACACCTTCACGCCGCTCGGGCCGTACGTTGAGACGAAGATCGATCCGCACGATTTGACCATCCAGTTGTTCCAAAATGGGCAGTTGCGGCAGAATTCCAACACCTCGCAGCTCATTTTCAACTGTTTCCATCTCGTCAGCTTCATCTCCACGAACATGACGCTGCTGCCCGGCGATGTGATCCTTACCGGCACACCGAGCGGAGTGGGGCCGATTGACTCTGGCGATCGCCTCGAAGTGCGCCTTCAGGGACTCGCGCCGTTGGTGAACACCGTGAAATAATTCTCGGGCCCGGCGTTCGGGGTCATGTCTTCGGCCAGTCGGATCGTTTGCGGGCGATGCATTTCTCAAGCAGGCATTCGTGGGCGCACCACCGCTTCTATCGCCGTTTGGGAGTGGTGGAGTTGCCAGGAGCCTGACGAACGCTTGTCGTCCGCCGGGAGCACCGGCATCCAGACCAAGGGCCACTCCTCATTTTTCAATTCGCCAGCGTGCCGTCGGCCGGTAGATTCCCCGCACTGTTATGCAGCAAATTTGCCGGTATCAATCTGGACTTTCATCGGCGCTGGCCTTTGCGGCGCTCGGACTCAGTTGTCTGGGTATTGCGTCTCGTCCGGCGGCGGCCGCGCCCCCGCAACCTGATGTGCGCCGCGATGCCGTGGTCGAGGCGGTGGAGCGCGTCATGCCGTCAGTCGTCAATATCGCGACCGAGGAAGTGGTGCGGACGCGCGATCCGATGGAGAATCTTTTCCGCGAGTTCTTCGATCCCTATTACCGCCGCCGCGCGCCCAACACCCAATACAGCCTGGGCTCCGGCGTGATCATCGACGAGGAAGGCTTCGTGCTGACGAATTTCCATGTCGTCAACCGCGCCAGCCGGGTGTGGGTCAAACTGCACGACGGGCGCGAATACGAGTGCGAAAAAATTTCGGGCAACAGCCGGACCGATGTGGCGCTGCTGCGTCTCCGCGGCAAGCCGGGCGAGCGCTTCACCGCGGTGAAGTTCGCCGCGGATGACGACCTCCTGCTCGGCGAGACCGTGCTGGCGCTCGGCAATCCCTTCGGCCTCGGCGCCTCGGTGAGCCGCGGCATTCTCAGTTCCAAGAGCCGTCGGCCGACCACCGAGGGCGAATCCCTCGACGTGCCGGACTGGTTGCAGACTGACGCCGCCATCAATCCCGGCAACAGCGGTGGACCGCTGGTCAATCTGCGCGGCGAGCTCATCGGGGTTAATGTGGCCGTGCTCAGCCAGGGACAGGGCATCGGCTTTGCGATTCCCATCAAACTCGTCGCGGCGATGATGGCGGAGATTTATTCGCCCGAATTGCTCGACTCGCTCTGGTTCGGCGCGCGCGTCCGGCCCGGGATCCATCCGCTGGTGGTGACCTCAGTGCAGGAGGAGAGTCCCGCGAGCCTCGCCGGATTGCGCGCGGGTGATATGATTCTGGAAGTAAACGGCCGCGCGCCGGCGGGCTTCGTGGATTTCACCAGGACCGTGACCGCCGCGAAGGAACAACGCGATGTGACCCTCACCCTCACTCGTGACGGCAAGCGCCGGACGCTCACCGTGCGGCTGGTGCCTGAAAAGAGCTATTTCAATTCGGCGCTGATTCGCCGCAAGGTGGGCGCTTCCGTGCAGGAATTGACCTCTGATCTGTCGCGGGTCATGGGCGTGCCGGTGGTTCAAGGCGTGCTGATCAGCGGAGTGGACAATGGGACACCGGCAGCCACCGCCCGGCTGGAGGCGGGAATGATTGTCACTCACATCGACGGGCAGGCCACGCCCGACGTCGTCGCGGCGGCGAAAATTCTTCAGGCCAAGGCCAGGGGCGGGCGGGCCAGGCTTGATTTGATCGTCTCGTACCGACGCGGCGCATTTGTCCGCCTGACCGAGGCGGCGGCGGAAGTGACCGTGCGATGAGTTTTTATTAGCGGGTTCACCGCGGGTTTCGCTAGAGTGAGGCTCACCGATGGGCAACGACGGATTCATGATTGAAGTCGAAGGACTGACGAAGCGCTACACCGGCGCGACGGCGGTGAACGAGGTCTCGTTCAGCGTCGGGCGCGGGGAGATCGTCGGTCTGCTCGGCCCCAATGGCGCGGGCAAGAGCACGATCATGCGCATCCTTTCGTGCTACATGCCGGCGACCTCCGGCACGGTGCGGGTGGCCGGCTTCGATGTCTTCACGCAGACCGACGAGGTGCGCCGGCGCATCGGCTACATGCCGGAGAACAATCCGCTCCATCGCGACATGCGGGTGCGCGAGTATCTGAAGTTTCGAGGGCGCCTCAAGGGTCTCAGCCGGGCGCGCCTCCGTGAACGTCTGGATGTGGTGCTGCGGCAATGCGGACTGGCCGACGTTTCGCGGCGCATCATCGGGCAGCTTTCCAAGGGCTACCAGCAGCGCGTGGGGCTGGCTGACGCGCTCCTGCACGAGCCTGACCTGATCATTCTCGACGAGCCGACCATCGGGCTGGACCCGAACCAAATCCGCTCGGTGCGCCAGCTCATCAAGGATCTCGGGCGCGACCATACGGTGCTGCTCTCGACCCACATTTTGCCCGAGGTGGAGATGACCTGCACGCGGGTGCTGATTCTGCATGATGGACGCATCCTCGCGGCGGATTCGCCGGAGAACCTGCAACAACTGATGAGCGCCAGCGGGCAGGTGGTGGCGGAGATCGCCGCGCCGGTGGAGGCGTTGCGGCATTGCTGGGAACAGGTGCCGGAGATCGACCACTACGACCTCTCGCCGGTCGAGGGGGATTACATCCGCTGCGCGCTGACGGCGCAGCCGGGGCTGGATTTGCGGCCGAAGGTGTTTTCGCTGGTGCAGCAGCACGGCTGGCGGTTGCGCGAACTGACGCGCAGCAAACACTCGCTCGAGGACATTTTTGTGCGCCTCACGCGGGCCGACCAGGAGGAGGCCGGGTGATGCAAGCTTACCGGACATTGGTGCGGCGCGAACTGAGCGCGCATTTTTATTCGTGGACCGGTTACGTGGTGATGGCGGCGGTGCTGTTCCTCATCGGGCTGAGTTTTTCCAACCTGCTGCAGACACTCAACGCCGAGTCCACGCCCCTGCCGATCACGGAGCTGTTCTTCGACACGCTCTATTTCTGGTTCATCCTGCTGCTGGTTCCGCCCGTCATCACGATGCGCTTGCTGGCGCAGGAGAAATCCTCCGGGACGTTTGAGACGCTGATGACCACGCCGGTGAGCGATCTGCAGGTGGTGCTGGCGAAGTTCAGCGGGGCGCTCCTTTTCTACCTTCTGCTGTGGGTGCCGCTCATGGGCTGCATCTACATCGTGCGGCGCTACAGCAACGATCCCAACGTGCTCGATGCCGGCACGCTGATTTCAACCTACCTCGGCATCTTTCTGCTCGGTTCGGTGTTCGTGGCGCTGGGCCTTTTCGCCTCGGCCTTGACGCGCAGCCAGATCATCGCTGCCATGGTGGCGTTGGCGCTCAGTTTCTCACTGTTGCTGCTGAGCTTTCTGGCGATGGGTTCGTCCGGTCAGGCGGGCTGGAAGGCGCAGCTTTACTCGTATCTCGGCCTGGTCGAACACATGCGCGATTTTGCCCGTGGCGTGGTGGATACGCGGCCGCTCGTCTTCTACGTGAGCCTGACGTTTTTCTTCCTCTTCCTGACGCACAAGATCGTGGAGAGCCGCCGCTGGAGATGAGATGAACACCAGACCGACAGCCAGTTTTTCGCTCGGGCGCAAATGGAGCCTGAGCCTCAGCGTGCTGCTGGGATCTCTGGCGGTGTTCGCGCTGGTGGTGATGACGAACTACCTCGCGGCCCGGCATTTTGCGCGGCTCAACCTTTCCCTGGCCGCCCAGGCCCGGCTTTCTTCGCTCACCCAGCGGCTCATTGCCTCCGTCACCAACGACGTCAAGGTCACCATCTACTTCGATCGCAGCGAATCGCTCTTCGCCCTCACCTGGGGGCTGCTCAAGGAATATCAATTCCTTAATCCGAAGATCGCCGTCGAAACAGTGGATTACACGCGTGACCCCGGGAAAGCCGCGCTGACCAAGGCGCGCTACAAGCTGAATCAACTCACGGACAAGGATCTCGTCATCTTTGACTGCCTCGGCCGCACCAAGGTCATTTACGAGAACGAGCTTTCCACCCTCGACCTGGAACCCCTCATGTCCGGGCGGAGCAAGGAAGTGAGGCGGACGCACTTCAAGGGCGAGCCGCTCTTCACCTCCGCCATTTCCAGCGTGACCAATCCGCGCCAGCTCAAGGCTTACTTCCTCCAGGGCCATCGCGAGCACCGGCCCGACAGCGACGATCCGCTGATGGGCTATGCGCGCTTCGCCGGAGTGCTCAAGGAGAGCAACGTGCAGTTCGAGACGCTGCGCTGGCCGCCCGCCACCGACTTGCCCGCCGACTGCTCGCTGCTCATCATCGCCGGCCCCACGCAAGCGTTGTTGCCGGAGGAGCTGGACAAGATCGACCGCTACCTCAAGCAGGGCGGGCGCCTGCTCGTGCTCTTCAATTACCTCAGCCTCGACAAGCCGACCGGCCTCGAAGGACTTCTGGCCAACTGGGGTGTTGAGGTCGGGATCAATGTTGTGCAGGAACAGAAGAAGCTCACCTCGACCGGCCAGGACATGGTGGTGACAGGCTTCGGCACACATCCACTCTCCAAACCGTTCATCCAGTCCCAGTCAGCCCTCTACCTCGTCCTCCCGCGCGCCATCAGCAAATCCACATCCAGCTCCGCCGCGGCCGACGCTCCGAAGGTCGAGGTGCTCGCCGCCACCAGCGACGGCGCCCGCGTGCTCACCGACATCCGGCGCGGCCCGACCTATCACACCAGCCCGAACGACTTCGTGGGACAGGTGCCGCTGATGGTGGCCGTCGAAAAAGGCACCATTCCGGGGGTCAGCGCCGACCGCGGTTCGACGCGCCTCGTCGTGATTGGAGAATCCATCCTCTTCGGCAACGAAACCATCGACAAGACGGCCAACCACGAATTTGCCAGCCACGTCATCAACTGGCTCCTCGCGCGCGACGAAATGCTGCCCGGCCTGGGCCCGAAACCCATCCGCGAATACAAGCTCGTCATGACCAGGGGCCAGGCGGCGGGAGCCAACTGGATTCTCCTCCTCGGCATGCCGGGCAGCGTCCTGGTGATCGGTTTCTTCGTCTGGATGCGCCGCCGCCGGTGAAACGCAATCGCATGAGCAGTCCCGACCATCCATCCAGTCCGCTGACCGACGCCTGCCGCGCGTGCCCTTCGGTTCTCCATCCTCATGTTCACCGGATCCGCCTGGCGCGAGGTTCGGGGGAGACGGGCGGATTACTGACAAAACCTTGGGATGGACGACAAGAATATATTTGGTCCAACAACTCACGGGGTAGGGCGCGTCTGTCCCCAGCGCGCCGCGAACCGCTTCCTGCCACCGGACGGCGCGCTGAGGACAGACGCGCCCTACCCGGCCAGATGGCCGCCCATCCGTCGGTCTGCGCAGGAAGAGTCAGAGCGGAAGTTCAAATCGGAGGCCGGCCATGAAATGGAAATCCACCTGGCTCCTCGTGCTGCTGGCGGTGGTGATGTTTGTTTACATCGTCAGCGTTGAACGCCATCGCCTCACCGGCCCCGGTGGTGGCCCGCTGAATGCCAAGGTCGTGCCCGGCCCGATCAACGACATCACCGCCCTCCAGGTCCGGCGCACCAACCAGCTCGTCGTTCGCGCCGAACGCACCAACGGCCTCTGGCACCTTACCGGCCCAATCACCTATCCGGCGCGGAACATCTCCATCGTCGCCCTCCTCGCGGAACTCAACGACCTCATCGGGCCGCCCCACCTGACTCGCGAAGACCTCGCCTCCGAGAAGCGCAGTGTGGCCGAATTCGGCCTGGATCTGCCTGCGGCCACGCTCACCCTGCAGAATGCCGGCCAGCGCACCGAACTCAACTTTGGCAACAAGACCGCCGTCGGTGACCAGGTTTATCTTCAGGTGCAGAACATCCCCGGCATTTTCCTCGTAAGTGCGGCGTTGTTCGATCGGCTGCCCCGGAGCGCCAGCGACTGGCGCGATCCGGCCCTGATCCAATTCGGGGCGATCAACCCGGATCGCTTCGAGGTGCGGGCTGCCGGACGGGGTTTTGCCATCGGCGTGGAGCCCACCAATAAAACCTTTTACCTCGTCAAACCCACGCCCGCGCGGGCCGATCGCGCCAAGGTCGAGGCGCTGCTGCGCAATGTGCAGATGGCCCAGATCGCGCAGTTCATCAGCGACAACCCCCGCGCCGACCTCGAACCGTACGGGCTGCAAACGCCCGTCGCCGAGTTGATCTTCGGCGTCGGCACCAACGACGCGCTCGTCTTCCAGTTCGGCGGCAGCCCGACCAACGACGCTTCGTTGGTTTATGCGCGCCGGTTGAGCCAGACCAACATCGTGCTCGTCGCGAAGTCCGTGCTCGACGCGCTGCTCACTCCGTACAGCGAACTGCGTGAGCGCCGCCTGTTCACCTTCAGCCTGCCCGAGGTCAGCGCGGTCGAGCTTGTTGGGCCGGAGAGTTTCCTCGTGCATCGTCAAACCAACGGCGTGTGGGCGGTGGGCGATCCGCCGGTGATGAGCGGCGACGGCGGCCTGATGGCCGACTGGATCACGCTGCTCGGCAAGTTCGAGGCCGAAGTGGAGAAGGATTTCGTCACCGACTTCGCCGCCTATGGCCTGGCCAAACCCGTCCGGCAATATCTCCTCAAGATGGCCGCAACCAATGCCGCCGGGCAGGTGACCAACCAGGTTATCGGCCAGCTCGACATCGGCAATCGCTCCGGTGAAAAGGTTTTTGTCCGGCGCGCGGACGAGCAATCGGTTTACAGCCTCAGCCTCGGCGACATCGAACAACTGCCGACGAAAGCCTGGCAGTTGCGCGACCGGCGTGTCTGGAGTTTCACCACCAACCAGATCCAGCGCATCACCGTGCGCCAGCGCGGCACCTCGCGCACGCTGGAACGCAACCCGCAAGCGCGTTGGACCCTCGCCGCCGGCTCGCAGGGCGTCGTCAGAAGTTCCGAAGCCATCGAGGAACTCGCCTTCCGCCTCGGCGAACTGCGCGCGGTGTGGTGGACGGATCGCGGGGAAATCAACCGCGCCAGTTACGGCTTCAATGACGACGGGTTGCATCTGCTGATCGACCTGAAGATTGGCGAGAAAACGCAGAAGCTCGACCTGGAATTTGGTGGCTGGGCTCCTTCCAAATTCCCGCATGCAGTCACCACCCTGGAGGGCCAGCCGGTCGTTTTCGAGTTCCCGCTGCAATTGTTCTGGCTGCTGCAACGCGACCTCGGAATTCTGCCGGGAGCCCGGCCGGGAGAACCTTGAGCACCGCTGGAAAACACCTGTGTGAACGACTTCGCGGGCCAACCTGATGCACCGCCCCCCGCCGCCCGCCCGCGGCGTCGTCGTCGCTGGACTTTCCTCAAATGGTGCCGCATCACCGCGTTGCTGGCGCTGTTCAGCGGGCTGGTGCTTGGCGTGTTCCTCAACAAGGTCGGTCTGCCCGAAAGCGTCAAAACCCGCGTCGTCGCCCGTTTCCGTGCCGCCGGGTGGGAGGTCGAGTTCAGCCGCCTGCGTCTGCGCTGGTATCGCGGTCTCGTAATGGATCACCTCCACCTCCGGCGCGCCCAACCCGGCCCCGGACCGCAGGTTTTCGCGGACGAAGTGGAATGCAGCTTCCAGCGCGGCGCGCTGTTGCATCTGCGCTTCGAGCCGACCGGCGCGCAACTGCAGGGCGCACGCCTGCTCTGGACGCTGCCCGGCAGCAATCCGCCTCCGGCGATGCTCTCCATCGACAACATTGCCGGCACGCTTCGCTTCCTGCCGGACGACACCTGGGAATTGACCTCTTTTAAAGCAAGCTTCCGCGGCTTGCGGCTCTCGTTGCAGGGGACGCTGACCAACGCCTCAGCCATCCGCGACTGGAAATTTCCCGCGCCCACCCGCCAGACGCCGACCACGCCATCGACCTTTCAGCGAATTCTGGAAATCAGTCGCCAGATCCACACGATTCCTTCGCCCCTCATGTCGGGCCGCTTCAATGTTGACGCCGCGAACCTGCCCGCCAGCGAGGCGAACCTGAAGTTCTTCGCCCCGGGCTTTTCCTCACCGTGGGCCAGCGCGACCAACGTCACGCTGGATCTTGATATTTCTCCCGCTGACAGCACCGGGCAATTTCCGCTGCATCTGAGCAGCCATGCCGCCGTGGCGCAAACTCCCTGGGCCGACTCCACCAACTTTGCGATCCGCGCCTCGCTCCACGCCGATCCGTGGTCGAATCGGATCACCTCCGTGAACCTGGATCTCAACGCGACGCAGTCGCACACGCGCTGGGGCGGGGCCGAAGGATTGCGCCTGAGTCTGACCGCCGCCGCGCTCGAACCCGGGCCATTGCCGACGAACGGTTTCATCCGCGTGGAAGCGCGCACCGTCCAGACACCGTGGTTCTCTGGCAGCACCTGCCGGGTCGAAGCAGCCCTGGCGCCCTGCGCCACCAATGCCGCGCTGCGGGGCACCACGCTCCATGCCACGGCAGGCCAGGCCCGCACCCCGTGGAGCCAGGCGGGCGCGGCGGAAATCACTCTCGCCGCCGTGCATTCGCCCTCCAATTTTCTTCCGGCCAGCGCCGATCTGAAACTGGTGTTTGACGATGCGGAAACTCCCTGGGGCCGCACCGGCCGCGCGCACGTCGAGGTGGTCGCCAGCCTGCCGGGCGCGGGTGATTTTCATCTCGCTGACGCCAATCTCGCCCTGCCGGAACGCTTCTCGAACCTCACCTTCACCGCATCGGTGGCGCTGACCAACATCGTCAACCCGCGTCTGCGCCTGACCAACGCGTTGGGGCGCATCGAATGGCGCACGCCACGCCTGGCGGCAGCCTTTGACACCGCGCTCACCTCCGGCAGTCTGGCCGCGCGGGTGGACCTCGACACGGTCCGACGCGAGGTGCGCTTCCATGGCGATGGTCACGCGGATCCGGTCGAGCTGGCGCCGTTATTCTCCACGAACGCGCAACGATGGATTGCGGATTTCCGCTGGGATCCGCCGCCGGCCTTGTCGTTCAACGGGCGGCTGCGGCTACCCGCATGGACCAACACGGCACCCGACTGGCAGTCCGAGGTGCTCCCGACGATTGAACTCGACGGGCGCCTTGCCGCGGATGAAAGCGCGTTCCAGGGCGTGGTGGTGCAGCGGCTGAACGCGGCGTTCAGCCTGACCAACGAAACCTGGCGCCTGGCGGAATTCGCTTTGGAACGCGCCGAAGGCCGGCTCCGCGTGAACGGCGAGTTCAATCACCGCGACGGACGCCTCGACGTGACGCTCGACAGCGGCATCGATCTGCTCGAAGCGCGGAAGGTGGTGCGCGCCGCGAAGCCGCAAAAGCTCTTCGCCCTGTTTCAATTCACCGATCCGCCGGTGATTCGCGGGCGCCTGAGCGGCAATGTGCGCGATCCCGCCACGCTCCACGGCGAGGCGGTGGTGGCGCTCACCAATCTGACCTTTCGCAATGAGTTCATCGGCGTCTGCACGGCGCGCGCGGTTTACACCAACCTGTTTGTTTCCATCTTCGAGCCGCTCGTGTTGCGACCCGGCGAACGCGCCACGGCGGATGGCGTCGGCGTGGACCTCGGACAGGAATTGCTCTACCTGACCAACGCGCACGGAGTCATCAATCCCTACGCGCTGACGCGTGCCATCGGCCCGCAAACCTATCAAGCCATCGCCAATTACCAGTTTGCCCAGCCGCCCACGGGGCGCGCCAACGGGCGCATCGATCTGCGCGGCAAGAGCCACCGTGACGACATTCGTTTCGACGTGTCCGGGGGCGAATTCCAGTGGCTGGGCTTCCACTTGTCGCGGCTCGGCGGCCGAGTGGACTGGGTGGGCAAGACCTACACGCTGACCAACGTGGCTGGAGTGTGGCGCGGCGGCGACATGCGCGGCTGGGCTTACATCGACGACGGCCCGCCAGGCGGAGCGGAGGTGATGTTTTCCACGACAGTCACCAACGTGAACCTCAGCGAGGTGATGTTCGACTTTCGAGGGAAGACCAACCAGATCGAAGGCCGGGTCAGTGGCGAGTTGAACATCACGCGCATGATCACGAGCGATTGGAACTCGTGGCACGGCTACGGCCACGCGAAACTCCAGGACGGCTACCTCTGGAGCATCCCTCTGTTCGGCCTGTTCACGCCGATGCTCGACAACATCGTCCCCGGCCTGGGCAGCAGCAAGGTGAAGGAGGCCACCATGCAATGCACCATCACCAACAGCGTGATCCAAACCCACAATCTCGAAGCGAATGCCGGCACGCTGCGCATGAAATTCGACGGGACGGTGGACTTCCACGAGCGTCTGGACGGGAAGGTCGAGGCCGAGTTGCTGCGCAACATTCCCGGCATCGGCCTCCTCCTCAGCAAGGCGCTGCTGCCGGTGTCGAAACTTTTCATCTACAAGGTGAGCGGCACTCTCTCGGACACCAAGTCGGAGCCGCTCTACATGATTCCCCGGCTCCTCGAGGTTCCCTTCCTCCCCTTCAAGGTCATCAAGGAAATCTTTGCGCCCGTAACGGAGAAAAAGGAAAACAAGCAGACGACCCCGGAGCCGGCGAAGTAAGTCGCGAGAGCGTGGAATGCAAGACAGCGACCATTTCGGGCCGGCAAGGTCAAGGGTAGGGCGCGTCTGTCCCAGCGCGCCGTGGGGCGGATGGCACGGTTCGCGGCGCGGCTGGGGCAGACGCGCCCTACCGCCCCACTGGTCGTGCCTCCAGAAGTCTTGGCAGCAAGGAGCCAGTCGCGAGCCAGCCTCGTCACACGGCCCCGAACGGGTGCCGCGGAATCACTTCACTTCACCCTCCGACAGCACCGCAGCACGATCGCCGTAGAGGCCGCGGTTGCTCTGGTTGAACTCGAATTTCAGATCCACCTCGAGGTGCTGGAGGGTGATCAATTTCCAGTGTCCGGGCACCAGCACCGACTGGCCATGGCGCGTGGCGGCTTCCATCTCGAAGGCCAGCAGCAGATGCAGAGCGTCGCGCGTCACCTTGGGCGTGGCCGACGGCGAATAGTAAAAGGACCGCTGTGTCGTGTCGGCCGTCGCGGCATGGTAGATCTTCAATTCCAGGTAGCACGACGGCGCGCCCACGATTTCAATGTCCGGGTAGCCCGCGACCTGGGCGCGACCAGCGCCGGTCACCGGCACGCGCGCCTCAAGCCCCGCATCCTTGAGCGCCTGCCGGACGATGGGTTCGAGGTGATTGCCAGCCTCGTTGGCGCGCGCCGCGCCGATGCCTTGTTGCCGGGCGCGTTCGCCGGCCAGCGCAGCGGCTTGGAGAATCTTGCGGCGCAGTTCGCTGTGGGCGGGATTGTTCGTGTCGAAAACCAGCACGCGATGACCGGTGGTCGCCAGAATCACTTCCGGGAACGGCAGCCGCTTGGAGGGCTTCACCATTGCCGCGAGAACGGAGGCTGTCGGAAAGTTCGTGATCGCTGCGCCTGCGGTCTGCGCCGTGAGCGATAAGATCGTGGCCCACGCCAGCAGAGCGAAGCCCGTCGTCCGCGCGCCGCCCCGACTTCGGCTCTCGGCTTTCATCGTCATTCCTTGCGGAAGACCACGATGCGGTTGGTGTTCGTCCCCTTTGCGTTGTTGTCCACGCCCCAGCAATTCGCCGTCTTGGTGAATTCCTGATCGTTGATCAGCACCAGCAAGGGCTTCAGGCCCGCCGCTACTCCACAGGGCACCACGGTTTCTTCGAGCTTGGTCTCGCCGCCGTGAATTTCGCCCACCTCGAACGCCACGTGGCCGCCCTTCCTCAGCACGCGATGCAATTCACGAAACACCGCCGTCATCGCCTCGCTCCATTTGTCCAGGCGGCTGGGCACCGTGAGCTTCACGCCGGCCGAGTCGTAGCCCAGAAACCAGCAGCGCAGCCAGTTGTCCGTCGCATACTGCACGATGTTGAGAAACGGCGGCGAGGTGACGATGAGCGCGACCGAACCTGACGCCAGCCCCGGCGTGGCCTCCGCGGGTCCGGTGAGAAGCATCGCGCGCGGCGCCACCCCGGCCAGCGCGGCTCGAGCGGAAGCATCCACATCGCCGAGAAGCTGCTTCGATTTCTTGAGAATGATCTTCGCCACATCGCGCGGCGGCGGCACCTGCTGGCGGCGCTCGTTGATCTTGCGCTGCGACTTCACGGACACCGCCTGGTTGGGCGGCATCGTATAGACGGAGAAAAAGCCGTTCGAGTGGCCCGTCAGGCGGTTGAGCGCGACAAGGGCGATCCAATCATCCACCGCATCCAGCGCACCCTCGCTGCGCCGGCGCAGCAGGTAATTCTTCAGCGACGAAATTCCGCGCAGCGTTTCGGCATGGTAAAAGGCCAGTAGATCCTCCGGTTCATCGGCGGGATCATCGAGGCGGATCTGCCGGAGACGTTTTTCCACCTCACCCAGTGTCGGGGGACTCAGGCGCGGCCGGGTCATCACGACGCTGAGCGGATTCACGTCGTTGCCCGCCGGCACGCGCCCGAGCAACGCCGCTTCCACCGGCGTGGTGCCGCGCCCCATGAACGGATCATAGACGACTTCGCCCGGCGCGGTGAGGCGCTCGATGAAGAAGCGCGGGAGCTGCGGCTTGAAGCACGCGCGGTAGGAGACTTCGTGCAGGCTGCTCGCCTGGCGCTGGCGCGCGGTCCAGAACTCGTTCACGTATGCCGGCACATCGAAGCGCCGTCCGTCGGCGGCGACCGAGCCCGCGACCATCCGGCGCGTCTCCGTACCGAACTCGCGGAACGCCATGATGTCTTCGGTGAATTCGCGGCGCGGCGGTGGCTGCGGCGGCGGCGGCGGCAGCGGCGGCGGCAGCGGCGGCGCGGGGTCGGAGAAATCGAGAGCGAGTTCGAGAGCTTCAGTGGGCATGGGTTGAATCAAACGGCATCTTGCAGTGAGGCTCTCGCGAGATCACAAACAATGCAAGGGCAGGCCCTCTTCTTCGGGCGCGACCGGTTCTGCATCTGTCTCGGCTGGCACGGCGGGCGGCGTATCGTTCCTGCCTGTCACCGGTTCGGCCGTGGGCTGCGAAAGTCTTTGCGCCGTCGAGGAACGGGCCGCCGGAGCGCGCTTCTTTCGGGCCACCGGGGAAGCCGTTGCTTTTGTTCCGCTGCCGTTCGTGGTGGAAAGCAGGTTCGCGACGTATGTCCAGGAACCCATGTGCAGCCGCGACGCGATCCATTTCAACGTGACGGTTGTCTCCCGGCGCAGTCGGCGCGCGATCTGGATTTTCTCCGGATCGCCTTTGCGCCGCACGGAGAGATTCGATTCCTGCCAGCGACGCTGAACAAATTCAGCCTGCAAAATCGATTCAGCCTTGTCCTCCGCCGCTTCGCGCATCAGTTCGGGCGCGCTCGCTCCTGGAATCTCGCGGACCTGCTTCACCAGATCGTCCCGGAACCCGGTTTTTCCGTAACACCAACCACGCCTCAGCAACCGCCAGTCGTCACTGTTCTCCGCAGCCCGGCGCGCTTCGATCTGCTGCTCAAATTCTCGTCTTCCAGCCGCGTTATCGGACGCCAGGCCCGCTTCGCCAAACACCCGGTCCACCCGCAACCAGGCCGGGCGCTGCTCCGGCGAACCCAGGAAAAGGCCGAAGCTGCTCCAAGCATAGGCGCGCAGCGGTTGCTCGGGAGCGATCAGTTTGGCGCGGGAAGGATTCAGGTGGACGTAGTCGCAGACCGTGCGGAGATAGCCATTTCCGGAACCGTCCACCAGCAACGATTTGTAACGGCCGGCGAAGAGATGCCCGGACAGGCCATGGCGGCGATTAAAACGCATGGTGTAGGTGCCAAGCAGCCACTTCATGCCGGCGACGAGGTTCGCCTGGGGCGTCTCCACCACGAGGTGGAAATGATTCCCCATCAGGCAGTAGGCATGCACCTGCCAGCCAGTCTTCTCGCACGCCTCGCCCAGCGCTTCGAGAAATCGCTGGCAATCCTGTTCATCGCGGAAGACGGCCTCGCGGCGGTCGCCGCGGTTGATGACATGGTAAATGGCTCCTTCGTATTCGAGGCGTAGCTGGCGCGGCATGGCTTTCCCTACCGCAGCAGCCCACGGAAGGTCAATGGTTTAATGCGACACTTTCACAATATCATTAAGGACTGACCCTAATGTGAGGGTTTTGATTGTAGGGTGGTGTGGTCGTCGAACTGATCGTTCAGTTGCGGCGTCGCCTGGCGCAGGAGGCGATAAACCACCCAGTGCAGCCATGCAAAACTCACCAGCGTGACCACCAGGAGGATCACAAACGTCGTCTGCGGAATGCTGGTCGCCTTGTAGGCGTAGGCGAAGAGCAGCGGCAGGAAGAATCCGCCGAGTGCGCCGAGCAATCCCACCAGGCCGCCGACGGCGCCGACGTCCTTGGGGAAGTACTCCGGGATGTATTTGTAAACCGCCGCCTTGCCGATGCCCATGCCGCAGCCGACGATGAAAATCAGGATCGTGAAAAGCACCGGCCCCATGACGAAGCGCATGGTTTCAATCTGCCCGCCCGCCTGCACCTTCTCCGGCACATAGAGCACGATGTGCCCGCTGGGGGCGCACAGCAGGAGCAGCGCGACCACCATCGAGCCAAAGACCCAATACATGATGCGTCGCGCGCCGAACTTGTCCGAGAGCCATCCGCCCAGCGGTCGCAGCAGGCTGGCCGGGAAGATGAATAGGGCCGTCAGCAGCGCCGCCTTCTGCAGCGGCATCCCGAAGACATCGACGTAGTACTTGGGCAGCCACACGGAGAGTGCGACGTAGGCGCCGAAGACGACGACGTAGTAGAGGCTGAAGCGCCAGACGCGCATCTGGCGCAGTGGACGCAGCAGTTCGCCGAGAGGCCGTCCCGCGCCCGGCTTGTGATCCTGCGCCGGGCACATGAACCAGATCGCCGCCGCCATGGCAATGAGCAGAAAGCCGTAGAGGAACGGGACAAAGCGCCATCCGCCGGGAACCTTGCCGCTGAGCAGTCCTGCCGCCGGCACCAGCGCGATCAAGGCCGGGCCGATGAATTTGGTGACCGAGGCGCCGACATTGCCGGCGCCGAAAACACCGAGCGAGAAGCCCTGGCGATTCCGGGGAAACCACGCCGAGTTCCACGCGATGCCCACGGAAAAGGCGTTGCCCGCCATGCCGACGAGGAAGGCATAGAGCAGGAGTTCATTGAACGACTTCGACTGGCTGACGAGGAAGGCGGGAATCGCGGTCGCCCCGACCAGCAGCGTCATGACGAGACGCCCGCCGAAACGATCCGTCCACAGGCCGAAGAGCAGGCGCCAGATGGAGCCGTTGAGGATGGCGATGGCGGTGAGCCAGCCGAACTGGACATCCGTCAGGCCAAACTCCTTGCGAATGGGAATGCCCAGCACGCCGAACATCAGCCACACCGCAAACATCAGGGTGAATGCCGTGGTGGAGAGCGTGAGGATGGTGTTGCGCTGGGCTCCCTCGGACTTGTTCCACGCGTGGACAGGTGGCGCGGCGACCACTCCTGCGGCGAGATTCACAGTGGGATCGTTGCTTCCGTTCATGGCGAATCGGGGAGTTGACTCAGCAGGGCGCCTCGGCGTTCTTGCGAAAATAGAACCACCACGTCAGCGCGAGGCAGGTGACGTAGAAGACGAGAAACTGGACCAACGCGGTCTGGGGCGAGCCGCTCTTGATGGCGTTGCCAAAGGCAATCGGGATGATGAACCCGCCATAGGCACCGACCGCCGAACTGAAGCCCAGGATGGCACTGGCTTCCTTGTTGGCTTCGCGGCGCGCGGCGGTGTCGGCTTCGGGCCCCTGACCCCGGGCGGCAGCCAGCCTCTGGTTCAGAAAGATGACCGGAATCATGCGAAAGGTGGAGGCGTTGCCGATGCCCGTGGTGACGAAGAGAACGAGGAACGCCGCGAAGAAGCCCGGGAACGAATGCTGGTTCAGGAAGTACAGCACCGCGCCGACCGCCCCGATCATGGCCAGAAAATTCCAGAAGGTAACGCGCGCACCGCCGAGTTTGTCGGAAACCCACCCGCCAACGGGGCGCGCGAGGGCACCGACCAGTGGTCCCAGGAAGGCGAACTGAAGCGGATCAATATCCGGGAATGACGTCTTGAGCAGCTTCGGAAACGCCGCTGCATAGCCGATGAAGGAACCGAACGTGCCGAGATAGAGCCAGCACATGATCCAGTTGTGCTTCCGCTTGAAGACCACCGCCTGGTCGGCGAACGACGCTTTCGCCGCATCGAGATTGTTCATGCCGAAGAAGGCCGCGACGACCACGGCCACAATCATTGGCACCCAGATGAAGCCGGCGTTCTGAAGCCAGATTTGCCTGGTCACGCCTTTCTCAATGGCCTGCTGCGGCGCTCCGCCCAGGCTGCCAAAGACCGCCGCCCCGATGGCCAGCGGCACCAGGAACTGCATTGCGCTGACCCCGAGGTTGCCGAGGCCGGCGTTGAGCCCCAGCGCGGTGCCCTTTTTCTCTTTCGGGAAGAAGTAATTGATGTTCGCCATGCTGGACGCGAAGTTGGCCCCGCCGAACCCGCACAGCAGCGCCAGCACCACAAAGACAGAATAGGGTGTCTGCGGATTTTGCACGGCGATCCCAATCCCGACGGCAGGAATGAGGAGCGATGCCGTGCTGAGGACAGTCCAGTTTCGTCCGCCGAAGATGGGAACGGTGAAGGAGTAGAAGATGCGTAGAGTCGCACCGCTGAGCGCCGGCAGCGCGGTGAGCCAGAACTCCTGTTGCTCGGTGAACTTGAAGCCGATCGCCTTGAGTTTCACGACCACGACGCTCCAGACCATCCAGACAGAAAACGCCAGCAGGAGTGCCGGAACAGAGATCCACAGGTTTCGGTAGGCAACGCGGCGACCGGTGGTGGCCCAGAAGGTTTCGTCCCAAGGACGCCAGTCAGTGATGCGGGTGGTCATCGTCGTTTGAATTTTTCAGATGGTCATGGGCCGTGAGCCGGGTATTCAGAGTCAAGCCTCGTCGCCGTCCTCCCGCTTCAAGCGCATCGCGTTGGCGAAGCCGTTGAGCAGGTGGACCAGCCCGTAAATGCCGGCGCAAGTGGCGGCGAGAGTGAGGACGATCTGGCCGAAGTTCTCGCGAAAGTTGTGCCGGAAGAGCAGCCAGGGATTGCCGTCATTGCGGTTGAGCGGGTGCGTGCCGTCGCGGAGTTCCTGGGCATCCGGGATGCCATCGTGATCGAGGTCGCTCTCCTTCGGCAGCGCGTCCGGTAGTTGCGCGGGCGCCACGCGGAGCTCGAGGAATTTGGTTTTGCCGAGGCTCTTGATGAGATGATTGCCGAACGCGTTCAGGATGGGGCTGTCCACGGCGACGCCGGGTTGGAACGCGCCGCGCGCCTGGCCGAGACGTTCCATCTCCGCGGCGTTGAGGTGACCGATCTGGCCGGGCGCGGCGCCCTCCGGTCCGTCTGAGTTCGCGTGGCAGAGGGCGCAATTCACCGTGCGTCCGCTTTGTTTGAGGATTTGCGCCTGGAACTCCGGGTAGGCCAGCGCCCGCGGAGCGCCCAAGGTGAGCGCACCCAGAAGCAACGCCACGGCCGGTCCGATTGTTGGGAAGAGATGCGGCTTCATCCTTTGAAGAGGTGATAGATCTTTTCGCCGAACAGGGTCATCACGACGAGATACACCGCGGCGGCGGCGGCCAGCACGCGCAGGGTGCGACGGCTGGTGTTTTTGAAAATCCACGGGGTGAACAGCAACACCGCGCCGCCGATCATCGAGCCGAGCAGAATCACCCAGAACGGCAGGATCTCGAGCGGGTAATAGACGAAGTAGAAATACCACTCCGGCTTGATGCCGTCGGGTGTCGATCCCTTGGGATTGAACGGCTCGAAGAGCGGATAGGAATAGAGCGATTCAAACGGGACGCAGACCGAGATCACGTAGAGCACCATGAACGCGACACCCCACACGGTGAGATCCTTGAGGAAGAAAGTGGGGAAGAATTTCTCCGTGCGCTTCGGCGCCTCGTCGATGCCCTGGCTCATGCCGTGGATTTGCACCGAGAACAGATGCAATCCGAGCAGCATGACGATGGACAGCGGGAGAATGATGACGTGCAGCGCGAAGAAACGGCTGAGCGTGGCCTGTCCAACGGTGGCTTCGCCCTGGATGATTTCCTTGAGCAGCGTGGGCAGAGTCGAGAGCTGGCCGGGCAGGTAGTTGCCCACTTCCTCGATCGATTGCAGGCCAATCTTGGTCGCGTTGACCGCGATCTGATGCCACGGCAGGAGATAGCCGGTGAATCCCAGGCCGAAGGTGATGCCGAGCAGCAGCACGCCCGTCACCCAGGTCACCTCGCGCGGTTTGCCAAAGGCCTTCATCGCGAAGGCCGTCAGCAGATGGACCATCACCGCGGCGATCATCGCCGAGGAACACCACGCGTGGAGATTGCGCACCAATGCCCCGCCGGGCACGTGTTCGGTGATGAATTCAACCGACGCATGCGCATCGCTGACCGTAGGCTGGTAGTAGAACAGCAGCAGCAGGCCGGTCACCATCTGGATCATGAAGAAGAACAGCGCCAGCCCGCCGAGGTAGTAGGCCCACGACAGGCGATGCACCGGCACCTCTTTTTTCTCCACCATCGAGGCGTAGTTCAGTTTCTCGACGGGGAACCGCTCGGCCAGATAACTCTCGGTGTTCAGGACTTTCTCGCGGAAATTCACGCCGCACCTCCGGGTTTGGTGATGTAAAGCGAGCATTGCGCCAGCAACGCCGGTTCAGAATTGCCCTCCACGCCTCCGCCGGGCTTCCTGCTCAAAACAACCTTGCCCGCCGCATCCACCAGCGCCCAGCCCAGCACGGGCAGCGGCAGCTTGGCGGGCGCGCCGGCATGCGGTTCGCCGGTGGTCACGCTGAAATAGGACACATGACACGGACAAAGCACGCGGCCTTGGGCGTCCACCTCGCTGCCGACGGTGCATCCGAGGTGCGTGCATTTCGCCGAGAGCACGATGGGCACGCCGTCCCTGCCCTTAAAGGCGAGGCCGGGCGCCATCACGTAATCGATGAAATAGCGGCCCTTGGTCTCCTGCAGCTCGGCGTAGCGCGCGACGAGAATCATCGCGCTGCGCTGACGTTCGAGTTCGAGCGAACGCTCCTCCGCCGTCTGTTGCAGGCGTTGCAGCTTCTTGCCGAGCAATGCGGACTCCGCCTCCAGATCCGGGCGCGGCCCCTTGAAGTAATTGAAACCCTTTTCGAGAACGCCCACCGACAGCAACCCGGTGGCGGCCGTTACTCCAGCCGCGCCTTTGAGGAAGTCACGCCGGCTCTCGGCCTGCACGGTGGCGGTCACCGCCTGTTGACGGCGGCGCGCGGTGTTCCAGATGACGAGTTGCGGTGCGCGGAAGAGATATTGAAACGGAACCGAGAGCAGGTGAATCAGGCGCGTGAACGGCAGTGCCAGGAGGATCAGCCACGCGCCGACGATGTGCAGTTTGAAGAGCGTCGGAAAGTCCGCCACGTAGGTCATGTCGGGGCGCAGGGTGAACAGGCTCCAGAAATACGGCACCACCGTTCCCGTGCTCCAGGCTGCGCCGTAGCGAAAGCTGATCGCCGTGAGCAGCCCTAGCACGACTTGCGCGAGCAACAACGCGACCACCACCAGATCCACCACCGTGGTGACCGCCTGCACCCTCGCTGAGGTCAGTCTGCGGACGATCAGCATCGTCATGCCGGCAATGGCGAGCAGCGAGCAGGCGATGCCGATGGTTTCCACCGCCAGCAACACGCCGGGCAGCGTCATCAAGCTGGACCAGACGCCGGGCAGAAACAGGGCCACGAGATGCCCGAGCAGAATGACGAGAATGCCGATGTGCCACGGCGCCGAACCCCATAGCAACTGGCGCGATTCGAGAAACTGTGACGAGCGCGACGTGGCGGCGAAGCCCGCGTGCCGCAGCTTCCAGATGCTGCCCGCGATGCAGACCACGAGCGCCAGATAGGGCAAACCGACGAAAAGAAATGCGTCAGCCATAGGACTTCAGGAGGTAAGGTGGGGAGCGCGTTGGGTGCGGTGTCCGGCGACTTCGCCTTCCATTTCCACCGATCCACAAGCACAGCCGGAAGCGATGGCGGCGCAGGCGCCACCGTGTTGTTGCATCTGCTCCAAGGGACTCAGCGCGGGCGTCACGTCGGGATAGGCGGCTTGCAGGACGTCGCGCACCGCTTCGAGCAGGGCGCGGTAAGGATTCTCCCCGGTCAGCGCGGCGATCATCTTGCCCAGCGGGCCGAGCAGGCAGAACTCAGTCAGTTCCTGGCGTTCGGCTTCATCCGTCTCTGCGACGAAGCGCAGCAGGACCGAGAGGTGGTCGGGCAGTTCGCCGCTGGTGGTGAATCCAGCCTGAGAATAGCGCTCGTACAGTCCCGCCATGAACTCGCCGCGTTTGAAGTTCTCCTCGCCGAACAGGTGGATGCTGACGTAGGCCACGCAGGCCGGCGTGACGTCAAAGGTGGCGGTGTAGAGTTCTTCGCGCTCGTCGGAAGTCAGCTTTGACATGCCAGTAGCGAAGCGGGCCAATGCAGTCGTAGCGGCGTCTCGGCAGAGCGCCGCTGAATTCATGGGCGGGGATTGGCGGGCCGGACGAGAAACGATTCCAGGCCGGCCGCATCGTCCAGGGGAAAGGCCCCGCCGCTGACGCGCCCGGTGCCCTGGTCCCAGGCCGGCAAGCGCCGCGTCAGCAGGTCCAGGCCAGCCGGTGTTCCCGTGCTCAGATG
>JBBRWD010000034.1:0-61685 GCA_038249465.1 Limisphaerales bacterium | reverse complement strand
TCATGCGAACAGAAGTTGCCGCCTGGCAGCGCGACCGAAACAACCGGGCTAAACCCATTAATTGGCGTTTCACCACCGAAAATGCTCGGATCAAATTGAAGCGCCTCTATCCGAACTTGTAGATGATACAGGGTACTAGGCATAGAATCGCCCGAGGTCACAAGCCGCGGTTGGCCCGCCAGAGGAGCACCGCGCCGATCGTTTCGAAGAAAAAGTTGGGCGCCCACACGAGCAGATGCGGCGCGAACTCCGTCCGCGTTTCCAGCGCCTGACCGATGATGAAGAAGCTGTAGTAAACGATCACCAGGATCAGTGCCGCCGCGATGCCGAAGCTCGTCTCACGCCGGTGTGCGCGGATTCCCAATGGAATGCCGACGAGCGTGAAGCCGATGCAGGCAAAGGAAAACGCCGCGCGCCGGTGAATCTGCACCCGGATGGGTTCGAGCGCGTCCTCGCGGGCCATTTCCATCTGCTTCAGGCGGATCGCCATGTCGAGGCGCGACATCTTGGGTTCCGCCGGCGAGGCGGTCAGGCGCTGCTCGACCTCGCGCAGTTCCCGCCACAACTGGCTCCACGTCATGTCGCTGATTTTGACCTTCTCCCCGCTCTGCGCGCCGAGAGACAACACCATCGGCTCGGTGGCGCCCGCGAAAACCGGCATCACCCGTCCTTCCGCCTTGCCCACCACCCAAGCGTTGCTCCAAATCAGCGTGACCTGCCGCGTGGCCGGATCCGCCTGATAAGTGCATTCCTCGGCGCGCAAATGGCCCTCCACCTTCAGATTCCCGCCTTCATTCTTCAAAAAATACACCAGCACGCCCTTGAGTTTGTTGCCCTCGACGCGATCGATGTAGATCATGCGGTTGTTGAAATCCGTGATGAAGGTCTTCTCCTGCAAAAACGCCGCCGTGCGCGACAGCCCCATGTCGAAGAGGAGATCCTTGTAGGCCACGCGGCAGCGCGGGGCAAATTCCAGATTGATGAACGCACAGACGATGCTCATCACCACGCTCAAGAGCAGCACCGGGCTGATGAGCGACACCAGGCTGATGCCGCCGGCGCGCACCGCGGTCAGTTCCTGGTCGGCACTGAACCGCCCGAAGACCAGCAGGGTGGCCGTGAGCAGGCCCATCGGCAGCGCAAATACCAGCACGAAGGGAATCAGCAGCCCGATGGCCAGCAGCACCGCACCGATCGAGGCCTGCCGGTTCACCAGCAGGGTGAGGATCTCCTTGATCACGCTGCCCAGCAACAGCACCAGCGTGCAGACCGCCACGGTCATCACCAGCGTCGCCAGCACCTCGCGCGTCAGATAGTTGTGGAGGGTTCTCACGAAGGCGGAAGAGAGCGGTGGAGTGATGCAAAAAATGTGGATGCGCGTTCTTCGTCCCGAGCACTCCGTCTTCTCAAGAACGCCGCCTCGACACCTGTTCGGCAATTGCAAATTTTCAATTGCACATTTTCAATTCTCAATTGCTCAACCTTCCAAGCGTTTTGCTGGGCAAACAGTTCCAGATGGAAAAACGAACTCTCCATTACTCCTGCGCCCGCGTTCATGGCTTCAGGAACTCCACCTTCGCCGTCAGTTCCGGCGTGAGGAATTTGTCCGGGTTGCGAATCTGCACCTTGATTTGCAGCGTGCCCTTCTGCCGGTTGGCCTCGGGCGACATCTCGGCCACATAACCCTCGTAATGCCGCTCGGGGTACGCCTCGGGGCTGACGCGGCACGGCTGGCGCAGCGCGACCTTGGCCACGTCGGCTTCGTTCAAATCGATCTCCACCTGCAAATCTTTCGGGTCCGCCAGCGCGATCAACGCCGTGCTCGGTCCGCGCTGACCCCCGAAGCTCTGCGGCGTGACCAGTTCGCCGGCCTCGGTCAACTTCTCCAGCACCACGCCGTCAATCGTCGCCCGGATGATGGTCCAGTCGAGAAACGTCTTCGCCAGCGCCAGCCCGGCCTCGGCTTCCTGCACCACGGATTTCGCCAGGGCGACGCGAATGCGCGCGTCATCCTCGGCCTGCTTCGTCTCGATGCGATCCGCGATGAGCTTCTTGATGCGCGCATCATCCAGTTCCGCCTTTTCGAGGGACGCTTTCGCATTGGCCAGACGGCCTTCGGCTTCCATCACCCGGGCGCGCTGCTCGGCGTCATCGAGCACCACCACCACCTGGCCGTTGGTGACGGTGTCGCCCTTGCGCACGCCGATCCATTTCACCTGGCCCATGAAACGCGGACTCAATTCAATGCGCTCGCGATTGACGAGATAGCCGCTGACGGTCAACAGGACATCCTCCGCGGCGCGCGTCGGCGCCGCGGCATTCGTGGATGCGGACGCTGCGGGCGCGCCTCCGGCCGGTTGCTTGCGATCCGCCGAGGTGGAGACGCGTTGATCATCCCCCTTGCGCGGCCACGCAAAATACGCGCCCGCCGCGGTGATGAGCAGAATCAAAACGAAAATCACTCCCAACGCGCCGCGCGGCCGGCGACGCGTCTCCCGATTGATTTGCAGCGATTTGAGTTTTTCCGGATCCATATTTGTCGTTGCGAGAGTTTCCGCACCCCGGTCGCACCTCAGAAAGGCGCGTCTGTCGCGACTGGCGATGGCCCAAACGGCGCGCTGAGACAGACGCGCCCTACCTGTGGAGACTTTCGCAACGGTTGATAATGATCTTCCGCCGCCTGCGGCAGCACGGAAGGCGCCTGGAAAATTACGCGAGCCATCCCCCCGGCGGCAACGACCGAAAATCACGCGCGCGGAGGAAACGGCGCCAGCGCCTCCAAATCCTCCGCTTCTCCGCGACGAAAGCGCGCCACCAATTCCTCAAAGGCCTCCCGCAAAAGGCGCGTGATCGGGCTCGCCGCGAGCAGGCGACCATCCAGGGACAACACCTCGACAACGCCGCGCGTGGCCAGCGTGAGGAACATCCCTTCAGCGAAATCTTGCTGCTCAACCCGCAGCGGTCGGATTTCGGAGGCAATTCCCAGTTGCGCGCACAATCCGAGAATGATCGAGCGCGTGATGCCGGGAAGCGCTCCCGAGGCCACTGGCGGAGTGACCACCGCGCCGCGCTCGATGCAAAAGACGTTGCCCGCGGCGGCTTCCACGATCTCATTCGCCGTGTTGAGCAGGATGGCCTCGTCGGCACCGCGCGCCTCCGCCTCGGCGCGCGCCAGCACGTTGACGAGGCGGCTGGTGTGCTTGAACGCGGCCAGCGAATCACCCACCGCCACGCGCCCCGACGCCGTAATCACGCGCCACTGCGGCGGGACGGCTGGCTCCGCCACCAGCGCAGCGTGCAAGGTCATCACCAACGTGGGCGGACCAGCGCCGCGTGGCGAGTATCCTCGAACTCCACTGCCGCGGGTCAGGGTGAGCCGCAGAACGGCCTCGGGACAGGCGTTACGGCGGATCAACTCGTCGGCAAACCGTGTTAATTCCTCTGCGGAAAATGGCACGGCGATGCCGAGCGCGCGCGCCCCGGCGTCGAGCCGCGCCAGATGCTGGTTCCAGCAGAACGGCCTGCCGCCAAAAACGGGCACGGTTTCAAACAAGCCGTCGCCCAGCAGAAAACCGCGATCGGACACGGGCACCACCGCCTGTTCGGCCGGGACGAATTGGCCATTGAGAAAGACGAGCATCGCCCGGATGCAATGGCGGATCGACGCAAGCGACGCAACGAGAAAGCGGCGCAAGCATGCGGGTGCTGCTTGGGAGCAAGAAGCGGTCAGAGTTCCGGCTTCAGCCGGTCGGGGTGGTGTGTCGCCGCTTGTCCAGAAGCGCCTGAAGGCGGGACTCTGGCGCTGCTCGTTCGAAGCATCGCCATCCCTAGTCACCCACGCCTTGCGGAACGAGAAGCGGGGCAGTGCCGGGACGCCCGAAAGCGGCAATGACCATGATTCAGTGTTTCCTCGGAAACGACGCTATGCTTACAATCCCGTCAACACTCTGAATCATCTATGAAAACTCTCTCCAGACGTTCCTTTGCCAAAGGTCTTGCCGCCGCCGGTGTCGCCGCCGCGCTGGCGCCCGGGCGCGTCCTCGGTGCGAATGACCGCGTGCGGGTTGGTTTCATCGGCCTCGGCAATCGCGGCGACCAGGTGCTCGACGCCTTTCTCGCCCAGCCCGATTGCGAGGTGGTGGCGATCTGCGACCTCTATCAGCCCTTCCTCGATTTCGCGGCCAAGAAGATCGGCGGCGCGCCCAGGCAATGCAAAGACTACCGCGCGTTGCTTGAACTAAAAGACGTGGACGCAGTCGTCATCGCCACGCCCGATCACTGGCACGCGCTGCAAACCATCCACGCCTGCCAGGCGGGCAAGGATGTGTACGTCGAGAAACCGCTCTCGCTCTGCGTGGCCGAGGGCCGGCGCATGGCTGAGGTCGTGCGCAAAACCAGCCGCGTCTGCCAGGTGGGCATTCACCGACGCTCGGTGCCGTTCTGCCGCGAGGCGGCCGAGTTCGTGCGCAGTGGCGCGCTCGGCAAGATCACCGCGGTGCGCGCGTTTCACATCCAGAACGAATGGCCCAAAGGCATCGGCAATCCCGCCGACAGCGCGCCACCTCCGGGGGTGGATTGGGAAGCATGGCTCGGTCCTGCGCCGCAGCGGGCTTACAACAAGAACCGCACGTTCTATCGCTTCCGCTGGTTTTACGATTACTCCGGCGGACAGGTGACGAACTTCGGCGTGCATTATCTCGACTTCATCCACGCCGCGCTCGGGCAGGACGCGCCCGTCGCTGTCACGGCGCTGGGCGGTAGAATTGCGGGCATGGAGGACAACCGCGAAATTCCCGACACCCTCGAAGTGATCTGGCAATATCCCGGTGGCACCCTGGTGACGTTCTCGCAGTTCAACGCCTCCGCGTCGCCGGCCAGCGCAGTGCCGGGAGCGGAGATCGAAATCCGCGGAACGAAAGGCACGTTCTATCTCACCAGCAAAGGCTGGGAGGTGGCGCCTGATGCGCTCACGCCAAATGAATTTCCCGCGCGCACGCCGTTGACGCGCGCCGCCGATAACCAGTGGCGCAAAGGCGAGGCGCGGGCGATCGAACCGAGGAAGGTGACCGCGACGGTCAACAGCGCGGACACGGACTTCCACGCGCGCAACTTCCTCGACTGCGTCAAGTCGCGGCAGCGCCCGAATTGCGACATTGAGATCGGGCATCGGAGCACCAGCACCACGCTGCTGGCGAACATCGCGCATCAATCGCGGGCCTTGCTGGAATGGGACGCTCAGGCAGAGCGTTTCACCAACAACGACGCCGCCAACAAGAAACTCAGCTATCGCTACCGCGCGCCCTACGAATTGCCGGCGGTTTAAACGGTAACTGCTGAGTCACACATTTAATCGAATCTCCGCTATGGACCCCACCAAGCGATTGAAATGGTTGACGCTGGCACACCTCATTCTCGGCGGAAGCTTCGCCGCACTGTGGGGAATGCAGTCGCTGGTGTTCAGTCTCGTTCTCACCGACTTCATTCGTTCCAGCGTTGTGGGCAAGATTGGTCTTGCCTCCTCTGTGGCATTCGCGCTTCTCGGCGTTCTGTGGTTGGTTGTTGGACTCCTTTTGCGCAGAGGCGCAGCACCGGGCTTGGTTCGTGCGCTATCGATGCTTGGCGTGTTGTTCCTCCCATTCGGCCCATTACTCTCTGTGCCAGCCTTGTTGTATGCGAGACCAAGCGCCTAATTGCATGCCGCGGACGAAAGCTGGCCGTCTCGTACAGTTTCGACCATGACCCAAGCGGTGGCTGGTCCTTGCCGCAAATGCTGGGCGTTCAACTCAAGTCGGCGAGAGGTGTCACGGCGAGTCCCCGGGCAAATCGCACTTGATTTGCCTTCCTCCGCCCGTAGCTTCGCGGCATGTCTGACCAGTCGATGACCCCGACAACTCCCTCTCAGAACGCCGGCCGCTCCGCCGACGACGCCCTGTCTTACACCGACCGCTTTGTGCATCGGCATATCGGCCCGAGCCCGGACGACATCCGCGACATGCTCGACACCATCGGTGCGGCTTCGCTTGACGACCTCATCCAGGCGACCGTGCCGGCCGCGATTCGCGCACAGCAGCCACTCGACCTTCCGGAGCCCGTGAGCGAGTTCGAGGCGTTGTCTGAGTTGAAGCAAATCGCGGTGCAGAACCAGCCGTTCCGCTCCTTTCTCGGCTGCGGTTATCACGACTGCCTCACGCCGGGCGTCATCCAGCGCAACATTCTCGAAAACCCCGGCTGGTACACCCAATACACGCCCTACCAGGCCGAGATCGCGCAGGGCCGCCTCGAAGCGCTGCTGAATTTCCAGACCATGATTCTCGACCTGACCGGCCTGCAGGTCGCCAATGCGTCGCTGCTCGACGAAGGTACCGCGGCCGCGGAGGCGATGACGATGGCGCATCGGTTGAAGGCAAAGGCGGACAACGAGGCGTTCTTTGTCTCGAGCGGCTGCCATCCGCAGACGATTGAAGTGGTGCGCGCCCGCGCCCAAGCCCTGGGCATCGAGATCGTCGTGGGCAACCATCACACCTTTGATTTCTCGAAGAAGGTCTTCGGCGTGCTGGTGCAATATCCGGCGACGGACGGGACGATTTACGATTATCGCGGCTTCGCCGAGCAGGCGCGTCAGCAGGGCGCGCTGGTCATCGCCGCAGCCGACCTGCTGGCGCTGACGCTGTTGACGCCGCCCGGCGAATGGGGCGCGGATGTGGCCATCGGCAACACGCAACGCTTCGGCGTGCCGCTGGGTTTCGGCGGACCGCACGCGGCGTTTTTTGCGACACGCGACGAATTCAAGCGCCACATGCCGGGCCGCCTGGTGGGCGTTTCGAAGGACGCGCAAGGCCGCCCTGCCCTGCGGCTCGCGCTGCAGACGCGCGAACAGCACATCCGCCGCGAGAAGGCCACCAGCAACATCTGCACCGCGCAAGTGCTGCTGGCCGTGATGGCGTCGATGTACGCTGTCTATCACGGACCGGAGGGCTTGAAGGCCATCGCGCGCCGCGTACATCGCCTCACCGCCACGCTGGCGGCCGGCTTGCAACGGCTGGGTTTCGAGGTTTCTCCGGAAGTCTTCTTCGACACGCTGCGCGTGAACCTCGGCGGCAAGAACGCCCGCGAGATTTTGCAGTTTGCCGAAACACAACTCGTCAATCTTCGCCCCTTCGATGCGCAGAATATTGGCGTGTCGCTCGACGAGGCGACGTCGCTGGCCGATGTCGAGAAGCTCCTGCGCATTTTCAATCTCGGCCGCGACCTGAATTTCGCCGTCGCGGAAATCGCGGCAAAAGCGGAGGCTACGATCGAAGCCCCGCTGGCCCGCAAGTCCTCGTTCCTCACGCATCCCGTCTTCAACCGCTTCCACTCGGAGACGGAGATGCTGCGCTACATCCGGCGCCTGGAAGGTCGCGATCTCTCGCTGACCACATCGATGATTCCGCTGGGCTCCTGCACGATGAAGCTGAACGCGACGACCCAGATGTTTCCCGTCACCTGGCCGGAGTTCGGACGCGTGCATCCATTTGCGCCAATTCACCAGGCCGAAGGCTACCGGACGCTGTTCAAGCAACTCGAAGGCTGGCTGGCGAACATCACCGGCTTCGCCGCGACTTCGCTTCAGCCAAACGCCGGTTCGCAGGGCGAATATGCCGGACTGCTCGTCATTCGCGCGTGGCACGAAAGCCGCGCGCAGGGCCATCGTAATGTTTGCCTCATCCCGACCTCGGCGCACGGCACCAATCCCGCCAGCGCCATCATGGCCGGCATGAGCGTCGTGCCGGTGGCGTGTGATGAGCGCGGCAACATCAGCGTGGCGGACTTGCAGGCCAAGGCGGAGGAGAACCGCGACAACCTCTCCGCGCTGATGGTGACTTATCCCTCGACGCACGGCGTATTTGAAGAATCCATCAAGGAGATCAGCCGCGTCATCCACGAAAACGGCGGGCAGGTTTACATGGACGGCGCGAACATGAACGCGCAAGTCGGCTTGTGCCGGCCGGGCGACATCGGCGCGGATGTCTGCCATCTGAATCTTCACAAAACATTCTGCATTCCGCACGGCGGCGGCGGCCCGGGCATGGGACCCATCTGTGTGGCGGCGCATCTCGCGCCTTTCCTGCCGAAGCATCCGCTCGTGACCACCGGCGGCGCGCAGGGCATCGGACCGATCTCGGCGGCGCCGTGGGGCAGCGCGAGCATCCTGCCGATTCCGTGGATTTACATCCGCACCATGGGCGCAGCGGGCCTGACACTGGCGACGAAGGTGGCGATTCTCAACGCGAACTACATCACGCGGCGCCTGGAGAAGCATTTCCCCGTGCTCTACAAAGGTGACGGCGGCCATGTGGCGCACGAGTGCATCCTCGACCTGCGGCACTTCAAGAACGTGACCGTCGAAGACCTGGCCAAGCGGCTGATGGATTATGGATTCCACGCCCCGACTATTTCCTGGCCGGTGCCAGGCACGGTGATGGTCGAGCCGACGGAGAGTGAGAGCATGGAGGAACTGGACCGGTTCTGCGATGCGATGGTCGCGATCCACGCGGAGATCCTTGCCATTGAATCCGGCCAGGCCGACCGACAGAACAACCTGCTCAAAAACGCGCCGCACACCGCCGCCCTGCTGACGGCTGACCAGTGGGATCGTCCCTACACCCGCGCCCAGGCGGCCTACCCGGCGCTCTGGCTGCGGGAGCACAAATTCTGGCCGCCCGTCGGCCGCATCGACAACGTGTACGGCGACCGCAATCCGGTCTGCTCGTGCATCGGCATGGAAGCGTACGCGGGGTGAGGTGGCGGGCGCAGTCATCACCGCGATTTGGAATGCAGACGACAAGTCTGCACTTCTCAAAAACCTTCGAACAATTCCCGAATGCTGATCGTGAGTGCGTCGGAAATCCTCAACAAGGCGTCCACCGAAATCGTTTTGACTCCCCGTTCGACCGCGCTGACATAAACGGGGTGCAGGTCCGCCTTCTCGGCCAATCCCTCCTGGCTTAAGCCAGCTAGCCTCCGCTTGCAGCGGATGTTCTCGCCGAGCAATTGTCGGCGTTTTGAGGCCAGCGACACATTCAAGTCGAGACAGGGCCTCAACGAATGACCACAACCTATAGATTTATTTTATTGCTTGCGGCTGGCACTCCATTAAGTTCATTCCCATGCCAATCGACTTCTCGGTCGCCGTGGTTGTATTCGGGAATGGACTCTGTTCCCCGATTCCGCAAGTCGTTGGTTGCACCGGAAAGCGGAATATATGAAAAACTCACGAGGAATTCACGGACGGGTTTTGACGGGCTTGGTGTTCGCATTTCTCGATCTAGTCGTCAGTCTGGTCTGGGCGCAGGAGACAGGCATTTATTCCGTGAAGCCGGATCACTCCGCAGGGTTGGTTCTGGTTGCGCCAAAGAAGCTGCCTGAGAGCGGCGCGTTCTGGTCGCTGCAACGGCCCGACCGGCCACCCCTCCCCTTCAATCCCTTTCCCGGTCTGCCCGTCTATTGGCGGAACAAGGATTACCATGCCTTCCTGGTGGATGATCGCTCGGTGGATTACGAAGCGCTGCACAAACAATGGCTGGCGATGCGCATGTTGGAAGCGGCGGCATTGGGCATGAGTTTGGCGGAAATGGAGTCGCTGGAGAACGGCGGAGTTGCGGCCTACAGTTACTCCACCGACGATCTGTGGCTGGAGATCACCGCTTTCACCAACCACACCGCCGCGCTGGTCATTCATGCACCGCCGAATTTATCAGGCGCGATCCTTGACCTTTTTTACGCCACCAATCTTTCATCGCCGGTCAATTGGCGGTTCCTGACGCGCATCGCTGCCACGAACGTTCTGGTGCCGGTTCTCGTGCCGGACCTGTGTGATGCCCAGGGATATTTTCGCGTGGGGCAGACCAACGGCGCCCTGACGTTGACGAGCAACGTTCCACCGCAGGAGATGGCGCAATTGATCGTGCCGCCATGGGTCACGGTTGCGAACGCGACTTACACCGGAGTGCCGGTGGCGAGCGGCACTTTCGCCGGCGGTCATGGCTGCGGGTTGCCGCTGGAAAGCGGCGCGATTCTCTCGTCTGGCGATATTGGGCTCGCGGTCGGACCGAATGACGTGGAGTATGCAACTCTGGACAACGATGCGTATTCCGACCCCGACCTTGACAATCTTGTGGGAGGTAGCGCGAATACTAATGCGGCGGTGTTGGAGTTCGACATTGTCTCGTCAAATTCCTTCGCCCTGCAATTCCAGTATATTTTTGCCTCGGAAGAATACCCGGAGTATATGCGCACCTATACCGACCCGATGGCGATCTTCGTCAGCACGAACCGCGTTGGTGCAAACTGGATCATCACCTCCAACAACAACATTGCGGTGGTTCCCGTGACCCACCAACCGGTCAGCGTCAGCACCATCAATGGCGGGGATCCACCTAGCAACCCACAATACTATGTGGACAATCCTCCATATCAAGCCCTGTTCAATGTTCAATATGACGGCATGACTGTGCTGCTCAATGCGCGGATTCAAGTTTGGGCAAATGCCACCAACCATATCAAGATCGCCATCGAAGATTTCGGAGATCGGGTTCGTGATTCGGCGGTGTTCATCAAGGCATGGGAGCCGGGGGAATGTTGTCAATGTCAGTAACGCTGCAAAACACAGAAACGAAAAGGGGATTCTATGAAAGGAATAACAACCATCATTCTTTCAGCCGTTGCTCTGTTTACCGCACAGGTTGTACGCGCCCAGGGCACCCTCTATGTCTCAAATCTGGGTGAGACTTCAGCCGGTGGCAGGGCGGTTGGAAGCGACCTCTGGCGTGCGATGTCGTTTTACACCGGAACCAATGCCGCCGGCTACACCTTGAATTCCGTCCAGCTTCTCACCACTCCGGCGTCCGGCAATCCGAGCGGCTTTTCGGTTTCAATTTATTCGCAAAGCATCACCAATTTCTACCCGCCCGAGAACAATCTTGGCAGTCTGAGCGGGCCGGATCCTGGTGCTGGTGGCGCATTTGCTTACACCGTTTCTGGCGTCCTCCTTGCACCTTCGGAGTTTTATTTTGTGGTGTTGACCGCGGCAACGCCGGTCGCCGACGGTGCCTATTCTTGGAGCTTTGCGAGTTCTTCTAGTTCTACTTCCAGTGATGGATGGTACATGGGGCCTTACTATTATTCCTCCACCGACGGTCAGCAATGGACTCGGACTGCCGGCCCAGATTTCCAGTTTGGCGTGAACGCGACGGCAGTGCCGGAACCGGCCACGTATGCGCTGATAGGCCTGGGTCTGCTCTGTTTGAACCTTTTGCGCCGCAAGCCCGGGCAGAAAGCCACTCGCTGACTGCTCCCGTTCTGTCCGACAGCATGGGATTTCCCACTGCGGCGAGGCAGGCGATCAAGAATCATCTGCATCGCTCGCAGCGGGCGCATCGGCCAGCGCGTGGCCTCAAGTCTTGGGCAGGGTGGAGACCGAGATCTCCTCGTTGGTCGCGGCGTTGTAGATCTTGAAGTTCTCCGCGTGCATGGCGGGTTCGGCGCGGAAGATCAGCTTGCCGAAATAGCGCTTCTCCATCTCGGTGATCAGTTTCTCGTCCTCGTTGCGCAGGCGCGCCAGGACATTGGGATGAACCACGATGCGGAGCTGGAAATCCGACTCGTCGCGGCCACGTTTCTTGAGGATTTCCGCCAGCTTGCGCTGGATCTCCACGCTCATCGTCACGGCGCTCTTGACCACGCCACGACCCTTGCAATACGGGCAGTCGTCATACACGGCCGAGCGCACGCTTTCGGTGTGGCGCTGCCGGGTCATCTCCATCAGGCCAAGCTGTGAGATGGGCAGGATGTGCGTCTTGGCCCGGTCGCGGCGCAGGTTGTCCTTGACCCTGGAATACACCTGCTGACGGTCGCGCGGGTGTTTCATGTCGATGAAGTCGAGCACGAGCAGGCCGCCCATGTTGCGCAGGCGCAACTGGCGGCAGATCTCCTCGGCCGCCTCCAGGTTGACCTTGAGAATGGTGGATTCCTGATCCTTGTTGCTCTTGTGGCGGCCGGTGTTGACGTCGATGGCGACGAGCGCCTCGGTCTCGTCAATGACGAGGTAGCCGCCGCTCTTGAGGTGGACGGTGCGGGTGAAGGTGTTCTCGAGCTGCTTGGTGATGTTGAAGCGATCGAAGATGGGCTGGTGATCCGCGTAGAGCTTCACCTTGTCCACCGAGCGGCGGGAGATGCGTGAAATCATGTCGCGCATCCGTTCGTACTGCTTGGAGTCATCGACCACGATGCGCTCGACGTCCTCGGTAAGGAAATCCCGCACCGTGCGCTCGACCAGATCCGGCTCCTCGAAGACACAGGTAGCAAGCGGCTGGCTCTTGATGCGCTCCTGAATCTGGTTCCATTCCTCGAGCAGGAACGCGAGGTCGCGCACAAAATAGCGGGACTGCTGGCCTTCGCCGACGGTGCGCATGATGACGCCCATGCCGTCGGGAATAGTCAGGCCACGGAGGATCTTCTTGAGGCGCTGGCGCTCCTCCTGATTCTCGATTTTGCGCGAGATGCCGCTCTGGTCGGAGTTCGGCAGCAGGACGAGGTAACGTCCGGGAAGAACGAGGTTGGTGGTGACACGCGGCCCCTTGGTGCCGATGGGCCCCTTGGTGACCTGGACGATGATGTCGCTGCCCGGCGGGTAAACGCGCGGGATGTCCTTCTGCGTAATCTTCGGCTTTTCGCGTTTGCGACCGCCCTCGCGCTCGACGACTTCCACGCCGCTGTCGAAGCTGCTGGGCACGATGTCCCAGTAATGGAGGAAGGCGTTTTTCTCGAAGCCGATATCGACGAAGGCGGCTTTCAAACCGTCCTCGAGATTGCGCACCTTGCCCTTGAAGATGCTGCCCACGAGGCGCTCCTCGGAGGTGCGCTCGATGGTGAACTCCTCGAGGCGGCCCTCTTCCAGCACGGCCACGCGCGTTTCGAGCGCCTCGGCATTGATGATGACTTCCTTGTGCCGCTTGGGCTTGGGCTTGAGCAGGCGCTGGACTTTCTTGATGACCTTGTTGGCCATCGACTTGAGCGCGCCGAGCAACCCCTCCGGCGGCGGCTCCTTGAATTCGACAGGCTCAAAGGCCGCGTCCTCCTCCTTGACCACCGCGGGCGTGGTGAGATCCGGTTCGCGGAAATCCTTGCGCCCGGCGGTCTGCGCCGCCGCCGGCTGCTCCGGGGTGGGCCGCGCGCCTTCGGGGGGAAGTCCGGCGGCGACGTTTTCAGCGCGCTCGATTTCGCGCTGGAAGCGGTTCTTGTCGAAGATGGTGTCCGGGCCGACCGCCCCTTCGCCGACGGCCTCGGCGCGGGCCTGCTGGGCTTCGCGCTGCTCCTTCTTGGGCGGTGGCGTGATGCCGCCGGGAGGGCGGAATCGCATGCCGCCACGACGCCGGCGGCCAAAATTTTTATCACTCATAACTAGGATCTGCGATGGATGTAGATGTTCTGCAAAAGACCCGCGGCGATCAACGAGCTGAGCACTGAAGACCCGCCGTAACTTAACAGCGGCAGTGGCACGCCCGTCACGGGCATCAGACGAATGTTCATGCCGATATTAATAAAGACGTGGCTGAAAAACATCGCCACCACGCCCACCGCCAGCAGTCTGCCCAGGCGGTCGCGCGCCTGGCCAGCAACCCGCAGGCCGGTGAACAGCAACACGGAGTACAGCGAGACCACAGTCACGCTCCCCATGAATCCTTTCTCCTCGGCAATGACGGAGAAAATGAAATCGTTGTGCGCCACGGAGCGCGGCAGGTAGCCGAGCGCGTTCTGGGTGCCCTCGCACCACCCCTTCCCCAGCAGCCCGCCGGAGCCCACCGAGATGAGCGCCTGCTCGACGTTGTAGGAGTAATTGCGCATCTCCTTGCGCACCTCGGCACGCTGCTTGGGGGTGGCATCGGCGGGAATGCCATCAATCCCGAAATACACCAGCAGGCGTCGGCGCTGATAATCCTCCAGCTTGATCTGCCACTTCGGCGGCGCGAACAGCACATCCACCAGGATCAAAGCCACCACCACACCCGCCGCCCCCAGCAGCGTGTTGATGAAGCGCGGCGGGACGCCCGCCACGTAGAGCATCGTCAAACCCACGGGAAGGAGGATCAGCGCCGATCCGAGATCGGGCTCCTTCATGATCAGCAGGAACGGCAGCGCCAGCATGATGAGCGCCTTCCAAAAAATGGAAATGGAACGTAGCTCGTCCGCCGGGCGGCTGAGAAAATTGCCCAGCGCGAGGATGAAGCCAATTTTGGCGAACTCCGAGGGCTGGAGTTGAAACGGGCCGAGCACGATCCACCGCTTCGCGCCCCAACCCTGATCGGAACCCACCACCAGCACGGCGAGAAGTAGCAGGATGGTGCCGCCATAAAGCACCAGCGACCAGCGCGCCAGGATGCGGTAGTCGATCAGGCAGACCATCCCCATCGCCACCAATCCGGCCACACACCAGACGATTTGCCGCATCCACGGCTGCCGGTGCAACGCGACGGGGATGGTGGCCTCGCTCACCATGGTCGCGCTGTACACGAACAGCACGCCCACGACCATCAGCCCCGCGAGGGCGGCCATCATCAGCCAGTCCACGCGTGGCTGGCGGTCTTTGGTCAGCAGGTTGTTCATGGTCTATTTCTGGGCGAGTCCGCTTTTCGCCGCCTCCATTTTCAGGAGGGCTTCGTAAATCTTGCGCGCCACCGGCGCGCACGTGCCGCCGCCGGAGGTGCCGCTTTCCACCATCACCACCACGACGTAACGGGGATTCTCGTGCGGCGCGAAGGACGCGAACCACGTCGTGTGATCGATGACGCGGTTCTGCGGGTCGGTAACCTGCGCGGTGCCGGTCTTGGCGCAGACGCGCATCCCGGGAACCGCCGCCGCGCGGCCGGTGCCCTCCTCATCCTCGACGTCCGCGGCCATGGCCTCGCGCACGATCGTCAAGGTGCGCTCCTTCACACCGAGATTGTCGCGCACCGGACGATGCGGGAAGACGATGGGCGGTTCGGTGCCGGCTTCCTGCGGTTCAATGCGATCCACCAGGCGGGGCCAGAGCACCTTGCCGCCGTTGGCTATCGCCGCGACCATCACCGCCATCTGGAGGGGCGTGACGGAAAGAGCGCCCTGGCCGATGCACAGGTTGGCCGTGTCGCCATCGCGCCACGCGCTGGATTTCACCGTGGCCACCGACGGGAAATAGCCGGGCGTTTCCTGACCGGGCAGCAGGCCGGTCTTCTCGCCGAGATGCAGCCGGTGCCCCAGTTTCACAATCGCCTCCGCGCCGGCATCCAGGCCGTTGGTGATGAAGTAGGTGTTGCACGAGCGGATGAACGCACGCCGGAAATTATATTCGCCGGGCGGCGCGGTGTCCTTGATCTGCCGGCGACCGATGTAGATGTAGCCAGGACTGGAGATCGTCTGCGCCGGATGCAGTCCTTCTTCCAGCGCGGCGAGCGCGATCACGACCTTGAAGATGGAGCCGGGCGCGTAGTTTTCCTGCATGGCGCGGTTGATCTGCGGGCGCAGCTTGGGATCGGTCAGCCGCGCGTATTCCTCATGCGTGATGCGCGGGATGAAATGGTTCGGATCGAACGCCGGTGTCGAGACGAGCGCGAGAATGTCGCCGGTGTTGGGGTCCATGACGACGACCGCGCCGCGCGTGTTGGAAGCGACCGAATTCAGCGCCTCTTCCGCGGCACGCTGGATGGCATGGTCGATGGTCAGCACCACGTTGCGCCCTGGCAGCGATTCCTCCCAGGTGGTTTCCGACTGGCGGTAGCCGAGGCTGTTGACGAGCACGGATTTCACGCCGGCGCGACCGTGCAGATCGGCGTCAAATTGGGCCTCGATACCCACCTTGCCGCGATAATCCGGCAGACGAAAATTGAAGAAGGACTCCTCGCCCTCGATCGAGGAATCATCGTAGGTGAGGTAGCCGAGAATGTGCGCCGCCAGCGAGCCGTTCGGGTAATAGCGCACCGGCTGGAGATCGATATCGACCCCGGGCGGGTTGACGAAACGCTCGTGAAAACGCGCCACCTGTTCCGGGGTCATGTTCGCGAGGATGGGCAGCGGCAGGGCGAGCTGGCTCTGGTAGTGGCGATGAAACTTCTGCCAGTCCAGCCGCAACGATTCCTGCAAGGCGCCGTTGAGCGACTGGACGACGTTGCTGGCGGCGAGATAGCGCGCGAGGCGTTTGAGGTCTGCCGACTCGACGCCGCGCGGACGACCTTTGCCGGGATTCGCGCGCCGCCACTCAGGCATGACCCGGTTGGTGTATTGGAAGGTGAATTGCTCGCGCAGTTCGTTCAGGTAAAGACTCAGGTTGAACGAGGGCTGGTTGTCCGCGAGGGGCTGGCCGCCGCGATCGAGGATTTTGCCGCGCACCGGCGGAATGCGCACGGTGCGGAACGACTGCGCCTTCTGGTTCTCCGAGTAATGCCGGTAGGAGAAGACCTGCACCCACCACAGCCCCGCCAGCAAGGTCAGCACGCCGAGCAGCACGCCCCAGGTGATCACCCGGAGGTGCGGATCGTTCTTCTTCAACTGGTCGAAGATCAGCATGGCGACAAAGCGGGGAATTGGGGAATCGGGGTGATGGATTGATGGAGTGGAGTGGCGTCGCCATCAATCGTTGCGAAGGTATTCGCGGGTAGGGCGCGTCTGTCCCAGCGCGCCGCACCTTTCGACGACCCACAAACGGCGCGCTGGGACAGACGCGCCCTACCTTCCTGGGGTGCGACGTTGGTGCATGGACTTTCGCAACGACTGATACGCGTTTCGCCGCGCGGCATCACTCCATCACCCCCACACTCCATGCTCATGCGGGTCGTCATTGTCTCCCCCGTTTTATTTCGCGGTCGGGACGGAAGCTCGTGTCGCCAATCGGCCGGTACACCAGCGCGCCGTGGATGCCGTCGAACAGCGCGAACCACAGCGGCGTGATTGCCCCGCCGACCGCCGTCATGACAAACCATTGCCAGAGCGAAAACCAGCCGACCAGCGGTCGCGTGTTCAGGTTGACCAGCAGGACCACCGTGAGCGCCGGAACCATCGCGCTGGCGCCCAGCCCGAGCACCCATTGCGCAAAGATCTGATCGCGCAGGATCAGCCCGCGATAATGCTGGATGACGAAGCCCGCCAGGAACAGCGGCAGCACGCTCACCCCGAGCGGATTGGCCGAGAGCGAGTCGAACCACAGCCCGCCGCACACCGCCAGCACCACCACGACGCCCAGCCCGTAGCTCAAGCCGGCATAGACCATCAGGCTCGGCAGCAAATCGATCTGCACGCCAATCACCCGGCGCAGTTCGTTGAACGACGACTCGGCATGGACAGCGAGAAACGCCACGCCGAGGAGGATGATGGTGGCGACCCAGTTCATGGCAGCTTCACCCACACTTCCTCGAGGAGGTTCAACTTTACCGCCAGCGCCACCCGCGCCTCGCGATACAGCCCGAAATCCACCGAGCGCCAGTCGGCGATCTGTCCCACCACGATGCCTTTCGGGAACACCCCGCCCAACCCGCTGGTGATGACCGTCTGCCCGGGCTGAATCTTGCTCGCGCGCGACAGGTAAAGGATGTCCACCAGCGCGCTGTCGAGCGGGCTGGATGATGCCGGGGCGATGACGCCGTTGTCGCCCGTGTCGCGGATCAGCACCGACACGCGGCAATCTGGATCCCCCAGCAGCACCACCTGCGATTGCGTGTAGGTGACCTCCGAAATGCGGCCCACCAAGCCATCCGCGGTGAGCACGGGAGAATTGGTCACCACGCCGTCGCGCGAGCCGAGATCGATGCGCAGGGTCCGCCACCAGTTGGCCGGTTCGCGTCCGATGATGCGGGCGAGGCGGAGCTTCCAGTCCGGGTGCGAGCGCGGGAGGTTGAGCTGGGTGCGGAGGCGTCCATTCTCGCGGAGGATTTCCTCGCGCTGCGTGTCACGCAGACGCAGGGCGTCGTTGTCGCTCCGGGCCTGTTCGAGCTGCCGGATGAGTTCAGCGCGCGGGAGGATGGCGAGGCTGCCCTGGGTGGCGAGTTCCCGGCTGGAGCCGCCCAAGCCAATCAGCGGCAGGAAGAGCGCCCCGATGGCCCGCTTCAGATTGGCGGAGGCCCGGTTGGGCAGCTTGAGCAGGACCACCGTCAATACGATGATCGCCACCAGCGCGATATAATGCGTTCGCTTCAACGTCACTGTGCCCGGCAGCCCGCAGGCCACCCGGGACGGTCAAACCATTCAGGGACTGCCCTGACGCGACGAACGCTAGAGGCGGGAGTTGGAAGTGACGCGCTTGAGAAATTGAAGCTCCTGCAGCACCCGGCCGGTCCCTTCAGCGACAGCGCTCAACGGATCGTCGGCGATGTGGACCGGCAAGCCGGTCTCCTCAGCGACGAGCCGATCGATGCCGCGCAACAATGCGCCGCCGCCCGCCATGACAATGCCACGGTCCACCAGGTCGGAGGACAGTTCGGGCGGACAACGTTCCAGGGTGATGCGAATCGACTCCAAAATGCTTGAAAGCGGTTCCTGCAAGGCCTCGCGAATCTCCTCCGAGCGAATGGTCAGTGTCTTCGGCAGCCCGGCGGCCAGGTCGCGGCCCTTCACTTCCAACGTCAACTCCTGCTCCAGCGGGAAGGCGGAACCGATGCGTATCTTGATTTCCTCCGCTGTGCGTTCGCCGATCATCAGGTTGTAGGCCCGCTTCATGTGCGCCACGATCGTTTCATCAAATTCGTCTCCGCCCACCCTCAGGCTGCGGCTGAAGACGATACCGGCGAGGGAGATGACGGCGATTTCGCACGTGCCCCCGCCGATGTCCACGATCATGTTGCCTGCCGGTTCATGTACCGGCAGCCCGACCCCGATGGCCGAGGCCATCGGTTGTTCGATCAGGTAAACCTCGCGCGCCCCTGCGTGGGTCGCGGAGTCTTTCACCGCCCGTTTCTCCACTTCCGTGATGCCCGAAGGCACCGCCACCACCACGCGGGGAGCAATCAGCTTTCGATGATGCACCTTCTGGATGAAGTGCCGGAGCATCGCCTCGGTGATTTCGAAATCGGCGATGACCCCGTCCTTCATGGGCCGGATGGCCACAATATTTCCCGGGGTGCGGCCCAACATGCGCTTGGCCTCCTCGCCCACGGCGAGAACGTTGGTGGTGCCAGCCTGGATGGCCACGACGGAAGGTTCACGGAGGACAATGCCCTGATCACGCACGTACACGAGGGAATTGGCTGTACCCAGATCAATCCCAATGTCGTTGGAAAAAAGGCTTTTAAGCTGCGCAAACATGAATGGTCCTAACAACGCGGCTTAAATAAAGGCCACGGCCGCCCGCGGTCAATCAAATTGCTGGACGGAAATGGCCGGAGTCCATCCCCAGCACCGCAGGATCGGTCCCCTCGCGGTCTCCTCCCGGAGGCTTGTCATCCTGGTCCTCGTCATCCCCTAAATCGCCACGGTGATCTTGGGATTAAGATTACGCCGAGGATAAAGATTAAAAAGGACTCATCGCCGCATGATTCAACGGTGGTGGAGGCCATCCCGCCCACCTGACGCCGCCGCATTGGTGCGCAGCGCATTCACCACCTCCATTACCTTCGGCACCGTGCCGAAGCGGGTGCCGTCAAACCAGCCGCGCACCCAACCATCGCGATCGACCACCGCAATGTGGTCGCATTGCTCGAGCAACGGGTCGGAACCGCTGCGCCTGGCTTTTGCCGCGGCTTCCTCCGAAAGAAAACTGCCACGAATCAGGCCGCGCACCTCGTTGCGCGAACCGGTGACGAAGCGCCAACGGTTCGAGTCGGCGCCGTATTGCAGACCGTATTGCCGGAGCGTGGCGGGCTGGTCGGCCTGTGGATCCACCGTCAGGGAGATCAACGTCACCCCGGACAGGCCGGCGGTTTGTTGCTGCAATTCCGCCATCCGTCTCGTCACTCCGATGGAACTGGCCGCGCAGCTTGAAAGAAAGAAGCTCACCACGCTCACCCGCCCCGTCAGATCCGACCGCGAAACCGGCCGGCCAAAGCTGTCCACGAGCGCGAACGCCGCGACCTCGCGATGACGCGGCAACTCGCTGGTGCGCTCGCGACACCCGGCGACGATCGTCAGGAGCGCAGCCGCAAGCGCGGCTCCATAAAAGTTGATTCTCCGCACGGCGACAATGTGCGCAGCGTCCGGATAAATTGCAATCGTACGCGCCCGCCCAATTTACGGTGCAGACATTTGCCTGCGCGAGTTCCATCGCCAATGGCTTGCCCGCCCTCTTCGCCGGAGTCCCCGAGCCGTTGAACGTCACATTGCTTCGTGTCATCCGCCGGATGGACTGCGTCGCCGGCGCCAGCGTTGACCTAGTTCATCATGCCCGCTTGGGATTCACCAGCAGCAACACGATTCCGCCGACGAGCGCGAGGGCACCGACGACCGGCGGGACGAAATGGCTGTCGGTGGTGGCAATGTGGATGCCAAGGAACTCGACCGGTTTTCCCGGAGTCTTGAAGGAGATGCCCGAGTAAGCGAGCACCACCACGCCAAGAGCGATCAAAATGACCGCAACGATGGTCTTTGTTTTCATATCTAATCTCCAGTTCAGTTTTTTCGACTGGCACTTCTTAAACGATCCGTCAGGCCGGGATGAAGTCAGGGAGCATCATGGACCGCCAGCACTACACCCGCCTGCGACCGGAAATGAGGTTGACGAGCACCATGATGACCGCCACGACCAGCAGGATGTGAATGAACCCGCCTATCGTGTAACTGGTCACCAGGCCGAGCAGCCATAGAACCAGCAGGATGACCGCAATTGTGTATAACATATCAGTTTCCTTTTCAGTTGATTTTGGCACCACGGCCATCGGATGCGCCTCCGCACCCGATGGCAACGAGCGCCCGTTTGTTTTTACCTGTTTACCATTCGCAGATTCTGCGGCGGGAGAGGCAGGGAATTACCTTTAGACACCGACGCCTCAACGGTCATGTTGTTGATCACACTGGACACACCGTCGATGTCGTTCACGAGTTTGGTGACCAGTGACTTCTCCGCCGCGTTCTTGGCTATGCCACTCACAGTAACCACGCCGTCCGTCGTCGTGACCTTGGTTTTAAGGGCGCTGGTCGAACGATGAGCAATCAGTGACGACTTGACTTGAGCCGTGATGGAGGCGTCGTCAATCTTGTCACCGAAGGTTTCGTGCGGCATGGCTGATTCCGTCGCAATCGTCATGTCGTTTTTCACATCCTTGACGCCTTCGACGTCCTTGGCGTATTCGGTGGTCAGTTCCTTTTGGGCCTGACTGGAGGCTTTGCCGCTCAAGGTAACGACTCCGTCCGTCACATTTACGTCCGTCTTGGTGGCTCGCACGTTGCGATGGAACAGGAGCGTGGTTTTCACCTTCGTGCTCAGCCAGCCATCCGAATGTTCGGCAGGTTGTTCCTTTTTGACTTTCAGTTGATTGTCCACGCTCTTGACCCCGGGCAGACTCTCCACGGTATTCTCGGCCAGAGATTTATGCGACGCTTCGGCGACCGTTCCAGTCAGGGTGACCGCACCGTTCTTGGACTGGGTCTTGATCGCATCGTCCTTGAGATAGGTCTTGAACACGTGGGACTGTTTCGCGGATGACTCAATGCGGCCGTCCGATTCGGAGGCGCGCAGCACTGCGCTGCTGACTAACATTGCGCCCATGGATCCCATGAGCGCGAGTGAGCAGGTTGAGTTCATTTTTATTACGTTTCGTTTTTCAATTGTTGTGTTGATGGTCTTTGAGACCCGTGAAACGCTACGTGGCGGCTGGCTCCATCGCTATGGGGTGTAACCCTACCTGGTTTGAGTCGTATTGCAGACGCTCTCGTCAGGCTCGACGGAGCCAAGAAACGGGCGAACCGCCCCCACCTTTGAAGACACAGGTTCATCCGGTTCGGGCGGGTTGGACGGAGTCGGATTCACTTTGACCGGGTTCGACTGGGTTTGACCCGGGCGCGGCGGTGGCCGGCGGCTCCGGCGTCAGGCCAAAAATCTCCCGGCAGCCGGCGGATGCGTTCCTCGGGGCTGACCCAATCCCGGCCAATCTACTCGCCTGCCAGCGAAATCTTCGCCCCGCGCTCGAAGTGGGCCCCGGCCTCTTCCTCATTCTTTTCCCGCTCCCGCTCCCGCCTCTCGCGCTCCAATTGCAGACGCACGCCGCTGTGGTCGCCCCGGCGCAGTTCCACGATGTGCTGGCACAGCCCGCGCAAGGCGCGCAGCTTGCGGCGGAATTCCTTCGTGCCGACTTTTCCAGCCTGTCCACGTCGTCGAACATGGCGAGGCGCATCAAGCGGATCGTCTCGGAATTGTCCGGCTGCGTGTGCTTTACCAGGGCCTCGTCGAGCCGGGCGAACGCCTGGCGACAAGCCGGGTTGCGGGGCCGTTGTGGGCAAATTCACTAAACGGCGGGCTGGAGACAGGCGCGCCCTACCCCTCGGAGTGGTGCGGAATCCCGAGAGCAACGATTTCTCCCGTCGGCAAGACACCGGCCATGCCTGACTTGCCCGGCGGGGAGCAGGGGCAGATGGGTAGGGTTTAACCCCATAGACGGAACCCATGGCCTCGCCGAACCTCTTTCGTTCGTTACCCGCCAATTTCCGAGGGAAAACCCACCCGGCGGCGTATTAGTAATGGATGGCGGTCATTTGGCCGTCGCAAAAACAGCAAAACACACAGAAAGAATAAACATGAAATCAATCAATCAACTCGGTAAGTCGGCACTTCGGTTCGGTCTCGCGGTGGCGGTGGTTGGCCTCCTCTGCACTCCGCTGGCTGGTCTGGCGCAGGCGCCAAAGGGCGGGGAGCAGATGATGATAATGCTGAAACCTGTCAAGACGGTGGAAGATCTGCAGATGCTAGAGGCGGGAGACACCATCGCCATGTCGTGCCCGAAGTGCAAAAACACCACTCTCAAGGTGGCGGAGAAGACCTTCAAGGCGGTCAAGCCCGAGGAAATGAAGACGATGCAGATTCACCTGTGCGACAGTTGTGAAACCAAGATCGTGACCAAAGGGCGCGGGAAGCAGGCTGAGAATGTGCTGGTCCACACCTGCAAGGCCTGCGGCAGCAAGGACGCTTTCTGCTGTGTGCAGAAAAAGGGCGCCGGTGCGACGCCAGGCATGGACGAAAAGAAATAGTGTTCACTCTGATCAACGGCGCTGGTGCTTCTCTGAGAAGCACCGGCGCAAGCAGTTTTGGTCGTCAAATCAGACGGCGGAAGATAAGGAGAGCGCCGATTTCGAACCCACCCGGAGGCTCGGCGTAGGCGGAGACGAAACTCCACATGGCCACGCCGGGAACATTTCCAAGTTCGCCGGCCGCCTTGAGGGTGGCATCGAACAACTGCCAGGCCAACGCCCCGCATTTCTTCCAACCTGTAGGTGAGCAACGGCACGCGCCTGGTTTCGTCCGGCACGTCGCGTCCCGTCACCCGATCCACCTTTGTGCTTTTGCGTGCCCACAACTGTGACCACGGCGTTGTCATGGCAGGGCGCAACTGCGGATCGACGCTGTGGGTGGCCATCTCCAGTGTGAAGTTTTCGCCAAACTGCGCGGCGAAACCGAGGGCTTCGTCTTTCAGAATCTTGAGATCTTGCGGCTTGATGCAATCCCCCGTCACCAGTTTTTCCGGTCGGAATAATGCATGGCCACCGGGAACGGTGACACCGGTTCGGCAGAGATACGTCTCGATGAACCGCTGCATCCCAGGACGCCGCCGTTCCATCCAGGCATGGGTGATTCACCCCATAGCGGCCGATATGGAAATTGCCTAGATTCACTTCAGGGTGCTTGAAAAACGCTGACCGCGAAAGAGCACCTGCAAACAAACAAGACTGCACATTATGAAACAAATCATACTCGGGATCCTCGCCGCATGCGCCCTCGTGGGCTGCGATAACCAGAAGACGGCCATTGACTACAAGAAGGACGCCACCAAGAGCGAAATTGACACTCGCAAGGACACCGTGGACGCCGCTGCGAAAGATGCCAAAAAGGAGGCGGACGTGAATGCGGTGGTTGAAAAAGCAAGAATCGACGCCAGGCAGGCGGCCGCCCAGGCGCAACTGGATGCGGACAAGAAGAAAGCCGACGCCAAGGCTGAACTCGAAAAAGCCAAAGCGGACGCTGAGAAGAAGTGAGACGGTTGGCGCGAGCGATGGGGTGCTGGGATAAACGCACCATTTCCATTCAGTTCATCGCTTGTTGATGGCAGTCTCCTCCAACAGCTTCCCGGCAATGGGACAGGTCGCAAGGTTCCAGCCGGAACTGTTGGAGTTGCAGCGCTCGAAGGGACTGGCGGCAAGCCAGCAGGCGATGAAGTCCGCAAATTTCCGCCGCCGCACGGGCGGTGCTCCGGAATCTAATGTAAAGCAGGGCAATCATCACGGTCTTGCCGTGCCAGAGGCCCGAGAACGAATATCAAGCCCGAGCGGGCGGTGGTTGCTGGATCTGTTTTGGACCGACTCCCGTCCGACCCTTTCCGATCCCCTTCACCAAGCTGCTGGCCGGTGGGTGTTCCAAGGTGGTTTTCATTTGCGTCAGCAGGCCAAACTCTTCCGTGAAAAATTCAAGCCGACCCGCCTGAACGCTGTTCCGCGCGGCTTTAGCGGGAGAGAAGCTCTCTGACGGATGACATCGCGCGGCCGCTGCCGCGCTGGGATGGTGCATTTTCACCAGGTGCCGCAAGTCTGCCGTGTGTTGTGGCGCCTCATTCATCCGCGCCAACGCAGGACGTCCCGAGTAGGGCGAAGCCGATCCCGACGGCGACCACCGAAAAGCGAAGCACGACCGCGGGCCGAGAACGCCGGCGGAAAATCCCACCAGACGGCCAGCGGATGAGTGGTTTCAGGGCAATGCCCGCCACGCAGGCCAGGAAGACCGGCAGAACCACGGGACGGGCAAAGCAAAGGAAGGCGATTGTGCCGAGCACGCCCACGAAGATCGGTCCAGCATTCGCCGTGGCCGAACCGGCTGACGTCCATGGAACGCGTAATGTTCCATCACCAAGCAACTCGTCAGCCGGCACCTCGTTCGTCGCGGCCGGGAGTCGGAAGGATTCGACAGCGTTGCCAATTGAACTGGCGGATTCATGACGAACGTTTGCGGCACCCGGCAACGCCACCGCGTGCCGCAAACACAACGCTCACTCTTTGACCGTGATGTTGTTCTGAACCTCGTTCACGCCCTCGACTTTCTTGGCGAGTTCAACGGCCCGGCTCTTCTGGTCGTTGGTGTTAACAAAGCCGCTCAGCTGGACCACGCCCTTGAAAGTGACCACATTGACGTTGTCGTACTTGAATTGAGGGTCGGCCTTCAGTGCTTTCTTGACACGGGAGGAAAGCCCGTGGTCGTCAATGTATTCGCCAGTGCTTTGCTTGTAGCGATTGCCCGTGCTGCAGCCGGTGACGCCGCCGACCAACGGCAACGCGCTGATGCAGAGAATCAAGGTCAATACCCTGAGAGGGGAACCGGTGTTTATGGATGGGTAGTTCATGCTGTTTCTTTTCGTTATGGTTGACTGATTACCGACACTTTGCGCCAGGCGCTTCCACGCGGCGCTCTCTGTAGCGCAGCACTCAACACGAAGCCGGTTATTGAGTAATTTGTTCGCTTCATATAATTGTTCCTCGCATCTCAGGGAGCGATTTTGTCGCTCACCCACTGGCGTGACTGGTTGAAACCGTCCTTCAGATCGTGATAGGCCTTCTTTGAGGTCGTTTTGACGCTATCCCAGGTGGACTCGGTGGCGTTTTTGGCCTCGTCAAGCTGCTTGTTCATTTGGTCCGCCTTTTCGCGGAGCGCCTGTAGTTTGGGTTTGGCCTCGGCTTTGGCGGCATCGCTGGACTTTTCAACCTTGGCGGCGAGCTGGTCCAACTCCTTGTTGATCGCGGCCAACTGGCTCCGCATCTCGTCGGTGAATTCAGCTTTTTGCGCGAAGGTGTAATCCTTCATCTCCTGCGCGGCTTCTTTGGTTTTTTCCTGGACCTTGTCGAGTGGTTGAGAGGTGGTCGCCGGTTTGTCGCAGCTCACCGTGAAGACTGCGATCGAGAGAAAGGTGAGGAGCAATGCTTTATGTTTCATAAATGTTGTGTCCACTTCGGCTATCGTGCTTTCGCAGAAGCACGCTAGGTCATGGGTTGGAGCGGTGCTATGGGGTGTAACCCTACCGGAAGTCCATCAAACTGATGGGTCAAGAAAGAGTCGGCAGAATGAATCAGACTAAATCCAATCGCCTGATAAACCGAGCCCTTGACGATGGAACCACCGGTCGCCGTCAGCCAGGTGGCGATATCCTTGATCGCTCCAGGCAGTTCAACCTTCCGCTCAATCCAATCGGCGAGAGGCGCCAGACGCGGCTGCGCTTCAATGGCGCGCAGCCATTCGCCGGACTCTACCTTCACCTGGATGGTTTCCACGCCTTTCGCCGCTTCCTGGATCAGCCGCTGAACCACGAAGGTCGCCGGCACGGCCACAATCAGACCGACCACCAGAACGGAAGCCGCCGCCGCCAGGCCAGGTCGCCTGAGCGCCGACTCCACCCAGCGGTGGAGCGGGCTGAACAAGACCGCCGGTGCCAGTGCCCAGGTGAGCGCTGCCAGAAAGGGAAGTGTCAGGCGGTAACAGAGGTAGATGCCGAGGGCGGTCGCTCCCATCAATACGCGTGTCTGGATCTGCCCTCGCGGCCCTCCGTCGTAGACAACGGGAACCGCCTCCGAATTGGTCTGGCATTGTTTCATGCTCATGGTCATACACCCGCCAGCGGACAGATCGCCATCACCGGCTTCGTTCCCGGCTGGGCGCTGAGAAATGCCGCCGTGATTACCAATCTATTTGGCTGCTGCTGCCCGCCGCGCTTTCCGCCGCTCGAAGTTGTATTCATAGAGCATTCCTATGCTGTGCCCACCCTGCTGGCCGTCGCGGAGCGCGTTGAAGCCGTAGCCATAGCGCAGAATCAACCGCCAAACCTCGCTCCTTGCGGTGTAGGACAGGCTCGGCCCGGCGCCCGTGTTCCAGTGGTTTGGCTGCTCGAACCCGGGCAGGTAGTCCACGTACGCACTGGCGACCCCCAAGCGAAGCTGCCAGCGATGGTCGGCGGAGAGCGGTGCCACGTAACTGGCACTGAGATGCACGACCCTCTGCGCAGAAATTTCCTCGTAGTAATATCCGGGCAGCGTCATTGGATACTCAGCCGCCAGGGGCAGGACGCCACCCAGCTGGTAGGCGCTGAAACGATCCGCATCACGGGTTCCGCCCGCAGTCAGCGCAAACGTAAATTGGTTTCCGGAATTCGTCCACGCGTAGCTGAAACCAGCATAAAGCCAAAAAAGGTCCGAAGTCGGCTGAACCTGGCGATCCCCCGCAAAACCGTAAGGGCCTTCGTTGAATCGCCACTGGCGCTCAAACCAGACTGATACTTCCATCGCCAGTGCGGTGTAGAGCGTCGGCTCTTTCCCTGCCAAACGCAGGCCCACGCGACCAAAGGCGCTCGCGCCATTATCGGGCAGTCTGAAGACCTCGTAGGTGTTACCCGTTTTGGAATACGCGGTGAAATTGGGGCCGCCTTGCACGATGATGTGGAGGGGGATTAGATGTCCGGGGTTGGCCAGATGGTAGAGGTTAAGCGAAGTGCCAACCCCACTCCCGTAAAAGCTTTGGCCTTTGTCGTAGTGGCCCTGGTTGATTTCGTAATAATTCTCACCAAAGACTCCTCCGCTGAGTCCAATGCCAACCGAAGTGCGGGGAAGAACGTCGCGGAACCCGATCTCACCGTAAAGATAAACCGGAGCTACGGCCAATCGGAGCGCCACATTCGTGCGCACGAACTCCGGATTGTTATAATAATAGTACGCGTAGAGCGACTGGGGGCCTTGACCAGACAAGGTCTGGTCGTAGCCAAGCTCAAGCAGGCTGCGCGGAAATGGATCAATCTGGGCCGGGGCAAGTGAGGCGCCGCCCAGCACCAAACCGGCTGCGCAAAGAAGTGATTTTCCGATCATGAACACAAAGGGCTCTGAAAATGTCGGTAGTCAAAAGGGCTTTACATCCGCGGCTGCAAGAAGGCTGCACCCACAAGCATTCATGCCACTGTGTTCAGCCGACGCGGCAGCATCACTTGTGCGCTGTCTGGCTTTTCTCTTTGGACAAGCCCTCGGCAAGGCACGACGCATACGTTGAACCAAGATTCCGAACGATCGCCATGGGATGTTCACCCCAGCCGAAGAGTTGCGGACTCCGGTGGATTCACCTGTGTCCCGCACGGGCGATGGGCTGAATCTTATGTTGCCATTCGCCCGCGCGGCGCACCGTCCTACTTGCAACCGCAGGCGGAGCACGATTCCTTGACCGCCTTTTCGACCGCTTCACGAGTTTCGCCCGTGCGCTTCTGAATCCGCCCAATCAGTTCGTCCTGCTTGCCTTCGGCGTATTGGAGGTCGCTATCCGTGAGCTTGGCCCACTTCTGTTTCAGCTTGCCCTTGGTGATGTTCCAGTCGCCCTTGATCTCGAGTGTGTTCATGGTGCTTTGTGCCCTTTAATGATTTTCGTTCTTGTTGACTGCCAACACGACGGAAACATTTCCGCCGTTGTCTTGGCGGACAAAACTACCGCCACGGCTTCCCTCTTTCTATGGGGTATAACCCTACCGGGCGCCGATGCAGTTTGTGATCTGATCACGGACCAACTCATCCGCGGATCGTTGGCCTGACACGTCCAGCACACCGGCAGCCTGGAGGGCCATGCACTATTTGTGAGACATTCGCTGCCGCACCAGTTTCACGATCTCCAGGATCAGCAGCGGGATACTTCCCAGCGCGAGAAGCCAGAGGCAATCGGTGAACGGCAGATAGGGCGTTTTGAGAATGCGGCCCAGCGTGGCGTTGTGCTGGCTCAACACCTGAAGGCCGAAGGAAATCGCGACCACGATGATCAGGCTGACGTTCGTGAACAGCGGGATGCGCCAGACCGGTTTGGTTTCGCTGCGGGCGCCGAAGGAGCGCATGAGTTCGGCAAAGACCAGCACGGCGAACGCGGAGGCACGGGCAGTTTCCGTGTTGCCCGCCTGCAAGACATAATAGTAAACCGCGAACGCGACGCCCGCGGTGAGGAAGCCGGTGAGGAACATCAAGCGGAGAAAGCCTCGGTTCGCAAGGCGCTCGGAGCGGAGACGCGGGTGCCGTTTCATCACGTCGGGATCAATGGGATCGATGGCCAGGCAGAGCGCGGGCAGACCATCCGTGACGAGGTTGATCCAGAGCAGGTGAATCGGCAGCAGCGGTGTCGGCAGGCCGATGATCACGCACATGGTCATGAGCAGGAGTTCACCGGTGTTGCCCGCCAGCAGGTATTGCAGCGTCTTGCGGATGTTGTTGTAAATGCCGCGGCCCTCTTCGACGGCGGCGACGATGGTGGCAAAGTTGTCGTCGGTGATGATCATGTCCGCCGCCTGCTTGGTGACCTCTGTGCCGGCCTTGCCCATGGCGATGCCGATATCGGCGCCTTTGATCGCGGGTGCGTCGTTGACGCCGTCGCCTGTCATGGCCACCACGGCATCATTCGCCTTCCAGGCGCGGATGATGCGCAGCTTGTGCTCGGCCGTGACGCGGGCATATACCGCGATCTTGGCGACTCGCTTCCGGAGTTCGTCGTCGGACATCTTGTCCAACTCGACGCCCGCCACGGCCGCCTCGTCGGGTGAAGCGATGCCGATTTCCCGCGCGATGGCTGTCGCGGTTTCCGGATGGTCTCCGGTGATCATCACGACGCGAATGCCAGCGGCGTGACACCTGGCCACGGCATCTTTGGCCTCGGGCCGGGGCGGATCGTACATCCCCGTAAGGCCGACGAAGACAAGATCACGCTCCACTTCCTCCGCAGTAAGTTCGCCGGGCGAAGCATGGTCCAGTTCGCGATAGGCCGAGCCAAGCACACGCAGCGCCTGCTGCGCCATTGCGGTGGTCTGCGCGAGGATGCGCTGGCGATCCTCGTCGGTGATGGGGCGAACCCCGGTGGAGGTGTAGAGGCTGGTGCAGCGCTCCAACAGCACGCCGGGCGCGCCATTGGTGAAGGCGCGGAGTTTCCCGTCCGGCAGACGTCGAATCACCGTGCTGCGCTTGCGATCGGAGTCGAAGGGAATCTCGTGCTGCTTGGGCTGTTCCCTCTCGATGCGCTCGCGGTCGCCGCCGGCCTTGCGGCCCGCCGCCAGCAGCGCACCTTCCGTGGGATCGCCGATGGTCTTCCACGTCCCTTCTTCCTGAACGAGATGGGCGTTGTTGCAGCCGAGGAGGATGGTGGCCAGTTCGAGCAACGGCACCGCGTGCTGCGCCTCCGGTTTCCGGCCCTCAAGGCGAACCTCGCCCTCCGGCCCGTAGCCTTCACCTGTGACTTCGTAGCGTTGACCCGCGACGTAGAGAGAGCGCACGGTCATTTCGCCGATGGTCAAGGTGCCGGTCTTGTCCGTGCAGATGACCGTCGTGGACCCGAGCGTCTCGACCGCGGCCAGCTTGCGGACCAGCGCCCGGCGGCGGGCCATGCGCAACACGCCCAGCGAAAGCGCCACCGTAACGACGGCGGGCAACCCTTCCGGGACGGCGGCGACGGCGAGACTCACCGAGGTCATGAACAACTCCAACAGTTTCGTCCCACGCATCAATCCCAACCCGAAGAGCAATGCGACCACACCCAGCGCCGCCCAGACGAGCACCCGACCAAACGAGGTGAGCTTCTGTTGCAGCGGCGTCTTCTCCTCCGCCCCCGCCTCGTCCATCAGGCCGGCGATGCGGCCCAGTTCCGTGCTCATCGCGGCGGCGACGACAACGGCCCGACCGGTGCCCGCCGCGATGCTCGTTCCCATGAACACCATGTTCGCGCGGTCGCCGAGCGGAATGTCGCCCACCTCCAAGATCGCGGACTGCTTTGCCACGGACTCTGATTCGCCGGTCAGCGCGGACTCGATGCACTTGAGCGAGGCGGCCTCCAAAATCCGGGCGTCGGCCGCGATCAGATCGCCGGCTTCCAGCGCGAGGATGTCGCCGGTAACAACTCCCGAGGCTGGAATCGAAGTGACTTGCCCATCGCGTCGCACCTTGGCCTGGGGCGCGGTCATCTTCTTGAGTGCTGCGATGGATTTCTCCGCGTTGAACTCCTGGTAAAAGCCAATGAGCGCGTTGAGGACGACGATGGCGAGGATGGCGATGGCATCCACCACTTCGCCCAGCAGGCCGGAGACAACTCCGGCCACGATGAGAATCCAGATGAGCAGGCTCTGGAACTGGCCGAGGAGAATTTGGAGCGGGCTGATGCGCCGGCCTTCTTTCAGCTCATTTGGGCCGTTGGCCGTGAGGCGTTGCGCCGCCTCCTGGGAGGAGAGTCCATCCGCCGTGGCGGCAAGTTCGGTCAACACTGCCTCGGCTGACAGGCTGTGCCAGTCCCTGGCCTTCGGCTGTGCGGTGTTGGGGGATGAGGCGCTCATGGGGCCGGAAGGGCTTCTGGGAGCGGCTTCAAGATCTTCTCCGCATCAGGTGGCGGCACGTCGTTGTTTTCCACAACACCCCCATGAAAGGGCGGAGCAGAACCAGACGCCTTGGGAGATCTCGGGGCCGTTTCACTCTGCTGAAGCGCTCGCTGTCGTCGGCTTCTCCAGTAGTCCCTTCGCGAAGCATCGATGAATCAGAGCTACAAGGCCGCCAGTTCATCAATCCAATATGCTTTGCGATCGTAGTGCTGGTGCAGGCCGGTTTCATAATCCCGGGTGAGCAGCGACTCCTCCGTGTATTCCGGCGATTCCCTGATGGTCAGGCGGGAGAGATTGACGAAGACTTTCGATTCGCTCCAACTCACGCGCTCAATCCACTGCGGCGAAACGAGCACCTCTTTCCCCGGCCACCAGTTATTCGTTCGGACGATGAGATATCGGATCGCCCACGTCTCGTCATCAATGACAAAGTCCTCGACGTGACCTATCTCACCGTCGAGAGCTTGGAGATGGTAGCCCGTCACCTCGTGAGTGCTCCGCAGATGCCGATCCCATGCCTTTGCACCTCGGACAAATTCCCCCCACTTGGCCCGATCCCGCTCAAGGAAGGTGGAATTTCCCCATACGGAAGAGCCGCTCCAATAGGCTGGCCAGCCGAAATAGCCGTAATAGTCATCCTCGAATTGTCGCGAGACAGGCTTATGACTGTCCAACGAAGGACTTTTCTCGATCTGCTTGTTGGTCAAATCGACGGAAAGCTGCTTTTCGCTCTTGAGCACGCTGTTCAGTGCATACGGGGAAATCAACACCTTCCTTTCCGTGAGCCAGTTTCCCGTGTCGGCGACCAGATAGCGAATGGTCCAGTGCTGATCGTCGAAGTAAAATTCTTTGACCACTCCGATCACCCCATCGAGGCTGTTGAGTTTATACCCGTTTAAGGTTTTGGCTTTATTTAACATGTTAACGCCCTGGATTATTGTTCATTGCTGACCTCCGGCGGTCAGCGTATTTGAAAGTCGCCTTCGCAGCGAGCGAGCCGGAGTCCTTTGAAAAGATTGTGCCTGCGAAGCCCTGGCGCAATGGGGTGTAACCCTACCTCGAAGCAGTCTGGGTGAATGCGCCCCTCCGACCGGTGGGCAGAACCGATCGATCAATCATCAGTTGCACCTCCGTGCGAATGACGCGCACCATGGCGCGCCCCGCGCTGGTGAAGGCGCCTGAAGACCTTGCGGCGTTCGATTCTTCGCGGGCGTCTTTATGGGCTGCCCACGCAAACGAACGTGATTCCCGACATGGCGGCAAACAAGTCCGACCACAAAGCTCGGAAAGCCGTCTGGGCCATTGCCACAAGAGCGGCTTTCGCGCACAGTCTGCGCCGGGGCTAGAGAGTCCTGTTGTTCCGAGACCTGCCCTTCCTCACGACATCGCGGCCTTACATGGAATTCTTGGAGGCCCGACGCCTTTGATCCTGTTCGGCTCCGGCGACTCCTTCTTCGACAAGCCGTTGATGGTCACTTCGTCCTTCGTCGTCTTCATCGGCACTGGGGCTCATCGGAGGCTTGTGCCCGACTGAACCCGGCGCTGGATCCCCGCGCTCGGATTCAGGCGCATTTTCCAAAGCAGCCTCATTCGAGTTTTCGCCCGGTTCTCCCGTTAATTCCCGCTTGGCCTGGTCCCAGTCAGAATTTGACACTTCGCATGCGGATCGGCCGTTGATGACAGCCAAATCAATCGCTCGCTCCCGCACCATTTTGCGAGTCACCGTGCCGATGCGGGGGCCGTTTTCGCGCAAAGCCCCTTCCTTCATTGGATTTGCTTTCATACGTCAGAAATAGCACGCCGCCCTTGCCGGGTTGCAGAGAGGCTCAAGATGGACGATTTGTCCCGCCGCCCGCCCGGTTCAAGGCTGGCTGAGGCGATAATATCGATACGGCAGGTTTGTGGACTGGTTGTCGCTGAAGTGAAAATTCGCCGGGCTGCCGTCGTTGGGAGTTCCCAAAACCGTCCAATGAATCAGGTTGGTTGACGCCCAAACCGTGTAACCGAAGCCGATCTGGCCATCAAAGGAAAGCTGGTGGCCGCTGTTGGCGAGCGTCTTGAAGCCGTTGATCCGCGGCGCAGACGTGTTGCCCGCAGCAGTGTTGTTATGGTAAACCCGCAGTTCTGGATTGCCGCCGCCATCGAGTCCTGTCGCCAAAAGGTCCAGCCTGCCGTCATTATCGAAATCGGCCCAGGCGACTGAACCGGAGCGAATTCCCGCGAACCCGGCGTTGATGTTTGTCAACACCCAGTTGCCGGTATTCCGCCACACCTGACAGATGGAATTCGATTGGTTATTCACGCCGGCAAGCACGATGTCCAGCCGGCCATCGTTATCGTAGTCGCCCAAAGCCACGGAACTTTGATAAACGCCCGGCACACCCGCGTTGACGTTGGTGAAGGTTCCATTGCCAAGATTCCGCCACACCTGGCAAACCGCCCCGGTATGGGCATAACCCGTCAACAGCATGTCGAGCCGGCCGTCTTGATCTAAGTCCCCCCACGCGACCGAACCCTGGGCAATTCCTGGCAGGCTCAGGTTGATTTTGGCGAAGATGCCATGTCCCAAGTTGCGCCAGAGCTGGCTGATGGCGGTGTTGCCAAAACCATCCGGGGTTCCGGTCAGCAGGATGTCCAGGTTGCCGTCGTTATCGTAGTCCCCCAAAGCCACGGAACTGTAGAGCACTCCGGGCAAACCGGCGTTGATGTTGGTGATGGTGCCATCGCCAAGGTTGCGCCAGACCTGGGCCACCGCGCCCGTGGACGAATAACCGGTCAACAGAATATCGAGATAGCCATCGTTGTCGAAATCACCCAGCGCCACCGCTCCGGTATCCACGCCCGGCAGGCTGGCGTGCCTATTCGTAAAGGTTCCGTTGCCGGAGTTGAGCCATACTTGGGAGAGGTAAATGGGGAAGTTCCTCCCATCCACCCCGGCAAAGCCCGTGAGCAGGAGATCGGACCTGCCATCGTTATCCAAATCGCCCCGCGCCACGGCGCTGCTGGAAATACCGGGCAAGCCGGCATTGAGATTAGTGAAGAGGCCGTTCGAGTGGTTTTGCCAGACCTGACAGAGGCCGCTGTAGGAAGCATCCAAACCCGTCAACAGCACATCCGGCCTGCCGTCATGGTTGAAATCCCCACAAACCACGGAACTGTGCCCCACGCCAGGCAACGCGAGGTTGGTCAGGGTGAAGACAGCCGCCGGGAAAGCGGGGAGGGCGCTGGTCATAGCCACCACCGCGACTGCCTGGAGACAGGCGAACCACCGCCGCCAGGACCATGCCCAAACCGACGATATCGCCCGGCTTCCGTCTTCCGTGGAAACAGACCTAAAATTGAACCTCCCAGTAACGGGGCGGTGAAAGAAGCCGGACTGTGAGTATTTCATAAAAATTGATGTCTGGTCCCTGTTTACTTAAGTTCCTGCCTTTGGCCCAAGTCTTTCGACTTGGGCCAAGACGAGCAGGAACCACTATTGACACTACGAATCAGGCAGTCTTTGAAGCCATCAGCTTGCGACGCATCCAGCCCAGCCCGAGAAGCCCTGCTCCGAGCATGGCGACGGTTGAACCGCCCTCGGGAACTCGAGCGGGAACCGTTGTGGTGGATGAATAGGTAAACGTCGAGAGGCCCAACGTCTGGGCGGAAAAGTTCCAGTGCCCGGTGGTGTCCAGCTTTTCCAGTCCCGGACCGGTGATGTACGCAGTGCCAAGCCCGGACAGGAGGAGAGCAGTCGGCGAGGCGTAGTCAGCGTGCAGAACGCTCAGGTCAAACGAGTAGGTGTTCCCGCCCGAAACAAACGTCCACAACGGACTGATCGGGGTGCTCGTCGTCGGTGGAGACCAGGTGAACGGCGTCACCGTGACGGCCGCCCCGCTGGTTCCAACGTAATCGCCACTCAGCGCCGAAGGTCCGCCCACGAAGATATTTTCAAAGGCGGTGAATTTCGTCGCCGTGAGGAAACTCGTGCCGTCCATGGTCACGGTGCCGGACAGCGAGAGTGAGCCGGAGATGGGCGTTGGAATGGCCTGCGCGCTTAGGGCCAGGCCCGTGATCGCCAGGATGATGCCGATGGTTTTTGGGGGGCTGTGGGATGTGTTCATTGTTTCTATGTTTTGTTGTTTGTTTGGTGCGCCCTGTTTTACGCAACGGCCTCAGTTTGGGTTGCGGTGAGATCCCTGGCTATGGGGTATAACCCTATGGGGTGAAACCCTACCTGGCTTCAGGTGTTAATTGAGCGGTTCGCGAGGATTTCATTCGCAGGCCAGCGGAGGCAGGACGAAGCGGGCTGTTTGCCGGCGCGTTCCGCGCCGGGTAGATTTCAGGATGCCAAGTGGCGGAAAGAAATCCCCAAAGGGGCCCTACCGCGGCGTCGGGATTCGCGCAGCCAGTGCTTCCGCCGGGTAGGTCCAGATTTCCGCCAGTGTGGGATGGTAGTGCGGCAGGGCAGCCAGTTCGTGAACGGTCATCCGTTTCGCCAGCGCCACGACGATCTCGTGGATCAATTCGCCGCCGAATGGTCCCACGCACGCGCCGCCGAGGATTTCACCCGACTGCGGATCAGCCAGTAGTTTCACGTAACCATCCCTGGCTTCCATGATCAGCGATTTGCCGTGGTCACTAAAGGGATGGCGCGCGATCAGATACGGAACGTCACGAGCCGCTGCAGTCTTCTCCGTCAACCCGACGGACGCCACCTGCGGCTCGGCAAAAACCACCGTCAGCAACAGCCGGTCATCCATTTGCCGCGGAGAATCCGGGTGCGCGATGTTATGCGCCGCGATCTCGCCCTGCTGCACGGCGAGATGCACGATTTGGTGCAAGCCGGTGCAGTCGCCGGCGGCGTAAATGTGCGGCGCGCTGGTCTGCATGCATTCGTTCGCCACGAGGCGCCCGCGTTCGGTGGCGACGCCGGCTTTGACGAGATCCATCGACGCGGTGTTGGGGACGCGACCGAGGGCGAACAAGATCTCTTCAGCAGAGACGGACACCGGCTGGCCGTGGTGCTGGAACGAAATGGTTTTGAACGGACCGTCGCGCCGCGCGCCCGTCAGCTTCGTGTTCGTGAAAACCTCGATGCCATCGCGACGAAAGACTTCCTCGATCACGATCCCGGCGTCGGTGTCGAATTCGCGCAGGAGGTGCTCGCTGCGCTGGAGGAGAGTGACTTTGACCCCGAACCTCGCGAAGAACTGCGCGAATTCCACCGCCACCGCGCCGCCCCCGAGGACGAGCAGAGATTTTGGGAGTTGGGTCAGGTTCAGAGCGTCGTCGCTGGTGAGATAGCCGACCTCGCGCAGTTGTGGCAGCGGTGGCGGCGCAACGGTGGAGCCGGTGGCGATCACGAAATGCGCGGCGGTGATTGGGCTGGCGTTGCTTAGCGTGACGGTGTGCGGGTCCAGAAAGCACGCGTGAGAACGGATGAACTTGAATTTGCCACCGGCCAGTTGTTCGCGGCGATAGCCGGCAAAGTCTTTGATGAGCGTGTTCTTGCGCTCCATCACTTTCGCGAAGTCAAAATCCACCCGTTCGACGCGGATGCCCCACGGTTCTGCATGGCTGGCACGGTGCAGGACTTCGGCGGCGTAAAGAAGCGCCTTGGTGGGCATGCAACCGCGGAGAATGCACAACCCGCCCACTTCCGCGCCGCCCTCGATCACCACCGTCCGCAAACCAGCCGCGCCCGACGTCCGCGCGGCCGCATAACCAGCGCTGCCGCCGCCAAGAATGGCGACGTCGTAGTCGAATCGATTGCGGGTTTCGGTCACGGTAGTTTGTCGAATTCGAAGTCGAGGAAAGGCCGTCTTAACGGGCGTTGCGTGCGGCACCCATCACTTCGGCACCTGGACTCTCCACGCTGGGCCTGTCCTCGGCAATAGGGTGAACACCCCACTGTTCAGGCCCATTATCCGTCACGAAACCGAGAGGACTCCCGTCAGGATTCCAGAATCTCGGCAGCGCGAGTCCTTCCCGACCCGGCGATCTGCCGGGCCAGTTCGTATGGGATCAGCGACGTTGCTGAGTGCCCGGTGGAAATCTCATTTAAAGAGGAGACCCCAGGATTGGCGACACTCAGCCGGGGCGCAGATTTCCCATCTGCTTTGGCGCCGAATTGCATTGGGCAGCCTGGCCGAACTTCCGTGGCGCGCCCACCTTGGGGTTCATGCTGGCTGCTTGCAAACCTGCGCCACGGTGCCGGCGCAACAACGTCGTCCATGCCACGGACTCCTCGGTGCTGACAAGACCTTGGGATGGGCTACCAGAAGACTCTTGGTCCCCACCCTCGCGGGTAGGGCGCGTCTGTCCCAGCGCGCCGTCGGGTTCGCCGGCTGGGTGGTTCGCGGCGCGCTGGGACAGACGCGCCCTACCCAGCCCGGGTGTCGTCCAGCCCAAACCACTAATGCGGCCTCTCAGGGGCACGACCTGCTCGGACCTCCGTGCGGATCTCACATTCTGCTGGGTGGCCCCATTTGATCCGGTGCTCGCCACCGGTCAGTCTTCCACGGTGAAGCCGACTTTGATGGTCACCTGCCAGTGATCCACCTTTCCCTTGTTGATGTTACCGCGTGTCTCAACCACCTGGAACCAGCAGAGGTTCTTGATGGTACTGTGCGCACGTTTGATGGCCTTGTCCACGGCGTCCTCGATGGAAGCAGTCGAGGTGCCGGTAAGTTCGATGAGTTTATAGACCGGGTCTTTCATATTGGATCCTTTGGTAATTGCCCATCCGATGATGCCGGATGCGCCGTCAATCCACAACCAGCTTGACGGAAGCCCCTTCTCGCAGAGCTTTGGAATACGGGCAGGTGTTGTGCGCTTCGTCCATGATGCGTTGAGCTTGGGCGCGGTTGATTCCAGGGAGTTGCGCGTGCAACTCCACCGCCAGACGGTAGCCGCCCTGCTCATCTTCGAGCAGGCTCACCAGTGCCCGCACGGTGGAATCCGTAACCGGGGTGCCGAGCTTTTTGGCCGCGTTGCTCAAGGCGCCGTGGTAACAGGCGGAATACGCGCCGGCAAACAACAGCTCGGGATTGGGCCCACGTTTCTCGATGCCGTTCTCCAGCGGGTTTCCCAACGTCACATTCAGCAGACGGTTCGGTGTCTCAATGGTCCCCGAACGTCCGCCCTTGGAAATGGCTTCGGCGGTAAACAAGGTTTTCATGTTGGTGATTTTCGTTACGTGTCCGGTTTCCAGCGGTGTTTGCCAGCGGGTGAGGCTAAGCCGTCGGGCAAGCCCGCACTATGGGGTGTAACCCTACCTGGATTGTGGACGTTGCTCACCGTCGCCCGATCCAGCGGAGAGCTGTATTTCGCGCATGATCGGAATTCAATTCTTCCCGGGCGATCCAATTCCAAGGGCGTGCCCGCGAGCGCGCATTCCCCTCCTTGTTCAATTCGATGCCGAGGAATCCGAGTGCGGCGAGGATGCGCGCGCCACGCATCAATGGCTGATGACATCCCGGATCCCGCTCCACAGGGCAAACCACACAAATTCGAGAAACGTTTCCTCCGGCCTTTTTGTGTAATCGATCTTCCCCTCTTTCATCGAACCGGATGCGTCCGGCGCGTTGGCATTCCTGACTTTCAGCACGTTCGCCAGGAGCGAAATGACGCGGTTGTCGAACCCCTTTTCGGTGCCGGTTTGCTTGTCGAGGACTGCAATTTCCAGGTTTTCATAGATCGCCCGGACACGGCCGCGGGCCTGGCCCGCGATCACCTCGATTTCGAACGCGGCTTCCTGAGCACTACCGGACTTGATTCGAGTGTGCGTCGTAATATCAAGGAAGGCATCCAGTCGGGTCAGGTCCATCGGGCTGAGCGAACCAGCATAGCGAAGCGAGAAGTGCGGGGAAGCGACCGGCATCGTCATCAGCACTTTGAGCACTCCGGCGTTCATGAGGTCGCCCTGCGCACGAACCTCCAGGGTGGCCGACGTTTCGCCGCGGTTGGCGATGCCCTGAACGGAGAGGCTGACCGCGCCAAACGTCAGCACGCCAGGGGCGGCGCCAGCGACCACCCGCTCGCGGTAGGTCAGCTCGCCGTTGGTGATGCTGAGATGATCGATCCGCAGCGGTTGCCGGATGGTGGCCAGCGCCTGATGGACCATGAGCGGGCTCTCGCCGAACGGCTTCACCGGCTTGTCGCAATTGACCAAGGCATCAAAGGAAGGTCGGAAGCAGTGGATTGACTTCGCGCGGTACGCCTTGCCCTGGAGCAATTCGGCATACGCCAGGCCCGACACCCTGCACTCCGGGACGAGCAGATGAAACCGGGTCGTGCGAAAATCGTGGGCGGCGAAAAACGCTTCGTCTCCGACTGACGTCCGAAGTTCGGTGCCCAAGGCGATCAACTCCGCGGCCGGCACCGACGCTTGCAGCCGCGCGCAGCGGATCCCGTAGCGGGCGCGGGGGAATTCAAGATGGAGATTTGTCGCCTCGAGACTGGCGTTGGCGATGGCAGCCTCCAGCGCATTCGTATTCCATAGAATTTGCCTCCAGCGAACGTCGGTCAGCGAAACCAGACCGGCCGTGAGCGTCGCGGTCGTTCCACGCAGGGTGACGGATTGAGCGACGAGGCGATTGGTGGCCACCGAGTAATCCAGCTTGCCGATCTGCAAGGTGCAGCCTGGGTACGCTGCGGCAAACGCCCGCTCCAACCTGCCTTTGCCGTAACTGCTGAGAATCGCCCCTCCGAACACCATGATGAGCACCGCGAGAGAAAGAACGAGCGCACCAAGAGAAAGGCCAACACCAAGTGACAGCCTCCTCCGCGACGCCCTGCTGCCATGCCTCACGGCTTGGTGTTGCATCCTTTGTCCTTTGGCCAACTGCGGTTGCCCATGAACGAAGCGTCACATGCGTGGGACTTGTTGAAACCGCGCGCGGGGTGGTTCACATCGACGGGCCGGTGACTCCATTCGGGTTCGGCCGTTGGCGGGATGCCTGATCCAATCCCCCTGTCCAACACTCCAGGACAGTTCCTAACATATGTTTCCTTTTGAGGCGTCTGCCATTCATGACGAGGAAAGATCAACGGAGAACCGAGTGGGCGCTATGGGGTGATCTCCCCATGTGCCATGCCCCAAGTCACCGCCCCAGCACCCGGCAGGTCTTGCGGAAACGGCGCTCTGGCCGGACCGCGACCGGTCTCCGGTCGCGGTCGGTTGGCATTTTCCAAACACCCTCTGGCAGAGCTCTCAGGCCATGGAAACGAACCGCAGCCTAAAGCCCAACAGAGCCGCCAGTCCGGAGCCGAGCAGAAACAGTGTGCTGCCACTATCGGGCACCGTAGTGCCACCGCCATTGCCGCCGGTGCCGCCATTATCACAACACGACGCGGTAATGGTGTTGTTGTCCAAGGTAACCGCGCCATTCCGGGCGAACACTCCACCCACCACCGTTGCGCTGGTATTCAGCGTGATGGAATCCAATGCCAGGATGTGCCCTTGGAAGTCAGTGCTTGTGCCAAGCGTTGCTGAACTGCCGACCTGCCAGAACACATTGCACGCTTGCGCGCCCCCGGACAGCACCACACTGCTGCTTGAGGCCGTGATGAGCGTGGACTGGGCCTGGAAAATCCAAACTGAATTCGCGTCACCCATGAGAGTAAGGGTTCCTGTCAGGTCAAGCGCACCCCCTCCGTAAATGCCGGAAGGCAGAAACAGGCCGCCGAGAGTGTCCCCGACCACCGTGGTGACTGGCGTTCGCCCGGCGGCGGCGTTATACGCGGTGACCAAATCGTTTTTGGCTTGCTGTGTGACCGCATCGTCGGCGTGGTTCACCCCGTTCAGAGTGACATTGCCAAGACCCGTGATGGATGGGGTCGGAAACGTCCCGATGTCCCCGTTAATCGTGGTCGTATTGACCGCGCCTGCGACGGTAATCCCGGAACCGGCCAGAACCGCAAAGCCTCCTGACGTTCCAAGGAGTACTGTCGGAATTGCCGTGGCCTCATGGTTCGGGAGCATCACCGCAGCCGCGAGGACAAGACCCATGGGAATTCGCTTCGCTTTGTTCTGGACCGCCGTCAGTAAAAAAACCTGTTTTATTGGAGTTCTCATATGTTTCGTGGCGTATTCTTGGTTGCTTGAGTTGGCGTTTTGGTCCAGTCCTTGGAATTGTTGCCCCATCCATGGGATCGAGATCCTGTCACCCTCGGTGGGGCCTTGGCTATGGGGTGAACACCCCATAGCGTCGAGCATGGTTTATGCTCAGGCAGTGGGTAGGACGACACCCGGACTGGGCAGGGCGCGTCTGTCCCAGCGCGCCGCGAAGCACTCCCGGCCTACCCGACGGCGGGCGGGGGACAGACGCGCCCTGCCCGTGAGGGTTGGGACCAAGCGTCTTCGGGTAGCCCATCCCAAGGTCTTGTCAGCAGGCTGTGAAAAGCTCGGAACCCCCCGCGAACTGAACCGTCAGCCACCGGACCGCCGTCGGCGCGGGCTCCGGACTCGATCCACTCCGGTGCCACAGCCTGAAGCAATGGTTGCGGAACCGGGAAACCGATCCTCCGGCTGGCCGCCCGGAGTTCTGGCGCGGGGGGCGGCAGGTAGGGTTTTACCCCATATACAGATGGAGGCATTTGCCCGATGTATTCAGGGGAACCGCGGCTCGCCGGCGAGGGCTCCAGCGTACGAAAGAATCCAGCCGAAGCCGGCAGGCGAAATGAAACGAAATTCCATCGAGTTGCCACCACAACACTGTGAACCGTGGCCTCGGACGCGCCTGCTGCTGGCGTTGCGCCCGGGACGCTTGCTCGTCGTAATGCCTCGGCTTGCTCTTTTTACCTGCGGAGACACTTGAATGAAAACAAACGGCTCCCATCCCTCCCCCGCGGCAACTCGGTTGCCCAAGTGCCCCACGGGCATCCAAGGTCTCGACGAAATCACGGACGGCGGGTTGCCGCGCGGGCGGCCCACTCTGGTCTGCGGCGGCGCGGGTTGCGGCAAGACGCTGCTGGCGGCGGAATTCCTCGTGCGCGGGGCCGTGCAGTTCGGCGAGCCAGGCGTGTTGATGGCCTTCGAGGAAACGGAGGTGGAGTTGAAGGCCAACGTCGCGTCGCTCGGATTTGATCTGGCGGGTCTGGTGCGGCGCAAAAAAATTGTCATCGACTACGTCCACATCGAGCCCGGTGAAATCCAGGAGAGCGGCGAGTATGATTTGGAAGGGTTGTTCGTCCGGCTCAACCACGCGATTGATTCGATTGGCGCCAAGCGCGTGGTGCTGGACACGCTGGAAGCGCTGTTCGCCGGACTGCGTAACGAGGCCATTCTGCGCGCCGAACTGCGCCGGCTCTTCCGCTGGCTCAAGGTCAAGGGCGTGACCGCCGTGATCACGGCCGAGCGCGGGCGCGAACAACTGACGCGTCACGGGCTGGAAGAATACGTCTCCGACTGTGTCATCCTGCTCGATCATCGGGTCAACGACCAGATTGCCACGCGGCATCTGCGCGTGGTGAAATATCGCGGCGCGCTGCACGGCACCAACGAATTTCCGTTTCTCATCGGCGACGAGGGACTGAGCGTGCTGCCCATCACGTCGCTGGCGCTGAACCACAAGGTGTCGAACGAGCGGATCGCCACCGGCATCCCGCGGCTCGACGCGATGCTGGGCGGGCGTGGTTTTTTCCGCGGCAGCAGCATCCTGCTCACCGGCACGGCGGGCACCGGCAAGACCATCATCTCCGCCAACTTTGCGCAGGCCGCCGGACGGCGCGGGGAGCGCGTGCTCTTCTTCTCGTTCGAGGAATCGCCCAACCAGATCATCCGCAACGTGCATTCCATCGGGTTGCGGCTGGAGCCGTTGGTCAAGCGCGGTCTGCTGCGTTTTCACTCGGCGCGGCCCACGCTCTACGGCCTGGAGATGCACCTGGCCACGATGTTCAAGGAGATCGCCGCGTTTCAACCCCACGTCGTCATCGTGGACCCCATCACCAGTCTGATGGAACTGGGCACCGTCTCCGAGGGCAAGGGGATGGTGACGCGGCTGATTGATTATTTGAAGGCCGGACAAGTCACCTCGCTCTTCACCAGCCTGACGCAGGGCGGCCACGCGCTGAAACAAAGTGAAGGCGGCATGTCTTCGCTCATGGACTCGTGGCTGTTGTTGCAGGACTTCGAAGGCAACGGCGAACGCAATCGTGTGCTTTACGTGCTCAAAGCGCGCGGCATGAAACACTCGAACCAGGTCCGCGAGTTCCTGATTTCGGACCATGGCATTGATGTCGTGGACGCCTACATCGGGGCCAGCGGCGTGTTGACCGGTTCCGCCCGCGCAGCGCAGGAGGCCCTCGAAAATGCCGCCGTGTTGACGGGTCAGCAGGAAGCCGCCCGGCTGAAGCGCGAAGTGGAGCGCAAACGCGCGGCGATCGAACGGCAGATCAGCGGGCTGCGCTCCGAGTATGAAGCCGAAGCCGTGGAATTGCGGCGCATTGCCGAACAGGTTGGCACCAGCACGCTCATGCTGACCACCGAGCGGGCGGCCTCAGGCCGCCTGCGCCAGGCGGATGCCAAGGTGACGACCAGCACGCGGGGCAGACCAAGAACTGGGAGGAGGAACGCATGAAAACCAAAACGGTCAGACTCCGGGCTGCCGGGGTTGCGACCGGGAATGGCGGCCCGGAGCGCGGCGTTCACGCCGCTGCAACATCCGCACACGGGAACACTTCGTCACTCGTAGGCGCTGGGGTTGGTCGGACGGTGAAGCGGGCTGAAGCCCGCGCCCCGCGGTGGCCCGGCAAACTCTGGCAATTGCGCCTTTACGTGACCGGGCAGACGACGAGATCGCTGACGGCTCTCTCGAACCTGAAGAACTTCTGCGAAGGCCACCTTAAAGGCCGCTATCGCATCACGGTGATTGATTTGGTGAAGCAGCCCCAACTGGCCAAAGGCGACCAGATCCTGGCCATTCCCACGGTGGTGCGCAAGCTGCCGAAGCCGGTGCGAACGATCATTGGCGACCTTTCCGATGCCGAACGCGTGCTCGTCGGCCTGGATTTGCGCGCGGTCGCTTAACCGAGATGAACGCCCCGAAGACCAACAGAACCCGGCGTGCGACGAAGGTGAGGAAGAAAGTCCCCGCCACCCGGCCCAGGAGCAAATATATCCTGCGACTGTTCGTGGCCGGGGCCACGGCCCGATCGCGCCAGGCCATCCTGCGTGTCCGTGAATTGTGCGCCGTTGAATTGAAGGACAACTTCAAACTCGAGGTGATTGACATCTATCAGCAGCCCGAGATGGCGCGCGCCAACCAGATCGTCGCGACCCCGACGTTCATCATGGAATTTCCCCGGCCGGTGCGCCGGTTTATCGGCAGCCTGGCGAACATCACCGGTCTGTTCGTTGAGTTGGACTTGATCAAAAAAGGTAAAATCACCCTTTGAAAACTCCGCGCCAACAGGGTTCCGCCCGCCCCGCGCCGTCCCGCCTCGATCATCCCGGCAGGGCGCGTCACTCCGTGCGCGCCGCTGCTCCGCCAACCAAAGACGGCGCGCACGGAGTGACGCGCCCTGCCCGCGCAACGACCGGCGCGCCGCCCCGCAAGCCCGCCACGCTCCGCGCCCGGCTGGCCGACGCCGAGGAAACGCTCCGTGCCATCCGCACCGGCGAGGTGGATACGGTCATGGTCGATGGCAAGGAAGGCTCCCAGGTATTCACGCTGGAAGGCGCTGATCACGCCTACCGCGTGCTGATCGAATCCATGAACGAGGGGGCGCTGACGCTGACGGCAGACAAGATGATTCTCTACGCCAACCAGTGCTTCGCCCGCATGGTCAAATGCCCGCTGGAGCAGGTGATCGGCAGTTCGCTGCGCCGCTTTCTCTCCGCCGAGGACCAGGCCACGCTCCGACCGCTTATGAAACGCGCCGGCAAATCCGGCTCCAAAATCCAGGTGCTGCTCCAGGCCGGCGATGGTTCGCAAATGCCGGCCCAAATCTCCATTCGCCTCCTGGCAAAGCATGGTTTCCACCGCGCGCCAATCGGCATGGTGGTGACGGACCTGACCGAAGCCCGGCGCACCGAGGAAATCCTGCGGGATTTGACGCATCGCGTGGTGCAGGTGCAGGAAGCCGAGCGCGGGCGCGTGGCCCTCGAATTGCACAACCACATCACCCAGCTTCTTTGCGCCGTCCTCGTGCGCAGCCAGGTGCTGGCAGACAAATTGTCCAGGCGCGATGAGCCCGCGAAGATCGAGGCGCTGGCCCTCCGCGAGATGCTCGGCCACACGGCTGACGAAGTGGAACGCATCTCGCGCAACCTCCGGCCCAGCGTGCTGGACGAACTGGGCCTGGCCGCGGTCCTGCGCGACACCAGCAAGGAGTTCGCGGAGCGGACGGGCGTGTCGGTCAAGCTGGCCTGTGTGGATTTGACCGCGCGGCTGCCCGCCGACACCGAACTGACGCTCTACCGCATCCTGCAGGAAGCCCTGCTGAATGTGGAGCAGCACGCCCGCGCCCATCATGTGACGGTGCGCCTGAGCAAACAAGGCCACTTCGTGCAGTTGACGATTCAGGACGACGGCATCGGCTTCAATCCGGGGCGCCATCCGGCCAGGCGAAGCGGAAAAGGCAGCCTTGGTCTGCTCAGCATGCGCGAGCGGACGACCTATGCGGGCGGCACGCTCACGGTTGATTCCGCTGACGGCGCCGGCACGAAAATCGCCGTGCGCATTCCGCTCGGCAAAACACGGTGAAGTTGTCAGGATAACCACTGAAACCAAAACTTGAAATTCCATGAAACAAATCACTGTCCTGCTGGCCGAAGACCACACCATCGTGCGCGAGGGATTTCGCAAGATGCTCGAACTGGAAGATGACATCAAAGTGATCGGAGAGGCGAAGGACGGCCGTGAGGCGGTCGCCCTGGCCACGGAGTTTCGTCCCGCCGTGGTGCTGATGGATATCGCCATGCCCCTGCTCAATGGCCTGGAGGCCACCCGCCAGATTCTCAAAGCGCGCCCCAAAAGCAGAGTGCTCATGCTCTCGGCGCACAGCGATGACGCGTATGTCCAAAACGCCATCGAGACTGGTGCCGCGGGCTTTCTGCTCAAACAGACCTCCGCCCACGAGGTGTGCCGGGCGATTCGGGAAGTCCACCAGGGGAAGACTTTCTTCAGTTCCTCCATATCCCGGCGTCTCGAGCGTCTCCGTCCGCCATCGTCCGACCGCGCGGGGGTGCTCGACAAGAAGGCGAGCCAGTTGACTTCGCGCGAGATGGAGGTGCTGCAACTGATCGCCGAAGGCAAGGCCAACAAGGAAACCGCGGCGGAACTCCGCATCGGCACGAAGACCGTCGAGAAGCATCGCGAGCATCTCATGAGGAAGCTCGACATCCATGACACCGCCGGACTCACCCGCTACGCGATCTCGGCGGGCATCATCGAGAGCAGCGTCCAGTTGACCATTGTCTAAACCCGAAACGTATGGCCTCGCAAATTCGCACCAGCGGTTGGGCCAGAGGTGCTGAGGAACCGGCGGGATGAACTAAAGATGAACGAACGCAATCTGGTTTCTCCCTCTCCCCTCAACGGGGAGAGGGCTGGGGTGAGGGGTGAGAGCCTCGAGAAAGCCCTGCTTTTACATGGGCGTGGTGAGGAATGTCCCCCTCACCCCACCCTGCCCTCTCCCCTCCCTCCGGGAGCGGAGAGGGAATGTCCGTGCCCGTCTGCAAGCTATCCCGCAGTCCGAGCAGTAATATGAAACCAAGTACTCGACAGGGGGGCGCGACCAGCACCAAGTCGCGGATTGAGCAGGCCGAGACGCGCACCGAACAAGCCGAGATGACCCTGCAGCGTGTGGCCCGCCGGGAAACAGTTCTGCCTCAGATGACCTCCCCGCGACGCGTCAAGAAGCTGCCTTCGCCTGGGACCGCCGCCCAGAAGCCTCGCGACCAATTGACGGACCGGCAGCGCAAGATTCTCGAACTCATCGCTGAAAGCAGCACCAACAAGGAAATGGCCGTCGAACTGGGCCCAGCACGAGGACCGTCGAAGAACACCGCAAGACTTTAATGAGCAAGCTCGACATCCACGATACCGCCGGCCTCACCCGCTACGCCGTCAGTGCGGGCATCATCGCCACATGACACTCGCCTGGCGATCCTCCCCGGCAGCACGGACATGGTTCCCGCCCGCCGGGCAATCGTGGTCGTCGTCGTTACTACCCAGGCAGAGGGATGAATGGACGACACCCGGACTGGGTAGGGCGCGTCTGTCCCAGCGCGCCGCGCACCCCTCCCGGCCAACCCGACGGCGCGCTGGGGACAGACCCGCCCTACCCGTGAAGGTTGGGTTCAAGCGTCTTCAGGCAGCCCATCCCAAGGTTTTGTCAGTAACGAATCAACCATTGAACTGTTTATGAATACTTCCCCATGCAAACCGGCCCGTTGCGTCGTCGCCATGGCGGCGTCGGCCGGCGGCTTGAACGCGTTGTCGGTCATCCTGGGCGGTCTGCCCGCGGATTTTCCGGCCGCCATTGCCATCGTGATGCACCTTTCTCCCGACCATAAGAGTATCCTGGCCGAGATTCTCGCCAGCCGCTCTTCCCTGGAGGTCAGGCAGGCCCAGATGGGCGACCGCCTCTGCCATGCGCAGGCCTTGGTGGCTCCGCCCAACCACCACATGTCGGTGATTAAAGACGGACGCATCGAGCTTTCCTCTTCCACTGCGGAAAAAGTTAATTATGCCCGGCCATCCGCCGAGCCGCTGTTTGCCTCGGTGGCCGGGATTTACCGGGAGCATGCCATCGCCGCAGTCCTGACGGGAGGAGACGGTGATGGCTCATTCGGAGTGCAGATCATCAAGGACAATGGCGGCAAGGTCATCGCGCAAGACCGGCTCACGTCACAGGATTTCAGCATGCCGCAGACTTCGATCCAGACCGGCGATGTGGATTTCATCCTGCCGCTGGACCAGATCGCTCCGAAGTTGATCGAACTGGTGGGTGCCTGCCGATCATGAAAAGCATGGCCGGCCCATCATTGGCCTGGGGAGCGCACGCGCCTCGCGTGCGGCGGTGGACGCCCTCGTCAATCGCTTTGGGCGCGCCATCGCGCCTGGTTCAACGCGCGATGGCGCGCGTTGGTGCCGACGGCGAGGCGCCGTCGGCGGCACGCGAGGGCGCGTGCGCTCCCCATCCGGGAAAGAGACTTTTGTGTTGAGACAATTACTCCAATCGCAGATTGTTACGGCGATCACCATGGAAAGAAGATTCCAGCGGAATCAACCTCGCCAGACGTTGGAGTGTTTGCGTCCCTGTGAGGAAGAGATGTTGCCACGCAGCCAACCCGGTTCTGGCGGCGCCTGGAAACCAGCTCCCGAGACCCACCATCAATAGCCACATGAAAAAGAAACCTGCCCCGGCCCGCCGCCCGACGAAGCCGGCCAAAGTCGCTCCATCGCAATCCTCCGTCCCGCCCGCGCGTGATTCGCTGCCCATCGTCGGCATTGGCGCCTCGGCCGGAGGATTGGAGGCATTGGAACGTTTTCTGGTGCGCGTGCCGAGGAACAGCGGCCTGGCTTTTGTCATCGTCCAGCATCTGAATCCCACGCGCAAAGGCCTCATGCCCGAACTGCTCCAGCGCGCCACCAGCATGAAGGTGATCCAGGTCAAGGATCGGACCCGGGTTCAGCGGAATTGCGTCTATGTGATCCCGCCGAACAAGGACATGTCCATCCTGCACGGGGTGCTGCACCTGCTCGAACCAGCGTCGGCGCGCGGCCTGCGCCTGCCGATCGATTTCTTCCTCCGGTCCCTGGCGCAGGATCAGCAGGAACACAGCATCGGCGTCATCCTCTCGGGGATGGGCTCCGACGGCACGCTGGGGATGCGGGCCATCAAGGAGAAGGCGGGCGTGGTGCTGGTGCAGGATGCCGCGACGGCCAAGTTCGACGGCATGCCGCGCAGCGTGATTGACTCGGGGCTGGCGGATATCGTGGCTCCGGTGGAAGAGCTGCCCGGGAGGATCCTCGCCTTTCTGCAGCGCACTCCGCTGGTCTACCCTCCCGAAGCGGTGCTGGAAGACAAGGCGCAGAGCGCCCTGGAAAAGGCGATCCTCATTCTGCGCACGCACACCGGCCATGACTTTTCGCACTACAAGAAAACCACCTTCTACCGCCGGATCGAACGCCGCATGGGCATCCATTCTATTGACAAGATCGACTCCTACGTCCGGTACCTGCAGGAAAACACCCAGGAGCTGGATTTGCTTTTCAAGGAACTGCTGATCGGGGTGACGAATTTCTTCCGCGACCCCGCTGTCTGGGAAACGCTGCGCGCAGAGGTCATTCCGGCGCTCCTCGCCAGCCGGTCGTCCGGTCAGGCGCTGCGGGCGTGGGTGCCTGGGTGTTCCACCGGGGAGGAAGCCTATTCGCTGGCCATGGTCTTCAATGAGGCGAAGGAAAAGCTCAAACCCCAGATGAATTTCACGCTGAACGTCTTTGCCACCGACCTGGACAAGGACGCCATCGAAAAGGCCCGCCAGGGCGTTTATCCCGAGAACATCGTCGCCGACGTCTCGCCGGAGCGACTCAAGCGTTTTTTTGCCAAAGTGGACCACGGCTACCGGGCGGTCAGGGAGCTCCGGGAAATGGTGGTCTTCGCCCCCCAGAGCGTGATCTTGGACCCGCCCTTCACCAAGCTGGATCTCCTGAGCTGCCGCAACCTGCTGATCTACCTCAACCCGGAGATTCAGAAGAAACTCATCCCGCTGTTTCACTACAGCCTGAGTCCCGGCGGCATCCTGTTGCTTGGCAGCGCGGAGACGGTCGGCGGCTTCACCAACCTGTTTGCCTCCCTGGGCGGCAAGACGCGGCTCTATCGGCGCACCGAGTCCGCCACGCGGGTCGAGCCAATCGAGTTTCCGCCATCCTTTGCCCCGGCCTGGTCCGCTGAAAATGGGACGCGCCCCCCGGCAAAGCCGCCGCTCAGCCTCCAGTCACTCGCGGATCAACTGGTTCTGGCGCATTACGCCCCGTCCGCCGTGCTCGTCAACGAAAAGGGCGACATTCTTTACGTCAGCGGCCGGACGGGCAAATACCTGGAGCCGGCCGCGGGCAAGGCCAACTGGAACATCTTTGTCATGGCCCGCGAGGGTCTGCGCCACGAACTGACCAACGCCTTCCAGAAAGTGCTCCGGCAGAAAGGCACCGTGGCACTCAAGGGACTCAAAATCGGGCCCAGCGGCGGGGAGCAATTCGTGAATGTCACGGTGCAGCGGATCGAGGAACCGGAGCCGCTGAGGAGTTCGGTGATGATTGTTTTTGCCGACGCGGCCGCGCCGCTGGAACCGCGCGCGCCGGAACGAGCCCGGAAAGGTCCGCACCGCAGCGCCCGGCTGGCGGAACTGGAACGGAAACACCAGCAGGCCAGCATGGAGTTGCTGACCGCGCGCGAAGAGATGCAGACCTCCCAGGAGGAGCTCCGGTCCATCAACGAGGAAATGCAGTCTTCCAACGAGGAGCTCCAGTCCACCAACGAGGAACTCACCACTTCCAAGGAGGAGATGCAGTCGCTGAACGAGGAACTCCAGACGGTCAACGCGGAATTGCAGGCCAAGGTGGACGAGTTGTCGCGCTCCAACAACGACATGAAGAACCTGCTCAACAGCACGGACATCGCCACGCTGTTTCTGGACAACGACCTCAAGGTGCGCCGCTTCACCACCCAGGCGACGAAGATCATCAAGCTCATCCCCGGCGACATCGGCCGGCCCATCACCGACCTTGGCTCCGACCTGCTCTACCCGGAACTGACGGCCGACGCGCGCGAGGTGTTGCAGAAGCTGGGCTTCGCGGAAAAGCCGATCAACGCGCGCGACGGACGCTGGTTCACGGTGCGCATCATGCCTTACCGGACGCTCGACGACCGGATTGACGGCGTGGTGATCACCTTCGCGGATATCACCGTGGCCAAGAAGCTGGAGGCGAAGTTGCGGGAGAAGCACGCCGTGCTGGAGAGGAGCGTCGCGGAGGAATCCACGACGGCGGAGAAGGGGAAGGGAAAGGTGGGGCAGTGAGAAGTGAACCGTGAACCGTGAACCGTGAACCGTGAACCGTGAGTGAGCGGTAACTGACCAAGAAAGTGAGCGACACGATGAGCCGAATACTGGCCAAACCCTTGGAAGGGCTGCAAGAACATGCTTGGCTCCAATACTTACAGGGTAGGGCGCGTCTGTCCGCCGCCCGCCGGGAAACGGGTTAGGCCACGGGACGGCGCGCTGAGGACAGACGCGCCCTACCCTGCGCGGATGCCGTCCGTCCCACCGCTTGGACAGAAAGGCATTGGATGTTGAACTCGATGATTGAAAAGGCCCCCTCCTTCTGTGGCGAACCCCCGCTCACGCTCCACGAATCCACCGTAAATTACTTCACCGCCCCCGCTGGCTCATCACTGGCCACCGATGACTGATGACTGTTCACTGGTGACTGCTCACCGCCAAGCGTCATGAAAACAAACCCAAATCCCTCCGACGAACCCACCGAACTGCGGCGCCACGCCGAAGCCCGGCTGAGCGAGCGTCCGAAAGCTCAGCGGGCAAAGACTTGCGTCGGCAGTAGCTCAGAGGCTGACACCGCGCGGCAGCTCCACGAATTGGAGGTCCACCAGATCGAGCTGGAGATGCAGAATGCGGAGCTCGCCGAAGCCCGGGACCGGATGGAGGCGCTGCTGGAGAAATACACCGACCTCTACGATTTCGCCCCGGTGGGCTATCTGACGCTCGACCACGAAGGGACCATCCGCGAAGCCAACCTGACCGGAGCGAGTCTGCTGGGAGTCGTCCGATCGGCGCTGGTGAAGCGGCGCTTCGGGCACTTCGTTGCCCCGTCGGACCGCCCGGTTTTCGAGGCGTTTTTCCAGAGCGTATTGGCCAGCCGGGTCCGCCAGAGTTGTGAAGTGGCCCTCGAGGTGGAAGGCAGGCCGCCGCTCTCCGTCTTGATGGAGGCCATTGCCTTTGAATCGGAAGAATCGTGCCGCGTGACGGTGACGGACATCACCGAACGCAAGCGGGCCGAGGCGGACCGCCTCATTCTGAACAAACTGGAATCCACGGGGATTCTGGCCGGCGGCATTGCCCACGATTTCAACAACCTGCTCACCGTCATCCTGCTGCATACGGAACTGGCCCAGAAGCTCACCCCGCGCGGCGACGAACTGGAGCATCATCTGGAGCAGGCGAAGCTGTCCACCTTGCTGGCCCAGGGCTTGACCGCGCAACTCATCACCTTTGCCAATGGCGGCGCGCCGGTCCGAACGGTGGTGGTTCTTTCCGCCGTGATCCGGGAAGCCATCCGGCCGGCCTTGAGCGGTTCCAGCGTGCGCTGCAAATTCTCCCTGGCGGAGAATCTGTGGGCTACGGAGGTGGATGCCGTCCAGATGGGGCAGGTGATCCGCAACCTGATCCTGAACGCGCGCGAGGCGATGCTGCATGGAGGAGTGATCTTCGTCCGGGCAGAGAATGTGGTCTTGAGCGCCCACGAACAGCCGTCCTTGCCGGCGGGGGAATATGTCCGCGTGAGCATCGCCGATCAGGGTGCCGGCATGGCGAAAGACGTGCTGCCGAAAATCTTTGATCCGTATTTCTCCACGAAGCAGAGGGGCCCGCAAAAGGGGATGGGACTGGGGCTGACGATCTGCCATGCCATCGTGCAGAAACACGGCGGAGCAATGGCCGTGGAGTCAACGGTGGGCGTGGGGACGACCTTTCACATCCACCTCCCCGCGACCCGCAAAGTGTGCGCCCGCGAGCAAGCAGTGGTGCCGGTGGGCGCGGCGCGACTGGGGAAGGTGCTGGTGATGGAGGATGAAGAGCCGGTGAGGAAAGTTCTCGGGCTGGCGCTCTGGGGGCTGGGCCATGGAGCGGAGCTGACGGAGAGCGGGGAGATGGCCATCGAGGCCTTCAAAAAGGCGAAGAGCCTGGGCCGTCCCTTTGATGTGGTGATGCTGGATTTGACGGTTCGTGAAGGGATGGGCGGACGAGAGACACTCCTGGCGTTGCTCAAGATTGACTCTGCCGTGAACGCCATTGCCATGAGTGGATACACGCACGATCCAGTGATTCTGGATCCTGAAAGGCATGGGTTTGCCGCCGCCCTGGCGAAACCCTTTAATGTGGTGCAACTGCGGGAGATTCTTTCGCGGATCGTGGGTCCAGAGAGCAATGGGCTGGGACCAGTGACCAGTGACCAGTGATCAGTGATCCTGACAAGACCTTGGGATGGGCGACCAGGAAACGCTTGGTCCCAACCCTCGCGGGTAGGGCGCGTCTGTCCCCAGCGCGCCGTCGGGTGGGCCGGGAGTGGTTCGCGGCGCGCTGGGACAGACGCGCCCTGCCCTGTCCGGCTGTCGTCCCTCCCACTGCCTGGGTAGTAAGTGACCCGTAATCAGTAACGAACCACACGATGAGCCTATGACAGCAGGTGCGCAGCTTCGGAGACTCTTTGGTTGGCCAAAAGGCCAAAGCCGCCGCATTCACTGTTCACTGTTCACTATTCACTGTTCACTGATGACTGTTCACTGATGATGGATGACTCTGGGAAAATGCCATGAAGAGAAAGCCGAGAACTTCCAACGCCCCCGCCAAACCGGGCCTCCGCACTGTGCCCGCACCACCAGTTCTTCCCATCGAGAAAGAACACCGTCCCATGATGGCGGAATTCCACCGGCAAGCCGAAGTCCAGTTGCGGAAGCAGAAGAAAACTCTGCGGTCCCAAGTCGGAAAGCCCAAGTCCGCCGCCGATTCCCAGCGGCTGCTCCATGAACTGGAGATCCACCAGATCGAACTGGAGATGCAGAACGCCGAGTTGCAGAAGGCCCGGGATGAACTCGATGCGGCGTTGGAGAAGTACACCGACCTCTACGATTTCGCCCCGGTGGGCTATTTCTCCATTGATGAATCGGGCACCATCCTGGAGGCGAACCTGACGGGCGCCACTTTGCTCGGCGTGGAACGGTCCCGGCTGATCAACCGGCGCCTGCTGCTGTTTGTCTCGCCGACGAGTCGGCCGGGCTTCCTGGCCTTTCTGGAAAAAGTATTTACCGAGCCCAGGAGCCAGACCTGCGAGGCGCTGCTCTTGAAGCAGGGCGGTGTCACTTTTTGGTCCAGCTTTCGGGCCGCGATTGCCCTGTCCCTGGAGGGGACGCGGAAATGGTGCCGGGTAGCGTTCGGAGACATCACCATCCGCAAACAGGCTCAGGAGGCGCAACGCCGCGTGGAGGTTCTGGCCACGGCCAACCGCGATTTGAATCAGGAAATTACCCGGCGGCAGACGGTGGAAAATGCTCTCCGCATAACCGAGCAGCACCAGGCCGAATTGCTGAAGCATTCACGACTGATGCAGTTGCAATTGCGGCAGCTGGCCCATCGGATCCTGCACGCGCAGGAAGAGGAGCGAAAACGCATCAGCCGCGAACTGCATGATGAAATCGCCCAGAGCCTGGTGGGCATCAATACCCATCTGGCGGCCCTGACCAGGGAAACCACGAGCAACCCCGGGGGGCTCAGGCGGAAAATCGAGCGCACGCAACGGCTGGTGGAAGAGTCGGTGGAAATCGTGCATCGCTTTGCCCGGGAACTGCGCCCGACCGCGCTGGACGACCTGGGACTGATTCCCGCGCTGCATGCCTTCATGAAGGAATTCACCAAGCGGACAGGTGTGCGCACTCATTTGAGAGCCTTCGCGGCGATGGAAAAACTGCCCATCACCAGGCGGACGGTCCTGTATCGCGTCGCCCACGAAGCCCTCTCCAACGTGGCCGCCCACGCCCAGGCCAGCCGGGTGGAGGTCAGCTTCCAGAAACGGCCGGACGGTATTTGCATGACCATAACCGACGACGGAAAATCGTTCGACGTGGAACGTACCTTGCACGCCAATCGCGGCAAACGCCTCGGGCTGCTCGGCATGAGGGAACGGTTGGAAATGGTCGGGGGCCTTTTTGAGATCGTGTCCGCCCCGGGCCACGGCACCTCCATCACGGTAGTGATTCCGCTCGGCAGAAGCACGGCGCGGGGGGGGGGGGGGCGAAATCCCCGCTGAAGCAGTTGGCTGAAACCCTGCCGTGAATGGTTGTGAACCAAATCACCGTCTGGCGCGAACGCAGACCACATTGCCCAGGCAGTGGGATGCACCCGGACTGGGCGCGTCTGTCCCAGCGCGCCGCGAACCACTCCCAGCCAACCCGACGGCGCGCTGGGGACAGACGCGCCCTGCCCGTGAGGGTTGGGACCAAGCGTTCTCGTGCATCCCATCGTTGGTATCGCGCCTCACGGCTTCACGGTCCAACAGGACGACAGCTCCCGGGTAAGGGCGGGATCAAGACGACTCAAACCTTGCGATACAGCGCGCCGAAGTTCGCGCAGGCGCGGAAGTCCGCGCCTTCGAGAGCGGCAGTGCCAAACGCCGTCCACGCCGAGGGACGGAACACGCGCTCCTCGCTCACGTTGTGCATGTAAACCGGGATGCGCAGCATCGAGGCCAGCGTGATGAGGTCGGCGCCGATGTGGCCATGGCTGATCGTGCCGTGGTTCGCGCCCCACGCGTTCATCACCGAATAGACATCGCGGAACGGGCCCGTCCCGCCGAGGTTCGGCACGAACCAGTGCGAGGGCCAGGTCGGGTTGGTCCGCTCCTCGAGCACGGTGCGGATTTCCGGCGGGAGATTGACGAAGCGCCCCTCGGCGATTTGCAGCGCAGGCCCGAGGCCCTTGATGAGGTTGATGCGAAACATCGTCGCCGGCATGTTCGCGTGCGTGCCGTACGCCGATGAATAACCACCGCCGCGGAAATACTCGGTGATGGCCGGCGGCCAGGTGGTGGCGGCCAGGCAATCGAGCGCCTCGCGCGGCGTGATTTCCCAGAACGGTTTCATCACCGGCTGGCCGTCGCGCATCTGCTTGCCGCAACCATCGAGCGCCGCCGCGCCGGAGTTGATCAGATGCAGCACCCCGGGAGCGGCCGCGCCGGAGAGCGCCTGGCCCGTCACGCGCTTGACCGCGTCCGGGCTCCAGTAAGTGCGCACGTCGGCGAAAATCTGCGCCGTGTCGGTGAGCAGATGCCCGAGCAACATGCAGGCGCCGTTGAGCGAGTCATTCTCGGTCGCCACCAGGTAGGGCTCGCGGATGCCGTTCCAGTCAAAAGACGAACTGAGGATGGCTTCGAGGAAATCGCCGTTCGGGTAGTGGTCGGTCCACTGGCGCTGACCCTGGAAGCCGGAGAGAATCGCGTTGTGCCCGAGCGCCTCTTCGCCGAAGCCGAGCTTTGCCAGGCGCGGATTGCCGACCATCAGATCGCGCATGATCATCGCGCACTTCACGGAGAACTCCCACTCCCAGTCGCGGCGCTTGCGGGAGCGCCTGGCCTTGTTGTAGTCCTTGCCTTCCAGACAATGCTGCCGCACCCAGGCGTGGGCGCGCTTGAACTCCTCCTCATCCAGAATCTTCTCCTCGATGCGCCGCACCAGCTCGGTCATATCGACGCACTCGACGCGCATGCCGAGGAAATCCTCGAAGAACGGCTGGTCCACAATGGATCCGGCGATGCCCATCGAGACGCCGCCCACGGAGAGATACGATTTGCCGCGCATCGTGGCGACGGCGAGGCCGGACTTCACAAAGCGCAGGATCTTCTCCCGCACATCAGCGGGGATGCGCGCGTCGCCGATGTCCTGCACGTCGCGGCCATAAATGGTGAAGGCCGGCAGCCCTTTCTGGGTGTGCGCCGCGCTGACCGCCGCGAGATACACCGCGCCCGGGCGCTCGGTGCCGTTGAATCCCCACACGCCCTTGGGAAGGCCCGGCTCCATGTCCATCGTCTCCGAGCCATAGCACCAGCACGGCGTCACCGTGAGCGAAACGCCCACGCCTTCCTTGCGGAATTTCTCCGCGGCCATCGCGGCCTCGGCCACGCCGCCGATGCAGGAATCGGCGATGACGCATTCCACGGGCAAGCCATTCGCGTGACGCAGGCTGGTGGTGATCAGCCGGGCCACATTGCGGGCCATGCTCATGGTGGTTTTCTCCAGCGACTCGCGCACGCCTTGGAGGCGGCCATCGATGGCGGGGCGGATGCCGATCTTCGGCATGTCGCCGATGAGACGGTTGCGGGGTGCATTGACTTTCATGGATTTGGAGGGAGCGGGGTTTTTCATGATGAATGAAGGAAAGAATCAACTGCGCGCGCCGCAGCCAGGCCGGCGAGGGAGAGCACCAGGGCACAACATCCCGGCGCGGCGCAAAGGCGCCACGCGGATGCAGTGAAGGGGGTCGGGCGTCACAGGCACGCGGCATTGAAGCAGTCCCGCCGGAAATTCTCCATCGGAATCGAATAAAGCGGGCGAGGCCGCGAGCGATGCACCCGCTCCATCCCTCTCCCATCGGATGGAAGAGGGTGGCTGAAGGCCGGGGGAGGGATTGAGGATGGGATGGGGTGAGGGGCGCCGACCCGAGAGGGGCACAGTCGTCCCGCCTGCAGGGGTCAGCCCGCCCGGCATTCTGAAAGAAGGTTTTAATCAATTCGCTTCCGCGCGAATTTTATTTTGCAGGCAGGAGACTTACGTGCACTTTGTCGCAAGTCGTTGATTTACATTGGAGCGGGTGAAGGGAATCGAACCCTCGTCTCGGGCTTGGGAAGCCTACGTTCTACCATTGAACCACACCCGCAGTCCCAATAGTCAACTCCTTACCAAAAACCAGATTGCGAGGCAACAGGCGATTGCGAATATGTCGTGTAGTTTTCAAAAGTGGAAAAGTGTGTGCGGTCAAAAGTGGACTGGGTGCGGTGCAGAACACCGGGCAGTGGAGGAGAACCTCGGATTGGTTATTTCGGGTTGGGGCTTGGCGCAGGTAATTGATGTCGCCATCGGGGCGCAGGCAGCGGATGACGGAGGCCCGGGGGGTGGCGTCAATGGATTGGCGTTGGGAGGAAATCCGCCGTCTGGATGTGGAAACCGCCAAGGAGACCATTCGTTGAATTGGCGCCATGAGCCGCCATAGATTCTTCATGCGATAGTCACGGGCGGGAAGGCGTCAGTCTCGTTATTGTAGAATCCTAATTACCGTCGCGATGGCGTCGTCGCACCACCGTCGCCAGCCAGAGAGGCTGGGCGCGCCCTCCCGGTCATACTTTCGCAACGATTGTGAGCCGAATCCCGGCTCATTTCGGTCCACGTCCCCACTTCAAATAGAGCTTGTCGAAGACGCAAAGGTGCAGGCATGCCGCCAGCCAGCCCAGGGTGCAGGTGAGGATGCCGATGACGACGCGCGCCAGGACTTCACGCAGTCGCAGATCCTTGAACAACACTTTGCCCGCCAAGACACCCAGCAGCGTCACTCCGATGACGGCCCCCGTGAATCCCACGCTGAGCAGCGGCTGCGCGCGGCGATCCCACAGCAGCCAGCCGAGGCCGGCCAGAGCCGCGAGCGCGAGCGCGATGCCGATCACATTCAGCGCCGGCACGAGCTGCCAGATTTTGAAGGCGCGGCTGTCAGCCACCTTCAGCAATTGCTTCAGGCGGGCGTGTCCGGGGTCGGCATCTGATTTCATGGCCGGCTCGACATGCAGAAAAGGCCACGCCACTGCCGGCGCTGCTGGGAGCGGAAAGCCTCTGATGGATTGTGCGAAGGTCTGCTCGGTCATGCGGTAGCCGCTGGTCATGAGCGCGTGCGCTTCGAGGTCACAGAAGGAATCCAGATCTGTCCGCACGCCGGCCAGCAGAGCTTGGATGTCTTTGCGGATGCCATAGCCGGTGAGCACCTTGCTCCCGGCGGCCTGGTTGGTGAATTCCTCGGCCGGATCTTCGCAATGCACCCAGTCCACCAGCTTCTGATCGAGGTCTTTCTTGAGATGGATGAACATCAGCCCGCGCAGAATTCCCGCGCGGCGTCGGGCGTTGAGATCGTGATACTCCGCCTCGCGCACGCGGGCCATGAGGATGCTGTTGGAACGCAGGACCGATCCCAGCGACCCCTGGCTCGGATTGCGCTCGACGTTCATCTGTCCGCTGGCGTCGCTGACCAGCAGGATCGCGCAATCCTGTTCGAGCAGACTCACCACGCCCTGGTTGTCATGCACCCCGCCATCGACCAGCCGGACGGTGCGTTCCGGATAAAGTCCGGCCAGCGTGATGGGATCGAACAATCCCGGCACGCAGGCCGAGGCGGCCACTGCCTGTCCGAGGCGGACGCGGCGCTCGGGACGCGGCGTGGCGCCATCCACCGAGTAATACATCCGGCGCAGACGCTCGTTCGGATCGATCCGCACGTCGATGTTCGCCGGCGGCTCACCCATCCAGGTGGCGGTGAACTGCCAGTTATGGCCGGTGTTCAGCGGCGTGGCATTGAGGACCAGAATCGGCACCTTGGCCTGCCGGCGCCAGTTTTCCTGCTTGGGCGCAAAACTGTCCGGCTCGCCGGCGGGTTTGATCAACAACTCGTCCAGCCAGATCTCACGTCCGGGCTTCCAATCTCCCGCGCGGGAGAAAAGGAATTGCTCGTAAAGCTGCCCTGAGCGCAGGCTGCGGGAATACTGACGCGGCGAGATAATCATCTTGAGATTGTCGAGGAAGCCCGCCGCCACCCGCGTGCGGATGTTCTTCTGCACGCCTTCGAGGAATTCGCCCGCGATCTTTCCGACAATCTTCACGTAATCATCGCGCGTGATCTCGCCGTCGGGTTTGGTCTGCAAGAGGTGTCGCACCTCAAGGTAGTACTGCGCGCCGATGATCGATCCACCCGAGACGCACGAGAGCACCTCCACATGCCGCAGCATGTCGAGTTCGGCCAGTCGCGCCAGGAGACCGATATGGAACAGTGACGCTCGGAATCCGCCGCCTGACAGGGCCAGGCCGACTTTGCCGAGGAACGCGGTGCGCAGCGCGGCGGCGTTGCTCCCCACAAACTGCTGCAGCGTTTTCCACGCTTCGGAATCCTCCCGCGAGGCGGCATCGCCCGCCGGCGTCTGCAGGCTGGCCAGGGTGGCGAGTTGTCGCACCGTGGCGGTGTGTTCCCACAGGGCCGCTTGCGTTTGTGCCTGGCCAACCTTGAGCTGGGCGAGCGCCTCGGGGTAACGCCCCAGGCCGAAGTAGGCCTCGGCGATCGTCGAATGGAACCACCACTTTTTCAGCAGCCAGTCGTGGCCTGGCCGGGCGGGCAACGTCGGCAATTTGGCGACCAAATCTTCGCGAATGCACCGAGCCTCGGCGCGCCGGGCCATTACGCTGGCGGGTGGTTGACCCGCAGACGACATCTCGGACGCCTCGACGCTGGCCAGCAGATCGAGCAGGAACGCCGCGTTGATGGCGGTGTAACCGAGATCCCGATCCGGGCCTTCGCTCACCAAGACTTCATAGCCGCGCCGGTAGAAGGCGAGAGCGCGCTCCAGGTGCAGTTTCTGGCTGTCGAGTTCCCAGCGCCGCTTGTGGATGGATCCCGCCAGCCCAAGCGTCTCGGGATCTTTCGTGGAGCGCAGGTCGTCCACGCTGCTCAGAATCGCGAGCGCCTGATCCAGCCGCTCACGCGCAGGCAGGTCGGGATCCTTGTAGGTGCAAAGCGCATGTTGCTGGCCGAAGAGGAGCCGCCGTCCGGCATCTTCCTGAACGTCGGATTTGCCGCGGGCCACTTCGAGCAGGCGGCGCGCGTAACCGAAGGCGTTCCTGTCCTTCAGTTGTTTGGCCAGCTTGAAGAGATCCTCAGCGGCGGCTTCCTGGCCGGAGAGAATGCTCCGGGCCTGGGTGATGAGGGATTGGCTCGCGGCATCCATGCGCTTCCGTTGGTTGCAGTTTTGTTTTGGACCGGACTGACAGCTTGCACGCTAGCAAGTCGAGGCCTGGCCGTCCAGTAGTCCTTTTACCTCATTGCATTAGTGAACACGGACAACGGGGGACTCCTGTTGCCGGGACTGGTCGCAAGGTGGGTGAACTGACGGGAGAAGAATTCCACCGTCGAAAATTGGCGTGCCCGCCAAGACCCACCTTTTGCGGGCGCGTCTGTCTCAGCGCGCTGTTCAACCTTAAAACCGCAGATGAACTCAGATGGACGCAGATAGGATTGAGAAACAGAACGAGATGTGCCGAGGCGGGGACTCACCTGGCGGGTGAAGGGCGTCGTTGTCGCAGACTCTTGGAATCTGCGTTCATCCGCGTTTATCT
>JBBRWD010000033.1:0-62946 GCA_038249465.1 Limisphaerales bacterium | reverse complement strand
TGCTGGCGCTGATCCCCTTTGAACAAGGGGAGCCGCTGGCGCACTTCTTTGAACGCTACCATCGCCACCCACCCCAAGCCCTCCGCCTCCTCCTCAACGCCTGCCCCGTTCTATGACCACGCCAGCCAAACGCCTTGCGGCAGCGGTAAAGAATTGTCAATGATCGCCGCCCCGCGCTAGTTTCCGCCGCAAGCATGATTTTGTCCGCAGAGCGTGACCAGCGCCGGTTCCAGTTTGCACGCGACACCTTTGCCTTTCACAACGAACTGGTCTGGGAGTACCGCTTCGATCCCGCGACGGGCCGGTCCACCACCTGTCGCAACGAGCCTCCGCCGGCCTACGCGCATCGCTGCTTCGTCATGGCGCGGTCGGCCCGCCAGTTCCTCTACCACGCCCGGTTTGATCCCGCCCTTCCGCGGGCGGAGCCGGCAACTTGCTGCGCGCTCATTCGCGAAGTCGTCTCGCGCAGTTCGCGCTGCGCCAGTGTGGACGCGGACAAAATCGTGATTCCGGGCTACGATTGCCTGCGCGCCTTCAGCCAGGCTCAGGCGCCGCTCTTGCAGTCGGAGTGTGGCGGAGCCTGGCAGTCCTATTTCTTGCGCAGCCATTGGCGCATGGTTTTCCCGATGTCGCGCGCCCATCAATCGCGCATGTCCCGGCATTTGTTGACGGTGTTTCCCAGCCGGATCGCGCCGATCATCCACCTCGTCCGCTTCCCCCAGTTGACCATCAACCACGGCATGGTGCTGTTCGACTTTGTGGAAACGGAAGCGTCCATCCGGTTTGCCGCCTACGATCCGAACATTCCGGATCATCCGGCGGAACTGACTTATGACCGGGAGGGCCGGACGTTTTTCCTGCCGCCCAACCACTACTGGGCGGGCGGACGGGTGGATGTCGTCGAGGTGTACCGCGGCTGGTTTTACTGAGAAGGCGTGGAAGCTTTCGTTTCCGGGTCACGAGGCCGACGGCGGGGCTGCCGGAAAGCGAGGCCGAAAAAGACGAGGCCGCAGCCGTTGATCCCGGCAATGTACCCCAGCTTGTAGCCCCGGCCGGTGTTGGCCGGCGCGTAGATGGGCACGTCCTGTCCCATCAGCAGACTGGGCGCCGCCACCGGCATCAATGCGCCATGCAAGGCGCCCATCCAAAAGCCCGGCCTCTGGTCGGGACGATAGAACCGCGGCGCGACCCAATCGTAGGCCAGGCCGAAGATCACGCCGGTGACCACCAGGCTGGCGATCTTGGCGCTCCACTTTCGCAGTTGGAGCACCCGGATTGAATCGTTTGCTGGGGGGGCAGGTTCGGACGCCATGCGCGGCAATTCTGGCGGTGAAAGATTGGCTCAACAAGGAGATTGTCCGCCCGCCGCGGCGAACGCGTTGACTCAAAATAAAAGACACCCGAGCGTCCGGCCGCGCGGCTTCAGAGACGGCCCACCGCCCGGCTGGCCAGCGCCTCCCGGAAAAGACCCAGCACCTCGCCGCGAATGACCGCTCCGACCAGCCGGCCCTGGTGCGGATCGTTGACCACCGGCACATGTTCGAGATGGCTGGCGAGCAGCACGGGCAGCGCCTCGATGAGGTGGAGGTTCGGGGTGAGGCAGGGTGGCGGCGGGCGCATCACGTCCAGGGCAATGACACTTGCCAGTTCGCTTCCGGCGTTGAGGTGTTCCTTCAAGTCCTGGAGAGCCACCACCCCGACGAGCTTCTGCGCGGCATCGACCACCGGGAGGTAGTTGTTCGAACTGCCGAGAAAGCGATCGGCGATCTCCGGGAACGGCGTTGTCTCCCGCAACGGCGTCACCGGTTCGCGCATCACATCGCCAACAGTCTTCTCGGTGGCGGTGCCGGCGCGCTGGCTTTCGCGCTCCCATTCGAGTCCTTTGCGGCGCAGCGGTTCGCTGTAGATCGATTCCGGATGCAGCCACCGGGCGACCAGCGTGGCCACGACCGAGGCCAGCATCAGGGGCGGCATGAGCGAGTAATTGAGCGACAACTCGAAGGCGAGCGTCATGGCCAGCAATGGCGAGTGCGTCGTGGCGGCGAGCATCCCGGCCATGCCCGCAAGCGCAAACGTCGCCGGGCGCAGGGACACGTCCCAGCCAAGCAAGTGCAGTAATTGATCAAACAGGCTGCCCAGCGCCGCGCCGAGAAACAGCGTCGGCGTCATCACTCCTCCCACGGTGCCGGAACCAACCGTCGCCGTGGTGGCGATCAGCTTGGCGATGAACAGACCCAGGATGAACGTCAGGGCCAGATCCTCGTGCAGGATGCGGTTGATCGCCCCATTGCCGTTGCCCCACACCTCCGGGTATTGCAGACCGATCACGCCGACGAGCAGTCCGGCCAGGCACAGGCGCACATAGAGCGGCACGGCCAGCCGGTTCCACCAGCGCTCGCTCACTCGCAGCAGCTTGAGGAATCCCGCTCCCAGCGCGCCCGCCGCCGCTCCCAGAACCACAAACAGCGGCAATTGCCCCAGCCGGGTGAACTCGAACTCCGGCACCTCATACCACGGGCCGATGCCGAAGAAATTGCGCGAGAAGACCGCCGCCACCACCGCTGCCACCACCAGCGGAGCGAAGAGATTCATCGAGAAATTGCCCAGCACGAGCAGCGAGGCAAACATGGCCCCGGCCAGCGGCGCGTTGTACGCCGCGGAGATGCCCGCCGCCGCGCCGCAGGCCACCATCAGGCGCAGCCGGTAGGGCGGCCATTTCATCCACTGCCCGGACTTCGACGCCAGCGTGGCGGACATCTGCGTGATGACACCCTCCCGGCCGATCGACGCGCCCGTGCTGATGCTGAGCAGCGACGACAACGAGTTGACCAGCGCCGAGCGGAAGGAGAGCCGCCCGTCGCCCGCCACCACGACTTCGAGCAGGTTGCTCAGACCCGGATTGCCGAGCAGGCGCAGCCCGAAATAAAGAATCAAGCCCGCCGCCAGGCCGCCGATGGCCGGTGCCGCGATGCGGTACCAGGTCGGCAACTGTTTCGCGAGTTCGACCACGTCGCCCATGCCACCGAGCAGCAGCATTTCCAGAAGCTGATGAATGCCGAAGAACAGGAGATTGACGACGCCAGCGAGGACGCCGATGCCGCCGGCGAGAATGAGGTGGAGCGCCTCCTCGTTGATTCGCACCCGTTCACGCCAGAAGAGAGCCCGGCGCCAGTGCTTCCGGCGCCAGACCGCAGTCATCTCCCGCAGACGCCGCCAAATTGCTTCCTGATCTGGCATGTTGAGATGGCACTCCCGGCACCAAGCTGGGATCGATGCGCCAAGCGCATCCTCGCGCCGCTTCTTTTCAGCGCTGCACGGGTTGTCCGGCAGCCTCCCAGCCGTTGAGGCCGGTCTTCAGGTTCACGAGATTCGTGAAGCCCATTTCGCCCAGTTTCTGACAGGCGCTCACGCTCCGCGCGCCCACCGCGCAATGCACGAGATACGTCCGGCCCTTGTCCAGGCGGGCCGCTTGCGCCGTAAAGTCCGCCGCCCGCAGGTTCAGATTGACCGCGCCCGCCAGGTGGCCGGCGGCGTATTCGCGCGGCGTGCGCACATCCAGCACGATGTTGTTGGTGTTGCCAGCCATCCGTGCGAATTCCGCCACCTCGGCATCTTTGAACCGGCTCACTGGCGGAGGCGCGCCCGCCGATTTCTTCTCCTGCGCCTGTCCGCAGCCCGTCGAGCCGAGCAACAAGATGAGCGTGAAGAGTGGAAGCAAAATCATCTGGCTGCGGTTTTCCCGGGTGTTTCGCATGGGGCCAGCTTGCGCCCGCCGGGCTGATTCTGCAACTGTTCGAGCGGGCGCATTTGCCGGCGCGCCGTCTGCAGGTAAAACAGGTCATCCCAACGAACCAACGCTTCGCACCCGGGTTGCCGGGGAACAGAACCCTCTCCATCGGGCGGCGGCCCAAGCGCGCTCCCTAACGTCGGCGTTCTTTTGGATGCTGGCTAAGGCTTCCCGGCAGTCCGACTGGCGGAGCGATTGACGGAAGCCGTCCATTTGCTACGGTCGCCGGCATGGCCAAGAAAATCGAAGGTGTGGTCCGGTTCAGCGTGTCGTTGCCCGCGCAACTGATGCAGCAGCTCGACGACATGGTGGAGGAAAAGGGCTACACGAACCGCTCGCTGGCCATCGCCGACATGATCCGTGATCACCTCGTGGAACATCAGCAGCAGTCGCAGAGCGGCGAGATCGCCGGCACCATCACGCTGGTGTACGATCATCACAAGCACGGCCTCCAGGAGGCGCTCACCGACATGCAGCACGATCACCATCACTCGATCATCTCGACACTCCACGCGCATCTCGATCATCACAATTGCCTCGAAGTGCTGGTGGTGCGTGGCCGCGCGGATGAGATCAAAAAAATGGCCGACCTGTTGATTGCCGCCAAAGGCGTGAAGCATGGCAAGCTGACCATCACCACCACGGGCAAGGATCTGACGTTCTGACCCCGGAGAGGCAGCAACGTGCCACTCGGCGAGAGATGGGAGGTAAACCGCCGGAAGACGAGCGGCTGTCAAACGGTGGAAAGCCTCCCTGCCCGCGTGGGGAGCTTGGGCGCCGAATCCGCCAGACTTGCTCTTGCCTGCTGTCCTCGTCAAAGTCTGCGCACATCAATCCCAACCGAAAGCACGAACATGAAATTCACGACACGAACTTTGGCGCTGCTGGCCGCGCTGGCTGGCGGCTGGACGCACGCGGCGGACTGGCAGCTCGTCTGGTCCGATGAATTCGACAAGCCCGGCCTGCCCGATCCGGCGAAGTGGACTTACGAGGAAGGCTTTGTCCGCAACAACGAGGCGCAGTTCTACACCCGCGCCCGCAAGGAGAACGCCCGCGTCGAGGACGGCAACCTCGTCATCGAGGCTCGGCGCGACCAGTTCCCGAATCCCGCCTACCGCGCCGATGCGCCGAAGGATTCGCGGCGCGCGAAGCAGTTCGCTGACTACACCTCGGCCAGCGTCACCACGCGCGGCATCACCAACTGGACCTACGGCCGCATTGAGGTGCGCGCAAAGATCCCCGGCGGCCGGGGCATGTGGCCGGCAATCTGGATGCTGGGCCAGCGGCCTGGCGCGGGATGGCCCGCGTGCGGCGAGATCGACATCATGGAATTCGTGGGGCACGACACGAACACGATTCATGGCACGGTTCACACCGGGAAATACAATCACATGAAGAAGACCCAAAAGGGCGCGAAGGTGACGGTGCCGTCGCCGGAGAATGATTTTCATGTTTACGCGATCGAGTGGACGCCGGAGAAGATCGATTTCCTCGTGGACGGGAAGAAGTATCACGCGTTTGCCAATGAGCATTCGGGCGTGGACGCCTGGCCGTTTGATGCGCCGCATTATCTCATCCTGAACACGGCGGTGGGCGGCGCCTGGGGCGGTCAGAAGGGAATCGACGAGACCATCTTTCCGACGAAGTTCCTGATCGACTTCGTCCGCGTTTATCAGGACAAGGCGGTGAAGTTGAACGGGGGAATGGAGTGACGGAGTGGCGGGATGATTGAGCCGTCAGCCACCAACGCCTCTCAATACTCCATCAGTCCAGTCCCCGCTCCCATGCCTCGCACGATCTATTTCGACTACAACGCCACCACGCCGCTCGACCCGGCGGTGCGCGAGGCCATGTTGCCGTTCCTCGGCGACATCTTCGGCAATCCTTCGAGCGTGCATCACATCGGCCGGCGCGCGCGCGCCCTCCTCGACGACGCCCGCGACCGGGTGGCGCGCCTCTGGCAATGCCGGCCGAGCGAGGTGGTCTTCACCAGCGGCGGCACCGAGTCGGTCAACCTCGCTCTGTTCGGCGCGGCGCGGCTGCGAAGCGCACGCGGGCGGCACATAATCACCACCCAGGTGGAACATCATGCCGTGCTCCATGCCGGTGAATATCTTGCGAACAAGGAGGGTTTCGACGTGGAATATCTGCCCGTCACTCCCGACGGTATCCTCGACCCCGGAACCTTGGTTAGGTCAATTCGGCCGGATACGGCGCTGGTCTCGATAATGGCGGGGAATAACGAGACGGGCGCGATCCAGCCGGTGGCGGAAGCGGGCAGGATTTGCCGGGAGCGGGGCGTGCTCTTTCACACCGACGCCGTGCAGTGGTTGGGCAAGGAGCCGTTTGAAAACATGGGCCAGTTCAACGCCGATCTCGTGTCCGTGTGCGCCCACAAATTTCACGGTCCAAAAGGCGCCGGCGCGCTCTTCATCCGGTCGCCGCTGTTGCCCGACCCAATCCTGTTCGGCGGCGGACACGAGAACGAGCGCCGGGCCGGCACGGAGAATCTTGCGGGGATCATCGGCTTCGTGGAGGCGAGCGAACGCTTCGTGCGCCGGCCGGTCTTCGCCCGTGAAACGCTCGCGCCGCTCACCGTGAGGCTGCGCGAGGCGCTCGAAGGGATGGCCCACATCGGCGTGACGGTGCGCGGCTCGCGGGATCACTCGCTGGCAAACACGGTGGCATTCACCGTGCGCGGCTGCGACAGCGCCACGCTGATTGCCGCACTGGATCTCGAAGGCGTGTGCGCCAGCAGCGGTTCGGCCTGCACGTCGGGCTCGGTCGAGCCTTCGCACGTCCTAATGGCGATGGGTGTGCCGCGCGACGAGGCCAACGCACTCGTGCGATTTTCGCTGGGACGCGAGAATACGATGGAGGAAGCCGAGACGGTGATCGGCCTGCTGCCGGAATTGATCGTCCGGGCGCAAAGCAATTGAGGCGTGGCGCGGCCTGGCGGGGAGAATTGGGCGCATTCGCGCACTGCCCCCGGCGCGCGGCCTTCAGGCCGCTTCGATATGCGAGAGGACAAGGTGCAATCGGTCTTACGAACGATGAAGCGCCGTAAACGTCGCGCTCCATCCCAGTCGCATCGTGATGGCAGTGTCGAGATGCGCCTGGCGTGGGCTTCGGAGAAACTTCGCCATAGACACGAGTGCCCGCATCATTATTCTCCGCGGCAGCACCACCAATCGAAAAACTTCGGAGGCATGGCCCGACTGCATTTCAAAACCGCAAACGCCGCGCGCCCGCCCATCGATCTCAACTGGGGGACGACGGTGATTGGCCGTGAAGCAGAAGTGGATGTGGCGATCGATCACCCTTCCATTTCGCACCGCCATTGCGAATTGGTGCTCGATGCGGAAGGAGTGTGGGTGCGCGATTGCGGCTCGACCAACGGCACTTTCATCGACGGGACGCCGGTGCGCGAGGCCTCGCTGGACAACGGGCAGACGCTGCGCCTCGGCGACGTGGAACTGACGCTGGAATACGACGCTGCGCGCGTGAGCGTGCCGGAGTTGACGGCTCCCGAGGTGCGGAAATCGTACCGTCTTGACGAGGGCGTGAGCTGCGTGAATCACCCGCATACGGTGGCGGAGTTTCACTGCACCCAGTGCCAGAGGCTGCTCTGCGCCGAGTGTGTCCGGGATGTTCATCGTGCCGGCGGCAAACACTATCGATTCTGCTCCCGCTGCGGCGGCGCCTGCCAGCGCATCACATTCGACAGCACGGAACAGCGCCAGTCCTGGTTGCAGGCGGTCAAGGATGCGCTGAGCCGTCCCTTCCGGCGCGGCGGAGACGAGGGCTGAGCCGGGCAGGATTTGCATTCCAGCAGAATCTCATCCAATTTCCCCGGCAATCATGGGTGCCATCAAAAACCATCGCTCGCTCGCCCTGCTTCTGCTGGTCGCGCTCTGCTCCGGCGCCGCTCCGCTCGCCGCCGCTCCGCGCACGGAGGTCACCCTCATCCTTTCTCACGAGGCCGCCCGACCGGGTGAAACCATCACCGCCGGAATCCGTCTGCGCGCGCCTGCCGGCTGGCACACCTACTGGAAATACTCCGGCGACTCCGGCGAACCGACCTCCGTCGCCTGGACGCTGCCCACGAGCCTGACCGCGGGCGAATTTCTCTGGCCGTTGCCTGAGAAACTCATCGAAGTCGGCTTCACCACCTATATCTACGAAGGCGACGTCATCCTGCTTGCCCCCATCACCATCGCGGCCGGCGCGCCCGCAGGTTCCGCCGCGCTCCGCGCCAGGGTCGCCTGGCAGGAGTGCGCGAAAGTTTGTGTGTTGGGCAAGACCGAGGTGGCCGCGAATCTTGTCATCGGCACCGAGTCGAAGCCCTCGGCCAACGCCGCCATGCTCGCCTCCTGGCGCGACAAGATTCCCGTGCCGCAACCCACGCTGAAGGTCGCCGCCGATTGGGAGAAGCCTGCGACGGAAAATCCGCGTCCGCTCGCCATCGCGTGGCCCGTGGCCGGGGGTGTGAAGACCATTGATTTCCATCCGCTCGCGGGCGGTGATTTCACGGTGAAGGGCGAGACGGAAACCCTCAGCACCGGGCCAGGCACCGGCAAGCTGCGCAAACTCGTCGAGAAATCCGGCGGCGCGTGGCCGACCGAACTCAGCGGCATCCTGGTCGAGCGCGGAGCGACCACCCGCGCGCAGCAGGTGCGCTTCGCCATCGGGGCGGTGGCTTTATCTCCGGCGCCGAATGCGGCTACCCGGAGCGAAACCAACGTCTCGGTTGGCCCAGACGGGGACGTCACTCCGGCGAAGCGCTCGCTGGCCGTCATTCTCCTCTTTGCCCTTATCGGCGGGCTCATTCTCAACGTGATGCCCTGCGTGCTGCCGGTCATCGCGCTGAAGGTTTTTTCCTTCGTGAACCAAAGCAAGGAATCGCCCCGGCGGGTGCGAACCTTGGGCCTGGTCTATGGCGCGGGCGTGCTCGTTTCCTTCGGGGTGCTGGCGCTCGTCGCCATCGGGGTGCAGCAAGCCGGCGGGCTGGCCAGCTGGGGGATGCTTTTGCAGAACCACATCTTTCGCGTGCTCATGACCGTGCTGATCCTGCTGGTCGCACTGAATCTCTTTGGCGTGTTTGAAGTGACGCTCGGCGGCGGCGTCATGGGTGCGGCGGGCAACCTCGCGGCACGCGAAGGATTCGGCGGCGCCTTCTTCAACGGCGTCCTGGCCACGGTGCTGGCCACGCCCTGCACCGCGCCATTTCTGAGTGCGGCACTGGCCTTCGCCTTCACCCAACCGCCGGTGGTGACGTTGCTGGTTTTCCTGACTGTCGGCCTCGGGCTGGCGGCTCCATTTGTCGTGCTGTGCTGGGAGCCAGCCTGGCTGAAATTCATGCCCAAACCCGGCGTGTGGATGGAACATTTCCGCACCGCGATGGGTTTCCCGATGCTCGCGACCGCGATGTGGCTCTTCTGGTTCACCGCACCGAATTTCGGCGATGGCGGCGTGCTCTGGCTTGGACTGTTTCTCGTGACGCTCGCCGCCGCCGCCTGGGTGTGGGGCACGTTCGTGCAACGCGGGTCGAAGCGCCGCGGTCTCGCGATCTCGGCAAGCCTGGTGCTGCTCGCCTTCGCCTACGGCTGGATTCTTGAAGGCAACCTGCATTGGCGAACGAAGCCCGCCTCCGCCGCCACGACTGGTTCGCTGAAGGAGGGACCAGACGGCATCGACTGGCTGCGCTGGAGCCCGGAGGCGCTGGCCAGGGCACGCGCCGAAGGCCGGCCCGTGCTGGTGGATTTCACCGCGAAGAATTGCCTCAATTGCCAGGTCAACAAACGCACCAGCCTCGAAATCTCCGAGACGCGCGCGAAGTTGAAAGCCATCAACGCGGTGGCGTTGCTCGGTGATTTCTCGAACGCGGACCCGCTCATCGCCGGCGAATTGCGCCGCTTTAATCGTCCCGGCGTGCCGCTGGTGCTGGTGTATCCGCGGGACGCCATGAAGCCACCCATCGTCCTGCCCGAAATCCTCACGCCCGGTCTGGTGCTCGACGCACTCGCTGCCGCCGCCAAATAGCGAGGGCAGGGCGCGTCTGTCCCAGCGTGCCGAGGACGGTCCCCGCTTGCACCCGGCGCGCTGGGACAGACGCGCCCAACCGCACCCAGAGCGGTCGTGCCTCCCAAAGCCGTGGAGGTAAAAAATAAAAAGACCCGCCGGAGTTCGGCGGGTCCGTGCAGGAAAATGACTTCCGATCAGGGCTGCTTCTTGATGTCGAGCAACTCGATGTCAAAGAGCAGCGTCGAATTTGGTGGAATGCCCGGGCGGCCGCGTTCGCCATAGGCAATCTCAGCCGGGATGACCAACTGCCATTTCGAGCCGGTGGGCATCATCAGCAGGGCCTCGGTCCAGCCCTTGATCACGCCGGTGACGGGAAACGTCGCCGGCTCGCCTTTCTTGTAGGAGTTGTCGAATTCCGTCCCGTCGATCAGCGTGCCCCGGTAATGCGTGGTCACGGTGTCATTGGTGGTCGGCACCTTGCCGGTGCCCTGGACGATGACCTTGTATTGCAGGCCGCCGGGCGTGGCCTTGACGCCTTCCTTGGACTTGTTCGCCGCGAGAAACGCCTCGCCGTCCTTCTTGTTCTTGTCGCCGGCCTCGCGCTGTTTCGCAGTTTGTTTCTCGCGCATTTCGGCGCGGAAAGCGTTCATCACCTGGGTCGCCTCCTCTTCGGTGAGCAGCGTCTTGCCGCCGCTGAGCGAGTCCTTGAGACCGCGCAGGTAAAGGTCCGGGTTGACCGGCACGTCGTTTCGTTTGAGGTCGCGGCCAATGTTCATGCCCAGCATGTAGCTGAGCTTGTCCTGTTGTGTCTTGAGCGGACTTTCGTCGGCGGCCAGAAGCGGCGAGACGACGGACGCCGCCGCGAGAGTGATCAATGCGATGCGTTTCATCATGGTGTGTTAATCGTGGCATCCTTCGCGCCCGAGGGCGACAGGCCGTCGCGCGCAAGATGACCGGAGTTGCAGACGAGGGAAGAGTAGCGGGCACGCCCGGGCCGTCAAGTCACGCGCGGAGCCAGCCGGCCAGTTCTTCGCGCAGACGCTCGACCGGCAGACCGACCACGTTGCTGAATGATCCCGAGATTTCGCGCACGATCCAGTCGCCGTGCTCTTGAATTGCGTAGGCGCCCGCCTTGTCGAGCGGATTGATGTGCTCCAAGTAACGCCGGATGGCGCCAGGGTCGAGAGGTTGGAACGTCACCGTGGTGCTCACCGCGAACAATCGCTGCCGACGGGCGCGCCATCTGACCAGGCACACGCCGGTCACCACCTCGTGTGTTTGACCCTGCAACGCCAGCAGCATCTCCTCAGCCTCGGCCATGCTGGCGGGCTTGCCGAAAACCTGTGCACCCAGACAGACAATCGTGTCGGCGCCCAATACCAGGTCGTCCGGATGCTTCTTCGCCACCGCGCGAGCTTTTCGGTAGGCGTTGATTTGCGCGGTCTCGTGCGGGCTGAGATGCGCCGGCGCGATTTCCTCGACCCTGGCCACCATGACCACGAAATCGAGTCCAATCTGGCGCAACAAGTCCGACCGCCGGGGCGAGGCGGAGGCGAGGATCAGCCGCGTTGGAGCCTCGTCTGGAAGCGATGTTGAGGTGCTGGCCATTTTGGTTCGTGTCCGCGGCTCGCCCTTTCACTTACCAACCCTTTCGCGAACTCTTTCCGAGCCACGCACAAGAATTGCCAAAGACGCGGCAGCGCGAGAAGCCAAATTTTGCCCCGGTCCAACCGGGCGCTCCGCATTGATTCCGGCCATGGGTTTGCGCCTTGACAGCACCAGCCGCAAAACGACAACGCCAGAAGCCGGTGCAGCTTCTGGCGATGCGGAGGAATCGCTGGCGAGATCAAACGCCGGAAACGGTCGTCCCGGCCCGGGAATTTGCCATCGCCGGTTCCCCGCACAGGCCAAGGGCGCGCGGAGAACCGGCCGACGTAGAACTGCTGAGGCTAGCGCGTGATTTGTCCGCGGATTTCACCGCTGCCGTATGCCACCGTGTGGAAGTTCACGTAGGTGAGGCCGTCGATGAGACCGGTCAGGACGCTGGCGGTGAGAGGGGTCGTCCCCGTCAGGCTGCCGGACGCACCGAAGGCGCCGCCGTTGAATGACGAAAGTCCCACCAACACGCCCGCGGTTTGCGAGGTCGAGGCAGGACCGTGAATGTGGGAATCAGAGGCCGCACCCGAGAGCGTGCGATAGGTCACGTTCAGATCGAGTTGGTTTCCAACCAGGGCGAACAGGCCAAGAGCCGTCCCGGTGCTCACCACCGGCGTGGTGCGCTCAGCGGCACCACTGGCACCCGCGGACATCAGCACGGGCGCAATCTGGCCGCGCGCCTCGCCCGTCTGATTTGCAGCCGTGTGAAGGTTCACATAGGTGAGGCCGTTGAGCAGCATGTTGCGCTGCGCAAGCGTGAGCGGGACTGAGCCGGAGAAGGATCCGTTGGTGTTGAAGGCGCCCTGGTGAAACGGTTGCAGATCGATCTGCACGCCCGCACTGGCCGAGGCGGCGGCTGAGCCGTGGATGTGCGCGGCGGTGGCAGGGCCGGTGAGTCCGCGGTAGATGATGGTGAAGGCGAGCCGGTCGCCTTCCACGCTGAAAAGGCCGAGTCCCGCGGCGTTGTTGGTCAGCGGCGTTGGACGCTCGTTCAATCCGCTGATCCAGGCAGTGAGCGGAACGCCGGTGGTCTTGGGCACAATCTGCCCGCGAATCTCTCCGCCACCGTTGGCCGGCGTGTGGATGTTCACATAAGTCTGACCGTCGATCACCGCACCCAGTTGTGTGGGAGTGAGCGGAATCGTCCCGGTGAGCGCGCCGCTGGTGCCGAACGAGCCGCCGTTGAAGGGAGCCAGATCGATCAGCACGCCGGCATCCTGTCCAAAACCGGCGGGGCCGTGGATGTGCGCCATGGTCGCGGGGCTGCCCAGCCCTGCATAGTTGACGGTGAACGTGAGCTGAGTTCCGACGAGCATGAAGGAACCGAAGCCGCTGGCGGGCGTCGTGACCGGCGTCGTTTGGTAGCCGCCCCGCAGCGAAGCCTGCAGGAGCACCGGCGCTATCTGGCCGCGAATCTCCCCCGCCCCATTGGCCGCCGTATGAATGTTCACGTAGGTCAGGCCGGCCAGCACGAGGGCTTTCTGCGCGTCGGTGAGGACGATCGTGCCCGCCAATGTTCCGTTTGTTCCGAACGCGCCACCATTAAACGGACGGAGGTCGATCAGCACGCCCGCCGAGCCAACGGTGTTGGTCGGGCCGTGGATGTGCGCGTTGTTGGCCGGGCCGGTCAGGTCGCGATAGCTGATGCTGAAGGTGAGCGTGTTGCCTTCAAGGCTCAGAATGCCGGAGCCGGTTCCGGGGACATCCTTGACGGGCCTTTCCATGGCGCCGTTGAGCGTCACGGTAAACGGCACCGCGGCCTGGCGGGTCGTGTCCAACACGCGGAAGAAGCCGCTGGCGCCGCGTTGCGGCACGCTGGCGACGGTGCCGGTGAGGAAACGATCATTCATCCAGGCAGGCTCATTCACCGCGATCTTGCGCTGCAATGCGAACGGCCCGCTGCCGCCCGCCCAGGCGGTTTGGAAATTGGTTCCGTTGGCCACAGTGCCGCTGATGGGCGTCAGCGCCGCCGGCGGAGGAACGATCTTCATCATGGTGCCGCCGAGGCCGCTCGGTCCTTGCGGCTTCGAGGTGAAGACGTAGAGCTCGCCCGCCGCGTCTTCACCAAATCCCTTCAAGTACGCACCCAAAGCGCGGTCGTCCAGACCGAGGCGCAGTTCCTTCACAGTTGCACTGGCATCCAGGTAATACAGCCGTCCCGAGGGCGAGCCGAAGATGCCCCAGTCGCCAAACACGTAACGACCGGCCAAACCCGCGATGTGGGTGCCGCGATAGACGTTGCCGCCGATGACCGCAGTGCCGTCGTCGTGATCATACTGCGCAATGGGATCGATCAGATCCGGCGGCACGGGGCGCACCGGCACGGTGGTGACAAAGCCGCCGCCGGCGCCATTCGGATCGAAGAAGAAGGTGCCTTCCTTGATGTTCCAGCCGTAGTTGCCGCCTTTTTGAATGATGTCGATTTCCTCGACCTTGTTCTGGCCGACGTCGCCCAGATAGAGCGCGCCGCTGGTCCGGTCAAAGCTGAAGCTGAAAGGATTTCGCAGGCCGTAGGCGAAGATCTCGTCCACGCCGGGTTTGCCGACGAACGGGTTGTCGAGCGGCACGCCATACTTGCCATTGGCGGAATTGCTGCCGTCCACGTCGATGCGGATCACGGAGCCGAGGATGTTGTTCGTATCCTGGCCATTGCCATCCGGGACCGTGTGGCCGTTGCCCTGGTCGTCCGCCGCGCCGCCGTCGCCGAGCGAGACGTAAAGCAGGCCGTCCGGCCCGAAGCGCATGGTGCCGCCGTTGTGGTTGGATTGCGGCTCGTCGATGCGCAGAATCTCGCGGCGCGTGGCCAGATCCACCTGGTTGGTGGTGGACGGATTCAAGCGCCATTCCGCGATCACGGACTGGTGATTGTTGGTGGCTCCCACCGGGAGCGGCGTGGTGAAATCCGCCATGCCGTTGGAGGGTTCCGAGGTGTAAGTGTAGATGAGTGGAGTCTGCGCAAAATTCGTATGTACCGCCAGCCCCAGCAAGCCGCGCTCGTCGTAGGTGCCGCTGATGTTCATGAGCCGGGAGCGGAGATCAAGCAACGGAATCGGCGAACGGCCTGCCGCGGTCACCACCCACACGAATCCAACCTGGTCATACACGAACATACGTCCACTCCCGTCATCCGGCACCGCCATGCCCAGCGGCGAAACCATGCCGTCCGCGATGGTTCTGAGTTCAACAGTGATGTCGCCTTTGAGGATGCGATCCGCGATGGGATTGGCGATGGGCACATTGGTGACGGTCACATTAACCACGGCCGAGGTGGCCGAGGTGCCCAGATTGTCGGTGGCCACCGCGGTCAGCGCGTGACTGCCTGGAGCGAGACTGGCCACGACGCCGAACGGGCTGGTGGCATCGATTCCCAAAGACGCAGCCCCATCGAAGAACGCCACCTGGGAGACAGTCCCATCGGGGTCACTGGCGGACGCTTGAATCGTCACGTTGGCCGGGGCGGCGAATGACGAGATGTTGGGCGGATTGGTGATGACCACCGAAGGGGGTGAAGGTGGAACGACGTAGCCCACTTCAAGCGTTCCGGCGCTGGGACCACTTTCGCGCGAATAGAAGCCGCGAGCCGTCCGGCTGGAGGCTTCGTCCTGGGAAACCATGAGCCAGCCAAAGTTCTGCGCAGGAGCACCCACCCAGGCCTGGACGTCGCTGATCAGACCGGGTCCGCTCCATGAATGCGTCGCGCCATTCACCGAGCCGACGAGCGTCGTTGCGCTGGCGGGCACCGCCGCGTCGGCGAGCACGCCTGGCGCAGTCCACGCCGCCATGCCGTGCTGGCGGGAGTTCCAGGTGGCCTCGCCGCTGGTCGCGGGGAGACCGCTGCTGCCGGTGCTGGATTTGGTGCCTTCACCCCACGGGGACAGCAGGCGATACAGATCGAAGTTCGAGTTGACCGGACCTTGGAACGGCACCTGATCGAGGGTCAATCGCACCACTGCCGAAGTGACGGTCGCTCCCGCTGGAATGCCGCTGAGATCGAAGCCGAGCAATCCGCGCCGCACACCTCCGACGCCGTCGCGGCCCGCGCCGAACCAGGGCCAGCCGCCGGCATTGTTGTCCGCGGACACTGCATGAATGAACGTGTCCGCGGCGACCGGCACGGTGACGCTGGCCGCATGAAGGCTGAGAGATCCCAGCAAAGCCGTGAGGACGACGCTGGAACAGAGAAGGTTGGTGGGTGGTTTCATTGTTGAATTGAGTTTGAGTTGTCTGCTGGTGTTGGTGCGTGATTCATCCGCCTGGCCTGCGGACAGGTGCCGGAGCGTTTCGAGCGGATCCACGCCCATCTTTCCCCGAGCGGTGCCGAAAGTTTACCGTCAGGGTTCTCGGAGCGTGGTGACAATGGCGGCGACAGGCCCGGACGCATCCGATGGTCAGGACGAAGTCCGCCTCCTCCCAGGGTCCGATCCGCAGTGGCCATGGACCCGGGGAATCGGGGTGCGTCGCTTGCTGGCTCCAGCCATTCACGCTAATGAGAAGCATGAGTGGCTATTTTGGTTCCCGGAATTGTGCGAATTTGTTTTCGTCTCGATTCCGACGGTTGTCCCGGCAGGATGGGCGGTGTTCCGGATGATGTGCGGACCAGCAAGATTTCCGGGAACCTTTGTGGCCACTCCAACCTCATACGAAGGGGACAGCGACCGTGGCGGAGCCGATTTCCACCGGCTGGTGGAACTCCACTATGCGCCGCTGTTCCACTTTGCCATGAGTTTAACGTTCGCAGAAAGCGACGCCGGCGATCTGGTGCAGGAAACTTTTCTCGCCTGGGCCTCCAAGGGCCATCAGTTGCACGATCCCGCGAAAGTCAAAGCGTGGCTGTTCACCACGCTGCACCGCCGCTTCCTCGAATCTCGCCGCCGTCTCACGCGCTTTCCGCATCTGGAAATCGAGGCCGCTGATGCCGAACTGCCGGCGGTCGAGCCGGACTTGGTGAGCCGCCTCGATGCGCAAGACGCGCTGGAGCTCCTGCGCAAGGTGGAAGAACCCTACCAGGCGGCGGTGGCGCTGGCCTATCTCGAGGACTATTCCTATCCGGAAATCGCGGCGATTCTCGAAGTCCCGCCGGGCACGGTGAAGTCGCGCATCGCCCGCGGCGTGGCGCAGTTGCGGCAACTGGTGCTGCGGCGTTCCGCGCCGCCCGGGGGTCCGGGAAAAGGAGCTTCATGACGCACGACCAGGCCAGACACGTTCTGCTCCTCTTCCGGCCCGGCTCCGTCGATGAACGCGATCCAAAATTCGCCGAGGCGCTCGAACTGGTGGGGGGCAATCCGGAACTGGCGCGATGGTTCGAGGAACACTGCGCCTTCCAATCGGCCATGCGGTCGAAACTGCGACAGATCGCCGCGCCCGCGGACCTGCGGGACCGCATTCTCGCCGCGCAAGCCGCGCAGAAAATCATCCGCCCGGCCGTGTGGTGGCGCCAGCCCGCGTGGATGGCGGCCGCGGCGGCCATCGTGCTGCTGCTGGGTTTGGCGGCGTTCTGGATGCAGCCGTCCGCGCCCGATCGTTTCGCCAACTTCCAGACCCGCATGGTGGGCACGGTGCTGCGCGAATACCGGATGGATCTCGTGACGAATGACATGGGGCAGGTGCGCCAGTTCCTGCGCGGCAAGGGCGCGCCGGATGACTACGAAGTGACGAAAGGGCTGGCGCAGCTTCAACTCTCCGGCTGCGGCTTGCTGCGCTGGCGCGGCCAGCCCGTGTCGATGGTCTGCTTCGATCGCGGCGACAAGGAAATGCTTTTCCTGTTTGTGGTGGACCGTTCCGCCATGAAGGATCCGCCCGCTGAAACGCCGCAGGTCGCGCGGGTCAATCAACTGCTTACGGTCAGTTGGGCGCGCGGCGACAAGGCGTATCTGCTCGCTGGTCTGGAGGAATCGGATTTCGCGCGCAAATATCTCTGAGAGCCGGGCTTTGGCCCGTTGACGGCGTGATAACCGAGGAGTCCGCGGCATGGACGACGCTGTCGCCGGCACCGTAGCGCAACACCTGAGCTTGTCTGGGCAAGGAATTTTTCAGGAAAACGCTCATGGTTCAGGCCCTCACGGCATGGGGGCTTTTGCGCTGCACCAGTTGCTGGAGATAGCGCGCTTCGTCGTAGGGCGTGCGGGTCTGCCAGCATTTCCAGAGCACCCGGATCCACTTGAAGGCCAGCGCCCGCAGGATGGCGTGATGGCCCTTGCCTTTGGCCAGCATCCGTTCGTAGTAAACCTTGGCCCAGGCCGAAGGCACCACCGTCTGCCCCGCCCACTCGACGAAGCTCTGGCGCAAAAAGGCCGGAGCCTGCCAGCGCCAGTGCGTCCAGAGGCTCTGGCCGCTTTTCTCCCGCACCGGGGCCACGCCGGCGTGTTTTTGCAGGCTGGCCGGATCGGGGTAGAGCGGGCGGATCGTGCCGAAGGCCACGCACCGCCGCGGGGCCAGGGCCGGGCCGATCGCGGAAGAGCGCCGCCTCGGGATGGGCCGCAAAGACGGTTTTGATTTCCGCGTCCAGGATCGCGACGTGTTTGCGCAAGGCGCGCAGTGGGTCCAGGAGGCAGCGCCACTGGATGACGGCCACGCTGACGCGGGCTTCCTCGGTGGTCAGGGCCACGGCTTTTTTAATGAGTTGCAGCCGCTCTGCCCGCAGCTCGGGCCGGCGCAGCGGGTGCGCGTAGCAGCAGCGTTTGACCACCCCGGGCTGGGTGGCTTGGAGAGCGATCAAGTCCGGCCAGCGGCTCAGGAAATCCACCGCCAGATCGGTGTTCAGCGCGCCGACCAGTTCGAGGGCCTGGGGATAGTAGTCGCGCAGCAGGCTGGTGATTTGGTTGAGGAGCTGGGTGCGGCGGTCCACGATGTCGCGCCGGGCCTCGACCAGGCCGGCCAGTTTGAGGGTCTGGGGATCCTGGGTTTCCAGGGGGCGGAATTTGGCAGCGTGATCGCGCGCCAATTCCAGGAGCACGCGCGCATCGGGCAGGTCATCGCTGGCGCCCGAGGGGGTGAAGGCTTGGCGGTAACGGGCGCTGGTGACGGGGTTGATGGGATAGATCGTCAGCCAGGGATGCTGGACCAGGGCGTGGATGACGGCGCCGCGGCTGGCCTCGATGGCCAGGGCCACGGGCCGTGCGCCGAAGCGTTTTTCCAGGCCGCGCAGCCAGGCGTCGAGGGTATTCGGGTTCATGTTTGGTTATGCTGGATTTGGACCCGGGGCGCAGTCTGTATAGTGCGAGACGTGGGACGTCGGCACCTGAGGATGCGTATCCGGGTCCGGGTGAGGGCTCTGGTCGAAAGGTTGCGCTAGGCTCGTGGGGCGAGCGGGTTTCCATGTTCGTACCAGAGCCGCACCCAGATTGGCGCGCCCACGGGCGTTTGCCCAGCGCGGCGCGGCGGCGTTGTTGACTGGCTGGGGAAGCGGGCGTGGGCGAAGACGCTTCCCCAGCCGGTGAACAACGCCGGAGAGGCTATACAGGTTTCCAACCTGCTGGGTCGCCGACCTCTAGTCGGCAGGCTGTCCGAACCTCCTTGCGCCGGCGGATTGGAAATCCGCGAGACAGCAGGTTGGAAACCTGCGCTACGAAACGGTCCGGCTGGCGCGTCGGCTCCATCACCGGGCGGAACCACCAAAACTTGTGAAATAAGCGGGCTAGTCGCATGTACATTGATATGGGCCAAACACCGGATGGAATGAGAGCGCAGCCACCAAACGTTTGATTCTTACTCGCGAAGTATTTCGTTCCGGCCGGGCGAAAAGCCCATGTTTTCCGGGGGCGTGCCCCGAAAGGTCTTCACTACATCCGGCGCCAGACGGATCAAGTGTTCGCGCCGCGCTCAGCCCTGGCGGGGACTGCTCCGGCAGGGTGAGCTTCAGTTGTTGCAGGAGCAGGCGCACCCCCGCTTCCGGTTGCGTGTAGCGGCTCAAGACCAGCGTCCGCCCGTCGGTTGTCGGCATCACCACGTCGAGCATCTGCACGCCGGCCAGTTGGGCCAGGGCCTGGCGCGGGGTCAGGCCAGGGGCCAGCGCGGTCAGACGCTGCTTGAGCGTCACCCACAGGCAGCTGGCCAGGAAGCTCACGAAAATGTGCGCCCACTCGCGCCTCCAGGGAGTGGTAAATCGGGCTTCAATTTCATGGGTGGACTTTTATCGGAAAGCCGGAGCGAGCGCGGCAGGAATGGCGCGGCAGAATAACCAGCAGCCTGCGCCGGCGGGCATTCGCGCCAAAACCCCCGCCTTGTTCAGGCAAAGAAAAAGCCGTCCGGCATCACACCAGACGGCGTTGGTCGGCCAGCGCAAACGCCGCGTCAGGCCTCAAAGGATTTGCCGCAGCCGCAGGAGGAGTGCGCGTTCGGATTGGTGATCTTGAAGCCCGCTCCCGTCAGCGCGTCCACGTAGTCAATCACCGCGCCGCGGATGTAGTCGACGCTCACCGGATCCACCAGCACCGGGACCCCTGCCGATTCCGTGGCGTAATCGTCGTCGCGCTTTTCGTCGAAGACCAGACCGTACTGCATGCCGGAACATCCGCCGCCCTCGACGTAGATGCGGAGCAACTTGCCGGCGTTGTCCGGCTGTTTCGAGATTTCGCGCACCTGGTTCGCGGCGTTGTCGGTAAGATTGACGATGGCTTCCATAGATCTTTTTGAGGAATTTCGCTGCAAAACGCTAGTTGCATGTTGCCTTGCTGTCAACGCGGGTTTGTGTCAACGGCGGCGCCTCGCGGGTAATTCAGAATGGAACTGAGCATTACTCGCCGCCCGAACCTCCGCGCCCGGGGCCACCCCGGCCGTCAGGGCGCGCCGGACGAATCTCGTCGAGCGACAGTTTTTCATCACCGTTTTTATCGAGCCTTTTCAACGACTCCGGCGCCTTGGCCGCCGCACGAACGAAGGCCACATCCATGGCCGGCTGGCGGCAAACTCACGCACCCTGCCCATCGGCAGGCCTGCCGACGACGGAAAGATGGAGCCGACTCGTGGTCTTCATCCAGATTTCGTCCACCAGCCGGTTGAACTCCTGTTCGGGCACGGCGTCCGGTTCGAGGGGAATTCTCGCCACGGCGGTATTGGGCAGTCCGCCAGTCTGGAAATGCTGCGGCAGGCCAACTTCCATGAGGTCCACGCCGCGCGGGCTGCGGATGCGCACGCCCAACTGACGGTGCCCCTTGGAGCCCGCAACCACCTGTCCCACGATGATCGGTTTCTCGCCCAGATCGCTGCGCTTGCGGAGGTATTCCGAGATCCAGTGGTAGAAATCCAGCTCGTTGGCATCGTTGCCTGCCACGGGGGTGGGCGAGGCGACTTCGTCGTGGGTGAAGAAATGGGAAGTGAACGGCCGCCGCCGGTTCTCCAGGATGATCTTTTCCACCAGAATCTGAATGCGTTCCTCCAGGACACGGTATTCGGCCATGAACTGGCCCCAGGCTTCGTGGGTCTCCAGTTGATCCGGTCGTTGCACGCCCACGAGGGCCTGGATTGCATGCAGGAATCCCCCGGCGCGCGTCACCAGCCGGATGGCGCGGGCTGCCTCCAACGTGCGGTCGGGGTTGAACTTGGTGTAGAACCACAGCCATTCATTCTCTGCTTCAACGGGGGCGTCCAGGTAACAACCCACGGCGGCCTGCCAGTCGATGCGTTCCAGCGTGGCCTCGTCCGGAACCAGTTGGTGGGCCAGCTCCTTCAGAATCATCGCCGTCGGGAAATCACGGGCGGCCACGGTGGCCTGCAGGGTTTGCGGAGAGATGAGCAGGACGCCGAGCTCGTGCGGCGATTGGGCGCGAGGCGTTCCGACACGCTCGGTGGCAGCGGCGGCCCCTGCGAGCAGTGATTTCGGAAGCTCATGGTTGTTGACGAAGGTGACGCGGCCTTGACGACAGACGCTGGCCAGGTGGCTCTGTCCGGGTTCCCGCAATGGAAAGGCGCGGTCGAGGGCGAAGACATGTCGCACCGGCGAGTCAGTGCCGGCCGCCCTCGCGACGAATTCGCTGATGGCTTCGGAGCGGAAGGATTCATTCAAGAAGGTGATCCCGCGGGCTGCCGCCGGGTGCAAATGGCCGATCAGATCATGCAGGATGGCCGCCGAAGCCACCCCATCCTCATCGTTGTCGGACGTGATCAGCACCCGCTCGGTGTCGCGGATGCTGAGAATTCGCTCGTTGAGCTGGCGCGCAGCTTCCTCCAGGTGTTCGCGATAGATGGCCAGATCCCTCATTCGCGTCAGGGCCAGAATGTCGGAGGCCGTGGGCGCATCCACATCGTACTGCGTTGCCACCCGCATGACCTCGTCGTAGCTGCGGGAGAGCTGCTCGTAGAGGTTGAACTCCTCGAGCTGGCGGTCCCAGTTCTGCCCGGCGCTGTTCTGCCGCATTTCGGAGAGCGAAACGAGCAGGCCGCCGGAGCTGGCAAGGTTATCCGGAATGACGTGGATGTGCCGCTGCTTGAGAAGCCCCTTCGCTTCGCCCGTGACCGCGGCCCCCGTCAATTCGCACACCACCTGAACCTGCAGGTGGGGCGCGTTGTCAGCGCGGACCGAGCCTGGAATGGCTGCGAGAACCAGAATGTCCGCCTTGATATGCTTGAGCCTCTCCGGCTCCGGCAGGAAGGTGATCGCCTCTCCGTCGCGCGGCGACAGACCACGAGCCGCCGCACTGGAGAGGAGGGTGTCCAGCCGCCGGCCCGAATTCTTATGCACGATGATCACCGCGAGCTCTTCGCGTGTAAATCCTGCCGGATGGAACACCGCGCCCTTGCTGTCGCTCACGCCGATGATGGTGGCACCCTTCTGCACCATCGTGGTGGCGACGTGTTTGCCGGCGTTGCCCAATCCCTCAACGGCCACGGTCAACCCCTCGAGTGGGCGGTCCTTCCCGGTCAGCTTCTTCAGCAGAATCTCAATCGACAGCACCCCGCCCAGCGCCATGGCTTCAGGCCGCAGTTCCGAGCCGCAGACGTCCACCGGTTTGCGGGTGACTACGCCGAGCTTCGGAGTGACGCACTCGTAGGTGAACGGAAGCGTGAAGAAGACGATGCGATCCACCGAGGGAAGCAGTTGAGCGGTCGCCGTGATGGCGCGCGTCGAACGTTCCAGCACTTCCCTCCTCGCCTGCAGGTACGGATCGGTCGTGAATCGGGGAATCTCCGCCTTGGCCTCGCACAGGACGTTGACCACCTCCCAGAAGCTCTCCTTGACCTTGGCGCGCGTCGTGCCGGGGCCGGGCATCAGCGCCAGCAATGCCTGCTCGTGTTGTCGCGAAAGGAGGGGCGCGCGCGCGAACCAGTCCAGTGCCAGGGCCTGCCCGCGCGGGAGACGGTTGAGCAAGGCCGCTTCCAGCATGATGCGCTGATTGTCGAGCAGGGTCTTCAAATACGTGGCCAGCACTTCCGGCTCTCCGCATTCGTCGAGGCTCCGCGCCGACAGGACGACCGAGAGGGCCTTCAACACCGGTTCGCGGTGGTGGTAAAGCTGATCTTCGTTCTGTTGGATTTCCCCCTTGCCAAAGAACAGGTCGGTGATCTCGCGGTATTGCGCCGGCGTGGGCGAGCCTTCGGGAGGCAGGTTCATCAGGGCGTGCCGCAACCGGTCACGGGACGACGACAGCAGGACCGAATGCTCCATCTGCATCCGGGCGGCCGCCTTGGAAAGCGGGCAGGCGGCGGGGTTGTAATCAGCCCGCTGCAGCAGTTCGCGCAGGCGGGCCGTCATATCGTCGTCGCCGATGATGATGCCGGGGTCGCTCTCGAGCAGCGTCCGCAAGTGCCCTTCCACGACATTGGTGGGGAGTTGCAGATCGAGCCGCGCGGTGAGGGTGGAGTTAGTCTCGGCGGCGTGGACAATTTTGTCGTGGGCGATTCGGCCGGAGCGCGTGAGCATGGCGGCGGCCTCGTTCATCATGAGTTCGATCAGCGCCTTGTCTTCCGCAGCATGCTCGTCATCGCCTTTGATCGCCGGCTTGAGGATGAAGCGGCCGGTGGCGGGATCGAACTCCCGCGCGGCGCAAAGGACCAGTCCTTCGCTGCCCGCGAAGGGAGCGCCCGTCGCCTGGCATTTCAGGCTCATGCTGAAGCTCTCCGCGGTCATGAACTCCAGCATGGCGTGCTTCACCACTGATTCCGCCTGGCCCGCGTTTTCCCAGCGCGTCGCGTTCCCCGCCGGCACCACCTCCACCTCGCCCGGACCCACTTCCTGAAAGTGCGCCCCCTCGCCGAGCAGATCCTTTGGGAAGACGAGCTTCAGGGCGCCCTTGCCCACCTTGCCCTGAATCAGATGATGCGTTTCCACCAGGATGAAACTCCCGGTGCTGGCACTGCCGGCAGCACGGGTTTCGCCCTCGAAGACGCTGTGCCGATTGAAGATCCGGTGCAAATCCTCACGCGGCATGCGGAGATGCGTCGCCGCCACGCGGATGCGCTCGGCGATCAGGCGCAGCAGCCCGTTCTGCGGGAAAATTTCACCGACGATGGCTCCGAAGCCCAGCCCGCCGTCGCTGGTGCTTTCAGATGCGGTCTGGTTCTGTTCTCGATTGAGTGGGTTCACTTTGCCAGGCCACTTGGGCCACTTCAGATGGTGATCCGTGGACGGTTTGATGCTAACTGTTCATTCGCCATTTCTCCCCCTCTCTGGAGGGGCCGTCGCCACTACCTGCTCTTGGGGATCCATTGATCCCCTGCCGCTCGACCTATCCGAGGGAGAGGACTCGTGCGGCGTCGGGCGCGTCGCCGGCGCTTTCCGAGATCCACGCCCGTCGTTTCATGCGGAGGATCCTACACAAGCTCACCTCGCGCGCAAAGCCGCTTTCTTCGTCCCGGATTTCGGTGTGCCTTCACCTCAATCCCCTGCGGCCCCCAGTTTGGGCGACCGGAAATCACTGAGCCGTTTGACGCGTGACGATCGGGACATAACCCACCTCCAGACCCTTGGGTGGCGTCACCAGCAAAGCGCAATCTGCCGCGCAAAATGCTCGCGCAGGGTCCGAGGGAGTTCACCAAATGGACCACCACGGAGCTGTTGTGGACCTTGGACAAGGGCACGATGCGCGCGGCCGTGGATGGCGTCGAAATCGCGCGCTACACGCACCGCACCGCTGACGAGCGCACCGACCCTGAAAAGCGCATCATTCCCGGTCCCCCTTGGCATGTTCCGGCACGGCGCGGGGGCGTCCGAGTAAAAAGACGTCTATCTCGAGGCGAATCCGAAGGAGGACAGACTGCTCACGGTGCGGTGATGCTGGGTGGTTTGTGACCGACCTTGTCGTCTCGTCACGGGGCGCGTGGGCGGCCTTGCCTCTGCAACCGGTGGTGTTGCGCGATAGGGTGCTGAAGGCGGTGGAAAGCGCGGACGCGCGGGTGGTGGTGCCTGCGGATCTCGTCGTGACGGCCGAGCCGGAGTGGCTGGTGCGGTCGTTATCGAACTTGCTGCGCAACGCATCGCGCCACAGCGGGACCGGCGGGGCCCATCTTGGAGAATGGCGCGGCGCGAGGATCGGGGCGTGCTTCTATCGGTTACGGATTCGGGTCCGGGTGTGCCGAACGGCAAGCTGGCGCGGATTTTCGAGTCATTTCATCGTTGGGATGCCTCGCGCAAACGCGCCACGGAAGGCATCGAACTGGGGTTGACCATCGTGAAGATCTGCATCGAATCGCGGGGCGGAACGGCGGTCGCGCGCGACCGTTTGGAAGGCGGATTGGAGGTGTGAATCACCCCGCCAGAGACATGGAGGGAAAGGCCCGGAAATCCGCAAAAATCCGTTGCGCTTCATTAAAATGCCGTTATTTTTGCGCCGCCGGTTGGATCACTAGTCTCTTGCAAGTCTTGGTGAATCACAGTTGAACTCGGTTCAGTGTTGATTTGAAACCCGACGGTCGGGAACAGTCTTGATAGCGTTTAGTCTTCGACGGCATAAATCATCACGTATGAGCACGAAATTGTTTGTGGGAAATCTTTCCTTCAACACAACCGAGAATGACCTGCAGGACGCCTTCGCTGCGCACGGTACGGTCACCGAAACCAATCTCATGGTGGACCGCATGACCGGCCGTCCCCGTGGTTTTGGCTTCGTCACCATGAGCACCCCCGAGGAGGCGCAGAAGGCCATTGAGGCCATGAACGGCGCCCAGGTCGGCGGTCGCGCTCTCACGGTCAACATTGCCCGCCCGAAGGAAGATCGTCCTCCTGGTGGCGGCGGCGGCGGTGGTGGCGGTTACGGCCGAGGTCCGCGCCGTGACTACGGTGGCGGCGGTGGTGGCGGCGGCGGCGGTGGTGGCGGTGGTGGCGGTGGCGGCGGTCGTCGCGAGCGTTACTAAGCGGTTTTGGCTTTAACAGGGGCGACGTCTTTTCATGGGCGGCGCCCCGTCCTCATTTTTTCCGCCGGACTCCGGCGCAATCCCGGTGACCCGGGCGGGTGGGAGCATCCACTCCGGGAGTTTTTTCATGGAACAACACATTGAAGTTGAAGGGCGCATCCTCACTGTGCTGGCGGGCACGATGTTCCGGGTGGAACTGCCGAACAAGCATCAGGTGCTCGCGACCATTTCCGGCAAGATGCGCAAACGCTTCGTCCGGCTCACCATCGGCGACCGCGTGAAGATGGAGATGTCGCCCTACGATTTGACCAAGGCCCGCATCGTCTGGCGCCTCGGGTGATTCACCCTCGCGGGCTTTGCTCACTCCTTCCCTGCTTCCGCCGCCTCTGCGCAGAACTCTCATCTCCACAGTGCCGGAATAGTCCATGGCACGAGCGCGATGGAGTTTGGGATTCGCGCCGCTCTTCCCCCCGCCGCGCCCTCACGATTACCGGAGGAAAACCGTGCCGTCGCCGCTCACTGAATCCGCCGCCTCTTCCGGCGCCGGCGGCAGGAGCAGGTTGCGGGCGTGGACAATCTGCGCTCGAAAAACGAACGGACTTTCCGGCGAGATGGAGATGATGCGGCTCAGACCCCGGCGTTTTTGAATCATCAGCCGCCGGTTGCCGACCCGCCACGTATCATGCCATTTCTCCGAGTACCACACCGGCTGGCGCGAGATGGCGTGGATGTCGGTCAGGAGAATGCGCCGCACGGGAATGCCGAGGAGTTTGATGCGCAGATGCCGCCGCGTGAGGTCGTAGGACACGGCGCGCAACGACCAGTAAATCAGCACCGCGACGGCGGCGATGGCGAGCAGGAGGTAGCCCACCCGAATCCATTTGCGATAATCGATGACTTCCGGCCAATCCATAAATAAAACCTGAAATAACGGTCGTTGTAACCGCGAGATTCCGACGAAAAATCCTATGCGGAAAAATCACTCCGCCGGCTTTGGAATGAAAACCGTCTGCCCCACTTTGAGGCGGTTCCAATTCACATTCGGGTTGGCCTCGGTGACCTGTTTCTGCGTCACTTTGATGCCCTGCGAGCGCAAGGCCGAGACCAGCCCCGAGAGGGTGTCCCCCGACTTGATGGAGTAATTGTAGCCGTCCTCGGTGACATTGCCGCCGCGGGTGCCTTCGCCTCGTGAAGCCTGGTTGGCGGGCTTGGTGCGGGTGCCGCCGCCTTCACTGTCCCCGCCCGGTTTCGGCGCGGGCCGCGAAGCGATGGCTTGCTTGATGTTCTCCAGCGCGGCCAGCACCTTGGTGTTGTCGGCGATCCGTTTCTCGTCCACTTCCTTGATGGCTGATTCGAGCCGGCGGATGCTTTCCTGCACCGCGGTCACTTCCTTGTTGTTGGCGGAACGGGCCACTTCCTCGCGGAGTTTGTGCAGCGTTTCGGTGAGATCCTGGATTTTCTTCTGCAGCGACTGGTTGGATTCTTCCAGGTTCACCACGCGGGTGTTGAGCGAGCGGTATTGTTCCTCGTCCGCCTGACGCGCGAGCGCCGCAGCGGCAGCATCCTGCGCGCGCACCAAAGGGGAGCCGCCGAGCAGCAAGGCCGCGAAAGTCAGAAAAAAGATCGTCCGTTGCATGACACGAACATAGGAACACCCCTGGGACGGCGCAAGCGGGGAATGAAGCGCGACTCGATGAGGGGCGCATCGCGACACTGCCCCCGAAGGCCACCGGGGTGGAGCGCGACGTTGACGTCGCTTCATCGTTCGAGAGACCGTCCGCCAATGTTTCGCCAACACCCATCGAACGCTGAAGCGGCCTCAAGGCCGCGTGCCGGGGCAGTGCGCGGATGCGTGCATTCTGCGGCGGATTTTGCCCGGATTTTGCCCGGATTTTGCCCTTTGAGTTTGCGCGGCGCAGACTTTACACTCCGGCACCGTGGCCAACGATACGCTCAACAAATTCAAGGAAATCCACGACAAGACCGTGGCATTCCTCGAAGAGAAAGATCTGGAACAACAGGCCGGCGCACGCAGCCCCCGGCTGCATCGCTTCGCGCACTTCTGGCTGCTGGTGGGGAAGAGTTTCGTGCGCAATCGCTGCCCGGTCCGCGCGTCGTCGCTGGCCTACACCACGCTGCTCGCGATCATCCCGATGCTCGCCGTGGTGTTGAGCGTCACCACCAGCGTGCTCAAAAGTCAGGGCGAGGAACCCATCCGCGCTTTCGTCGGGAAGCTGGTGGACAACCTTGCGCCCTACGCCTCGGCGCCCATCGATCCGAATGACCTCCAGGCGGTCGAGGCGAAAAAACTCGCCGCCGCCAAGCGGGAGGAGGCGGTGCAGAAGATCAACGAGTTCATCCGCAACACCCAGAGCGGCGCCATCGGCGTCACCGGCACCATCGCGCTGGTGGCGGTCGCCATCTCGATGCTGATGCGCGTCGAGGCGACCTTCAACGACATCTGGGGCGTGACCCGCGGCCGGAGTTGGTACACGCAAATCATCCTCTATTGGGCGGTGATTTCGCTGGGACCGATCCTGCTGATTGTCTCGCTGGGGCTGACCAGCGGACCGCATCTGGAAACGTCCAAGAGGCTGCTGCTCGCCATGCCGTTCGTGGGCAATCTCCTGTTTCAGTTTCTCCCGCTGCTGGTCTTGAGCTTCGCCTTTGCGCTGTTCTACCAGCTCATGCCCAACACCCGCGTGCATTGGCAGGCCGCCGCCGTGGGCGGCCTGATGGCCGGCTCGCTCTGGCATGTGAACAACCTCGTCAGCGTCAACTTCGTTTCGCGCGTCACCCAGAGCAACGCCATCTACGGCAGCCTCGGCATGGTGCCTGTGTTCATGATCGGACTCTACCTCGGCTGGCTCATCCTCCTCTTCGGCGCGCAAGTCTCTTACGCCTTCCAAAACCGCGTCGCCTACGTGGCCGAGCGCCAGGCCGAGACGGTCAATCAAAGCGGCCGCGAATTCATCGCGCTGCGCCTCATGACGCATCTCGCGCAACTCTTCCAGCGCGCGGAGAAGCCGCCCGGCGTGACGCGCCTCGCCGGGGAACTCGGCGTGCCCTCGCGGCTGGTGGGACAGATTCTGCAGACGCTGCTCCAGGCGCGGCTGGTGGTGGAGACGCTCGACAAGGAAAACGGATTTTCGCCTGCGCGCCCGCTCGACCAGATCACCGCCTGCGACATCCTCACCGCGCTGCGATCCGCGCAGGGACAGGAACTCGCCACCCGCGAAGGCCCCGACCGCCTGCGCGTCCGCGCGGAACTGGAACGCATCCGCGCCGCCGAACATCAGGCCGGGAGCGTGACCCTGGCGCAGATGGCGACGCCGGCGAAGCCCGGTTTAAGTGCCGCCCCGCACTGAGCGAAGAAGCACATCCTCCGCGCACCATGAAAAAGCGGATCATCGTTGCACTCATCATTGTCGCGTTGATTCTGATTGCCGCATGGATTTGGATCCGCTCCCGTCACGAGGAGCACAGCGCCTACCAAGGCACCACACAGGTGGTCCTGTCCGGGACAACCGGCGTCGTCGTCACCGGTTTCTATGTCCAGGACGGCCGGCGCATCGCCCTGTCAAACGCGTTGCCGTGGAGCCTCGAGGGTGAACGCATTTCCAGCTTTGAGATCCGCAAACTCAATCCCGACGACACGCTGGTCGTGGACATGAGCCATGTCGGCGACGGGGCACATGCGGAGATGAAGAAGCCTCTCGGGCCTGGTGTGCCGGGGATGCGAGTGCGGATTCAGAACGGCCTGATTTCGCAGATGGTCGAGCAAGGACGTTGAAGGATCCGGAAACCTCGACAGGACGGACGGACCAATGCCGCCATCGGTTTGTTTGAACTCGGGGCCATCCGCCACTGTTGCCTGTATCCGGGCAAAGCTCCGGCACATCAGACGGAAGCCTCTCAAATTTGGATCGAGAGCGTGAGCAGTGCAGAATTGTCTCTGGCCGTTCGATAGCTCCGCAGAGCATCGCGACCGCGCTGCCGGCCATCTCCGGGTCACTTCGCCTTCGGTTTTGCTGCTGCCGCTGGCTTTGGCTCGATGTAGGGAGGATTCGTGAAGGCTCCTGGCGCCGTCTCCTTGATGTTGGCCGGCACCTCCGCCTTGGCCTCGCCCAGCGCCCAGCGGATGCCGCCGATGAGAATCTGCTGGAAAACCGGGTTCGTCCACACGTCCTCGCGATGGCCCATCGCTGTGTACCAGACGCGCCCCGCGCCCTCCTGCCGCGCCAGGGTGCTGGGATAGGGCGGCCGTTGGTACTCGATGCCCTTCATGGCCGGCGCATCAAGCACGCTCAGGACGTGGACATCCGGGGTGAAGTCCTTCAGCGAATACCACTCCTCGTGCAACGCGAAGGTCGGCCCCAGCTTTTCAAAGCCAGGAAACTTTGGATCGGTCACCGTGTTGGTCGCGACCTGCTGCGCGCCGTGCTTGATGAATTCGCAGCCCAGGAAACGCACATACGGATCGGCCTTCTCGCCATGGTTCACGTAGCGAGCCGGCCCCTTCTTTGCCTCGTTGTCCGTGTGGTACGAGTCGCTCGCTGAGTGCGTGCCAATAAATCCCTTCCCGCCGCGAACGAAATCGAACAGCGCCTGCTTGCCCGCCGGCGTGATGGGCGGATGCTGGTCCGTGCCCGGCGAACTGAGGTCGCCCGAGGTGTAAAAGAGGACCGCGTCGAACCTGGCCAGGTAATCCGGGCTGAACTTCGAGCCATCCTTGGAGAAGGTGAATTCCCAGCCCTGTTTCTTGCCGAGTTCGAGCAAGACTTTTTCGGTGTGGCTGGGCCGGCCGCCTTTCCATGAAATCACCGAGTGCTCGAAGCCGCTCGATTTGGTGAAGAAGAGAATTTGCTTTCGAGGTGCCGGCGCCGCGACCGCAGTGACCGCCAACAGGGCCAGAATCGAGAAGGAGCCAAGGAGTTTGACAGGCATAATGGCGAAATCTAACCGTGGAGCCAGACGCACCAAAGAAAAATCCTGGGCCTGCATGAAACCGCAGCGGGTCTGCCGCCTGCCGTCCAAGCCGCCCGGTTCACGCAGCCCATCTTGATCCGGGTTTCACCGTTGTTCGCCACGACGCCGAGAGACGTCCTCGAAACCCCGCCGCGCGCAGCGTCCGTTAGTCGCAACCGACCGGATGGGCCGATCAAGGCCGGCAGGGAGGCGTGTCGCGGGCTGGTCGGATGGGCCGCGACATGGGCACGTCCGCCAGATATTCATTCTCCCGCCTGCAAACACACCCCTCCCCCGCGCGCCTGATAAATTCGCGGAACGCCGCCTTGCATTTTATATCCTAACAATCATCATTAAACCACCTGGAAGGCAGCGCATCCAGGGCGGAATCGAAGGAACGAGCATCACGACTGCCAGGATGGCGGGCCGACCTTGGGTGGGCGGCCTGTTTACGCGGGCGGCGTCCGGGCGAATGCGTCTCCAGGAGACAGCGACTCCGGCCAGAGAACGGCGGAACACGGGCACATAACCTTCAACATCGCAAATCTCCTGAACATGAAATGCCTTCCCATCACTGCGGCGTGCCTTCCCGATGCCGCCACACTCTCCCAAACCACAATCCTGTCCATCCCGTTCATGCCCTTCGGCTCACGCTCCACGTTACCCAAAATACACATGAAAACCAGCGCCATCCGCCTCACCTGTTTCCTCGCCACGCTGCGCGCGCGGCGTCATTGCCTGGCCGCGATCCTGATCTGCGCCGCAGGCTTCGATTCGCAACTCGCCACCGTGCATGCCCAAGGCACCGCCTTCACCTACCAGGGCCGGCTCAACGACGGCGCGATTCCCGCCAGCGGCACTTACGACCTGACCTTCGCTCTGTTCAGTGGGAGCAGCGGAGCGGGAGGTCAGGTCGGGGGCACGCTCACCCACTCGCCCGTCAATGTAAGCAACGGGCTGTTCACTGTCACGCTGGACTTCGGCCCGAGTGTCTTCACCGGCCCGGCGCGCTGGCTGGAAATCGCCGTGAAGTCGAACGGTGTCGCGGCCGCGCACACCGCGCTCACGCCGCGGCAGGCGCTCACGGCGTCGCCGTACGCCATCTTTGCGGGCGGCGCGCAGTCGGCGGCGGCGGTCGCGGCGGGCGGCGTCAACGCGGCGGCACTCGCGTCCGGCGCGGTGGGCAGCGGCGCGATTGCCGATGGTTCGATTGCGCCCGGCGACCTCAGCCCCAGTTTGCTCAACGGCACGTTCTGGCGGCTCAACGGCAACACTGGGCCGGGAAACTTTCTCGGCAGCACGGACAACCGCCCGCTGGAACTGCGCGTCAACAACGTTCCGGGCTTTCGCCTTCAGCCCAATGGCGCCGAGGTGCCCAGTGTCATGGGCGGCTCCGAGTCCAACGCCATTTTGCCTGGTGCCATCGGGGCGGTCATCGCGGGCGGCGGCAACAGCGTCGGCGGCCTTGAGAATGTCATTACCGGGCCGGGCCGCTACGGCACAATCGGAGGCGGCGCGGCCAATCGCGTCGAAGGACAGGAAGGCACGGTGGCGGGCGGCAACATCAACCAGGCCGGCGGCTTGGGATCGTTCGTCGGCGGCGGGCGGAGCAACCTGGCCAGCGGCTTCTTCTCGACGGTCACCGGCGGCAGCACCAACCAGGCTCTGGGAGCGCATAACACCATTGCCGGCGGTTCGCACAACCTCACCCGGCTCAACTTCGACACGGTGGGCGGGGGCAGCCGCAACGAAGCCACCGGGGGCTTTTCCGCCGTGCCGGGCGGTTTATACAACAAGTCGGCCGGCTACATCTCCACCGTGGGCGGCGGGCAGTTCAACGAAGCCACGGGTCAAAGCTCGGTGATTGCCGGCGGCGCCAACAACCGCACCGCAGACTACGCCTCGGTGGGTGGCGGCCGGCTCAACCTCGCCAGCGGCACCAACTCGGCCATCGCCGGCGGCATGGATAATCGGGCCTCGGCCTTTTTTAGCTCCATCGGTGGCGGGACCAACAACCAGGTGGCCAGTGAGTACGGCACCATCGGCGGGGGCCAGGCGAACACCATTGCGGGACCGTTTACCAGGAACGGCACGATCGCCGGTGGTCACACCAACTACATCGGTGGGGACTCCGTCGCCGCCACCATCGGCGGGGGCGCCGCGAATCTCGTCAAGAACGGCGGGCAGTGGGCCGTGATCGCCGGGGGAGCGGCCAATACCAACGAAGCCGGCAGCACGCGGGGCGTCATCAGCGGCGGCCAGGAGAACCTGGTGACTGGGCCGTACGGCACCATCCCGGGCGGCTTCTACAACGAAGCAACCCACTCGGCCTTCGCCGCGGGCAGTGCGGCCAAGGCCCGCCATCACGGCAGTTGGGTCTGGGCGGACCATGCCGCCGGGTTTGATGTTCTGGGAAATTTCTCCGGCGCGCCCTTTGCCTCAACCGGCACGAACCAATTCCTCCTCCGTGCCAGCGGCGGCGTGGGCATCAACACGAACCATCCCCAGGCCACGCTGCATGTGCGCGGCAACATCGCGGCCGATGCCCTGCGCGCTCCGGGTGCCGGCGTCAATACGCGCACCTTTGCCTTCGTGCATCGCGCGGTGACCACCAACACCTCGGGTAACACGACCTATCTCAACAACCCCCTGACCGACAGCGATCCCGGCGCGCTGGTGATCCTGACCCACAACTGGAGCGCCGACACGAACTCGGTGACGAAATACAACACGACGCCAGTGGGTGTTTACTACTCGGGCGGACGCTGGGCGATCTTCAACGAAGACAGTTCCCCCATGGGACTGGGCCGGGCCTTCAACGTGATGGTCATCAAACCCTGATTCCTCCCTCGCGCCTCCAACCTTCAATCGAATTATGAAAACGAGCCAATCCCTCATCGTGTCCGCCGCCTGTTTGTTCGGCGGAAACTTGCTCGCCCAGAATTACTCCATCGACTGGCACACCATCGACGGCGGCGGCGGCACGAGCGCGGGCGGCGTGTATTCCGTCAGTGGCACCATCGGCCAGCACGACGCGGGCGGGCTGCTGACCAATGGGTTCTATTCGCTCACCGGCGGATTCTGGGTCTTGCCGACGCTCGTGCAAACACCCGACGCGCCCACGCTCCACCTCACCAACACCGCGCCCGGCTTCGCCACGATCTGGTGGACGCCGCCGACGCCCGGCTTCGCGCTGCAATCCACCGACAGCCTGTCGCCGACCAACTGGGTCAGCGCCCCCAGCGGCACGAACAATCCCGCCACCGTCCCGGCCACGCTGCCGGCGCGGTTCTATCGTCTTAGCAAACCATGGGTGACATCTTACCAAACCATCAACCTATGAAGCACAAGAACATCATCCTGTGGGCAGGCTTTGCTCTGCTCTCCACCCTCGATCCTCAACTCTCCACGGCCTTCGCCCAAAGCCCATCTTTTACCTATCAGGGTCGGCTGGATGAAAGTCGCGTGCCGGCCAGCGGCCTCTTCGACCTCGTCTTCACCCTCCACGATCACCCGACGAACGCCGCCACCCTCGGCACCTATGAGCTGCTCACGGCGGTGCCTGTTTCCAATGGGCTGTTCACCGTGACCCTCAACGTGCGTGCGCCGTTCGGCCCCGGCGCGTTTGACGGGGCCGACCGCTGGCTGGAGATCGGCGTGCGCCGGAACGGCGTCCTGGGGAACTTCACTGTGTTGAGTCCGCGTCAGCCGCTCACTTCGACGCCCTATGCCATTCGCGCGGCGTCGGCGGGAGCCGCCCAGTCCGTCACTGGGCCGGTGCCCGCGAGCCAGATTACGGGCACGCTCGCGGCCACGAACCTGGCCCCCGGCGCGGCGGCGGCGAACCTCGCGGCCAGCGGTCTCGCCGGTGTGCCCTCGGGCACCGTCGTGTTGAGCGACCGCGAAGTGAACCTCAGCCTGCTCGCCGCCGGGTTTCAACCGATGGGCCTTTCCACGCTTAACTCCAACGAAACGTGGACGACGCAGCCCGCGGGGCCGCCCGCCACCGGCGCCCTGGACCCCGGACGGCACAGCCATCGCGCCGTCTGGACCGGGACGGAGGTGATGTTCATCGGTGGAACGTCGGACCATCTCGGCCTCCGCTACAATCCCTCCGCCAACACTTGGAGCGTGATGAACAAGACCAATGCGCCGGCCATCGGCGAGGACGTTCACGCGTTCTGGAGCGGGACGCAATTGCTGGTCTGGGATGCTTACAATCGCGTCGGCGGACGCTACACGCCCGGCACGGACACCTGGACAGTCATGAGCGACGTCAGCGCACCCGACGCCCGTGCGAAATCGTGCGCGGCCTTTGTCAACGGGTACCTCGTGGTCTGGGGCGGCAAGGATCCCGATGGCTCCACCCTCTTCAGAACCGGCGGGCGCTACAATCCGGCGAACAACACCTGGACCGCCACCGCCACCAGCGGCGCGCCGGCGGCCCGCGCCGAAGCCACGGCCACGGCCATAGGAACGGACCTCATCGTGTTCGGCGGCTGGGGCACGAATTATCCGGCTGAGATTTGCAATCCGCAGAATCCCGCTGACTGCTTCACGCGCACGCTGCATTACAATTACGATGGCGGTGCGCGCTACAATCCCGCCGCCAACTCCTGGTCGCCCATCGCCGCTTCGCCGGCCGCGCGCTACGGGCATTCCGCCACCTGGTCCGGCACCCACCTGCTCGTCTGGGGCGGACAGCGGGATGCCTTGTATCTGTACTATACCGGAGGCTTTCCCAACCCCACTTACCTCACCGCAGACTCTTACGTGAGCCTGGTGACAGAAGGCTTCCGCTACAATCCGGCCTCCGATTCCTGGTCGCCCCTGTCCACGAACGGCAGCCCAAAGGGAGTGGTCGGCCATTCCGCCGTCTGGTCCGGCAGCAGCCTCGTCGTCTGGGGCGGCACGACCGCCAAAACCAACTACTACGTCTTGGGTCAGACACTGATCACCTTGGTGTTCTCCTCCGGCAAAACCACCAATTCCGGCGCGCGCTACACGCCCGGCACGGACACATGGACACCGCTCTCCGCCACCTCGGTGGAATCCCGCGACCAACACCCCGCCATCTGGACGGGCACGCAGATGGTGTTCTGGGGCGGTCGCAACGACGACGGGGACGCCCTCAGCGACGGCCGCCGTTACACCCTGGCTTCCGACACCTGGGCGACCACCGCCACACCACCTTCCTCCGGCGAACCCGGCCCCCGCCATTCGCCCAGCGCCGTCTGGACGGGCAGCGAACTCATCGTCTGGGGCGGACAGAACGGCGGAACCTCACTGCGCTCTGGCGGCGTCTTCCGCCCCGGCCTCGGCTGGACCAACACGCCGGATGCGGGCGCGCCTTCCGCGCGCTTTGACCACACCGCCGTCTGGACCGGCACCGAGATGATTGTCTGGGGCGGATACGGCATCGGCTCCCCGCTCGACACGGGAGCGCGCTTCAACGTCGCCTCGAACCGTTGGTTTCCTGTCTCCACCATCAACGCCCCGCGCCGGCGCACGCAACACGCCGCCGTCTGGACCGGCACCGAGATGATCATCTTCGGCGGCTACGACCGCACGAACCTGTTTAATCCCTCCTGGCTCAATTCCGCCGCGCGCTACCAGCCCGCCACCGACACCTGGCAGGCGATTTCCAACAACCTCATCATCTTCCCGCGCGCGGGCAGTTCCGCCGTGTGGACCGGGACCGAGATGCTCGTGTGGGGCGGCTACCAGCACAGCGGTGGATTCTTCCCGACCTTCAGCTTCTTTAACTCGGGCTACCGGTTCAACCCGGCGACCGGCCTGTGGGCCACCCTGCCGGCCTCGGGTCTCGCGGGCCGCCGCAGCCACAGCGCCGTGTGGAGCGGCACCGAAATGCTCATCTGGGGCGGCGAAACCTCGACCGGCCCCACCAACACCGGCGCACGCTACCACGCCGGCAGTAATGTCTGGACGGCCATCAGCGTCACCAACTCGCCAGGCATCCGCTACGACCACACCGCCGTCTGGGCCGAACCTCCGGGACAGATGATCATCCTGTGCGGCAACACCGGGACCTTTACTGAAAACGACGGCAAACTATACGACCCATTGACGGACAAGTGGACCAGCATGTTGGGCTTGTCCGCACGCGACCGCCACATCGCCGTTTGGACGGGCCGGAACATGCTGGCCTTTGACGGCTACAATGGCAGCGCCGACCTGGACTCCGGTGCCGCCTACAAACCCCGGCAAACCTTCTTCTACTACCAGAAACCGTGACGACCAATCCCTCCCTGCGCTGCGTCGCCCCGTTTCCATCGCGGTTCATCCTGAACTGGATCGCGGTGCAGCCATGAATCATCCAAAACGCATGAAAACACACCTCACCTTCATCGCCCTGGGCCTGCTCGGCGTGGCCGTCACCGCCCGCGCCGTCACCAATCCCGTCGTCGCCTGCACCTCCAAGCTCTACGCGAGATCCGACTGCATCGGTTCAGGCGGGAATTGCGGACACGCGGTGAAGATCCATCACGCTGCGGCCAAGCATGTCGAAAGGCTCTGAAACCCTGCCCCCCCATCTTATGAAAAAATTGATCACCGTTCCCATCTTCGTCCTCGTTTCTGCCACGCTCTGGCTGCTGGTGTCGCGCTCCACTCGACCGGACCCGCGCCTCGACGCACCCGCCCTCGGCCCCCCGTCTTGGTCGAACGTCGTTGGCGACGCCGCGAGCCTGTCGGCGCTCGCTTCCACGCCAGCTTCGACTTCGGCTGCTGGTGCGGTCACGGCGGCGGGGTTCTCCCCCCAACCGCAACCCACGGCCACGCTGGCTGAGGTTCCGGAGGATCTCCAGGCGCAGCTTCGCGCGGCGCAGAACTGGTTCGCGCAGTCGTTTGGCGCCGATGGCAAGTCCGTGGGCCTGGTTGCCTCGGCCCGTGGGCAACGTTACGACTTCATCGCGGAGGAAACCGGCGTCGAAGTGCGTCCGTGGTCGAAGGAGGCGAACTGGTCCTGGCGCATGGCGTCCGTCGGCGCCGCGAAGGGGGCGCCGCGTGGCGAAAAAGCGCGGGCTATCTACGATCGCAGCGGCGGCGTGACCGAGTGGTTCGAGAACGGCGAACGCGGTGTCGAACAGGGCTTCACGCTGGACACCGCCAGCGCCGATAAGGTGCGCCGGATGCCACTGCGCGTGGCCACGGAACTCCAACCCAAGCTGCGCCCGTCGGCCGATGGCGTGGATTTCCTGGACGCCCACGGCGAAGCGCAGTTGCATTACGATGGCCTGCACGCCTTCGACGCGGACGGTAAGAAGCTCCAGTCGTGGATCGAGGTGAATGGGGAATCGAGCCTCCTCACGTCGGCTGCTACTCATCAACTCACCCTCGCCGTGGACACCGCGGGCGCAAGGTTCCCGGTCACCATCGATCCGGTCATCTCGCTGGCGAGCGAACGGATCAATCATCCGGAACTTGTGGCGGGTGACTTGTTCGGCGTCACGGTCGCGGCCTACGGGAATCTCATCGCCATCGGCGCGCCCAAACATCAGGTCGGCCCCGTGCCCAATGCCGGCGTGGTCTATCTCTTCATCCGCGACAACAACTGCGACGAGGAGTGGACGCTGCTTCAGAAGATTGAATCGCCGAATCCCTACAACAATGGCCAGTTCGGGCGCGCATTGTCGCTCGGCAACGGCGCGCTGGCGGTCAGCGCGCATCGGCTCGGCGTCATCAATGGAGGCGACGTGCTCGAAGACGTGGTTCACATTTTCCAGCCCACCGCGACGAACAACTCCGTGTGGATGCAACGTGCGACAGTTAAAGATCCAGACCCGAATGCCATCGTCAGCCCGACCAACTACTTCGGCCACTCCATCAGCGTGAACTCGCAGGGAACCAAGGTCGCCATCGGCTCTCCGCTGGCGTGGTCCGAGGGCGGGCAATTCCCTTTCAGAACCGGCGAGGTATTTCTCTATGGGCGCGACACCGGCGGCGGGGAGAACTGGGGGGTGATCCACACCTACCAGCCGCCGCTCTTTGTGCCGAACGCGCGCTTCGGTCGCTCGGTGGCGCTGGATGGCGACCGTCTCGCCGTAGGTGCGCCTGGTTATTTCTCGCAGCCGCCGAACACCAACGGCTCGGTCTTAGTGATTGAAACGAGTGCGTCGTCGCAAGGCCCGGCGAGGGTTGAATTGCCCGCGCCCGTCCTGCCGGGGCCGCAGGCCTTGCGTGGTTTCGGTGAACGCGTGGCCCTCTCCGGCAATCAACTCGCCGTTGCCGCCACGGATTCCGCCGCGCTCGCGGTGTATGAGCGGCGCGTCACTTATCCGGGCGGCGTGGCTTCAGTGCAATGGACTCACGGTCTCCTGAACTCTTCCACCCTGCCGTTCGTGATGCCCGGCAGCAAGTTTGCGCAGGTCATCAGCTTGAGCCAGGGCACCCTCCTGGCCAGCCGCCAGACCCTCGAATACGCCGGTGTGGATGAAGAGGAAGACGTGCCGATTTATGTCCGGGTGGATTCGCTCGTCCGCTTCGAGCATCAGGGCGATGCCGGCGGCAACCCCGCGCTCAACTGGAAGCGTGAAGCGGACTCACCTGTGCCAGCCTACAACCTGCGCGGTCTCGCGAACGTTGTCATCGCGGGCAACATGACGGTGATTACTTCGACGAACGACAACTACGGCGGCGCCAGCTTCAACTACGGCGTTGCCGTCGCGATGCGGCGGCAGGGCGGAACGTGGGCGGTCACCCAGCGGTTCATCGCCGGGCTGCCCCTTGCGAGCAACGACCTCGCCGGCACCAGCATCGCCGTGAGCGATGACCTGCTGGTCGTCGGAGCGCCGGGCTACGATGTCGGCGGTGTAACGGACTCCGGTGCGGTTCACATTTTCCGTCGCCTCAGCGGATTTAGGACGAATGTCAGCGCCACTGCCGCCCACGGCTGGACGCTCGCCGCCACGCTCGTCAATGAAGTCCCGCAGGCGAACGGACGCCTCGGCGAAAGTGTCGCCGTGAAGGACGGACTCGTCGTTGCGGGAGCGCCGGGACGCAACAATAACGGCGGCACGGTTTGGATTTGGCAGCGCACATCGGAAGCCGCCGACGTCTGGGCCGGTCAAGTCGTGCTCGGAGCGCCGTCGGGAGCGCCGGGTTGGAAGTTCGGTTCCGCCGTCAGCTTCAACGGCTCGACGATGGCCGTAGGATCGCCGTTCGCCGGCGCCGGCCGCGCGCATCTGTTCGGTCGTGGAACCACCAACGACTGGCCGGTGCTGCAAACGCTTCTCTCCCACGCCAACGACGGACGCTTCGGCGCGGCCCTTGATCTGGACGACGCGGACAACCTGATCATTGGAGCGCCGGACGCGAGCGTGAACGAGGCGCAATCGGGTGAAGCCTACATCTATCGCCGCACGGAAACCGCTTCAGGATCGGAGTGGGTCGAGGAAGCCGACCCGGGCAGCTTTGTCGCTGGTGGCCACGCAGGCACGAGCGTCGCGATTGATCGCGGCTGGGCCTTCGTTGGTGCGCCCGGAGAGGTGATTGACTCTGGCCGCAGCGGACGCGTGCGCGTCTTCCGCCGCAATCACACCGCCGGTGATCCTTGGGAGGGGGTGGCCACGTTGGAACCACCTGTCTCGCTCAACGGCATCACTCAGTTCGGCAGTGCCATCGCGCTGGATGAACACACTGCCGTCATCGGCGCATCCGGCGGAACGAACACCGGCGCGGCCTTCGTCTATTCAAGGGTTCACGGCGGAACGGGTGACTGGCGTTACACAGCCAAGCTCCTTGATCCGTGCCACGAAGCGGGTGACGGCTTTGGCAGTTCCATCGCCTTGGATCACGACAAGATTTTCGTCGGTTCACCCAAGGCCGACATTCTCTCCGCCGGCCATGCGGGGACCGTGACGCTCTTCGAGCGCCCGGGCGCGACATGGACGCTTCAGCGCGAAGTGCCAGATGACAGCAATCATCGCATCGGCAGCGCCGTCGCGGTGAGCGGTGACTGGATGGTGATCGGCTCGAGCGGCGATTGGGATCCTACCGTGGAAGATGCAGCGGACGGCGGGCAGGTCTATGTGTTGCGCCGGCACGACGGCGCGAACGGCGTGTGGATCGTCGTTCAACGCGTCGTGCGCCCGCTCAATCCCGGCCAGATCAGTACGGGCGGCGACGACTTCGGCCAAGCGGTGGACATCTCCGACCGTGTCTTTGTCGTGGGTTCGAAGGCGGGCGCATTTACCTTCGACCTGCAACCGGACGGACAGGTCGCGCACCTGGGTCAGTTGCCCAGCATATTGAACGAAAGCAACTTTGGCCGTGCCGTCGCCATCCATGGTCAATACGTCGGGGTGGCGTCTGCCAATGCGGTGTCATTCTTCGTCCGCACGAACGAGCATGTGGAACCGTTCGGCCAAATCTTCATTCAGACCCGGTGGCAGCGCGAAGCCCGGGTCGGTGGCACGGCGGTGGACATTTCGGGGACGACTGCGGCCGTGGGTAATCCGGGAGACTTCAACCTGCACGACGGATACTACGGATCGGTTTCAATTCTGGAGCGAGACGCGGGCGGTCCGGGCATTTGGGGCCAGGTTCAAACAATTACCGGCGGCTTCGCGAGCGAGGATCCGTCGCAGAACCAGCAGTTCGGTGTATCCGTCGCTCTGGACGGCGATGCGCTGGTGGTAGGCACGTCGTCTGAAGATCAGGGTGGCGGTGAAAGCGGGTCTGGCACGATCTTCCAAAGACATGCCGGAGGTTTCAATCAATGGGGCAAGGTGGCTGAAGTGGGCGGACCCAGCATCGCCATGAGCGGAGACTGGGTGGTCAGCGGCATCAACAGGCCGCCTCCTGAGTTCAGTTCGGCCGGCGACGGCTCCTTCCGTTACGCGGAACTGTATCATCGCAACGCCGGCGGGCCGGACCAATGGGGCGTGGTGCAGAGGTTTTCCCCTGCGAACACCAACCGCACCCACACGTGGAACTTCGGCGCTGCTGTCGCGCTGGATGGCTCGACGCTCGTCATCGGTGCCCCAGGTGAAAAGCGCACCGCCATCAACTGGACACCGGGCCGCGCGTTCATCTACGACGTGCCGCTCAACCCACTGCAAATCTGGAAGGACACCCTCTTCGCCGAGCAATACTTCACCGGCCCCATCACGCCCTACAGCGGTCAGGCCACCGGCAATCTCGGCGACTTCGACGGCGATGGTATTTCGAACGCGTGGGAAGCCTATCACGGCTTGAACCCGCTCGTGGCGGACGCTGCCGGTGGCGGAATCCTCACAACTTCGCTGGCCGTCATCCCCTGCTTCTTTCTCTGCACGTGGCAGGAAGCCCTCGATCCGCTGGGCCTGACGGTGAAGCCGCAATGGTCGCGCAATCTCATCGACTGGTACGATTCGGGCGCGGGCCCGGCACCGGGCGACACCAAGACCTTCGTCATCCAAACCATCAACACCAGCGCCACGCACGTCACGAAGCAGGCGGCGCTGCCGATGGAGGGCGAACCGCACCTTTACACCCGGCTCGTGCTGCTGGGGCTGTGATGCGAAATGTTTATAGCCATGAAAACCAACCTCACTCGCTGCCTAATCGCTGCGCTCTCCGCCTTCGCCCTGGTGGACAGCCACGCGGGGAATCTCTTGACCAACGGCAGCTTTGAACTTCCGGGCACCAATGGCACCGTCCTCGGCTATGCGTATTATCCCGGCGGCTCCACGGCCCTTCCCGGCTGGACCACGCTTCTGTCTGGAGTTGAGTACGGAGACCCAAGCCAGTCGGACGGAGTCATTCCCATCTATCTGGGAGTGGCGCAGGATGGTTCGCAATACGTTGACCTGGCTCCGGTGACTTTCACCGGGGGCGGAGGCATTCAGCAAACGTTTTCCACCGTTCCCGGACAGAACTACGAGGTCAGTTTCTACAGCCACGAGCCATTCACTTCTTTCCAAAATGAACAAAACACGTCCCGCACTGGCCCAGCGTTCCTGCTGGCCGTCTCCCAACTCTGAACTTTCCCCATTCACACATCACACCTCCCGTTTCACCAACCAACACATGAAAACCATACTGCTCCTGACCCTCACCGCGCTGCTCGCGCTGGCCAATGTCGCCCGCGCCCAAGGCACCGCCTTCACCTACCAGGGCCGGCTGAATGACGGCGCCAATCCTGCCAACGGGATCTACGATATGCGATTCACCATTTACGACGCGGCGGTGGCGGGCGCGGTGGTCGGCGCCGCGTCCGACACCAACGGCGTCCCGGTCAGCAACGGGCTGTTCACCGTCACGCTTGATTTCGGTGCGGGCCTCTTCACCGGGCCGGCGCGCTGGCTCGAGGTCGGCGTGAAGTCCAACGCCGTCGCCGGTCCGCACGCCACGCTCACGCCGCGCCAGGCGCTCACGCCGTCGCCCTACGCTGTCTATGCCGGCGGCGCGCAGACGGCCACGACCGTCGCGACGGGGGGCGTGAACGGCGCGGCCATCGCCGCCAGTGCGGTCGGCACCAGCGCGATTGCGGACGGCTCGATCAACACGATTGACCTCAGCCCGCCGATGCTCAATGGCACGTTCTGGCGGCTCAACGGCAACGCGGGGCCTGGAAGTTACCTCGGCAGCACAGACAATCAGCCGGTCGAAGTGCGGGCCAACAACCAGCGCGTGCTGCGCCTCGAGCCCGGACCATCGAGCCCGACCCTCGTGGGCGGCTACTCTGGCAATGCGTCGAGCGGCGTGCAGGGGGGCTTCATCGGCGGCGGTGGCGCAGCGGGAGCACTGAATACGCTGAGCAACCACTATGCGGCCATCGTGGGCGGCCTGCTCAACAAGGCGGTGGGCCTCGGTTCCTTCGTCGGGGGCGGGACCGAGCATGACGTGACCGGCGATTATGGAGCGGTCGCCGGCGGCTTTCGGAACAGTGCGTCCGGCTACGCTTCGGCCGTGGTCGGCGGCGTGGAGAATTCGGGCTACGGCTCGGACGCCTTTGTCGGCGCGGGTGGCGGCAATCTCGCGGGCGGGAATTACAGCGCGGTCGTCGGCGGCCTTCGTAACAAGATGTTCCCGGGGGGCGACTATGCGTTCACCGGCGGTGGGTACGAGAACTGGATGAGTGGCGCCGCCAACTACGCCGTGACCGCCGGAGGCAAAAACAACACCAACACGGCGACGTTTGCCACCCTCGGTGGCGGAACGACCAACGAAGTCTCGGGTAACGCGGGCGTGGTTGCGGGCGGCGCTCGCAACGAGGTTGCGGCTCCCTTCGGCGTGGTGGGCGGCGGATACTTCAACTTGAACTGGGAAACCAATGGGACGATCGCCGGCGGCAGCGGCAACCGGCTCTACGGAGGCATCGCGGGCTCGACCATCGGGGGCGGAGTCAACAATACCATTGATCAAACGCAGGCGGGCACCATCGCGGGAGGCATTCAGAATCGCATTACCGGCAACAGTGCGACGGCGTCGGTCGGCGGCGGCTACCAGAACTACATCGAAGGGAACGGATTCGCCGGCACCATCAGCGGCGGCTACTTCAATGTCGCCCGCGCAACGTACGCCAGCATCGGCGGCGGCCACCAAAACACCAACACCGGCGACTATGCCACCATCCCCGGCGGGACGCGCAATAGCGCTGCGGCTGACTACAGCTTTGCGGCCGGCCGGCGCGCCAAGGCCAATCACACCGGCGCCTTCGTCTGGGCCGACTCAACCGATGCGGACTTTAGTTCCACGGCCGCCAACCAGTTTGCCGTGCGCGCGAATAGCGGCGTGATGATTCAGGCGGCGACCACCGCGCTCGATCTGCGTGGCGGCGGGGCCATCAAAGTGGCGGGGGCCGGCGTGGGCACTTCGACGCCGGTGTTCATCCATCGCGCCGCGGCGACAAACACCGCCGTTCACATCACCACCATCGACCATCCGCACTGCAACGGAGATCCCAATGCGGTGCTCATCCTGACGCACAACTACAGCGCGGATACCGCGGCCAACCGTTATTCGAGCGAACCGGTGGGGGTTTACTACAACGGTTCTCGTTGGGCGATTTATCACGAAAACACCGGCGTGGCCATGCCGGTGGGCCGCGCGTTCAACGTGCTGGTGGTGAAACCCTGATCCGTTGCTCTTCCTTTCAACGCAACCATCCCCTTATGAAATCCAACTGCTCTCTCCTCTTCCTGGCCCTGCTGGCAATCGGCTCCAGCTTCGCCGCGCGTGCCCAAAACTACTCCATCGACTGGTTCAAAATCGCCGGCGGCGGCGGCACCAGCACCAACGGCCAGTTCAGTCTCAGCGGCACCATCGGCCAGCACGACGCCGGCGGGCCGATGACCAACGGACCATACTCGCTCACGGGCGGCTTCTGGGCGTTGCCGATCCTCGTGCAGACGCCCGGAGCGCCGACGCTCCACATCACCAACGCCGCGCCCGGCTTCGCCACGATCGGGTGGACGCCGCCCACGGCCGGCTTCACGCTGCAATCCACCGACAGCCTTTCGCCGACGAACTGGGTCAACGCCCCCAGCGGCACGAACAACCCCGCGACCGTCCCGGCCACGCTGCCGGCGCGGTTCTATCGGCTCTCCAAACCCTGAACCTCAGCCACGCTCCTCACGCATCACGCATCACGTTTCACGCATCACGTTTCACGCATCACGTTTCACGCATCACGTTTCACGCATCACGTTTCACGCATCACGTTTCACGCATCACGTTTCACGAACACAGACAAACTCATGAAAACCAGACTCCTCCTCACCCTCGCCGCGCTGCTCGCGCTGGCCGCTGTCGCCCGTGCCCAATCCACCGCCTTCACCTACCAAGGCCGGCTGGACAACGGCGGCGCCCCCTCAAACGGCGGGTATGATTTGCGCGTCGCTGTCTTCGATGACGCCACCGGCGGCAACCAGCGCGGCCTGCTGACAAACAGCGCCGTCGCGGTCAGCAACGGGCTGTTCACCACCACGCTGGACTTCGGCTTCGGCGTGTTCAACGGCGGGCCGCGCTGGCTGGAGATCGGCGTGCGCTCGAACGGCACCGCCGCCGCCTTCAACACGCTCGTGCCACGCCAGGCCGTCCTGCCCGCGCCGTATGCGTTCTGGTCGGCCAACGCCAGCCAGGCCGTCACCGTCACGGGCACCGTGCCCAGCTCTGGCCTCAACGGCCTCTACTCGAATCCGGTCAACTTCAGCAATCCGGGCAACACCTTCATCGGGGGTTTCGCCGGCGACGGCACGGGCTTGAACAACGTCAACGCCGCGCAACTGGGCGGGCGGAGCGCCGCGCAGTTCTGGCAGACCAGCGGCAACGATGGGGCCAATCCGACCAACGGCGCATTCCTCGGCACCACGGACAACCAGCCGGTCGAGTTCAGAGCCAATAACCGTCGCGTGTTGCGGCTGGAGCCGACGGCTGACGGTGCCAATGTCATCGGCGGCAACGCCAGCAACGTGGTGAGCGCCAGTGTCGTCGGCGCGGTCATCGCTGGCGGCGGGGCTGGTGCTGGGAATCATAATCGTGTCGAGGCGGACCACGCCGCCATCGTCGGCGGTTTGGGCAACTCGGCCACCGGGGCGCAATCAGTCATCGGTGGCGGACGCGGGAATATCGCGGGTGGGACGCGTGCTGTGGTGGGCGGCGGTCTCTTCAATCAAGCGCTCGGCTTTGCGAGTGTCATCGGAGGCGGCAACGCCAACGCCGCCACGAACAACTGGTCCACCATCGGCGGCGGAGCGGACAACCTCGCCTCCGGTTACGCATCCGTGATCCCCGGGGGCATCAACAACACCGCCAGCGCGAGCTTCACAGCAGCGATGGGCTATCGCGCCAAGGCCAGTCACAACGGCGCGTTCGTCTGGGCCGATTCGCAGGAGGCGGACTTCGCCTCGACAGCGACGAATCAGTTCAATGTCCGCGCTTCGGGCGGCGTGCGGTTCGAGACGGGCGGGGCAGGACTGGCGGTGGATGGACGTCCAGCCTTGCTGGCCTCCGCGTTCGGCGAACCGCTGGTGTTCTCCGTCAACGGCACCCCGGCGCTGCGCATTGAGCCGACAACGGGCACACCCAATGTGATTGGAGGTTATGGCGGCAACATTGTCAGCAATGGCGTGGTGGGTGACTTCATCGGCGGCGGCGGGAACGCCTCCCTGCCCAACCGCGTCGGGGGGAATTACGCGTCCGTGCTCGGCGGACTGAACAACACAGCGAGCGGGGAATTTTCCACCGCGATGGGCATCGGCGCAACGGCCAGCGGCGCTCGCTCCACCGCGATGGGATGGGATACGACGGCCAGCGGCTCTTACTCGACGGCGATGGGCTGGGAAACCGAAGCGGCGGGCGACGCTTCCATGGCGGTGGGATTTGGGTCCAAGGCGCGAGGTTACATCTCCACGGCAATGGGCTCGTTCACCTCCGCCACGAACAACGACGCCACCGCGTTAGGGCGGCTGACGCTGGCGGGCGGTTCCGCTTCGACCGCGATGGGTTTGGAAACCAAGGCGCTGGGGTTGGCTTCGACCGCGTTTGGGTCCAGCAGCTCGGCCACGAATAACGATGCCACTGCAATGGGCCGGCTGACGGTCGCGGGCGGTTCGGCTTCCACCGCGCTGGGCTATCGCGCGCGAGCCTTGCACCACGGCAGCTTCGTCTGGGCGGACCAGCAGGAAGCCGACTTCGATTCCACTGCCGCGAACCAGTTCAGCTTGCGCGCCTCGGGCGGCGTGCGTTTCGAGACGGGCGGGGCTGGGCTGACGGTGGATGGACAATTCAAGGGTGGGCACGCCGGCAACGTCATCAGCAACGGAGTTGTTGGCGGCTTTATTGGCGGCGGTGGAGAGTCTCCGACTGGAGTAAATCGTGTTGGAGAATGGTATGCCTCGATTCTGGGAGGGGCGGGTAACACGGCCAGTGGCCGTTACTCCACTGCGATGGGCGCGGGAACTACCGCCAGCGGAAACTCATCTACCTCGATGGGTTTCGAGACCTTCTCCAGGGGCAATTACTCTACCGCGATGGGATTCAGAACGACGGCCAGCGGGGGAGGCTCCACCGCGATGGGAGGTAGCAGCACCGCGAGCGGCACTTTGTCCACTGCGATGGGTATGGGGACGTCCGCGACGAACGACTACTCCACCGCCATGGGCCGCCTCACGCTGGCCGGCGGTTCCGCTTCCACGGCGATGGGCTATCGGGCGCGGGCGTTGCACAACGGCAGCTTCGTCTGGGCGGACCCGCAGGAAGCGGACTTCGACTCCACCTCGACCAACCAGTTCAGCCTCCGCGCCTCAGGCGGCCTGCGTCTGGCCAACGACACCAGCCTTAACTTCGGCAACCAGACCCGGCAGATGATCAACCTGTGGAATGCGGAATACGCCATCGGCGTGCAGGCGGACGCCGCCTATTTCCGCACGGCCGGCGAGTTCTTCTGGTATCGCGGCGGCAGCCACAGCGACACCTTCGCCGATTCCGGTGGCGGTGACCAACTCATGCGCCTCGGCAGCACCGGCAACCTCGTCCTCGCCGGCACGCTTTCCCAAGGCAGCGACCGGCACATCAAGCAGGACTTCACTGCGGTGAATCCGCAGGAGGTTTTGGACAAAGTCGCCGCGCTGTCCATCCAGACGTGGACCTACACCAATAACGCCGGCGTCCGCCACCTCGGCCCCGTAGCGCAGGATTTCCGCGCGGCCTTCGGCCTGGGCGAGGATGATAAACACATCGCCACCGTCGATGCCGATGGCGTGGCGCTGGCGGCGATCCAAGGATTGAACCAGAAGCTCGAATTCAACCGTCAGCAGTCAGAGGCCAGCATTCAGGAACTCCAGGCGGAGAACGCGGAGTTGAAGCAACGCCTGGAGAAGCTGGAACGGCTGTTGAACCGCGAGATCGGAGGTGCCCGATGAACAGCCGAAACTTGCAATCGGACCCTCGCGGAGCACGGGCGCGCAGCGTCTTGGAGTGCGGTGGCAAGCGGAGCGCGACACCGCTCTCGGAGGAAAGGCGCACCGAGGAAAAGCGCCGTCGCCGCTGCGCTCTGCCGGCGCACTCCAAAACCTGGCGGAGCATCGTAGCCTCGCTGGTGTTTCTGGCCGCCGCGCTCGCCGCCTCCGCGCAGACCTACGCCATCGACTGGTTCAAGATCGCCGGCGGTGGCGGTGCCAGCACCGGCGGCGTCTATTCCCTCAGCGGCACCCTCGGCCAGCACGACGCGGGCGGGCCGATGACCAGCGGACCTTACTCGCTCGTGGGCGGATTCTGGGTCTTGCCGATGCTGGTACAATCACCCGGCGCGCCCACGCTCCACCTCACCCACGCCGCGCCCGGCTTCGCCACGATCGGGTGGACGCCGCCCACGCCCGGCTTCACGCTGCAATCCACCGACAGCCTTTCGCCGACGAACTGGGTCAACGCGCCCAGCGGCACGAACAATCCCGCCACCGTCCCGGCCACGCTGCCGGCGCGGTTCTATCGCCTCTCGAAACCCTGACTCCTAACACCAAACCCTGAATCTGGAAGACCACCTCCCCATGAAAACCAAACTGCTCCTCCTCCCCACCACCCTGCTCCGCTCCCTGGTGACCGCCGCGGTCCTGTTGGCCGCCACCCTCGCGAGTCACGCCCAGTCCACCGCCTTCACCTATCAGGGGCGACTGCAAGACGGGGGCGCGCCAGCGGCCGGGCCGCACGACTTCGAATTCCGCCTGTTCAACGCCGCGTCCGGCGGCGCGCAACAAGGCCCGACCGTCACGCACAACGATCTCGGCGTGAGCAACGGCCTGTTCACGGCCGTGCTCGACTTCGGCGCGAACTTTCCCGGCGCGGATCGCTTCCTGCAAATCGCCGTCCGCCCCGGCGCGAGCGCAGGAGCCTACGCCAGCTTGAGTCCGCGCCAGCCCATCACGTCCACCCCGTACGCGGTGACCGCGCGCGAGATCTCCGGGACGCTGCCGGTCGGGCAACTGCCCGCCAATGCCGCGCTGACGGACCGTGCGCAGACCTTCACCGCGAGCCAGACCTTCCAGACGCGGGCGACTTTCGATGATCGCGTCGGCATTGGGACGGCCACTCCGCAGCAAGCACTCCATGTCGCCGGCGGCTACCTCCGCGTGGATGGGGCCGGCGACGAGCAGGCGGTCATCGGTGGCGACGGCGCAGGCGGGGACGTGGAAGTGGGCAGCTCCAATCCCGGCGTCAGCGCGGTGGCTTTATACAATCAGAGCAGCGGCGATTACATGCACCTCTACGCCAGGGGCGGGACGTTCTTTGGCCCCTTATCCGGAGACGGTTCCGGGTTGACCTCGCTCCCGGCAGGACAATTGCTCGGCAGCGTGGCGGATGCGCTGCTCTCGCCGAATGTCGCGTTGCGTTCCGGCGGGAACAGCTTTACCGGGCAACAGTCAATGGCGGGTGGCAACCTCGTTTTTGGCGACCCCGACTCGTCGGTGGTGTTCCCGGCGGTCAATTCGTCCAGCGCACCGATGATGTATATGTTCTCCGGCGGAACGCTGAACTCCAACCGCATGGTGCTGGCCCATTCGCCGGCCTATTCCTCATGGGGCCTGCAATATCAGGATTCGTCGGATCAATTCAACTTCCTTGGTGGCGGCTCGCCGGTGATGAGCGTGGCGTTAAGCGTCGGGCGCGTGGGCATCGGCACCAGCACTCCGCAATCGCGCTTGGATGTCATCGGTGAGATTCGCGGGAGCGGCGGGGCCAATCCGGGGGTCACCGGCAGTTCAACCGGCGGGAACGGCGTTCAGGGTATGGCGGCCTCCGGCAACGGGGTGCAGGGATCTTCGGCATCCGCCGGCGCCAGCGGCGTCTTCGGAGAGAACTCCAGTGGCGGCGGCTACGGCGTCGCCGGACGCACGACTGGAGCGGGCTACGGCATCTACGGCGACAACACTGACCCCGCCGGCTGGGCGGGCGTGTTCAACGGCAACCTCTATTACAGCGGCCTCCAGAACCAGCTCAACGTCGGCGACAATTTCATCGCCACCGTGCGCGCGGCCGATTTTTCGCTCGGCCATTCCAGCCGCCGCGGAACGCCGGGCCGCGCGTTGGTTGACTTCACCGACACGCTGCATCTCAACTTCGATTCAGACTGGGCCAACACCTTCATCGGCGGCAACAACGTCAGCGTCTGCACGCTCACCATCCGGGGCGGCTGCGACATTGCGGAACCGTTCCAGATGTCGAACCCGGAGATCCCCAAAGGCGCGGTGGTGATCATCGACGAGAACAATCCCGGTCACTTGAAGATGAGCGACCAATCCCACGACCGTCGCGTCGCCGGCATCGTCAGTGGCGCCAACGGCGTGAACACCGGCGTCACGCTCGCGCAGGAAGGAGTGTTCGAGGACGGACAGAATGTGGCCTTGAGCGGGCGCGTTTATGTGCAGGCCGACGCGGGTAACGGGGCCATCAAGCCGGGCGACCTGCTGACGACTTCCGCAGTGCCCGGCCACGCCATGAAAGTCACCGACCACGCCAAAGCCCAGGGAGCCATCCTTGGCAAGGCGATGACCGGGCTCCAGGACGGCCGGGGCATGGTGCTCGTGTTGGTGACGCTCCAGTGATCGCAAAGGAGGCCATATGAAACAACTCGCATCAACCGCGCTGCTCGCAGCGCTCGCGCTCCTCGGAGGCTTCGCGCAGGCGCGGGCCGCCGCAGGCAATCACGTCCACGCGCCTCTCCCGGAATCGCCCCTCCAACCGGACCTGACCCCCGGCTACGTTTTGGTGGAAGGGGACATTCAGATCCCGTGGGCACAATTCCAGAGCATGACCCGCGGCGGGATTCAAGCCGCGGGAACCTTTGGCCCCGCCACGCTTTGGCCCGGAGCGGTGGTGCCCTTTGATTTTATGACCACCGGTAACGGGGCGGTGTCTGCCGCCAACCAGACCGCGGCCATCAATGCGATGAACGCGATCGCCGCCCGCGCCGGCGTGACCTTCCGCCGGGCGGTGTTCAACGACGGGAACCGCATCCGGTTTCAGAACAGCGGATTCAACAACTCCCCGGTGGGCATGGTGGGCGGGACGCAGATCATCAACATCGTCAGTTGGGGAAGCGAGATCATCATCTGCCACGAAATCTATCATTCCCTCGGCTTCCAGCATGAGCAGAGCCGCCTGGATCGTGGCACCTTCGTGACCATCAACCTGGCCAACATCTGCGGGTCCGGCGTCTCCGCGGGCTGTACCGCCGGGACTTCGCCGGGGCAATGTTGCCTGTGTGTTGACCTCGCCGGAAACTGCATCCCGTGCAACTTCAACTTCAACATGGTGAATTCCTCAGTGACCTACGGGCCCTACGATTTTGATTCCTTCATGCACTACGGTCGCACGGCCTTCACCTGCAACGGGCAGGATACCATCACGATCAACCCGCCCTGGGACACCCAGTGGCAGAATGCCATCGGCCAGCGCGATCACTTCTCCTACTACGACCGAATCAACTGCCGGGTTCGTTATCCCTTTCCCAATGACCGCTGGCTGGATCGCTCCCATTTCGGCCTGCCCTTCGGAACGTTCGCCGACCCGTTTCAGAGCCCCAACCTGGCCGACACGATCGCCGCGGTGCCGGGCAGCGGCACGCTGTTCGTCAAATACGGCAACACCTATCGCGGCGTGGGCACGCACACCAAACCCATCACCATCGTGGCGCCGGTCGGCGACGTGACCTTGGGCGATTGATCCCGCTGCATCGAAAAACATCGAGACACTGCCCGAATCCAACCCAGCCATGAGATGCTTCGTCCACCTCCGCGCGTCTGTCCCCAGCGCGCCGTCGGGTTGGCCGGGAGTGGTTCGCGGCGCGCTGGGACAGACGCGCCCTACCCAGTCCGGGTGTCGTCCCTCCCACTGCCTGGGTAGTAGTAGTGTCTTCGCGCTCGTCTTCCCTCAAAAACGGACCTTGCCCTCCACGAAACGCAGACACACAGTCGCCGCTAATAAAACCCCTGGGACAGTGATGCTTCGCTGCCCGCGGAGTGGCAATGGTCAGTCTTCCATCCGTTGACGGCGAAATCGCCGATGTCATGAACCGACATGTCCGCTGGCTCCACGAGCAGTTGCCCACCTGGGTGACCCAGGGCGCAATTTCGCCGACGCAGGCGGACGCCATCCGGCGGCTCCATCCCGAACCGAAGACGGCGCTTCCCTGGGGCCTGCTGATCTTCTCCGGCATCGGCGCGGTGGTGGTCGGTCTGGGCGTCATTCTCCTGCTGGCCTACAACTGGCAGGCCATCCCCAAGTTCGGGAAACTGGGCCTCATCTTTGGCGCGATGCTGGGCGCTCACGCCGGCGGATTGCGCCTCTTCCAGACCGAAGATTGGCGGCGCCAGTTGGGCGAATCTTTGACCGTCCTGGGAACCATGCTTTTTGGCGCGGGCATCTGGCTGGTCGCGCAGGTGTATCACATTGACGAGCATTACCCGAACGGCTTCCTGCTCTGGGGGCTGGGGGCGCTGGCGCTGGCCTGGGCGCTGCCGTCGGTCGCGCAAGGGGTGCTCGCCGCAGCCGCGCTGACCATCTGGGGCGGCACCGAGAACTTCGGCTTCAGCACGGCGGTGCATGGGGCGCCGCTGTTGCTGGCGGCCGGCGTCGGCGGCCTGGCGTGGAAGGAGCGCTCGCGCCTGCTGCTGGCGGTCGTGCTGGCGGGCTTCTACTTCCTGCTCCTGACGAATTCAGCCCACCATCGCGGCATCCTGGCCTTTCCTGCTGCCATGAACATCTCGGTGCTGCTCGTGGCCCTGGGTGTTTTCGCCAGGCGCAGCGCAAGGTTCCCGGAAAGCGCGGGGGTTCTGAGCTTCTTCGGCTGGGGCGGGTTTCTCATCGTGGCGTATCTGCTGTCCTTCCACGACGTGGCTGAAGATGCAGTGCGCTGGCACCAGCATCTGGCGACCGGCCGGCATTGGCTGCCATTTGCACTTTATGGATGGCTGCCGTTCGTGCTGGCGATGGCGGCCTGGGTGTGGGCGTTGAGCAGTCGGATTCGGCGGACCGAAATGGGTGGCGCATCGGGCGAACAATGGCTGCTGCCACTGACCGCGCTCTTTTGCCAGGTGCTGGCAGTCGCCTTTCCATTGTTGGATGATGGGAGGCTGGAAATCGGCGATGTGGCGGTCGCAGGCGTTTTCAACCTGGTCTTGCTCGCCATCGCTGGCACCTGGATGGCGCGGGGCTGTCGTGAAGGGGAATTGCGACCAGTGATTCTGGGATCGCTGCTGCTCGTGGCGCTGGTGGCAGCGCGTTACTTTGACCTGTTCGAGAGCCTCGCTTTGCGCGGAGTGGTTTTTCTGGTCGTGGGTGGCGTGCTGTTCGCCGAGGGATTCTTCTACCGGCGTTCCAGCCAACGGACAGAGCAGCAGAGGGTCCAGCCATGAAGCCATTTCTCTCCATCGCGGCGGTCGCGCTGCAGGTGCTCGCACTGGGCTACATCGCCGGGGAACGGGAGTGGGTGGTCCACACCGGCCGCACGATCTGGCTGCGCACCGCGCCGATTGACCCGCGCGACGTGATGCGCGGCGACTACGTGCGTCTGGACTATGAGATCGCGCGCGTGGACCGGGCACTGTGGAGGGATGGGCTGACCAACCCGGCGCCACCTGCGGTTCGTCGAGGCCCCGAGACGCGGGTGTACGCCTCGTTGCGCGTCGATCCTGATGGTCTTGCGGAAGTCACCGCGCTCTCCAATGTGAAACCGGAGGAAGGGCTTTTCCTGCGCGGAAAGATCGACCCCGCGATGCCCTGGGGCGGGAGTGGGTCGGTGCGCTTTGGTTTGGAGGCGTTCTTCATGGAGCAGGGCAGGGCGAAGGAGTTGGAGAACGAACGTGGGCAGGCCCGCCGCGGAGTTCCGCTGAACATGGAAGTGGCCGTGGGCGCGAACGGCATCGGCGTCCTCAAGGGCTATCGCTGGGAATCGCTGGGAATCCTGCTCGCCTTCGACACGGTTCGGAGGACGAACTCGCCGAATGGCTTTCCGCAAGTCCAGAACGCAATCCTCGGCGCAAAGGTGGAATTGAAAAACCACGGCCCCGATCCGGTCGCGATCGTGGACCTGCCCGACGCACGCTCTTTCCGGTTGGTCTGTGACGCCCGCTGGGCGGAGCCCGGCTATCGCTGGGTCGGTGAAACGAATACGTCTCCCACGCCGGAACCACGGAACGTGATCGTCCTTCAGCCAGGCCAGAGCCACACCCATCACCTCGACCTGACGCGGCCGGAGTGGTTCGTGGTCGATGTCCGCACCAACGCGGTGATCCGCTCGGCTCAGTCGCTCCAGCAACTCAATCCCGACTGGAGCAACGGATTCCGGATGGAATACCGCCCGCCATCGGCCGAGGCCTGCGTGAAGCTGCCGGATGCAAAACTCATCTGGCATGGGCGGCTGCGCTCCCAGTGGTTCAATCCGATGGGCAACGTCGATTGAGCGACATGGAGGCGGAACAGGCGGGAATGTGGTGTCACGACCGCCCGGGTGAGTTGGTCCGGTCTTCAGCTTAGACAGCCGCTGCGCAACCCACGCCATTCAACCCATTGCCTCGCGCAAGAAAGGGACACTGAAAGAGCGTGAGCAGGTCGAGGTGATTGAGGCGGGTTGCGGTGTTCGCCCGACTCCCGCCGTGACTGCCGGTTCAAACCGCCCCCCACAGGATTTGGAAATGGGATGACAAAACCGGGTGACAGTTTTATCCGGCAATCATGATGCTCCTCAGGCAAGCAAGGTTTGCGATATCACGGTTGCTGCGGGCTGGCGGTGAAAAATCTGTTGCGGTCGCTGTGGGGCCGGAATAATTTCACCGCGCTTTCGCTGCCAGGATAGCTCAGTGGTAGAGCAGGGGACTCATAAGCCCTTGGTCGGGAGTTCAACTCTCCCTCCTGGCACCAGCTTTCTCCCGCCCTGGCCTCGCGAGTATCTCACGCCCGCCAAGTTCGGTGTTGACCATCGCGGGCGTCTGCCCGTTTTCTAGGGCGTTCCTCGACGACGAAACACCGCGACGCCAAATCTTATGCCGCCCAAGCCCACCCTCAATCGACGTGGCCAATGGATGGTCCTCGCCGCCGCTTTCCTGGGCTGGATGTTCGATGGTCTCGAGATGGGCATCTTCCCCGTGGTGGCGCGACCGGCCTTGCAGGAATTGCTCGGCACCCTCGCCGACCAGCAGGTCGGGCTGTGGATGGGCTACATCACCGCGCTGTTTCTGCTGGGTGCGGCGAGCGGTGGTCTCATCTTCGGCTGGCTGGGCGACAAGGTTGGCCGCGTGCGCGCCATGGTGGCGAGCATCATCGTGTATTCGCTCTTTACGGGAGCCTGCTATTTCGCGACAGCGGCCTGGCATCTCGGTCTGCTTCGCTTCATCGCCGCCGTCGGCATGGGCGGCGAGTGGGCGCTCGGCGTCGCGTTGGTGGTGGAGTGCTGGCCGGATGACAAGCGCCCGCTCATGGCCGGCGTCATCGGCGCGGCGGCGAATTTCGGCTATGCGCTGATTGGAGTTATGACCTGGGCCATTCCGGTCCGCCCGGATTCCTGGCGCTGGGTGATGCTGGCCGGGGCGGCTCCGGCGTTGCTGGCGCTGTTCATCAGCCTGCTGGTGCCGGAATCGGAGCGCTGGAAGGAATCGGTGAAGCAGCGCACGGTGCATCCGCTCGCGGAGGTGTTCGGGCGCGGTTTGTGGAAGACCACGCTGCTGGCCATCGGGCTTTCCTCGGTGGCGCTCATCGGCACCTGGGGTTCGGTACAATGGCTGCCGCTGTGGGCGGACAAGATGGCGGGCCAGACGCTGCCGCAGGTCAAAGGCATCACGATGTTCACCCAGTCACTTGGCGCGATCGCGGGCTGTTTTATCGGACCATGGATGGGCGCAGTGATGGGGCGGCGTCCGGCCTACTTCATTCTCTGCGCGGCCTCCCTGGTGTCCTGCGGACTGTTGTTTCGAGCGGTGGATTCGTTTGGCGCGACATTTCTCGCGGGAGCCTTCGTCGTTGGCGCTGCCACGGCTGCCTTCTACGGTTGGCTGCCACTATATCTGCCGGAGTTGTTTCCCACGCGGGCGCGGGCGACCGGGCAGGGCATCAGCTTCAACTTTGGGCGCATCTTTGCCGCGGCGGGTGCCATTACGCAGGGCGCGCTGGTGCAAGCCTTCGGCGGCAGCTATGCCCAGGCGGGCGCCATCGTGACGCTCATTTACGTGGCGGGCATGGTCCTTGTCTGGTTCGCGCCGGAAACCAGGGGAAAGCCGTTGCCGGCATAGTTGATCGGGAACCTCAGCGGTGAGTGTCCCTTTGGAATTTGCTGCCCGGGCACCGCGGGGCCAAGCCGCCCAGGTGGAACCGGGGAAAGAGCGAGACCAAAACAAGGCGGCCGCGGGCCAGGCCAATCACAGCAGCTTGATCTGCATCTCTTCCTTTGCCAGTGCTTCGCCGACGGTTTCCAGCCGCTGCCGGCGGCGCTCGAGAATCTGTTTGTCCAGGTTGGCGTCGTAAGGCACCGGGTAATTCCCGTCGTAGCACGCCATGCAGAAACCGCTCGGCGGCAGCCCGGTCGAGCGCACCATTCCCGCCTGCGAAAGGTAGGCGAGCGAATCGGCGTTCAGATATTTGCCGATTTCCTCGACCGTGCAATTGGCCGCCATCAGCTTGCTGCGATCCGGGAAGTCGATGCCATACACGCACGGATGCCGGTGCGGCGGGCAGCTCACGCGCACATGGACCTCCTTCGCGCCGGCCTCCTTCAAGGTGTTGACGCGCGCTTTGCACGTGGTGCCGCGGACGATGGAGTCATCGACGATGACCACACGCTTCCCCTGCACGAGTTCGGGAATGATGTTCAGCTTCACGCGCACCGCAAAATCGCGGATGAGTTGCGACGGCTGGAGGAAGCTGCGCCCGACGTAGTGATTGCGGATGAACGCCATCTCGAAGGGAATGCCCGAGGCCTTCGAGTAGCCCAGCGCGGCGTAGATGCCGCTGTCGGGCACCGGTACCACCAGATCAGCCTCGACCGGATGTTCGCGCGCCAGTTGCCGGCCCATCTCCTCGCGCACCTTGTACACATTGCGCCCGCCGATGGTGCTGTCCGGCCGCGCAAAATAGACGTACTCAAAGATGCAGAAGGACCGCCGCTCGTGCCCGGGAAACGCCTGGATGCATTTCATCCCCTGCTCGTTGATCACCACGATCTCGCCCGGTTCCACGTCGCGCACGAACTTGGCGTGAATGAGATCGAACGCCGTCGTCTCGCTCGACAGCACCCACGCATCGCCGATGCGCCCAATGGACAAGGGGCGGAAACCCTGCGGATCGCGCACGCCGATGAGTTCCTTCTCCGTCATGATGACCAGCGAAAACGCTCCCTCGAGCTGGCGGATGCTGCGCACGAGGTTGTTCTCCTCGCCGTTAATCGTTGGCTGCGCCATCAGGTGCAGGATGATCTCGCTGTCCACCGTTGTCTGGAAAATCGAGCCGCTCGTTTCGAGGTCGGCGCGCAGCTTGCCGGCGTTGGTCAGGTTGCCGTTGTGGGCCACCGCGATCTGGCCGCGCTTGCAATCCACCGTCAGCGGCTGGGCGTTGCGGAGGTGGCTCGATCCCGTCGTCGAATAACGCGTGTGCCCGATGGCCAGCGAGCCGACGAGGTTGTGCAACAACTCGCCCGTGAAAACCTGCGGCACCAGCCCCATGCCCTTGTGCTCGAAGAAGTGCGTGCCGTCGCTGGTGACGATGCCCGCGCTCTCCTGGCCGCGGTGTTGGAGGGCGTACAGGCCGTAGTAGGCGAGTTCGGCGGCGTTGGGATGGCCGTAAACGCCAAAGACGCCGCAATAATGTTTTGGGTATTCGTTCATGGGTGGTGCCGCGCGCACGACCCGCAGATGCAACAAGGCTCCCGCCGTTTCGGCAAGCAACAAACCGTTCGCGCCGACCATCGTTCTCGTCCGGCGCGGCGCGGCGGCCGCAGGATAAATCGCGCGAATTATTTTCATTTGCCTTGCTAACTGCTTTCCCCCAATCCTCCGCTCGTGAAAACCAAACGATTCCTGTCATGTCTCGTCCTCACCTTCTGCCTGTGTCTGGCGCCCGCCGCCCGCGCGCACCTCGCCGCCGAGGAGATGGCCGAAGCTGCCGGCAAGTTCCTCGCAGCGCTCGATGGCGCCCAGCGTGCCCGCGCGGAGTTTTCGTTCCAGGACGAGGAGCGGCGCAATTGGTCCTTTATTCCCAAGGATCGCAACGGCCTGCCGGTGAAGGAAATGACCTCGGACCAACGCCGCCTCGCGATGGCCCTGCTCCGCTCGGCGCTGAGCGATCACGGCTTCAGCAAGGCGACCAACATCATGAGCCTCGAATTGATCCTCAAGGATCTGGAAGGCCCGGGCGCGCGCTTCGACCGCAATCCCGAACTGTATTGCTTCTCGATCTTCGGCAAACCCGCGGACAAAAAACCGTGGGGCTTCCGCGTCGAGGGCCATCATCTCTCGGTCAACCTCGCATTGGCCGGCGGCAACCTCGTCGCGGTCACGCCGTCCTTCTTTGGCTCGAACCCGGCGGAAGTCCGCCAGGGACCGCGCCGTGGTTTGCGCGTGCTCGCCGAGGAGGAGGATGTGGCGCGCGAACTCTTGAATTCTCTGGACGCCGGTCAGCGCCAGAACGCCGTCATCAGCGCCAACGCTCCGGCGGATGTCATCACTGGGAATCAACGCAAGGTGACCGCGCTCGAAGCGGTGGGCATTCCCGCCAGCGGGCTGTCACTCGAACAGCAGGCGCAACTGGTCAAGCTCATCAGCACCTACGTGCGGCGTTTCCGCGCCGAGGTGGCTGACGAGGACATGCGCAAGATTCAAAAGGCCGGGATCGATCGAGTGCGCTTTGCCTGGGCCGGCAGTCTGGATCGCGGTGGAAAACACTATTACCGCGTGCAAGGGCCGACCTTCCTCCTCGAATACGACAACACCCAGAACGACGCCAACCACATCCACGCCGTCTGGCGCGACTTCAACAACGACTTCGGCGACGACATCCTCAAGCGCCACTACGAGCAGACGCCGCACGATGCCGCGTCCGGAAAATTATCAGAGTAAGAGGGGAGGAACCTCCGTGAGGTTCTCGCCGGCTGGGTTTGGTTCAACGACAATTGTGCCGTGGGGAAATCAGCAAAAGCAAGTTGCGCCCCGCATCGTGTCGTGCGCCGCTCAGTCACCCTCCGGCTCTTCGGGCGTGATCGGCGGCGGATTGTTCAGGCGGTTGCGCGAGGCTTCGACCTTGATGTAGTGGAGCACCACCGGCGCGAGGATCATGCCGGGAATTCCCATCAATTTTTCACCGAGGAGAATGCCAATCAACGTCAGCCACATCGGATTGCGGATGCGGTCGCCGATGATCTTCGAGTTCAGGAAGTATTCGAGCTTGTGGATGCAGACGAGAAAGACCAGCGCCAGCAGGGCCATCTTGGGCGAGAGGGTGAAGCCCACCGCGGTGATGAGCGTGTTGCTGATGAGGTTGCCGACGATGGGCAGCAGACCGCAGAGGAACGTGCAGACGGTCAGCACGGCCGCGTGCTTGAATCCGGCGCTGAAGAGAAAGATGCCGGTCAGAACGGTGTTGATCGCCGAGATGAAGATCTGCGCGCCCATCACCCGCGAGAAGCTCCGGTAGAACGTCTGGAAGCGCCGGACGAGTTCGCCCGTGGTGTGCGCATACAGGCTGTCGCGATGCACCGAAGGATCGTCGTCGAGGCGCAGCTTCACGCTGAGGAACATGCTCACTGCGACGACCAGGCCGATGATGAGATAGACCAGTTGGAACACCGCCATGCTGGCGTAGCGCGGCACGTTGGCGATGCGTTCATTCGCCTCGGTCAGCGCCAGGGTCTTGAGGCTCTTGAGGTCGGTGAAGGGCAGGTCGATGCCCTGCTTCTCCGCAAAATCCACCACCGCCGGAATGGTGGTCGCGGCGATTTTAGGCGACTCCACCCAGGCCTGCAGAATGAAAAGGTAGAGGCCGACGGACACGCCGATCAACGCCACGGAGAAGAGCGCCAGACCGAGGAGCTTGCTATTGCCGAAGCTGAGCTTGCGCAGCGCGAAGTAGCAGAACAGCGCCGTCAGCAGCAGCGTGGACATGCGCAGCCAGCCCACCAGGAGCAGCAGTGCCGCCATGAGGATGAAGGAGATTCGCTGCGGATTGGTCATCATGTCGTCATGCTTTCGTGAGTGCGCCTCAGCGCACGCGCGCCAGCAGCCAGTCGAGCAGTTCGCTGATCTTGAGGCGCTCCTGCTTGCAGGTGTCGCGGTCGCGCAACGTCACGGTGTCGAGCAACTCCGGGCCTTTCTCGCCCAGCGTGTCGAAATCAATCGTCACACCGAATGGCGTGCCCGCCTCGTCCTGGCGCCGATAGCGCCGGCCGATGGCGCCGCCGTCGTCGTAGAAGACGTTCATGTGCGGGCGCAGCAGGTCGCGCACGGCGAGCGCCTTCTTCACCAGCTCCGGCTTGTTCTTCAACAGTGGGAACACAGCGACCTTGATTGGCGCCACGCGCGGATGGAAGCGCATCACCACGCGCGTCTCCATCTTGCCCTTCTCGTCCGGCACCTGGTCCTCGGAATACGCATTCGCGATCAGCGCGAGGATCAGCCGGTCCACGCCAGCCGACGGCTCGATGACGTGCGGGATGTAATTGCCCTTGGCCAGACCGTCGGCGTCGTCCTTGGCCAGCTTCGCGGCCTTCTCGGCTTCCACGCCGGTCTTGAGGAGATACTTGAGGCGCGCGTCGTGATAACGCTGCCAGAGCGCCTGCTTCTTCGCGTCGTCGAGCTTGCCCCACGCGGTGCGCAGATCATCGTCGAACACGCCCATCGACTTGCCGGAAAACCGCGCGTGCTGGCTGAGATCGAAATCGCTGCGCGCGGCGATCCCTTCGAGTTCCTGCGTGCCGAACGGGAACTTGAAGAGAATGTCCACGCAAGCGCGGGCGTAGTGCGCGAGTTCCTCGGGCTTCTGCCAGTATTCTTCGAGCGTGGTGCGCGGCAGGCCGATGTTCTCGTAAAACTTGATGCGTTCCTCGACCCAGTATTTGTGCCACGTCTGCCAGCCCCACGACGGCTGCGGCTCGCCGGGATGCCCTTCGCCGGGCGTCGTCACCTCGGCGGAGATGGCCTCAACGGCTTCGTCGGGCTTGATGAAGAACTCGAGTTCCATCTGCTCGAACTCGCGCGAGCGGAAGATGAAATTGCGCGGCGTGACCTCGTTGCGAAACGCCTTGCCCATTTGCGCGATGCCGAACGGCGTCTTCTGGCGCGAGGTTTCGAGCACGTTTTTGAACTGCGCGAAGATGGCCTGCGCCGTCTCGGGACGCAGATAGGCGACGTTCTCCTCGCTCTGAATCGGCCCGACGTAGGTCTGGAGCATCAGGTTGAACGGGCGAGGACTCATCAGTTTGGCGCCACATTGAACGTCGGGGCAAAAATCGGTGGTGTCCTTCACTTCGTCCACAAACAGCTCGCCGAAAGGGACCGGGCTGTTCATGAGACGCTGGTTGAAGAAAAAGTCCTGAGCCTTCTTTCGCCCGCTCTCGATAGGTTTGCCGGCGGGAATGAGTGCCGCGAACGAGAGTTCGACTCGTTTTTTGGGCGCGTCCCCGGGTAAGAAAGTGGCCGGAGTCGGATCGCTTGTCCTTGTGGTCCCAATCTCCGTTCCTTCAGCTCCTTCACACCTGTAAACGCGTCCGGATCGTGCCTCCACTTGATCCACACGATAGCGCTTCTTGCAGGCCGGGCATTCTGTCATGAGATCAGCAAACGTATCCACGTGCCCCGACGCCTTCCAGATGAGGGGCGACATGATGATGGTGGCTTCGAGGCCGACCACGTCGTCGCGCATCCGCGTCATGGTGGTCCACCACAGATCCTTCACGTTGCGCTTCAATTCCGCGCCCAATGGGCCGTAATCCCAAAAACCATTGATGCCGCCGTAAATCTCGGACGACTGAAAAACGAAGCCACGGCGTTTGCACAAGGAGACAATCTTCTCCATCAATTCATTTGTTTTCGGTTCGGCCATAGAGGCGGCAGTGTTGGAAATGGGGGAAGCGATGTCAAGGTGCCCCGCAGCGCGCCACTCATCGGGCGCATCTCGACACTGCCCCCGAAGGCAACCGGGTTGGAGCGCGACGTTTACGTCGCTTCATCGTTCGAGAGACCGTCCGGCAATGTTTCGCCAACACCCATCGAACGCTGAAGCGGCCTCAAGGCCGCGCGCCGGGGGCAGTGCGC
>JBBRWD010000032.1:0-63524 GCA_038249465.1 Limisphaerales bacterium | reverse complement strand
CTTCCAACCCCACCTTGGCTTTGAAGGCTCCACTGTGTCGTTTTCTTTTTGTTTTGCTCATGGCTCGGCCTTTTCTCACCCCAGCCTGAGCCGGAAAAGTCTAACTTAGCTCCTGGTCCGAATTTTGGGGTCCATTTCTGGCCCCGCCTCGGCTCCATGCCACGCCTGGAGAACGGTCATTGGCAATTCCGCCTCACCGGTCTGCCCAACACGTCTTACCTTTTCCAAGCCTCCACCAACCTGACGACGTGGATGACGCTCACCAACCTCGCCAGCCCGACCGGACTGATTGACTTCACGGATGCTGAAGCAACAAACCACCCATCCCGCTTCTACCGGGTGTTGGAGCAGTGACACGCGGATTTAGTTGGTTTTCTTCACCAGGGTTTCAACTGGCTGGGACGATAGTCGTGCCAGTGGAATCTTGGTGAACAGCCTTCCATGCGAACCGGCCTTGGTGAGATTTCCGAGATCGGCTTCAGGCCATCCTCGATGCCACCGTCAACTGGTTGCCGTCTGCGGGAACGGATCGAGCAACGCCAGCCCGGCAACCCACTTGAAGTCGTCCGTGTTGTGCGTGACCACCGTGGCCCCGTGTGTCAGGGCGGTGGCGGCGATGAGGGAATCGCCCAGCTTCATTTTGCGCGTCTGGCGCAGGCTGATGGCCTGCGCGGCCACTGCTTCGGAAACAGGCAGACGTTCCACGTTCGCGAAGAACTCGGCGAGGTAGAGCTTCTCGTCCGCAGTGAGTTGGTGGTAGCCGAGTGTCTCGACCTGCGTGATGACGGACACAGCCACATCAGGCTCGGCCAGCAGGGAATGAAGAAAATCGAAGCCCGGTTTGCTGGCGTAGATGATGATGTTGCTGTCGAGGAGCTTCATGACTCGCGACCGGGCAGATCGCGGTCGGCGCGGGCTTCGCGCTGCCAGACCGCGGGGTCTTGAATTTCGGAGAAGGCGTCCAGGCTGACCAGCTTTTTGAGCGCAGCCAGGCGGCGCTGTGTTCGCTCGTCCGGAGTTCCTGCGGCGGGCGGTTCTTCCAGCGGGGTGATGAGGGCCTGCACCAGCCGGCCCGGCGGAAAAACGCTGTCGCTATTTTCAAGCCAACGGATGCGGTCGCCCTGAACTGTGGCTTTGAGTGTCGTCAGCATGCCTGTTGGGTACGCCGAACCGCCGCCTTGTTCAAGTTTCTTCTGCCCAGCTTTCCTTCGGCGCCGCCTATTTGAAACGGACGGAAGTTCATGCCCAGAAAGCCGTCGTGTCCGCTCTTTCTTGCCTTGTCCGCGCCGGCGAAGGCGGAACTTTCCTTGACCGAGGGTTGCATTCCTGCCGCGGACCCGACAACTTGTGCTTACCTGTTTGATTAACCGTGTTTGTCAGCGGGCCAGCCGGAGGGCGTTCACGCCGGAGGTCTGGATGATCCGAACAGGCCGTCGCAAACCAAAATCAAAAATCCGAATCAATTGTCGCAACTGGTTATGAAGAACATCTGTCTCCTCGCCGCCTGTGTCTTGACTGCGCTCCCCGCGCTCGCCGCGCCGCAATCCTTCGACTTCAAGGATCCCAAGGGCGTGAACAACGCGGTCTTCAAGCTCGACGCGCCGCTGGAATCCATCAATGGCACCGCCAGCGGCGTTTCTGGGACGGTGCGCTTCGACCTGGAAAATCCCGCGAGCCTGTCGGGGAAGATTGTCCTCGCGGCGGATTCGCTGCGGGTGCCGAATCCCATGATGCAATCGCACCTCGTCGGCAAGGACTGGATGGACGTGACCACTCACAAGGACATCAGCTTTGAGGCGGAGAAAGCGGCCAACGTGAAGACCACCGGCAATGACACCACCGCTGACGTCACGGGCAAATTCACCCTCCGCGGGGTCACGAAAGAGATCACCGTTCCGGTCAGGCTGACCTTTCTGAAAGACAAGCTCGGCGCCCGCACCGGTGGCAAGATGGAGGGCGACCTGTTGGTTGTCCGCAGCACCTTCACGATCAAGCGCACCGACTTTGGCATCAATCCCAAGGCGCCGGCCGACAAAGTGGCGGAGGACATCGAACTGGTTTTGAGCGTCGCCGGAGCCGCGCCGAAAAACTGAGACCATCCCTCCACCAACCCCACCCACCCATGACTCCTCAAACCATTTCTCCTTCGCAACTCCTCCAATCGCTGCAGTGGCGCTACGCCGTCAAAGTGTTCGATGCCGCCCGCAAAATTCCCGCGGAGACGTGGGCCGCGCTCGAAGAGACTCTGGCGCTCGCCCCCTCCTCCTTCGGTCTGCAACCCTACCGCGTGCTCGTCGTGGACGACCAGAGTACGCGCGAGAAGTTGCTGCCGCACGCGTGGAATCAGCGGCAGGTCGTGGACGCGTCACACTTCATCATCCTCGCCGCGCGCACCAGCGTGACGGAGGCGGAAATCGATGCCTTCGTCGGGCGGATTGCCCGCTCGCGCGGCGTTGCCGTGGAATCGCTCACAGGCTATCGCGGAATGATGACCGGTTCGCTGCTCAGCGAAGGCTTCAAGCCCGCCGCAGCGCACTGGACCGCCCGCCAGGCCTACATCGCGTTGGGCAATTTGCTGACCAGCGCCTCGCTGCTCGGCGTCGATGCCTGCCCGATGGAGGGCTTCGTGCCGGCCGAGTTCGACAGGATTCTCAACCTGCCCGCGCAGGGGCTTGCCGCCGTGGTCTGCTGCGCGCTCGGCTACCGCAGCCCGAGCGACAAATACGCCTCCCTGCCGAAGGTCCGTCTTCCCGGGAATGAATTGGTGAAATACCTCTGAACTGGCCGGGCGGGCGGGTGTGACAACATTCGCCTCCCCTCGTGGTGCCTTGTCCTCCTGTTTGATCTGAACTGATCCTCTGGCGTCATCGCGCTGCCTCGAAGCATCCATCGAAATATGACTCAACCAAATCTCGCCCTGCTCACCCCGTTCACTCTTGGTGATCTGCCATTGAAGAACCGCGTCGTCCTCGCACCCATGACCCGCGCGCGCGCCGGCGTCGAGCGCCTGCCCAATGCGCTCATGGCCCAATACTACGCGCAGCGCGCCAGTGCCGGACTGCTGATCACCGAGGCCACCTCGATTTCCGAGCAGGGCCTCGGGTGGCAGCAGTCGCCGGGGATTTACACCGATGCCCAGACCCAGGCATGGAAGCAGGTCACCGACGCGGCACACGCCCGGGGCACTCCGATCTTCCTCCAGTTCTGGCACTGCGGGCGCGCCTCGCACAGCTCGTTCCGTGCGGACAGATCGCTGCCCGTCGCGCCCTCCGCGATCAAACTCAACGGTGATCACATTCACACGCCCACCGGCAAGCATCCGTACGAAACACCGCGCGCGCTCGACACGGACGAGGTGACGCGCATCGTCGCGGACTACCGGCGGGCGGCCGAGCGGGCCAAGGAAGCGGGCTTCGATGGCGTGGAAATCCACGGCGCCAACGGCTATCTCATCGATCAGTTCCTCCAGTCGAAAACCAACCATCGCACGGATCGCTACGGCGGCTCGAAGGAGAACCGCGCTCGTTTCCTGCTCGAAGTCGTGGACGCCGTCCTCCAAGTCTGGCCGGCCTCGCGCGTGGGGGTCAGACTTTCGCCCAATGGCGTGTTCAACGACATGGGTTCGCCGGATTTTCGCGAGACGTTCCGCTTCGTGGCCGGTGCGCTGGATCCTTTCCGCCTCGGCTATCTGCACGTGCTCGATGGACTCGCCTTCGGCTTTCACCAGTTGGGGACGCCGATGCAATTGCGTGAGTTTCGCGAGGTGTTCACCGGCCCGCTCATGGGCAACTGCGGCTACACGCTCGACACCGGTGAAGCGGCGGTGCGCGACGGCAGCGCGGACTTGCTCGCCTACGGCCGTCCTTACATCAGCAACCCGGATCTCGTGGAACGCTTCGCGCACGGCTGGCCGCTCGCCCCCGATGCCCCGATGGATGTCTGGTATTCCTTCACGCCCAAAGGCTACGCGGACTATCCGGCGCAGCAGGCCCCGTAGCCGGAAACTTCGCCTCCACGCCCAGCGCTATTTCGTGTCACGCTCGATCGGGCAACCCCTCCTGCGCCAGCACCCCACACCGAAACGGCAGCCGTCGGAGGATCAAAGATCCGCCTGTGCGGATTGACGCTGAGGAAACTTGGTCTAGTCTGACGCCCGTTGAGTTCGCTTTTCAAAATTGTGACCGTGTCCCTGCTGGTCCTTTCCCTGGGACTGCATTGGGCATTCCTGCAGACGGTCGCCTGGACGGGCATGATCGTCACTTACTCGCGTGATGCCTCGTTCAAGGAAGCGGTGACCAAGACCTTCGACGGCGAACATCCCTGCCCGCTCTGCAAGGTCATCAAAAAAGGTCGCGCGGAGGAAAAGAGGCAGGAGCAGCAACAGGTCAAGCCCGGCTTCAAGCTTGAGGTGGGTCCGGTCTGGCAGGCGACCGAATTCGCTTTCACCCGCCTTCACGACCCAATCCCCTTCTTCGATCTCTTCGGATGCTTACGCACCGAGGAACCTCCCAAGCCGCGTCCTCGCGGCGTCCTCGATGGCAATCCCGCTCATGCGTGAGGCGGTGCGTTTCGTCTGACACGGCTCCTGGCTGGCAGCGGGCCTGAGCGTTCCCATCACGGACGATTGTCCCCCTCTCCAATCCAGAAACCTCCTGGCTGGCGGTGACGCAGTCCGGCTTTGTTGGCCGTGGCTGTGCGCCAGGTACCCCTTTGGGGGAGTTCACCGCCCCAATGATTGAAACCTTTTGAAACCAAAAATTAAAATTCTCCATGCAGATAACAAAGTTCCTTTCGACCACCGCTGCCGCCGTCATCGTGACGTGCGGAGTTTCATCGGTGCAGGCCGCCACGTTGGCCCTGGTTCCCTTGCAAGGTGAGATGGTCATGCCGATGCTGGCCTATCATGCCGACCATGGCCGCCTTCACGTCACCATGCCGCCGGAGGTGCCGGAGCTTGTCCCGCTCCTGGTCAGCAATCCATCCGACAACTTCAACACCGCGGACCCGTGGTATGACGCGCTTGATTCCAGCCGGGAAGGGCGGGCATTCAGCCGACGCTATGGTTTTGTCATGGATCCCGTCACCGACCCTCTGCCCCAGGGAACCGGCATCGTGATCCGGAAGCTGTCGGGCTCGCCCGAGGTTGGCTTCTACCGCGCTCACGCAATGTCTCTGCCGCACCTGTGGCAGCCGCTCTTCGGTACCGCAGGAACGACCAACACCTTCGCATGGAGTGGGTCGATGTTTCATCCCTGCGTGACCGCACCGCCCGGCACCAATGCCTATTCGGCCGCCTTTGAGGCGTTTCTCGTCAACACCAACACGGGCGTGGCGATTCCAGATTCGGGCACAGGCACATTCGTGCTGAACTGGACCTCGGTGCCGGATGGACGCCCCACAGTGGCTATTGCCGCACGCATGGTCATCGCCTGGCCGGCGGACGCCGTGAATTGGGCGCTCGAATCAGCGGACAACGTGCCGTCGGCCAATTGGACGCCCGTCACCAACGCGCCCGTCGCCATCGACGGCAAACCGTGCGTGGTGATCGATGGCAGCACGGGGAACAAATGCTTCCGCATGCGCCGTCTGCCGTGATTGATTGGCCTCACATCGCGTCCGCGCCTTCCGGTTCTCGCGAGCCGGGAGCGCGCGGCGCTTTTACGCTCATCGAGTTGCTGGTCGTCATCGCCATCATCGCCATTCTGGCGGGCTTGCTGCTGCCCGCCTTGGGGCGGGCCAAGGAATCCGCCCGTTCGGTCCAATGCCTCAGCCAGATGCGCCAGCTTGGACTGGCGGTTCGTCTCTATGCCGAGGAGGAAGAGGACGAGTTCCCGCGCAGCCAGCACTCGGCCTTCACGCACGGCCAGCTCACCTGGGGCCGCGCCATTGCGCCGCAATTGGGCTCTGACAAGATGACTTGGACGAACCTGTTTGACGGCGTCTATCATTGTCCCAGCGATCGGCGCACGACGCCTTGGAGTTACGGCCTGAACGTGTATTTCGAGCTGGGACCGGACGACGACTATGAAGGCAATCCGCAGACGTGGCGGCGTTATGGCAGCGTGCCGAATCCGGCGGGCACGATCGTGTTCGCCGAGAACGCCTCGGGTGCGGATCACATCATGCCGAACTTCTGGACGTCGGCGCAGGATGCGGCGGACCTTGCCTCGCGCCGACACCTCGGGCGCGCGAACTACACGTTCGTGGATGGTCACGCCGAAGCGCGTGACTTCAAGACCATTTACGATCCCGCGCACAACGTGGATGCATGGAATCCCGCAAAGGCGCAGTGACCGTCATCGATCGCACGGCCCAGCGCGAGATCGTCGCCCGGGGGTTCGTTGGAGAGCGCTGCCCCGGCGACGGTGCGCAGATTCGCCGCCACGACGAGCAGCGCACCAAGGCACATGAGATTTCGTGTCATGGACGTTGGCGGTCAATTCAGCCGCACGCGGAGTTGATAAAACCGTTGCCGTCCGCTGCCAATGGGCACGGGATCGCGCATCGTGACGCGCTCAGTCGCGCCCAGATCCACGATGCCATGGACACTGGTGATCGGTTGCCACGTGGTCGCGGTGATGCTGCTGGCGGCGACGACCTCGTAAGTCACCTCGGTCGCCGCCTTGGCCCGTGTGTAGGTCAACGCGCCGTAGGTCTGGCCGTTGTCCGTCACCAGGCTGGCCGTCGGCCAGCCATTGGTCGTGGCAATCTTCGGGTCAGTGCCGAGCGCATACTCGACCACGTTGGCGCCTGCATCCAGATCCGGATTCACGCCGGCCAGGATGAGGTTGGTCCGGCATTCGCAGGGCCAGTTGGTGGCAGTCCACGTCTCGAATGGCTTCAGCGGCAGGACGTGAAAAGTGAATGGTGTCTCTGCCGAAACGATGTTCGTGCTCTGGCCGGGACGCCGTCCGACTGCCTGGAAATAGGCGCGATAGACCCCGCTGGTGGTGAAGCCCCAGTTGTGATGCTCGTGGCCGCCCACAAACGGTGTCAGCTTGTCGTCCGGCCCGATGCCGTCGCGCGTGTCCATCTTCATGTCGAAGGTGCCGAAGCTGCCCGCCTGCCAGACGATGAACTGGCCAGGCCCTTCCACGCGCTTCAACTGGATGGTGAATGGATCGGTAAAGGTGCCGGCGGAGATGGTTTCAGCGGAGACGCCCACGTAGGGGACTCCGGGATACGGGTTCTGCGGCAGAATCCAGAGCGAATCACCTTCGTTGCCGAAGGGCGTGCCAGCCGGCAGCGTGAACTGCGTGGATTCGGGGGCAATGACCACGCATTGGTTGCTGGCGTAGAGCAGCCCATGGATGTCGTCGGAGGCCATCAGGCTCAACTGATTGCTCGCGGCATTCCACTGGACGGAAAGCAAATCGACGTGTTCCTGGGTGAAGGAGAAGCAAAGTGGGCTCGCGCGTAGCGCCACGCTGCATGCCGTCGCAAGGCAGGCCGAAAGGAATGCTGGAGCGAATTGGGATCGTTTCATTTTTTGAATCAAATGGCTGATTGGAAAACGGCTGGCAAGCCGGTCGGACCGCCAGCCGCGGGGCGAGGGACTCACTCTCAGCGCGTCGCCTTGCGACGGCGCAATGAGAGCCACGCCCCGAAACCGCCGATCGTCATCAACGCCCACGTGCCGGGCTCTGGCACGACGGCGAACGTGTAGGTCACGGGACCGCTGCTGGTGAATTGATTGCCAGCGACAAGGGTGCCCGTCGCCTCGAAGTTCACCTCGTAGTTGCCAGGCAGGCTGAAGGCCCAGTTGGCATGCTGGTGCCCTCCGGTGGGCAGCACCAGCGAATCGGCCGCCGTGATGCCGTTGCCAGAGTTCATCATGACATTCGGAGTTCCGAAGGCATCCACGTCATACACGGAGAAATTGCCGGGCCCGTTGACGGAAGTGAGGCTGAACCTCAACTGGTTGTTGACGAACAACCCGGGCCCGAGTTCCTCGGTGCCGAAACCAAGAAAGAGCAGCGACGGGTTTTCCACCTCCGGCAGGATGTAAACCGTCGAACCCGGGGTACCGAGGAAACCAAACGCCGGGTTCGCCGGCACGGTGGTTTGCGCGGCGGGACCGATGCCGAGAATCGCACCGTCGGGCGCGTATTCCATCGGCGGGTCATCATCGTGCCGGCCGATGTGGAGATCCCACGCGCCGTCCAGATAAACGATGCCGATATCGGTGTGGCCAGTGGTCAAGACGGGTTGGGCCGAGAGGTTGAAGGTTGTCGCCAAGAGCACGGCCAGCCCGAGCTGGCCAATGGCGGCAGGATTTTTGAGGTCATGCGTGGCTCTGTTCATGTTCGTTTGAGTTTGGATTTGTTTGTTGCGTTGATGTTGTTCGTTCTGTGTGGACTGGAAAGAGCTACTTGGGTGGCTTGGCGAAGTTGTCTCCCGTTTCGATGCGCGCCTTGAGTCGGGCGGCCTGGATGTTTTCCACATGGCCGTCGGCGAAGAGGTAGTTGGCGGAGGAACCGTGGCGATCGGGCTGAATGTCGGCGGTCACGCTGCTCCAGCCTTGAAGCCAGGTGCGGGAATGAGTGTGGTCGTTGAAAACATTCACCCCGGCCGCGTCGGAGATCTCGAAGGTGGTAATGGTGTCGGCGGGGCAAGGCAGGTTGTCCAGCTTGCGAAAGCTTTCGAGCGGCCGGCCGAAGGGATCCACCAGGTCCACCGCGGTGTATTCGTTCTGCGTGTAACTCGCGGCGTTGGCTTCGATCCGTTGTTCGCCCTTCGGATCCGCCGGACAGATGCGGATGCGATCCACGTTGCCGACGTAAGGCGCAAGTTGGAAAATCCAGGAGGCATTCGTCCCCGCGCCGTGCGTGGTCGTGGGAAGGAAGCCTTCGTTGTCATCGGCATACATCCGCATGCCGAGGCCGATCTGACGGAGGTTGTTGAGGCAGGCGGCCTGTTTCCCCCGAGCCTTGGCGCGGGCGAGTGCCGGCAGCAGCAGGCCGGCGAGGATGGCGAGGATGGCGATCACCACCAGCAATTCAATGAGGGTGAACGCGCCGCGTGGGCGCACCACAGGAGTCGTTTTCATAAATTGGATTTCGTGCCTGCATTGCGCGCCGCGGGAAACGACGCCGGGCAACAGGCGGCCCGTCTGGGTTTGGATGGAAGGAGAATCCTCGCCTGAGATCATTTACCGGCGATCATCGCCGGAAGGTGTGCGGAGCCACCTCTTGCGGGCACGCGCGTCACCAGAATGAAACAAGGCAAGGCCGGGAAGACTCAGGCCTGGAAGGAGGGAGGGGCACGGCTGGGCGACAGACGGTAATCCGCCGCCACCACGACCGTTTCAGAGGGAACCGACAGGAAGCCAATCACCCGGTCCGAAGGCGCCACGATGGTGTGTGGCGTGGACACCTCGACCGCGCCCTTGGACAGGAGGGTGGCCGCACACTGATGCCCGGAAGAATCAGTCGAATGGCCATGCCATAGTTCGTGCGCTTCGTGAGAACTGGCCAGAACGTGCAGGAAGAGAAACAGCAGCAAGGCCCCAATCGAAAGCGCCCGCTTCGCCAGCGGCGCCCGCAAATTGAATTTTGCGCTGATTTGCTGCATTGCTCGTTTCAATTAAGCCACCTCACCGGGCGGCGCAACTCATTTCTCTGTTACTCTCAGGATACCAGCGGAAGCAGGGCGCCGGCCAATCCCACAGCACGGTTCGTGCGTCCCCGCGTTTCTGGCTCGACCGCCGAAAGCCAACGAGTTCCGTGCGACTTCCGTGCGTCTTCCGATGGGAAGACGCGGAGCGCAAAGCAAAAAGTGCCGCAGACACCAGGCATGGCCGGCGGGTTTCCCTGGGAGGCACAGTTCATACAATTTTTAATTTGCGTAACATTCTACCAAGAGTAGTATTTTCTCCAGTCAGGGTAATACCGCTGCGAGCAGCCAGTCAAGCCCCGGCCCGTGCGAGCGAAACTTCGGGGCTTGGTTTGAGTCGAAATCCTCATGTCATTGAAGTCAGCAGTTCGTTGGTCCGGCCTCGCGCTCGCCTTGTGCGCGGCCCCGGCCTTCGCCCAGTCCGTCACCCATTCCAACCTCCAGGCGGTCACCAGCACCGGCACCAGCGCCTGGCCCGCTCCCCGCGCTCCCTTCGACCCACCTATTACCATTCGCGGTGTCCTGTTGTGCAACCCGGATGAAATGCTGGACGCGACACCCAACTTCCTGCCGTGGAATGGCGGGGCCAATCAATACCGGATCGGCGGCGAGTGGCAGGTGACGTTTCAGGCCGTGGACCACAACGACCGTGGCGGCACCACGTGCTGGATGGGCCAGAACTACGGCAACCAACCCTGGATTCATAACAGCGACCTGAGCTACACCAATGAAGCCTGGGTGGCGGAAATCCTGCGCCTGAACTTCGACCCGTCGAACCTGCATCAGTTCCGGGCCGGAGACTTGGTGGAGGTGACGGTGCGTCAATCGCTGTTCTACGGCGGTAAACGCAACATCAACGAGGGCCACGACATTGACCCGGCCTACAACTTCGACATCCGGCTGGTGACGGCCGGCTACGGCCTGCCGACGCCGGAAGTCATCACGCTGGCCGACGTGATGAATGTGGGCGGCGAGGCGACCAACCGCGCCAGTTGGCTCCCCGTTTTCGGTCAGACCCGTGACACCGGAGGCGAGCACTGGCAGGGAATGCGCGTGCGCCTGAACAATCTCACCCTCGGGAACACGAACGGATGGAACCCCACCAACCTGTGGGGGGCGCGTCTTTGCACCGTGACCGACGGCGCTGGCCGCTTCTTCTCGCTGCGCCATCCGCGCTACAGCCTCGGCGCCGCCCCGACAAACCAGTTCGACGCCATCGGCATTTTCACTCAGGAATCCGGCTCCGGCAGCCAGGGCACGAATGGCTACGAGTTGTTCGTCCAGCAAGTGCTCCCGCACAATCCCGCGCCGGAACTGGCCATCGGAGTGAACGTGGTTGTCACCTGGCCGGTGTCGGCTGAGACATATCAACTGGAATACCGGGCCGAGACGAGCGCGGGCGATTGGACGACGGTGACCAACACGCCCGTGGTCAACAGCGGTCGGAACACCGTGATGCTGCCGGCGACGGCTTCGCAACGGTTCTACCAGTTGCGGAAAACGAATTGACGCCCGGGCATGCGCGCGACAACCGAAAGATCCCGGGGTTTCACCTTGATCGAATTGCTGGTGGTCATTGCCATCATCGCCATTCTCGCCAGCCTGCTGCTGCCTGCGCTGGCCGGCGCCAGGGAGAAAGCCAGGGTGGCCAGGGTTCATGCTGAGCTTTACGGCGTGGGTCTGGCGCTGGAGATGTATGCGGACGATCACGAGGGCCAGTTGCCGCCGGTGCGCATCAACTGCAACTCAGACCTGTCATCGCACTGGTGTCAGTTCCCGGTGGAACTCGCGGACGCCGGCTACCTGGCGCGAGGTCCGGACGGCGGCATGGCGGCCAACATGGAAGACGCGTTCAATCCGGGCCACACTTACAAGTATGCCGCGCCGGGCCCATCGATCCTGAACGACACCCCGAACGGCAACTACAAGCTGTGGGTGCCAGACGATTTCCCGGAGTGCGCGACGAACGCCGGCAGGTACTATTCGAGCCCGGCTGATGCACCGCTTCGCTGGGTGCTGTGGAGCATGGGGCCGCGCCCGGAAAGCGCCAGAACCCGGGACGCGCGAGCGCCGGTGGCGGAGGGCAGTTGGTACCGCCGCACGGGAGATGGCGGCGTCATTGCCCGCATCGCCACACGGGAAGGGATGCAGTTCAAGACTCCATGACATTTTCCGCCCGCCTTTCCTTGCTCACATACCCATGAAAAGCCATCTCCCATGAAAGCACTCATTCGATCACTCCCGCTCACACTGTTGTTCGCCATCATTCCGCCATCGGCCTTACGCGGTCATCCCGAAAATAATCCGCCGCCAGCCGGGAAGCCGGTTGAAGAAATCAATCATCAGCCGCACTCGGCACCGGGAACGAACGGCTGGAACAAGGCGCGCGAGCCGCAGGATTGGTGGGGTGAAATCGAGCGGATGCACGGGCACGTCGGCCCCTGGAACGTGCTGGGCTGGCGCATGGGCAAGGCGGCTTTGCGCGAATTTGGAGCGACATGGGGCGGGCACGAACTCGACCTCGTCTGCCATGTGCCGCTGGAAACTCCCTTCTCCTGCCTCGCCGACGGCCTGATCGTCGGCACCGGCAACACCATCGGGCGACTGGATCTGCGGCTCGCCGAGGTGATGACGGTGGCATCGATTCAGGTGAGCGTCCGGCGCAAGGACGGCGCGGGCGGCGTGCTGATATTCAAACCGGCGACCAATTATCTGGCGACGATTAGCGGGCGGCAGTTGGGCGAACTGGAGGCGTTGTCCCGCGAGTGCGGGAGGCTTCCCGAGGAGAAATTGTTCTTCGTGGAACGCGCTGCGTCGATCGGCGCCACCGCGAAACCGTGAGTCGCCGGCGCGTTCACTCGTAGAGCAGAAACGGCTTCCGGCGCCGCTCGAAATCCGCGACGTCTGCAGCCCACTCCTTGCGCAATTCCGCCAGCGGGCGGCCTGCGTCAATACCGTCACGAATCATCGTGCTCTGGAGCAGATTCGTGGTCTTGGCCAGCGCGTAGTTCGTGCCGCCGAGTTGGCGCAATGCCAGACCGAGAGCCACGCCGGTATCCACCGCGCGGAAACGATCGCGATCCGTCAGCACCAGCGAAACGCCCTGGCAGACTTTGTTGGAGAAGGTGCTGAAGGTCGGCGTGAATTGCACCGGCACGAAGCGCACCCCATCGAGACCGGCGCGATTCATGGCGTGCGCCAGTTCGAGATCGTTGACATACGGTGCGCCCACCGCCTCGAAGGGCGTGTCCGTGCCGCGCCCCACGGAGACCGCGCTTTCATGCAGGCCAACGCCCGGATAGAGAATGGCCGCGCGCAGGCTGCGCATGTTCGGCGACGGATTAAGCCACGGGAGGCCGGTTTCATCGAACCACATCGCGCGCTTCCAGCCTTCCATCAGAATGACGGTCAGATCCACTTTCACACCGCGCTCCGCCGCGTACATCCGCGCAAGTTCGCCGACGGTCATGCCGTGGCGCAACGGGATGGAGTGATACGCGACGAAGGTGGAATGCCCGCGATGAATCGGCCCCTCGACCGTCACGCCGTTGATTGGATTTACCCGGTCCAGCACGATGAATTTCACTCCCGCCCTGGCGGCGGCCTCCATGCAGGTGCCCAGCGTCGCGATGTACGTGTAGAAGCGGCACCCGATGTCCTGGATGTCGAACACCAGCGCGTCGAGTCCCTGCAACTGTTCCGTGGACGGCGCACGCATCTGCAACGCCATCGCCTCGTAATCGGCCTGGCTCTGCTCCGGTTTCTTCCTGGGAATCTTTGGATACAGGCTGAACACCGGCAGGCCGGTCTTCGCGTCCACGCTGTTGGTGATGGTGGTGTCGAGTTCGCCGCGGATGCCGTGCTCGGGGCTGAAGAGCGCGACCAGTTCCACGTCCGGCGCCGAGTGCAGCAGATCAATCGTCGGACGGCGGTACCGGTCGATGCCGGTGTGATTCGTGATCAGGCCGATCTTGCGCTTCTTGAGCGGCGCGAAGTTCTGCTTCACCAGCACGTCGATGCCGTTGAGCACGCCGGGCACATCGGGCAGGGGCCGCGCCTCTGCGGACGGCACGACGAGATTCGTGATGACACCCCATTCGATGAAGTTCGTGCGGAACGCCAGCGCGCCGGGGACATTCTTGAAATCGAAGTCCGCCACCGCCTGCGCGGCGAGCGTGCCCATCGCGGCGTAAAGCGGCAGCACGTTGCCCCGGCCATCGGGATGCACGCGGTTCGAGAGGAGAATCACGAACGTCTTCGAAAACGGATCAATCCAAAGAGCGGTGCCAGTCCAGCCGGTGTGCCCGAACGAACCGAGCGGAAACACCATCCCCCGCGGACGGCTGTAGGCGCAATCAATGTCCCAGCCCAAACCGCGCCGTGCGATGACGCCTTCGGGCGACTGCACGCTTGTCATCAGTTGAATCGTCTCCGGTTTGAAAACGCGCACACCGTCCAGTTCGCCGCCGCGCAGTATCATCCGGGCGTAGCGCGCGATGTCTGCGGCAATCGAGAACACTCCCGCGTGACCGGCCACGCCGCCCATGCGCCGCGCGGTGGGATCATGCACCGCGGCGCGCAGGCCGTTTTCCGTGGGCGCGATGCGCTCCCTCGATTCGGCGGGCGGCAGATAACAGGTGTCATTCATGCTGAGCGGACGCCAGATCTCCGCGGCGGCGAACTCATCAAGCCGGCGACCCGTGACGCGCTGCACCAGTTCGCCGAGCAGAATGAAATTGATGTCGCTGTAGCGGAAGAGCGTGCCCGGCGCGGGATTGGGCTTCTCCTTCACTGCCTGGGCAATGGCACTCTGATAGTTGGTGAACGCCTGACCGCTTATGCCGGGGCGCAAGCCCGAGGTGTGCGTGAGCAGATGCCGGATGGTGATGTTCTCCGCACCGCCGCCGGCAAACTCCGGGAGGTAAGCACGCACTTTCTCGTCGAGCTGCACCTGTCCACGCTCGATGAGTTTCATCATCGACGGAGTGGTGGCCAGCACCTTGGTGAGCGAGGCGACATCGAAGACGGTGTTCGTGGTCATCGGCTCGAGCTGCGGCACGAGGGCGCGCTGACCAAACGCCTCATGATAAACCTCGCCGTTGCGCTCCAGCCACACCACCGCCCCGGGACAACGCTGCTCGCCAATGGCGTTGGTGACGGCGTGCTCAATGGCGGTGAATTTGGCGCGGTCCAGCGCGGGGGGTGGCGCGGCCGGGGACAGTTGTCCCCCAAGGAGCAGGCAGAGAAACGAGAGGGCTTTGCCACGTGAGTTCATTTCTGCGATCAAAGGTGAAGACCGCTCCGCGATCAAATGGAAACGCGCGGAGTGGCGAAGCAAATTCAACGCTCGGATGAATCAGCGGTCGAGGCCCCTCGCTCAGTTACCCCGACTAGTTTCTTTGTTTCACCGCGGCGGACAATCAACCAGCTAGTCAGCGTTCCAGATGATATCCAGACGGTGAGGTAGGCCCACTCGAATCGATTTTGCAGCCCCCGAATTCTGTCCCACGTCCAACCAACACCCAGCACATCGCCAGCGCTCTGGTGAACGCCAAGGTCGGTGCGAAATGATACAAAGGGCCACGTGTCGTCCGCGCATCGAAACGCTTTACCCTCCACTTGAGTCCATCCCAACCACATTGCGAACGACGCCAGCACCCAGCCAGTGATGACACCCGCCGCAACTCCAATGAGCCAGCGGGGCAATCCATCACAATGACCGTGACAGTGTTTCATCAATGCGTCAGCCGGCTGGCCCACAGCAAAATCGCGATGCCCAGCACGATGCGGTACCATCCAAAGACAACGAACGTGTGGTTTTGCACGAACTTGAGCAGCCATTTCACCACGATGAACGCCGTGACGGCCGAGACCAGCGTCCCGATGGCCACCAATCCCCAGTTCACGCCTCCGGCCTCGCCATGCCGGACGGCCGAGAGGATTTGATACGCGCCCGCCGCCACCAAGGTGGGAATGCCGAGGAGAAATGAGAATTCAGTCGCCGCCGGACGCGCCACGCCCAGCATCAGCGCGATGAGAATGGTGGTGCCGGAACGCGACGCGCCGGGGAACACGCCTGCGCCGAGTTGCGCCGCACCGATGGCCAGCGCCACCGGCCAGGTGATGGTGTCGCGCAGCAATTTCCCTCGCAGCCATGCTTCCACGATCAGGAACAGCACGCCGCCGATGAGCGTCGCCCACGCAACCGGGGCCGCCGTGGTTGGCAGCTTCCAGCCGAGTTTCTTCACCAGCAATCCGCCCACGGCGGTGATGAAAAACGCCGCGGCCAGCTTGACGGTGTAATCGCGCGTCGCTGGCATCCGCCAGCCAACAGCCATCTCCTGCACCCGCCGCGAGAAGACCAGCAGCACGGCCAGCACGGCGCCGCTTTGGATGACCACGTTGAAGAGTTCGCCGAAGAGCACCTCCCGCTGATGCTGGGTCAGCCATTGCTCCGCGAGCAACAGGTGGCCGGTGGAGGACACGGGCAGAAACTCGGTCACCCCTTCGATGATTCCGAGGAGGATGACGGCGATCCAATCTGGCATCGCGCGGTTAGACGATAATCGCCACGCTTTGACAAGCGGCAATTCGGCGAATTGGCATGTGGTCCTGTTTCATTTCTTTCGTTCCAACTCCTCGGCTGTGTGCGAGTAGTGCCTCTTGTGTGCCAACAAAACGTCCCTTAGCTCCGCAAGGTTCCTCAGCGGACTGAAATCCCCGTCAGCCACGACCGTATTCCCCGCAATTTGCAGTCTCTGAAGCTTTTTGCACCGTGCCAGCGGAGCCACGGAACGGAGCAAATGGCTGTCCATGATTTCGAGAATCCTCAATCCACGCAATCGTGCAATGGGGGAAAGGTCATCAATGCCAGAGCAATGAGACAGCCGCAGCGTCTGAATATAGGGAGAGTCTGCAAGAGCTTCCAGCGACTTCAATTTGCGGTACCGGTAGAGATCCAGCGTCTTCAAGCGAGGGAAGCGATCGATGCCGCCCAAGGACTCCAACGAAGTGGAGGATAAACTCAGGGATGTGGCCCTCTTGTTTTGCTCCCAGCAGTTTAAGTCGATGTGGGGGAACCCGAGGACATTGATTCGGCGTAAGGACCTCAAACCGAAAAGCGAATGATAAACAGGCATCCACTGCAGGCCAACGCTTTGCAGTTTCTTCAGCTTCAAAAGTCTCCCGCGACTTTCGCCTGGCAGTAGAGTGAAAGGGTCTTGAGTCCCCCAATCTGAAACACGGGAGAAACATCGGTCACCTCCTCACTAATCAGGTCGACTCCGTGAATGCCTGGGATGGTTAGCACAAAGGAAATGTCAGTGCCGGACCAGCCTAGTCGGTCGTTCAAGCGGATGATTTTAATCTGATGCCGCTTCAGGATCTTGAGGTGCCGGGCAGACCAGGGTTTTAAGAGGACCACGGCGTTGCCATACCCTTCCTCATTCTCAGCGACCCAGTAGTCATCAAATTCCAATAGCCGATGCGTCTTCATGCCTATTTTGTGGAGGTGACGCCTAGTTCTGTGGCTACGCCGAACTATTTATGTAGCTGGAAAGATTTCCTCGATATTGGGTATTGCCCCGATAACGAGGAATGGGATTTCCCGGTCGATTTGCGGCGGAACATTGAATGTCTCTGCCCGAACGACAAACGCAAGTCAATCGCAAGACTGCCGGCCGGACCAATTGGTCGCATCTCGACACTGCCCCCGAAGGCAACCGGGTTGGAGCGCGACGTTGACGTCGCTTCATCGTTCGAGAGACCGTCCGGCCATGTTTCGCCAACACCCATCGAACGCTGAAGCGGCCTCAAGGCCGCGCGCCGGGGGCAGGGCGCGGATGCGCCCGGACCATTTTGTCGCCCATCACCGGAGCCAGCGCGCGAGTGATCGCATCTCACCACGGCTTCCCTCATTCGGAGGAGGTGTGGCCTTGGTTGGCCGGGCGTGCGTTCACCGCGGGGCCGGCACCCTCACCACGCACCTCGCAGGCGTTGCGCGTCACCGGCGCTGACTCGCCTTGAAGGTAGCACGGGTGTCGCGCCTGCATGAGTCAGCCCGCCTTTGTTCAGCACGGTTTTCCGAAGCATTCAGCCGGGACGGCCGTGCTACTTTGGGCCGCCGACAAACCTCGGCGGTCACTGCAGCGCCACGGTGAGATAGTAGAAGTGCTGGGCGGTCGCGGGCGCCGGGAAGGTCATCTTGAATTCGTTGCCCGAAACAGGCAGCGGCCCCGTGGCGACCAGATCGGTGAAGGGCATGCCCAGCGCGCCCGTGTGCCGGACGCCAAAGTCGAATTTGCCAACGTAGGCCGCAGGCCAGAGGAAGTGGAGCTCGACGGCGCCGCCAGTTTCGGCAAACCGGAGGACCGGAGCCGCGAAGGGCGCGACCGCCACCGCCGGGCGTCCGTAGAAATCGCGCGGGTCGGAGCCTTCGATCATTTCCTGGATGTCGCTGTAGCCGTCGCCGTCGGTGTCGGTGAACGGGCTCGTCAGCCCGGTGCCGCCGAAGAATTTGTTTTCCCACGAGTCGATGAGCAGGTTGCCGTTGGCATCCGCATCGGTGGAAACCGGCACCGCGGTGGTCCGGGCGGCGGAAGAATGGTTGGCTTGCCGGCCTCCACGGTCACGCGCCCGATGACGGCGAGATCCTTCTCGGCCAGCGGATCAAACGCGCGAATTTCGAAGGTCGTAAGTCCGGGGCCAATCTGCTCGGCATCCGCGAGACCGAGGGCAAGGTTGATCCCGGCGTGATTACGCGCGAGCAGCAGAAGGTTTTGACAGGTGCGCGGATCATTGAGCGATCCTTGGATGATAGCCGAAAGCTGGTCCGCCCGGGAGATGGTATTCGAGGGCATCAGGTTGGCAAACACCTGCAGCAGATCCTCCTGCAATTTGAACAGGTTGTCGGTGCAGCCGGGACCGGCTTTGCTGCGCTGATGGTGCCTCCGCACAGCTTGATCTCGATCAAGGCCGTCCGGCGGGTCATCGCATCGAATCCGCCTGTCACCTGTCGCGGCGGCTCCAAACAAACCGCGACGGGCATCCTGCATTCTCTCATGAACAATCGCGAACGCGTCCTCGCCCATCTGTCCGGGCAACCGGTGGATCACCTCCCGCTCATGCCCATCACCATGATGTTCGCCGCTGATCAGGCCGGGGTGAAATACGGCGATTACGCGCGCGACCATCGCATCATGGTCCACGCCCAACTCGTCACCGCGGAAAAGTTCGGCTTCGACTACGTGTCGGTCATTTCCGATCCGGCGCGCGAGGCGGCCGATTGCGGCGCGACCATCCGCTACTTCGACGACCAACCGCCGGCGATCGTCGAGGATGAGGCGCTGCTGCTCGACAAATCAAAGCTCGCCACCCTGAAGATTCCAGACCCGCTCGGTGGCGGGCGGATGACGGATCGCGTGCGCGGCGCGGCGCTCTTCAAGGAAAAGGTCGGCGGCGAGAAACTCATCGAAGGCTGGATCGAGGGTCCGTGCGCCGAGGCGGCCGACCTGCGCGGCATCAACAATCTCATGCTCGATTTCTACGACGATCCCGCGTTCGTGCGTGACGTGTTCAAGTTCATCGTGGAGATGGAACTGCGCTTCGCCCGCGCCCAGGTCGAGGCGGGCGTGGATATTATCGGCATGGGCGACGCTGCCGCCTCGCTGGTCGGGCCCCAGATTTACGAGGAGTTCGTGCTGCCGTCTGAGCAAAAGCTGGTGGATGGTTTGCACGCGCTGGGCACCCGGGTGCGCTTGCACATTTGCGGCAACACACGCCGGATCCTTGGTGGCATGGGCAAACTGGGCTGCGCGATTGTTGACCTTGATTACCCATCACCGATGCCGGAGGCCCGCAGCGCGATGGGGCCAAACCAGGTGCTGCTGGGCAACATCAATCCCGTTGCCGTGCTGCGGAACGGAACTCCGGAAATCGTAACGCAGGAAATCGCCGCCTGTCACCGCGCGGCGGGCGCGCGCTTCATCGTCGGCGCCGGCTGCGAAATCCCGCGCGACACGCCGCTGGAGAATGTGCGCGCGCTCTGCGATTATGCGCGACACCATGCGCCGGCCCAGGACGTGCCCTGAAATGCTCCATCCACTCCTGGCGAGCCGACGCGCGATGCCACGCGGAGGGACTGCGCCCGCACTGCCGCATCGCTTATTTCCTTGCAGTCCGCCGCGCCCCGACGAACTTTTTCACCATGTTGTCTGCTAACGACGCCGCCCCGACTGCCGCCGCCCAACCGCCCGGCCTCGACATCCTTGCGCTCCTCAAAGAGCACGAAGGCCGCAATTACGAAGTCCACGCCGACCACGTCAATCCGGCCAATGTCCGCACGCTGAAAACCATCGGCTTCGACCGCTGCTATGTGCGCGCGCAGGGGCCTTACCTGTGGGACGTCGCCGGCACCAAGTATCTCGATCTGCTCTCCGGCTACGGTGTGTTTGGTCTCGGCCGCAATCATCCGGACGTGCGCCGCACGCTCATCGACTTGATGAACGCGGACTATTCGAGCCTGGTGAAGATGGAGGCGCCGCTGCTCTCGGGTCTGCTCGCCGCTGAACTGAAGAAGCGCATGCCGAACCAGCTCGACATGGTCTTCTTCACCAACTCCGGCGCGGAAGGCGTCGAGACCGCCATCAAGTACGCCAAGTGCGCCACGGGCAAGCCGGCCATCATCCACTGCAAAAAGGCGTTTCACGGGCTGAGCTACGGCTCACTCTCCATCAACGGTGACGAAAGTTTTCGCGAAGGATTCGCCCCGTTTCTGCCGGAGTGCCGCGCCATTCCCTTCAACGACCTCGACGCGCTCGAAGCCGAACTGCGCAAGGGCGACGTGGCGGCCTTCGTCGTCGAACCGGTGCAGGGCAAGGGCGTGAACATTCCCTCGCCCGGCTACCTGCGCGAGGCCATCCGGCTCTGCCGCAAGCACGGAGCGATCTTCGTCGATGACGAGGTGCAGTCCGGCATGGGCCGCACCGGAAAGTTCCTCGCCATTGAACACGACGGGCCGGACGCGGACCCCGACATCGTGGTCCTGGCCAAGACGCTCTCGGGCGGCTATGTGCCGGTCGGCGCGGTGCTGTGCAAGAAATGGATTCACGAGAAGGTCTTCTCCAGCATGCAACGCTCGGTCGTGCATAGCTCGACCTTCAGCCAGGGCAGCCTCGCGATGGCCGCCGGTCTGGCCGCGCTGGACGTGCTCGACCGCTGCGGTCTCATCCAGCGCGCTGCGCGGCTTGGCGACATGATCGGCCAGGGCCTCACCGCGATGATTCCGCGCTACGAGTTTCTCAAGGAGATCCGCTGGCGCGGCTTGATGGTGGGCATTGAATTCGGCCCGCCGAAATCCTTCACGCTCAAGGCGGCCTGGGCGCTGATGCACCAGCTCGACAAGAGTCTCTTCCCGCAGGCGGCGATCATGCCGTTGCTCGACAAGCATCACATCATCACGCAGGTCGCGGGACACGCCATCGATGTGGTGAAACTCCTTCCGCCGCTGGTCATCAGCGACGACGACGTGAAATGGTTCCTGACCGCGTTCGAGGATGTGCTGGCGCAGATGCACAAATTCCCCGGCCCAGCCTGGGACGTGATCGCCGACATCGGGAAGGCGGCCATCACGAGCCGCGCGCGGTGAGCCGTTGTCGCACGACCGATCCGTGAACCTTTCCTCGTAACGACGTCCCGGTAGAGGGCCGCCAACGGAACGAACGGGAGGATGGCGGCGGTCTGCCGACGCGCCGCTACGACGAGGTGTTCCGCCTCACTCGGGCCGCGCAAAGCGCCACCAGGCGACGTGCGCCAGCCCCAGGAATATCAGCAATAATCCGTTCGCCACCACCTGCGGCAGAATCGGCGTGCCGGCAAAACTGTCGATGGCCACGAGGATCGCCAGCGCGATGTTGCGGTTGCTCGCGCCGAAAGCCGTCACCCGCCGCGCGCCTTTCCCGCCGCTGCCCGATACATAGCCAAGCACGAGCGACGCCTCGCTGATCGCCGCCATCGCAAGCAACGGCTTCCAGCCGGTGTGAATGATTGCATTCCATTCCGTCCAGGTCACGAAACCCAACGAGAGCGCTCCCGCCGCGTCGGCCACCACTTCCACAGGCTTCTGCAATCCCTGCCCGAGAGCCGGCCAGCGGTGATTGACCGCCACCCCGGCGGCCAGCGGCAGGGTGATGGTGGCAAGCAAGACCACGAGGATGATCGCAAAATTGAAGCTCAGTTCGCCCGCGCCCGGAACGAAGCGAATGCCCACGGCACAAACCAGCGGCGTGAAGAACGCCGACACGAATGGAAACAGCGCGGTGAGGGTGGCGGCCAGCGCGAGATCGCCGCGCACCATTTTCGCAAAGATCGGCACGACCGGCGCGAACGGCGCGGCCGCCAGAAGCAGGATGGCAACCGACGGATCGCGGGGCACCCCCATCAGGCGCAGGAACGCGAGGGCCAGCGCGGGAACGACGACGAAGTTCAACACCAGCACGCGGACCAGCAGCGCGCGGTCACGAAGGGAATGCCACACTTCGCGTGGGCTGAGCCGGAGGCCGATTTCGAAGAGCAACCCGGCCAGCGCGGCCGTGGTCAGGAGGCGCACCACCGTGTAGGCCGTCATGCGAGAGGCGACGGTTGGCCGAGAACTCCGGCCCGGAAGAAGACCCGTTCCGGCCGCGAGGTGGCGGGTGGCGGCATGAGGTCAGCGGAAGTTGAAGCTGGAGCCGGGATCTTTCGGCACCGAGTAATCCACCTTCGGCGCGCGACTGGGCACGCTTTGTTGCTGAAGATACGATGGCAGGGTGCCCATCCCGGAAAGATTGCCCTGCGCCGCACCAGGGCGATTCACGCCGGAGAAGGACGCGGCGCCCGGGGTGGCCACGGTCGGCTTGCTGCTGAAGGCGCCCGCCACGCTGCCACCCATGAGTCCCGGACTGGAGGCGGCGCGGGCGTCGGCCGCCGAGCCGGCCCATTCACGCTGGTACTTGCCCCATTCTGTATTGGCCGGATAATTCGCGCCGGAGTACTGCGCATTGCCCAAGTAATCGAGATACTGCTCGCGTTTTGTCTGGGGGTCGTTCACCCCGTCAATCTTCCGGTGTTGCAGAGCCTGGTTGATCGAGGCCGACCAGCGTTCGATGCCCTGCGCTCCCGAGACACGACCCGGATCCATCAAAGGCCCAAGGCCCGGCTCCTCGATCGATTTTCGTCCGCCGGTCGTGCCGCTGGCGGAACTCCCGGATTCGCGGGAATCCTCTGCCCGGCGCTTTGTTTCCGCCTCGTCCTGACGGGAATAGGGCGCGGACGCATTGGCCATCGCGAGGCCGGCCCGGCTGACCAGATCCAGCCCGTTGCCCGTGATGGGATGGCGGCTGCCCGATCCGGAGCGTCCCTCAGGCTTCTCGAAGAAATAATCACGGCGGCCCGAATTCTTGTCCGGGCTCATCGAGCCATCACCGAACAACCCGCCGGAACCCGCGGCGTCGGTGAGGTCGCCGGGATTGAGCACCATCCAGTTCTCCTTTTCATCGCGCGCGCTCTGGCTGCGCTTGGAGGGTGCCGCCGCGGGCGGTGGCATAAACAAGGGGCGCATCCCGGAATCGTCCGTGAGAGGATTGGAGGTTCGCGTGATGGCGCTTCCCTTTTCGAGCCGTTCATCGAGGCGCGGGCGCGCGCCGGGGTCAGACGCGATGCGCTGGGTGCCCATGATGATGGGTTCGCCGGCGAAGCTGGAGGCTGCCGCGAAACCCAGCGCGAGCGAGCCGGCCCTTACCGCTCTCAGGATGTTGGAAATGGAACCGTTCATGTCTTTGCCACTGACTTCACTTAAGCCGCGAACCGCCGGGGCGTCAAAGCAATCCCGGTGGGGCCGCATAGGAGTGGAGGGGGTGGAGCAGGCAAACGTTCAAAAATCGGCCAACCAATTCCGCGGTTTCAGAGGCCTCCGGCAGATTTCGCTTTGAGCGGCGCGAGCGGGCGATTCAAATACGCGCATGGCATCGAGCATCGAAGTGGTCCTGGCTCCCGGCGAATTTGCGTGGCTTCAGGCGCGTGAAAAACACGGCACGACCTGCGTCGTCTTCGACGTGCTTCGCGCCACCTCGACCCTGCTGACTGCCCTTGACCGCGGCGCCGCGGCGGTCATTCCCGTGGCGGAAATTCACGAAGCCCTCGCCGTGCGCCAGAAACAACCGGAGGTCTTGCTGGCCGGAGAACGGGAAGGCTTTCGGATCCGCGCGGCGCAAAGCGGCGGCGTGGACTTCGACTTCGGCAATTCACCGCGCGAATTCTCCGTGGAACGGGTGCGTGAGCGAACCATCGTCGCCACCACCACGAACGGCACCCGCGCGCTGCGCGCAAGCGCTGGAGCCGCCGCCGTGCTGGCCGGCGCGTTTCTGAATCTCGCGGCGCTCGCGGCGTGGATCGAGGCGCGGCGCCCGGCGCACCTCCTCCTCGTGTGCAGCGGGTCGTGGGAGGAAGCCGCGCTCGAAGACATCCTTGCGGCGGGTGCCTTGTGCGAACGGGTCTGGCCGCTGTTTCGCGGCGGGCACATTGCGGACTCGGCGGAAATCGCGCGCCGGCTCTGGCTGGGCGCCCCGGCGGACCTGACCGAGGCCATCGGCGCGGGGCGCAATGGTCGGCGGCTCCTCATGATTCCCGAACTGCGCGACGATGTGGCGTTCTGCGCCCAGCGCGACGTCATCCCCTTCGTGGCTAGGCTCGGCGAAGACGGCGCCCTGCGGCGGGAAGAGTGAGCGACGGCTACTGCCCGACGGTGCTGCGATAGTAGCGCCGCACCGGTGGCGGCGTGGTGGGATCAGTGAAAAGGAAATCTCCGCTGGCGGAGTTGGTGATGAGCAAGTTGGTCCAGGTGAGGAAATCCCCGGTTGCGTCGATGCGATAGACGCGGTTGGTGTCGCCGATGAGCCGGAGTTGAAAACGCCCGGCCACCGGCGGTTCGACGAACAACTCCGTCGCAGGCCAGGGCCGCGTGACCAGGGGAAACTCCAGATCCCGGGCCTTGGCCGCGAGGCCGACGGCGCCGGCGTAGCCGTTGGTGTTGGGCAGTCCGGGGCTGGCGACGGTGAGATGCGCCACGAAGTTCGTGCCGGCCGGCAGCGTGTGGGCGGGAATGACGACAGCGTTCGAGTAGCCGTTGAGCGAGCCCGGCTGGAGCGGCAGCGGAGTGGCGAATACGGTGTTGCTGGCGCCGTCGAGCACCACGAATTGCAGGAGGGTGAGGTCGGTGCCGAGCGTGTTCCAGCGCAGTTGGAAATCGAGCGTGCTGTCGATGGCCTGCGCGGCGCCCAGGTTTGACACCACCGGCGTGACGGGCTCTTGAATGCTGATAATGGAGATGAAGAAGGTCAGATTCCCGCGACGCACCCCGTCGTTCACGGTGGACATGTTGTTGGCGAAAGTCACCGGACTGAACGCTGTCCCGGACGGATAGGCGGCTTCGAGCGCCTGCGAGGTATCGAATCGCTCCTCGAAACGCAGCGCCAGACCGTTTGTTTCCAAAGCCAGAGTCTTGCTCACGGGCGTGCTGGAGCGATTGAAGGACACCGTGGCATTGGTCACGGCAAAGCTGTTCGACGCCACCACGAACGCCTGGAACGAATAGGCGTTGCTCGCCGGCGCAATTGGAGTTCCACCCGGCGCCTGGGTGAACTGACGCAGCTTGATGATGCCATAGAATAAGGCATCCGCTGCCGCTGCCGGCGGGGTGAAAGCCAGTCCGGCGATGCCGGCCAGAACGATGATGGCGGAAATCCTCATGGTCAATTAAGGCGAACCCTAGCAGCAACCGGCGCGGTGACAAGCCTGGCCAAAGGTATCGCAGAATGAAAGGAGACGGTTTCGCTGGATTTTGCCACATTCCGCCGCCACTGTTATTCCCATGAAGCTGATTTTATCGACGCACAACCTGACGCTGACCAAGGCGATTGAAGACCACATCGTCTCCCGCATCGAGAAGCTCGAACATCTCCAGCCGCGCGTGATTGATGCCCGGGTGGTCGTCGAGCACGACACTTCCAAGCCGACGGACAAACAGTTCAAATGCTCCATCCGTCTCGCCGTGCCGGGTCCCGACCTTTATGCGGAGGATTACCGGGAGGATCTTTACGCCGCCATGGACTTCGTAACGAAGAAGATCGAGCAGCAGATTCGCAAGCTGCACAACAAGCGCAAGGCCCGCAAACACACCGACGCCGCCGCCCTCAAGCGCAAGCGTCAGGACACCACCGTTTGATCGGACTCCACCGGTGCCGCGCGTCAGGAACAGCCGGGAAAGTGCATCAGTTCCTGCGACACGGTTCCCGGCGAACAGCGCGTCTCCGTCGCTGACCTCACCGGGGCGGGGACCGATTTCGTCTGGCAACCTTGGCACGATTGCCAGACGAGGTTGAACCGGCTTACCGGATGGTTGGAGGCCAGCCTCGACCTCTCCGGCAAACGATGGCATAAACGCACTCAACCATTGCCCGCGCGGCCCGCGGGCGCACACGCGTGAAACAACTCGCCCAATACCAGGACGGACGGCTCGAACTCCAGGAAGTTCCTCTTCCCACGGCTCCTCCGGGTGGCGTGCTGGTGCGCACCACGCATTCGGTCATCAGCATCGGCACCGAGAAGATGAAGGTCGAGCAGGCAAAAATGAACCTGCTCCAGAAAGCGAAGGCTCGACCTGATCAGGTCCGCAAAGTCCTCGACACCGCGCGCAACCTCGGCTGGAAGGCCGCCTTCGAGAAAGTCCGCAACCGCCTCGAAACCCCGACCCCGCTCGGCTACAGCGCCGCCGGCATCGTCACCGCAGTCGATGCCGGGCACAACCGCTACCGCGTCGGGGATCGCGTGGCCTGCGGAGGGAATGAAACGGCCTTGCACGCCGAGTTCATCGCCGTGCCAGACATGCTGCTGGCGCGCGTGCCCGAGGGCGTCGAAAATTGGCAGGCCGCCTATACCACCATCGCCAGCATTGCGTTGCAGGTCGTGCGCCAGGCGGAGCCGCAGCTTGGGGATAAAGCGCTCGTGCTCGGCCAGGGTTTGGTGGGATTGCTGGTGACGAATCTACTCGCGGCCAACGGGGTGCGCGTCATGGCGGTGGACCTGGCCGCCGCACGCAGGTCTTTATGCGCCGCAATGGGCGCCGAAAAGGTCGTCATTCTTGGCGAACAGAATCTCGACGACGAAGTCCGCGCCTGGACCGAAGGTTTCGGGGTGGACACCGTCGTGCTGGCCACCGGCACCGCCAGCAATGCGCCCACCGAGCAGGCCATCGAAGCGTTGCGCGATCGTGGACGCATCGTGGTGGTCGGCAATACGAAAGTGGATCTCCTCTGGAAATACGCGAACCAAAAGGAAATCGAGATCCGCTATTCGCGCAGTTATGGCCCGGGCCGCTACGATCCAGCCTACGAATGGGGCGGGGTCGATTATCCGATCGGCTACGTCCGCTGGACGCTCCAGCGCAATTTCGAGGCCTGCCTGCGCCTGATGGAAACCGGCGCGCTGCGGCTTGACGCGCTGACCACGCGCCGCGTTCCCTTTGCCGATTCGCTCGGCGTTTATCGCGACTTGCTGGCGGACGACGTGAAGGACGTCGGAGTGGTGCTGGAATATCCCTCCGATCCCGAATCCCTGGTTTCGAGTGTCGACTCACCGAAAGTTCCGGCGCCAGTCCAAGCGAAACACGAGACGCGCAGCGCGAAACTCCCGGCAGCCGTGACCCGCCTCGACGTCATCGGCGCCGGCAACTTCGCTCGCACGATGCTGCTGCCGCATCTCAGCGGGAAGGTTCCCTTCGGCACCATCGTCAACGCCACATCGCTCAGCGCGAACCACGTCAAAGCCAAGTTCGGATTTGCGAACGCCGCGACGGATGCCCAATCAGTCCTCCGGGAAGACGTGTCGGCACCGGTCGCGGCCTTGATCGCCACGCGGCATCATCTGCACGCGCCGCTGGTGAAGTCCGCGCTCGCCGCGCACCGCCACGTGTTCGTGGAGAAACCGCTTTGCCTCACGCGCGCGGAGTTGGGGGAAATCGAGGACGCGATGACGACTTCGCGCGGCAGCGTGATGGTCGGCTTCAACCGCCGCTTTGCTCCTGCGAGCGTGGAGTTGAAGAGGCAACTGGCCGCGGTGCCCGGCCCGAAGTCCGCTTCATTCCGCGTCATGGCCGGCAAGCTCGATCCGGCCCACTGGTACGCGAACTTCGCCGAGAGCGGCGGGCGCGTGTTGGGCGAGGCCTGCCATTTCTTCGATTATTTCTGCTTTCTCTTTGGCTCACGCCCGTTGCGCGTGCTGGCGCAAACCACCTGGCCGGCGACCGGGCGGCTGCCATTTCCGGATAGCGTCACCGCCCAGATTGAATTTGCCGATGGTTCGTGCGGCCAGCTCATCTACTCAGCCGAAGGCGATCCGGCGTTTCCGAAGGAGACGCTGACTGTTTTTGGCGCCGGCTTTGTGGGCGAGATCACGAATTTCCAGGAACTCGCCGTGACGCGCGGACGCAAACGGAAGGTGTCCGCGCATTCCTCGAAAGGTCACGCTGAGGAAATGGCGGCTTGGGCGGCGTTTTTGCGAGGCGAGGCTTTGCACCCACTGGCGTTCGCGGAATCGTGCCAGAGCATGGCCCTGACCTTCGCGGCGCTGGAGTCGATTCAACAGGCTTGCTCGATCGAAGTCTGAATCAGCGCATGAAACCTGAGTCTGGCGCCCGTCTCGAAACCGGCGGCCGATGATCAGACCCAACACACCGGATGAATTCCAACCGTCTCGACTGGTATCTCCATCGACTGCGGGCCATGAGCCCGCGGGAGGTCGCGCTGCATTTGCGCAAGAGATTCCGTCAGTTCGCGGACGCCTCCCGCGAGCGGGATTGGACCTCCGTGAAGTTGGAGGCAGCCCCGCCGTTCCCCTTGATTCCACCAGCCGAGGCCGCCCCCGAATCTCTGCGGCAAGCTCTGCGCCGGGACTCGGATGCGCTGCTCGCCGGTCGCTGGCGCGCCTTCGGGCACCTCGATCTTCGGGTCGATGATCCGCCGCGCTGGCATCGCGATTACCTCGCTGGAAAGGAGTTCGCCACCAGGGAATCCTCCTTCAAACTCAACCACCGCTCTCTCCCCGGCGGCGCCGACATCAAGCTGATCTGGGAACTCAGCCGCTGGCATTCGCTCGTGCGCCTGGCCATGTCGGCACACGTGCTCCAGGACGAACGAGCGGGCGAGAAGTGCGTCCTCTGGCTTGAAGACTGGGTGAAGCACAACGAGCCGTTCCGCGGCTGGAACTGGACGAGCGCGCTGGAGTCGGGAATGCGCCTGATCCAGTTCACCTGGATCGACGCGCTGCTCGCCGGCCACACCGAAGCTTGGGGAATCGAAGCGGAACTCGACACGCTCCGGCACCAGATTCTGCCTCCGCACGCGTGGTTCACCTGGCGTCACCAGTCTTTCGGTTCGTCCGCCAACAACCATCTCCTCGGTGAACTGGCGGGATTGATCGTCGCCGCCGTGCGCTGGCCCGCCCTGGCAGAATGGGCAGCGCCGATCGAGGAGTTGCAGCGCCGATGGGAGCGCGAAGTCCTTGCCCAATTCGCGGAAGACGGCGGCAATCGCGAGCAGGCGCTCAACTACCAATTGTTCGCGTGGGAGCTTTGCTGGCAGGCGCGCCTGGCCCTGGTGGCGGCAGGTCGCAAGGTCTCCGACGAAATTGAAGAACGCCTTCGCGCCGCCGCCCAATTCTTTGTCGAAGTGCAGGTGCCGACTGATCCGTGGGACTACGGCGACTCCGACAGCGCCTTCGTCACTCCGTTTTTCGCTGACGAAACCCACGCTGTGGCGGAATGGCATGCCTGGCTGCGCGATTCCAGGAAGAGTCCCGCGATCGCCTGCTGGCTCGGCCAGTCGCCGATTAACCCAGCCGAGCTTCCGCAGACGGGCTGGTTGTGCCGAGAATGCAGCGGGCAGGTGGTTTGGCGCGGACCACGGCTCGCGCTGCGCTTTGACGTTTCACCGCTTGGTTTTCTCAAGCCCGCAGCGCACGGGCATCTCGACGCGCTGCATCTTTCGCTCTGGCTTGACGGCATCGCGCTGGTCGTCGATCCCGGCACGGGGTGTTACTACGCCGACGCGCGGTTGCGCGCCTGGCTGGCCTCGCGCAGCGCACACAATGGCCCCGCGCCAGCAGGGCTGGATCACCCGCGACGGCTCGGGCCATTTTTGTGGGGACCGCACGACGATCCGCTGCGGTGGACCGCGGGCGACGAGGCACTTGACCCCGCTGAATTACGCCGCTGGTGTGAGGATTGCACCGGAGGATCGTTGCCGCCGGGCGCTGAGTCGTCATCCAGCCGCGCCGGAGCGTTCGCGCTGGTGGAGCTTTTAGGGGTGCAAATTGAGCGGCGCGTCAGCGTGTCAGCGGATGGCAATGCGGTTGAAGTTAGTGACGGATGTCGGCGAAACGATGATGCCGGCGTCCAGCCATTCACGGTCCGCTGGCAGTTTGCCCCGGGGACGCGTCTCGAAACGATCGGCGAGCGACGTTTTCGCATGACGCGCGGCACGGCGACGCTGGCGATCGAAATCAGCCGCGATTGGGCGAATGTCCTGGCGGTCGCAAGCCGGCCTGATCCGACGGGCGGGCAGGCGACCGCACTCGATCCAGACCACGCGTTTGATGGTGTCGTCTCCTCTTCGTTTCGCCGGACAGATTGGGCGCCGTTTTTGGACCTGGTCGCACACCCGAAACCTGACACGTCGGCGCGATTTCAAACCCGGTTTCTTCTCACGGATTGAGTGCGACGCCGCGACTCGCGAATCTGGCCATCCTAAATTCGGGCACGCGATTAAACTCCGCTTGCCAGCAAGGCGGCGAATGGAGAACTTTGCGCCCACATTTATGGGCCACGTCAAACTTCACATCCCGGGACCGGTTGAGGTCAGCGAAAAAACCTTCCGCGCGTTTTGCCAGCCGATGATTGGCCACCGCGGCCAGGGCTTCAAGGATCTCTACGCGCGCATTCAACCGCAACTCCAACAACTGCTCTTCACCAGGCAGCTTGTCTATCTCAGCACCTCCTCCGCGTGGGGCGTGATGGAAGGTGCGGTGCGCAATCTCGTCAGCAAGAAGGTGCTCAACTGCATGTGCGGGGCGTTTTCCGACAAGTGGTTGGACGTCTCGAAGCGCTGCGGCAAGGACGCCGAGGCGCTGCAGGTGCCGTGGGGATCGCCCATTCGCGCCGAGGAAGTGGACAAGAAGCTCGCCACCGGCCAGTTCGACGCCCTCACGCTGATTCACAATGAAACCTCCACCGGCGTGATGAATCCGCTCGCTGAGATTGCCGCGCTCAAGAAGAAGTATCCCGACGTGATGTTTATCGTTGATGCGGTCAGCTCGATGACGGCGGTGAAGATCGAGTTCGACGCGCTGGGCATTGATGTGTTGCTGGCTGGCACGCAGAAGGCCTTCGCGATGCCGCCGGGCCTGACGGTCTTCACCTGCTCGAAGGCCGCGCTCGACAAGGCTGCCAAGATGCCGGATCGCGGGTATTACTTCGACTTCGTCGAGTTCCAGAAGAACGCCGAGGGCAGCATGACGCCCAGCACGCCGAGCATCGCTCATGTGTACGCGCTCGAATCCAAACTCGGCGACATCTTCGCCGAAGGGATCGACGCGCGGTTCGCCCGGCACGCCAAGCTCTCCGAGCTGACCCGTGACTGGGCGACGGGACAGGGATTCGCGCTTTACCCGGAAGCCGGCTTCGAATCGCAGACGCTCACTTGCGTCAGCAACGGTGCGCGGCCCGGCGGGCGCGTGGTGGATGTGGCCAAGCTGCAAAAGCTCGTCAAGGATCAGGGATTCCTGATCGATGGCGGCTACGGCAAGATCAAGGGTACCACGTTCCGTCTTTCCAACATGGGCGACGAAACCGAGGCGACCATGAAGCAGTTCTACGCGGCGCTCGACAATGGATTGAAGCAGCTCTGACTCCTTCGCAACTTTCCTCGGGGCGGCTTGCTGTTTGGGCCAGCCGCCCCGTTCGTTTTGCAGACGCCAGCAACTGGGCCAATCCCTCCCTTCCTGCGAAATCACGGGTTGCGCAGATCGCCTGCTTTCTCGTAGCTTTCCACGCACTGGGCCATGAAAATTTATATCGACGGCAAGTTCTACGACGAAAAAAGCGCGAAGATATCTGTGTTCGACCACGGACTGCTTTACGGCGATGGCATCTTCGAGGGCATCCGCGCCTATCACGGTCGCGTCTTCAAGCTGAAGGAACACATCGAGCGCCTCTATTACTCGGCCAAGGCCATCCTGCTCGATATTCCGCTCACGCCCGAGCAGATGTCCAAGGCGGTGGTGGACACCTGCCGGGCCAACAAGCTTCGCGACGGCTACATCCGCCTCGTCGTCACCCGCGGCATCGGCACACTGGGACTGAACCCGAATCGCTGCAAGGAACCGTCGGTGATCATCATCGCGGGCAAGATCCAGCTCTACCCCGAGGAACTCTATCAGCGCGGCATGGAGATTGTGACCGTGGCCACCACGCGCAACCTTCCCAACGCTGTCAATCCGGCGATCAAATCGTTGAACTATCTCAACAACGTGCTGGCGAAAATTGAGGCCAACAACGCCGGCGTCGAGGAAGCCATCATGCTCAACGCGCAGGGATTTGTGGCGGAATGCACGGGGGACAACATCTTCCTCGTGCGCGGCCGCCAGCTTTTCACGCCGCCACTTTCCGCCGGCGCGCTCTACGGCATCACGCGCGGCACGGTGATGGATCTCGCCCGCGAAGTGAGCCTGACTGTGAGCGAGCCGAATCTTTCGCGCTATGATGTGTATTGTGCCGACGAGTGTTTTCTCACCGGCACCGGGGCGGAGATCATTCCCGTGACCAAGGTGGATGGCCGCGTCATCGGCACTGGCAAGCCCGGGCCGGTGACGAAGGATCTGGTGACGCGATACCACAAGCTCACGGAGACTTCGGGCGAGCCGATCGGCCGGTGAGCGGTTTCGGCTGCGCACGTTGAAGGAGAATCTCGGAACGAAACAGGGCGGACATTGCGAGGCAGTGTCCGCCCTGAGATCTTTTGGAATGCGGAGTTGTGCCGTTACGCGGCTCCGGCTCCGGCGTTCTTCGGCTCGCCTTTCAGGAGGGCAACAGCGTAATCGCGATTCAGACGGGCGATGAAATTCAAGCTGACGTTCTTCGGGCAGACCGCTTCGCAGGAACCGGTCACCGTGCAGGCGCCAAAGCCTTCCTCGTCCATCTGATCCACCATCGCCAGCACGCGGCGGTAGCGCTCCGGCTGTCCCTGCGGCAGGAGACCGAGCTGTGACACCTTGGCCGAGACGAAGAGCATCGCGCTGGCATTTTTGCAGGCGGCAACGCAAGCACCGCAGCCAATGCATGAGGCTGCGTCCATCGCGAGATCAGCGGCTTCCTTCGCCACGGGCAGGGCATTGGCGTCGCAGGCGCTGCCGGTGCGCACGCTGACGAACCCGCCGGCATGCATGATCCGCTCGAAGGCCTTGCGGCTGACAATGAGATCCTTGACGATCGGAAACGGCTTCGCGCGGAACGGCTCGACCACGATCGTCTCACCATCCTTGAAGCTGCGCATGTAGGTCTGGCAGGTGGCCACGCTGCGATGCGGTCCATGCGGCTTGCCGTTGATCACCAGCGAACAGGTGCCGCAGATGCCTTCGCGGCAGTCGTGGTCGAAGGCGATGGGTTCTTCGCCCTTGTTGGTGAGGTCTTCGTTGACCACGTCGAGCATCTCGAGGAACGACATGTTGACGTTCAACTCGGGCGTCTCGTAGGTCTTGAAGCCGCCGGGACTGTCCGCGTTCTTCTGCCGCCAGACTTGGATTTTAACTTTCATGGCAAATCAAACCGTGAGTTTAACCAACCGCTTTTTCTCCCGACCAGGCATCGCCGTGTGAAAACCAATTTCACGGCGGCGCATAACTTTGTCGTTGGACATCAACTCGCGAATGGCATCGAAAACGACCTTGAACTGCGCGTCATACTTTGCCTCCAGCGCCGCCAGCTTGCGGGCAAGTCCGGCATTGGAAGCCAGCATCTGCCGCAACTGCACGAAGGCGCGCATGATGGCGATGTTCACCTGAACGGCGCGCGGGCTGCGCAGCACGCTCGAGAGCATGGCCACACCTTGCTCGGTGAAGGCGAGAGGGTGGAAGCGTCTTCCCCCGGAACCCGGCCCCGGTTTTGAGATCACAGTTTGTGATCTTGGAATCTCGCGGATTTGCGGCGGTTTGGCGTCGATTTCGGAGTTTGAGATCACAATTTGTGATCTCAAAACCAACTCCGTTTCGGCTTCCGTCAGTTGAAACATGAAGTCCTCCGGAAACCGATCCAGGTTCCGGCGGACCGCCTGATTGAGCGTCCGCACCTCGACCTCGTAAAGCTCGGCAAGATGGACATCCAGCAACACCTTCTGCCCGCGCAGAAGGAGGATCCGCCGCTCGATTCGCTCGGTTGGAATCAGGCTGGACATTGCTTACTTGTAGCTGCGCGTCGCCATCTTGACCTCTTCGTAGGTCAGAGGCTCGATATTCCGGACCGGCGCCTTGCCGGTTCCCTGGTATTCCCAGGCGGCGACGTGCGCGAAATTCTCGTCGTCGCGTTTCGCCTCACCGTCGGGATATTGATACTCCTCGCGGAAATGGCCGCCGCAGGATTCGCGGCGCTCCAGCGCGTCGAGGCACAGCAGTTCGCCCAGTTCCATGAAGTCGGCCACGCGGCCGGCGCGTTCGAGTGATTGATTCAAATCACCCGCCTCGCCCGGGACGTTCACATTCTTCCAGTACTCCTCGCGCAGCGCCGGGATGAGTTGCAGAGCCTTCTTGAGGGTAGCCTCGGTGCGGGCCATGCCGCAGTTCTCCCACATCACTTTGCCAAGTTGTTTGTGGAAGGAGTCCACCGTGCGCTTGCCCTTGTTGCTCAGCAGTCGCTTGGTGAGGTTGGCCACGTTATCCTCAGCCTCCTTGAAGGCGGGCGCGTCGGTCTTCGGACGCTGGTCGGGCTTCTGCGTCGCGAGGTAGTTGGAAATCGTAAACGGCACCACGAAATAGCCGTCGGCCAGCCCTTGCATGAGTGCGCTGGCGCCGAGGCGGTTCGCGCCGTGATCGGAGAAGTTCGCCTCGCCCAGCACGAACAGGCCGGGGAGATTGCTCATCAGGTTGTAGTCCACCCACAAGCCGCCCATGGTGTAATGGACCGCCGGATAGATGCGCATCGGCACCTGGTAGGCGTTCTCGTCGGTGATCTCGTGGTAGATGTCGAACAGGTTGCCGTAACGCTCGCGCACCTTGTCCTCGCCGAGACGCTTGATGGCGTCAGCGAAGTCGAGATAAACGCCCAGACCCGACGCGCCCACGCCCCGACCTTCGTCGCACACGCGCTTGGCCGCGCGGCTGGAGATGTCGCGCGGGGCAAGATTGCCGAAGCTCGGATACATCCGCTCCAGGTAATAGTCGCGTTCGTCCTCGGGAATGTCACCCGGAGCGCGCTGGTCACTCTGTTTCTTCGGCACCCAGATGCGCCCATCGTTGCGCAAAGACTCCGACATCAGCGTGAGCTTCGACTGGTAATCGCCGCTCACCGGGATGCAGGTCGGATGAATCTGCGTGTAGCAGGGATTGGCGAAGCACGCGCCGCGCTTGTAGGCGCGCCAGATGGCGGTGGCATTCGAACCGCGAGCGTAGGTCGAGAGGTTGAAGACATTGCCGTAGCCGCCAGTGGCGAGCACGACCGCATCGGCTGCGTGCCGGGTGATCTCGCCGTTGATGAGATTGCGGACGACGATGCCCTTGGCCTGTCCATCGACCACGACCAGATCCAGCATCTCGGAATGCGTGAACGACTGCACCGTGCCGAGACTAATCTGATGGCACAATGCGGAGTAAGCGCCGAGGAGAAGTTGCTGCCCGGTCTGCCCGCGGGCGTAGAACGTGCGGCTCACCTGCGCGCCCCCAAACGAACGATTGTCGAGCAGGCCGCCGTATTCGCGGGCAAACGGCACGCCTTGCGCGACGCACTGATCGATGATGTTCACGCTGACCTGCGCGAGGCGATAGACGTTGGCTTCGCGGGCGCGGAAGTCGCCGCCCTTGATCGTGTCGTAGAACAGGCGCTGCACGCTGTCGCCGTCGTTCTGATAATTCTTCGCGGCGTTGATGCCGCCCTGCGCGGCGATGGAATGCGCGCGGCGCGGGCTGTCGTGGAAGACGAAGTTTTTGACCTTGTAACCCAGTTCACCAAGCGTGGCCGCAGCCGACGCTCCTGCCAGGCCGGCGCCCACGACGATGATCTCGTATTTGCGCTTGTTGGCCGGGTTGACCAGCTTGTTCTCAAACTTGGCCTTGTCCCACTTCTGCGCGAGCGGACCCGAGGGAATTTTTGATTCGAGTTTCATGTTACTTCACCAGGTCCTTTCCGTAACCGAGGAGGATGGCAACCGGCATCGAACTGTTGCCGATGAAAATCACCCAGGCGGCGATCGTGGCGACCCTGGCGATGAGCTTGTCGTAAACGTGATTCTTCAGGCCGACGGACTGGAACAGCGCCGCCACGCCGTGACTGAGATGGAAGCACAGCAGCGCCATCGACAACACGTAGAAGCCCGACACCAGCGGGTTCTGGAAGCCTTTCACCACCATGTAAAACACATCGTTGTGCCCCTCGGCAGTCTTGCGGTGAAAGTATCCCAGTTGCTCCACGCCCACCGTGAACTGCAGGATGTGATAGACAATGAACGCCGCGATGATTGCGCCGCTCCAGACCATCGTGCGCGAGGCCAGGCTGGCATCGAGCGGCGTGGGATTCCCCTCGTAAGCGCGCGGACGCGAGCCGGCGTTCTGCAACTGCAGCGCGAAGGCGGCGGCCACATGGGCGCCCACCAGCGCAATCATGCCCAGCCGGAAGGGCCAGAGAATTTCCGGCGTCGATTGGAGAAAATGCGCGTAGCGATTGAGCGCCTCCGCCCCGACGAACAACTGGAGGTTGCCGACCATGTGCCCGATGACAAACAGGAACAGGGCCAGGCCCGTGAGGGCCATGATGTATTTCTTCCCAAGGGAAGACCGCCAGATGCGAGTCAGCAGATTCATGTTCAAGAGGGGCTTTTTGCCCGAGAGCGCGCAAACCATACTCACCGGTTTCCCGCACCGTCAACGCCGCCCCAAAAGTATAAGGGCCGATATTCTCTGCCTGAAAAATTAGTCATGGTTGTCCCCGGATTGAAATCAGGGCCGTGAATCCAAATCAGTGCGACGCGGAATCATGCCGTTGTCCGATGTTCGCGAGGCGCACCCTGCCGTGAACTCAGCGCGACTGGCCCGGCGGCGGTCCACTCGTTCAATCCCTTTTCGTCCGCCATGGGAATCGGGGAGAGATGCAGCCACTCCATCGCTTCGCCGACGAGGTAGATGGAGCCGGTGATCAGCAGGAAGTCCTCGGCGGCGAGCGCCGCCATCGCTTCGCCGAGCGACGCGGATCCGGCGATGTCCAATTTTGGAAAACTTTGCCGGCAGAGTGCGAGTTGATCTTCCACGGGCAACGTGCGGCTGCTGTTGACGAGGGTGAGCACCACGCGCTTCGCCAGCGGCGCGAGCCGGCCGAGCATCGACTTCCAATCCTTGTCGGCCATCACGCCGAAAATCAGCGCGGGCCGGCGTCCGCCAAATTGCTGCTCCAATGCCGCGGCCAGCGCCTCCACGCCATCCGCGTTGTGCGCGCCGTCGAGCACCACCGTCTGGCCCGAGCGGCTTTGCGCGATCTGCAATCGTCCGGCCCACTCGACGTGCGTCAACCCGTGGCGGATTTGCTCCTCAGTCACGGGCAGGCTCGCGCGGAGCGTTGCCACCGTCGCCAGCGCGACGGCGGCGTTGCGTGTCTGGTGATCTCCCAGGAGCGGGATGCGAATCTGATCGAGCGGGGCGCGCGCCGTGTCTGCATCGCCAACGACCGTGATTGGCGCGTTCAATTCCTGCGCGGTGCGAACGATGACTTCGAGACCTTCGCCGGATGACGCTCCGGTGATGATGGGAATGCCGGGCTTGATGATGCCCGCCTTCTCCGCCGCGATCCGATCGTGCGTCTCGCCGAGCCATTGCGTGTGTTCCAAGCCGATGTTGGTGATGACGCTCGCCAGCGGCGTGACAATGTTCGTGGCATCCAGTCTTCCGCCGAGACCGGTTTCCCAGATCACCAGCTCACACCGGTGCCTCGCGAAATAGATCAACGCCATCACCGTCACGGCCTCGAAAAACGTCGGTGGCGCGGCGGCGGGGAACTCCCGCAGCCACGGCTGAATTTCCTCCACAAGCCGCACGACCTCGGCTTCCGCAATCGGCTCCCGGTTAATCTGGATGCGCTCGCTGAAGCTGACCAGATGCGGCGAGGTGAACAACCCGACGCGCAAACCGGTCGCGCGATAGATGCTCTCCAGCATGGCGCAGGTCGAACCTTTGCCATTGCTGCCAGCCACGTGGATGAAGCGCAGCCGGTCCTGCGGACGGCTGGCGAGGTCGGCCAGCTTGCAGGTGTTCTCAAGGCCGAACTTCGCGCCGAACAGGCGCAGGTCGTAGAGAAACTGGATGGCTTCGCTGTAGAGCATTCGGGCGCCGCGGCGACTGTTGTCGGCTGCGGCGGGGAACCTTGCCAGCGGAGATGCGGAACCGCCAGCCAAGGATTCTTCGGTATCGCGAATTGCTGTAACGTGGCACGACCACCAGTTCACACTGTTCCCTGACGTGGAAGAGAGTGAACTGGAAAAAGAAAGTGTTTCGAGAAGGGCCAGGTCACGACTGTCTCGGCTACGAATGCCCACGAACCTCGGCGTAGCGGCGCCTCGGCAGAGCGCCGCCAGTTTCCATCCTCGATGAATGCGGCGCTCTTCCGAGACGCCGCTACGGTAAACCGCGCCACCGGTCGCCGCGCTCCAACTTCCCGCTTGACTCCTTTTCCCCACAGGCGTAATCCAGAGACATCTTACACCAGTAATCACACTCCATGAAAACCACTCCACGTATCAGCGAAACCGAATGGGAGGTCATGCGCATCATCTGGGCCAGCCACCCCATCACCGCCACCGAGGTCATCGCGCGGCTCCAGCAGCAGGACCCCACCTGGCACCACAAGACCGTCGGCACCCTGCTTAGCCGGCTCGTGCAGAAGAAGGCGCTCGGCTACGAGCAGCAGGGCCGGCGCTACAAGTATGAGCCGCTGGTCAGCGAGCGGGAGTGCGTCACGGCGGCCAGCGAATCGTTTCTGGCGCGCATGTTCGGCGGCTCGCTCAAGCCGATGCTGGCGCACTTCGTCCAGCACCGGAAACTGTCGCGCAAGGAAATCGAGGAACTGAAACGCGTTCTGGATGGGAAAGGATAAAATCTATGGACACGCCGGGAGGATGGGGACTCTTCGCGGGCTGGCTGCTCAAGAGCAGCGCCCAGGCCGCGTTGCTGGTGGTGTTGGTGCTGGCGGTGCAATGGTTGTTGCGCCGCCGGCTCACGCCGCAGTGGCGCTACTTTCTCTGGTGGCTGGTGGTGGCGCGCCTGTTGATGCCGGTGACGCTGCCGGGACCGGTCAGCATTTTCAACTGGGTCCGCTGGCAAGCGCAGGCCGCACCTGCGGTGACTGTCGCGCCGACTGCGGTGGATGATTCCGAAATCACGCCGCTGCCCGATTCCATCGCGACGGCCGTTGAGGGGACGATACCCGAGCTACCGAGGCAAGCGCCCGTCACCATGACCACGCCAGCACCGGCGGCTCCACCGCGCCAGGACTTCAACTGGCGTCTCGGCGTGATGTGGCTTTGGCTGGTTGGAGCCGCGTTATTGGGCGCACGACTCGGGTGGGTGGTGCTGCGGCTGCGGCGGGAATTGAAGACGGCGACGCCAGTGGACGATCCCACCGTGCTGGCCCTGCTGGACGAATGCCGCGAGCAGATGGGAGTGCGCGACCGGTTGACGCTGCTGGAGACGCCGCTGGTGAACAGCCCGGCGCTGTGCGGCTTCTGGCGGCCCCGGCTGCTCCTCCCGCCCGGACTCTGCCGCGATTTCACCGCGCAACAATTGCGTTTCATCTTCCTGCACGAACTGGCGCACGTCCGGCGCCACGACATCGTGGTCAACTGGCTGATCACGTTCCTGCAACTCCTGCACTGGTTCAATCCGTTCGTCTGGCTGGCGTTCAGCCGGCTGCGGGCGGACCGCGAACTGGCCTGCGACGCGCTGGCGCTCAGCATGGCCGCGCCGGGTGAGCAACACGCCTACGGCCAGACCATCATCCGGTTGCTGGAAGGCTTGGCCCGGCCGTCGGCGATGCCGGGGCTGGTGGGCATCCTAGAGGACAAGAACCAGATGAAACGGCGCATCCGGATGATTGCACAATTCCGCCGTCCCGGCCGTTGGGCGTGGCTCTCGGGAATCGCCGCCGCGATTCTCGGCATCGCGTGCCTGACGGATGCGCAAGTGCCCGAGACGAGGAAAGCTGCAACGGCGATTGGCCGACCAAGCTCAGGACCGCCCGCAGCCAATTCGCCGACGAATGCCAGTGCGCCAAAGGGGCCTACCACTTCATCCGCTGGACTTCGCATCAGCGACAAAATCACGCCCGAGAAGCGCGCGATCCTTGACCGGTTGAATCGGATCGGGCTGCCACGTATTCAATTCAACAACCTTCCGCTCAAGGAAGTCGCTCGCGAACTGACCGATCTGGCCTATTGGAACGACCCCAGCCACCGCGGAATCAACTTCTTCCTGAGCGATATCAGAGCCGTCACGACTCCGCTCCTCATCGATGCAACGACCGGATTGCCAATTCAAGCAATGCCGTTGTCGGAGGTGCCCGTGACGATTCCGGCGATGAATGGTCCGAGCCTCACGGAGGCGCTGGAGGCAGTCGTGAATGGCGCGGTTTTTCCGATCCGATACTTGGTGGAGGGCCGGGGAGTCGTGTTCTCTTGCTGGACCAACTCCACCGAACCGCTCTGGACGGGTACGTTCAAGGTGGACCCCAATCTGGCGCTGCCAAATGCGGCCAGGTGGCTCGGCGACGCGGCACTCAATATGAGGACACAGGAGCTTGTGCCGTCCGCCATTCGCCAGTTCTTGTCGAACTCTCAAGTGGATTTGGCGCCGCCCGCGAGTATCGCTTGGGAAGCAGCGGCCGGGGTGGTTATCGTTCGGGCGCCTCAGACCGCCTTTGCCGCCATCGAAACCGCGACTCAGATGCTGAACCAGAAGCCGCCGCAGTTGATGATTGAGGTGAAGATATGCGAGGTGGCTTTCCAAGACGACGATTTGCCGGAACTGGGCCGGATCCTCGGCGGGTCGTTGGAACGATTCTCGTCTGCCAAATCGGAGTCACGATTGACCAACGCCGTGGAGGCTGCCCCGCCACAGGTCATGACCGAGGCGAGGCACAACGAAGTGATGAGGCTCTTGAAGCAGCGCTCCGACTTGGATTTCATCACGGCTCTGAGAGTGACGACCATGAGCGGGCGGCCGGCGCGCATCAACATTGGGACCAATACCGACGCCATCACTGGCCAAACGAACCTCACCACTGGCGTGAGCGTCGAAGCAACCGTGTTCCCGGACGGAACGACCATCAAGGTTCAAGCGGCTGCCATGATCAAGACGTTCGTTGGTTACGACACATCGCAGGTGCATCGGCGCCAATACGATTACGTCGCTCCGCCGGGCATCGATCCGGCCAGGATGCACGAGACGCTTCCTTCGGCGATTCCCGAGCGACCGACGGGGAGCAACGTGCCCCGAGCGCCGATCAGGAATCAGGAACCAATCCCAGTCTTCCGGCTTCGCCAGACCGTCGCAAACGCAACGGTGTGGGACGGGCAGGCGATGGTTCTTTCCCGAATGACCATCGGCGCCCCGATGGGATCACGCACCGGCGCACCTGCAACCAACAGTTTGTCGCTGGTCGGCCGTTTGTTCCGCAGCGAATCCTTCGGACCCCGGAATTCACTCGTCCTGATCTTCGTCACGCCGACGATCATCGATCCCGCCGGGAATCGCGTTCACAGCGAGAAGGATCTGCCCTTTGCGCAAACCAATGTTCCGCCGCAGAGAGGAATCCGGTAGCGCGGATGGCCAAGCGGAGGCAAACGGTGGGCACGACCGGAGTTTTGCGAAGATGCCGTCCCTAAGTTCTATGCGGCGAAAATCTGCCATCCTGATTTGCATTGCGGCGGCTCTGCTTGCCGTAAGCGTTCTGGCGTTCTTGGTTCTGCCCTCCTCGGAACGTCCGTGGGAGAAATTACCTGTCACCCTGCTGGGCTACACGAACGATGCGACCGGCTTCGCGGTGCCCTCTTTGGCGGCGACCAATGCGTCGCAAGACGGCTTTGCGACATTTCGCGTTCACAATCCCACGCGACAAAGTTTTCAGTGCTTCATTGGCCCTCTGCTCGTGAATCCAACGGGTGCCAAGGCTCATTCGATTCAGTTGGGGCTTTCAGGGTCACCGGACTTCCACCTCGGAGCGGGGGATTCGGCGGCATTTGCAGTGCCTGTCCCAGACGAACGGGGAATTTGGCGGTGTAGCCTGGTCCTCCATCCGATGTCCAATCGAGCACGGTGGCAGGAAGACGCCCTCAGCCTCCTGCGCCGTTACGGGATGGATTTTGCCGAAAAAACTTGGTTTGTTGTCAGCCCAGAGATTCCCAAATGACCGCGGCCCTTTCATGCCTCCCGTGACGGCGTCCTCATCGCGCAGCACGTCACGATACCGCAGCCACGCTGGTCGTGCGGCGGCGTATTTGAGATGTTGGTCAGTGACCGGCATTGCCCCCATCAAAAACGAAATTCCTCTGCACGGCGCAAGGGTAGGAGGGAGAATTCCATTTGCCAGCCCGCGGACGGCTACAAACGCCGCGAGATCGGCCGCATAACGATAAGGACGCCGTCCCCGCGCCGACGATGCTCGGTTATGACTTCTGGCGTGCTCGCGGGGACCGGTGCATCTAGATTTTGGGCGGGATGGCAAACTACTCCTACCTTGTCTCCAACAACTTAAAGCATGGGAGCAGGACTGCCATGAGCACTGGGAAGAAAACGATACACAAAGTGGCCATCGTCCAAGCGATGAAGTCCGTCACAGTCCCCGGAGTGCTGTGTTTGCGAGTCAGGGCGAGCACGCAGTAGGCCACGACGGGAACTGGCAAGGCCACGAGGAATGGAGTCAAGCCTAGGCAAAGCCTCGTGAACCCTGGTAGCGTCAGAGTCCAATGCGGTGAAAGTTTTGCTACGGCCGTGAGTATCGCCCAGAGGCTGAGGCACGCGAAGCTGAATGTGAGTGTAATCAGGATGTGTGTGATCTTTTCATTTTTCATAGTCTGTTTGTTTGACCGCTGTGGACGCACAATGTCACAGGTGAGTGATGTCGCCTATCATTCAGCGTTCGCCAGCTTATAAACCGAGCGGACGAAATGCTCTATCTCAGCACCCGCCACGCGCTGAACCGCAGGCCGCCAGCAGGACGTTGGTGTCGAGGAAGAGCCTCATGCACCACGCTGGAAACGCTGCAGATCGGCTTCATCCTCGGCGATCCATGATTCGATCTGGTCGCGAGAGAACTGGCGCGGCTCGGGCAAACGCGCGCCCCCGGCCCGCAACCGCGCGGCCAGGAACAGAATCAACTCCTGCTTTTCCTGCGGAGGCAGGTTGTCGGCCGCCTTCTCGATTTCCGCGAGTGTGCTCATGCGAAGGCAGCTTAGGCGAAGCGAAGGCGACCGGCAAGGCTGGTCGGTCAGTCGTGACGATCGCTCAAGGCGCGAAGAGTTCCCCCAAGGTGTCCAACACCACGGCCCCCACCGAGGCGTCCAGTTTGCCGAGCCGCTTGACGAGCCGGGATTTGTCCACCGCGCGGATCTGGTCAAGGGCGATCTCGCCGGACTTGCCTTGAAAAGTAACCTCAACGCGCGTCGGCCAATGGCGGCGCACGGTGGTCATCGGCGCGATGATCACGGTGGCGAGTGCCCGATTCAGCTCGTCTGGTGACACCACGACACAAGGCCGGGTCTTGGCTGTTTCGGCGCCCGCAGTTGGGTCAAGCCTGACGAGGAAGATGCTGAATCGTTCACTCACCATTCCCATTCCTCGTGATCGAACTGGTTGACCAGTTGGCGGGTCGCAGCCAGATCTTCGCCGGAGCCTTTGGGGTGGCGAAAGGCTCTGGTCCAATTCGCACGGGCTTTCCGGCGCGGGCGCAGCAACAAACCTTCGGGCGACGACTCGATCTCCAGACCGTAAGGCCAGCGAGGCAAAGGCAGTTCAACCGCTGTCGTTTTCATGAACAGATATTCCCCGAGCCGAGCCGCTTAGTCAACGGACCGGATGGCGGGAACTCGGGCGTGCGCTTCGTGGTCCTGCCAGAGCCAGGCCAGGAGCGTGGACACCTCGAGGAGGTATTTCACGGGAAGAGATCCTGCAGCGCGCGGGTCTCAGCCACGGTGATGCGCCGGCCGTTGCTGGCCAGCAGATAGCCGTCTTTGCGCGTGAGTTTCACCCGGCCCTTGGCTGGCTTTTCCAGGCGGACGAGGACAAAGCGCCCCGGTCCCTCCTCGTCGATGGAAAAGGTATCACCGGGCGCCACGGATTTGGGCAGGGTCACCCGGCGCCTGGGATCGGTAATCCTTGAAACCGCAGATGAACTCAGATGGACGCAGAGAAATCGGATAAACCAAACGGGTTGTGCTGAGAATGGGCTTCACCTCAACGGTGAAAAGCATCCCTGCCGCAAACCGTTGGAATCTGCGTTCATCTGCGTTTATCTGCGGTTCAAACGCTGAATTAAGGGCAATCGCTTTCATGGCGTGGGTTTAACCCACAAGGGGAGGAGGTTCAACGGTCGATCGAGGAAGGGCTTCATGCATCGTGCTGGAAACGCTGCCGGTCCGCTGCATCCTCGGCGTTCCAGCCCGCAACCTGATAGCCGGAGAACTGACGCGGCTCGGGCAAACGCGCGCCAGCGACCCGAAACCGCGCGGCCAGGAACAGAATCAACTCCTGCTTTTCCTGCGGAGGCAGGTTGTCGGCCGCCTTCTCGATTTCCGCGAGTGTGCTCATGGGAAGGAAGCGTGGGCCAAGCACAGGCGGCTGGCAAGGATTGGGCACCTTCAATTCCGCGTGCTTGGGACGGGAAGCGGAAGCCTTCTGGGGGGGAATCCAAACTCAGCGGTAGGCGGCAGCGAGTTTGCCTTTGGCGGTCAAAATGCCGGCGTCTATGAGAGACTGGACGCGCTCTTTCTGCGACATGCCACGAATGCGGTCCACGGCGCGCTGCATCGCGGCCTCCAGCGGATCGCGATTGGGTCGCGTCGGGGGCGGTTGCAGTTTCGAGCCGTTTCGTTTCACGACTGCATTTTGATTCTTGCGGTTCATCCTGAATTCTGCAGTTGAACCGCAGATAAACGCGGATGAACGCAGATTCCAAGGGTATGCGACAAGGACGCCCTTCACCCGTCAGGTGACACCCCCGCCCCGGTACATCCCGTTCTGCTTCTCAATACTATCTGCGTCAATCTGAGTTCATCTGCGGTTTTGAGTTCATAGGTCAAACCTTTGACCAGTCCTCCACGGCCAAGCCTTCAATGCCGTTAAAGTGGCGGAGGTTGAGGGTTGCCAGAACGAGGCCGTGGGTTTTGGCAGTAGCAGCGATCAGAAAATCGAAGTCGGAGGCCGCGAATCCTTTCTTCCGGCAGGCGGCTTTAATCTGGCTGAACGTCCTGACGACTGCGGTATCCACGGACAGAAACCGAAGGCGGTTCTTGAGCAGACCTTCGTATTGGGCTTGCAGCCTGGCGGACTGCTTCAAGGCGAGTCCGTAAAGGAATTCCGCTTCGCAGATGGCGGAGATGGCGAGGGCTTCGTCTCCGAGATCCCGCCAGCGCCGCTCCACCGACGGCAATGGCTTCGGCTTCAGAGGCTGGCAATAGACCGAGGTGTCGAGAAGATGCGAGGGCATGGTTGAAATGCGGAATGTTGAATGCGGAATGCGGAGTTTCCCCTCACCCGGTCTGCGATCATCTTCACCCCATCCGATGGGGCGAGGGTCGAGACGGAGGAGGAGCGTCGAACGTCAGTCGTCCACCGGGTTCCGCCAGGTTTGCCTTTCGCGCGGCGGCAAGGCGAAGTCCTCGGTGAAACGGCCATGCTTCTTCTCGAATTCCGCCCGGCGATCCCAAACCGATGACGGCCTGCCTGTGGTCACGGGGATCGGCTCAATCGTCACGAGCGGCCTGCCGCGCCGCGTGACTACGACCGCCACGCCCTTGGCGGCAACGCGTTCACAGATTTCTGAGAACTTCGTTTTGGCTTCAAACAATCCAATTGCGTTCATGCCGCCAACCTACCAGTCAACCAGATGACAGCAAGAGGGAAACAACCCGGAGAAAACAACTCACTGACGAATATCGAGGCAAAAGCCCCCCGGCTTGGGAAGGCGTTTGGAATAGGCTTGCTTGGCCCCAAGGTGCAGACCTTTACTGCACTCATCCATGAAAGGTCTTTTCGCCCAGCCGTTGCGCCGCTGGCTTCGCTTCTTCGGAGGAGTCTCCGGATTGCTCGTCTTCGCCGCTGCATCGGTGTTGCCTGCCACTCCGCAGTCGCCCGCAGCCGGCGCCACGCCGAAAGCCGATCCTGTTTCCGCGCGGGCCCAGCCACCCCGACCGGTTGCTTTCAGGGAATTCATCACCACCGAGACTCAAACGCGCACGGACATGCCGCGCGGCGAGGTATCACTTCAGGACGTTCCATTCAATATCACCGGCGCCATCCGGCTCGGTGGCGTGCGGGCGGCACGCGAGCGCAAGCCGTATCCGGGTGCGGTGGTGGGCGTGCCGGTGCGGCAGCGCGCGGCGTGCCTTCATCTGTTGCAGGCGGCGGAGAACTGGCGCGGCGCCATGCGCGGCGATCCGTACGGCAAGGTGGTGCTGCATTACGGCAACGGCGAGACGCGCGCGTTTTACCTGCGCTTTCTCGTGCATGGGATGGACTGGTGGGGCGGGCCAAACACGCCGCAGGAAACGGTGAGCGACCCCAACACGCGACTGGGCTGGGCGTTTCGCAAGTCGGATGGGAGCTATCGCCGGCTGTTTCACACGATGTTCACGAATCCGCTGCCGGAGATCGAAATCAGCACGGTGGATTTCGTGTCGCCGCTGGAGAACGCGAATCTGTGGCTCTACGGCCTGACGCTCAGCGACGACATCGCGGCACTCGCACCCGATGCGACGCAGGTGGAGGTCGCCGCGAACCGCTCGCTCGTGACGCTGCTTCTCCAGGATGCCGCCGGTCGCGCGGTGACGAATGCCGTGGTCCGTTGGCAGGCCGTCGGCGACGATTTTCAAGTGGGTTTCCCGGCGTTTCCGGCGGATGCGCGGGGTCGCGTGGTGCTGGATTTGCCGCCGCGCTTCGTGGTGCAGGCGGCCTATGACGCGAGGGGATCGGCGTGGTTGCCGTCCACGGGCACCGTCGAACTCGACGCCAACGGAGAGTTTCCGAAGGAGGTCGTGGTGCCGTTGAACGCACGCCCGGTCGAGGTTGGAACGAATTCTCCGGCGAACGGGCCGGGCTTGCCGTGAAGCCCCGTAAAGGATTTCATCTTCCGGGAGATTTCCCCGCAACTGGCTCAACCCCTGTTGGAAATTCAATCCCTTCCCCGGTGCTGATTGCGGTCACTTTGCCCTTGGCCGTCAAATGCAATTCCCATCCGTTTGTTCCGGCCGGCCGGTATTGGGCCAGGTGAAACTCCAGCGGGAAATTCGAGCTGAGCACGTTGGTTGACGCGCTGACACGATACTGGAGGACAGGCTGCCTTTTTGTCGTGTAGAGATTGATGATTCGCGGCAGGCCCAGCGCGTCGTCGAAGGTGATGGTTTCATCGGAGAAGCCGGACGGGGATGGAATCAGTTCCTTCCACAGGTCGCTCGTCGGGTAAAGCTGACGACCCGCGCGCTTGAGGCACCCACCCGAGCAGAATGCCAGCCAGCCGATTCGCGCACTCGGCGTTGTCAGGAGATCCCTGCGAGGAGCCGGCTGGCTTGGATTTCCATCGGACGACGGGAACACCTGAATTGACTGATGTCCTTTGGGCAGGCCGGGAATGGGCTCAGAGAGCACGGTTTTCTCAATGAGGTTGGTGCCCGTGAACCACCAGGTGCTCGCAGTGTGCTGGATAAAATCGCCCTCCATCTGCCAGGTGTTCGTGCCCACGGCGCACTGAATTGTCCAAGGCCGGACGGACACGCTTTCGGCTTCCCAGATCGAGACTTCAACCTGCGCCGTCAGTTCCACGATCTGGGCGGAAGCGCACGCCTGCAAAATCAACAGGCAGAGCAGCGTGACGAAAGCCCAGGCGCAATTTGTGTGTGACGCGTGTGGCGGTGGAGGCGCGATGGCTGAGCGAGTTGAAGATGGCGGAGGCGTGTTGGCTGCCGGCTCAGTTTGCACGAGTGTCCTCATGACTGGCAACGTAGGCGAAACGAATGCGGCCGGCAAGGCTTGGCGTCTTTCATTGCGCGTGCTTGGGACGAAACGCGCGAGGCGCGGAGGGCGAAGCGAGGCTCAGGGGTAGGCGGCGGCGAGTTTGCCTGTGGCCGTCAAGATGCCGGCGTAGTGGCAGTCGTGACAAACGGCGGAACGGAGCGTGGACCGGCGGCTACCGCTGAAAGAATTTCTTCACCACTTCGCCAGGCGTGGCGATGACGGGGCCGGAAAGATCGAATTCCTCCAAGACCAGGCCAAGTTGGCGGTGGTCCATGCCGCGCAGATGCTGGTCGCTGGAAAGCAGCAAGCGTCCGTCCAGCAACGCCGTTTCGGCCACGAGGAAGGAATCGTTGATTTCCACCTCTGGCAGCAGGCCCGCTCTGCGCAGCCGTTCGCCAATTCGCTCGACGATGCCATGGCCCACCGGCATGAGGTTGATGGGGACGATGCGCCATCGCCGCGCGGCGCTGATGCCGGCCAGAGCCCGGTCGCGTTCCTCAGCGGTGTCGGCGTGGCGGGCAATGTGGGCGAGTTCGTGCTGCGGAGTGGGAGGTATCACCAGCCGGGGCGAGGTGAGGCGGGCACGGATTGTCTCGAAGGCGTCAATGACGGTTTCGGATTCTGCCCCCAAATCCATCAACACGTTCGCATCAACGGCGACGAGCGGACTGGACGGGGCGGGCATAGTAGAGCTTGAGAAATTCGTCGCCCAGCTTTTCGCGCTCGGTGTCGGTGAGTTGGTTGCACCGGGCGCGGTATTTCTCACCCACCACAGTGCCCGCCGTGGTCTTCTGAACTTGCCCTTTCTTCGCTTTCACATGTCGAGGCTGCCATTGGATTGCGGGGAGGTCAACTCGACAGGACAAGTGAAAGCAGCGCGCTGGTGTAGAGGAAGAGCCTCATGCGCCGCGCTGGAGACGCTGCAAATCGGCTTCATCCTCGACGATCCATGATTCGATCTGCTCGCGAGAGAACTGGCGGGGCTCGGGCAGGCGCGCGCCGGTGGCCCGCAACCGTGCGGCGAGGAAAAGAATCAACTCCTGCTTTTCCTGCGGCGGCAGGCTGTCAGCCGCTTTCTCGATTTCCGTGAGCGTGCTCATGCGGAGGCAGCGTAGGCCAAATGGAGGCGGTCGGCAAAGATTTGGGTTCAATCAAAGCGCGGGACTCAAATAAGGAAAGCCGCCCGGCGTCACATGGCGGCGCCGGGCGGCGGGCACGGACCGGCTGAGGACGACCGGTCGCGACCCTCAAGGCACGCGCACGTGATTGTTGCCGTTGACCTCGTCGGAAACCTGGGCTTGCGCCCGGAGCTTCAGGTCGTTGACCAGATTCACGCTGCCATCCGCCAGTCCGAGGTTGCCGTAGCTCTTGTGAACCTCGCTGCTCCACGAACTGTTCACATCGAGCGTCGAGGCCTTCGCGGAGTTGGCCGGGAATCCGAATCCCTGCCAGACTTTGCTCAGCACGCCGCAGACATCGGCGTTGGCCGCGCCGCGCAAATGGCGGTCGCCGGTGAGGACCGATTGCGGCCGCGTTTCCTCCGCCTCGTAGCCGACGAGGTAGGAAATGTTCGCGTCGGCGAGCGTCGCCCAATCGGCGGACCCGGTGCGGGTGCGATCGCTTGGGCACAACAGGGCGCGCGCGGCGGCGAGTTCGTTGGAGATGGCGCGATAGTGGAACACCGCATTTTGCGCGGCCGGATTGGCACTGCCGCCCTGGCTGGCCGGGATGAGCCACGGATAGCGCCCGTTGTCCGTGACGTAGGTGATGAGCGCGATGCCCACCTGGTGAAGGTTGCTGGCGCATTTGATGCGGTTGGCGCGTTCGCGCGCCGTACTGAGTGCCGGCAGGAGCAGGCCGGCGAGGACCGCGATGATGCCGATGACGACGAGGAGTTCGATCAGAGTGAATCCCCTCGGGTTTTCTGGGTTTTTGCTGGGTTTCATGATGACACCCTCCTCTCTGGATTATTTGGTTTGTTGCCGGGTTTCGTTTTGAAACGCCGTTCAACATTCCGAAAAGCATGGCCAATGCCGGGTTGGAAAACGGCGGCCATCGCGGGGGTGCAGACGCCTTCGCCAGGGTCTGATGCGTGAGAATGGGCCGAAATGCGTGAAATTCGACCGGGGCCGCGGCCGGTTGGCGCGGGGAGAGCACGCCGCTGGCGTGCGGTTTTCGGCGGCCCGCTGAAAACCTCGTCACACAAACTACCTTGCGCCGAAAAGGGGACGGAGAATGTGGGACGAAGGTTTGGACGAGCCGCCCAAACCGGCACGCGAGCCGCGTGCGCTCCCCGTTCTCATTCCGGTATTCGGGCTAGATCGACCTGTGGTGCAGGAAGTGGTGGCTCGCCGCGATGAAGCCTTTGAACAGCGGATGCGGCTTGTTGGGCTTGCTCTTGAATTCCGGATGGAATTGCGACGCGATGTAGAAAGGGTGGTTCTTCAACTCGATCATTTCCACCAGTTCGCCGTCGGGCGAGGTGCCGCTGATGACAAAGCCCGCCTGCTCGAACTGCTCGCGGTAGGCGTTGTTGAATTCGTAGCGGTGGCGATGGCGCTCATGCACAAGGAATGCGCCGTACAGATGGTTCGCCAGCGTGCCCATCTTCACCTGGCACGGCTGCGATCCCAGCCGCATCGTGCCGCCCAGCCGCGTCACATTCTTCTGTTCCTCGAGCAGGCAGATCACCGGGTGGGGCGTGTCCTTCTGGAATTCCGTCGAATGCGCGTGCTCCAGCATGAGGGCATTTCGCGCGAACTCGATCGAGGCGATCTGCATGCCGAGGCAGAGGCCGAGATAGGGCAGCTTGTTCTCGCGGGCGTATTTCGCCGCCAGAATCTTACCCTCCACGCCGCGTTCGCCGAAGCCGCCCGGGATGAGGATGCCGCCAAGTCCTTTGAGCATCTTCTCCGGGCCGTTCTTCTCGATCTCCTCGGACTCGATGCGCTCGATCTCCACGCCGCAATCGTTGGCAATGCCGCCGTGGATGATGGCCTCGTAAACGGATTTGTAGGCGTCCTGCAACCCGATGTATTTGCCGACGACACCGATGCGGACGCGATGCTGCGGGGCGATGAGTTTGCGGATGATGTCCTGCCAGTGCGTCATGTCCGCCGGCGGACAGTCGAGGTGCAACAACCGGCAGGCAATCTCGTCGAGGCGCTCGCGCTGGAGCATCAACGGCACCTCGTAGATCGAATGATCCACATCCTTCTCCTCGATGACCGCGTCGAACGGCACGTTGCAGAAGAGCGACATTTTCTGGCGCACCTCCTTCGAGAGCGGCTGTTCGCAACGGCAGATCAGGGCGTGCGGGGCGATGCCGATTTCGCGCAGCTTGGCCACCGATTGCTGGGTGGGCTTGGTCTTGAGTTCGCCGGCAGCCTTGATGAAGGGAACGTAGGTGACGTGGAGGAACAGGACGTTGCCGATGCCCGCTTCGAGCGCGAATTCGCGGATGGCCTCGAGGAAAGGCAGCCCCTCGATGTCGCCGGTGGTGCCGCCGATTTCCGTGATGAGCACGTCGGCGCCGGACTGCTCGGCGATCTGGTGGATGCGATTCTGGATTTCGTCGGTGACGTGCGGGATGACCTGGACGGTTTTGCCGAGGTATTCGCCGCGGCGTTCCTTGTCGAGCACCGTCTGGTAAACTTGGCCGCTGGTGAGGTTGTTGATGCGGCTGAGCTGCGTGTTGGTGAAACGCTCATAATGGCCGAGATCGAGGTCGGTTTCCGCGCCATCATCGAGCACGTAAACCTCGCCGTGCTGGTAAGGGCTCATCGTGCCTGGGTCCACGTTGAGGTAGGGGTCGAACTTCTGGAGGCAAACCTTCAGGCCGCGATTCTCCAGCAGCGTGCCCAGCGACGCCGCCGTCAGGCCCTTGCCCAAGGAACTCACCACGCCACCCGTGACAAAGATGTATTTCATAATCAGACAACCAAGATTGGGAGAACTGTGGATTAGAATTAAGAAAAAGATTACGATTGAGAGCGGCCCTCCTGCTCTTAATCATCATCGTGATCTTAATCGGCTCTCTCTCGCTGCAAACCACCCGCCGCCAGCAACGCCTCGACTCGCGCCACATCCCCGGGAACATCCACGCCCACGCACTCGTAATCCACCCGCGCCACCGCGATCTCGATGCCGTTTTCCAACGCCCGCAATTGTTCCAGCTTTTCCGCTGCTTCCAGCATGGATACCGGGAATTGCACCAGCCGGAGCAGCGTGTCTCGCCGGTAACCGTAGATGCCGAGATGCTTCAAAAAGGGAAACGCCGCCAACTGTTCGTTCGCCGAACGACTGGCGGCATCTCGCAGATACGGAATCGTGCGCCGGGAAAAATATAGGGCGCGGCCCGCGGCGTTGACAACGACTTTTACGACGTTGGGATTGTCGTATTCCGCCGCGTCGCGAATCGGCGTGGCCGCCGTGGACATCGGCGCGGTTTCGAGCGCCCGCGCCACCACATCCACCACCGCGGGGTCAATGAGCGGTTCGTCACCCTGAATGTTCACCGCCGCGTCGCACGCGCAGCGCCGGACCACTTCGGCGATGCGGTCGGTTCCGCTCGGATGATCCGCCGAGGTCATCTCGACGCGGCAGAATTGTCGGGCCACGTCGCGGATGCGCGGGTCATCCGTGGCCACGATGACCTCGGTGAGCGACTTCGCCAACCGGCACCGCTCAACGACGTGCTGGACAAGCGGCTTGCCCGCGATGGGATGCAGCGGCTTGCCGGGGAACCGTGTCGAGGCATAGCGAGCGGGGATGATGCCGAGGATGTTCATCGGCGCGGAGTGTTTTCACCACGCCGGACGAAGACAAGGAAAACCGGGGAGAGCCTCGGCATAGCGGCGCGTCGGCAGACCGCCGCATTCATCTCAAGTCTTCATTTGTCTTTATTGGCGGCGCTCTTCCGAGACGCCGCTACGGGGCGCGGTCCACTGGAAGATCAGGCGAGAGCGTAGCCCGAGGACGGATCAAAAAAGCGCGCGGCTCTGGGATCAATCTGGAGACCAACCCTCTCGCCGGCGACGCCTTCGAATGAGCCCGGCGCGCGGGCGGTGAGTTCGAGGCCGGCGAACTCCACCCGCACCGAAGTTTCCGGGCCGAGCAACTCGACCGCTCGCACCGTTGCCGGAATGACGCCATCCGTGGAATTCGCGCTGCCGGCCAGAACCTCCAGATGTTCCGGGCGAAGGCCGGCGAGGATTTCGCGGCCAACTTGGGAGCGCAGCGCCGCCGCCTTTTCGGACGGCACGACGAGACGGAGTTTTCCCGCGCCTTCTCCCGTGCCTCGGCTGCGTCCCCGCCAGATCAGGACGCCGGATTCCTCGGCGAGTTCTCCCGGCAGGATGTTCATCGGCGGTGTTCCGAGGAAGCCGGCGACGAAAAGGTTCGCGGGCGCGCGGTAAACTTCGGGCGGGCGATCCATCTGCTGGAGCGCGCCGTCGCGCAGAATCGCGAGGCGGTGGCCCAGCGTCATGGCCTCAGATTGATCGTGCGTCACCAGGATCATCGGGACGCCGAGCAACGCTGGCAGCGCGGCAATCAGGGCGCGCAATTCGCGACGCAACGCGGCGTCCAGATGGGAGAGCGGTTCGTCCAGCAGGAACAACTTTGGGCGACGCACGAGGGCACGTCCCAACGCCACGCGCTGCTGTTCGCCGCCTGAAAGATCCCGTGGACGGCGCGACAGGCAGTTCACGATGCCGAGCAACTCGGCGGTCTCACGGACGCGCCGCTCGACTTCGGGGCGCGGGATTTTTCGCAGGCGCAGGCCGAGCGCGAGGTTATCGAATGCGGTGAGATGTGGCAGCAGGGCGCGGCTTTGGAACACCAGAGCCACGTCGCGTGCTGCGGGCGGCACGGCATTGAGCACGCGGCCATCGAGCAGAATTTCCCCGGACTCAGGCGTCTCCAGGCCGGCGACGAGGCGGAGTGTGGTGGTTTTGCCGCAGCCGGAAGGGCCGGCGAGGACGAGCAGTTCGGCTTCGTCGAGGGTGAGGCTGAGGTTGTCCACCGCGCGCGTCGTGCGACCGTCCGGCTGGCGGAAGGTCTTGCGGAGGTTTCTCAGTTCGAGGCGTGGCACGCGGGAGGAGGGCGGCTAGCGGGTGCAGGCGCCGCAAACTTGCTGGAGTCCGGGTTGGTTGCAGGTGACAAGGCAGCAGTCCTCCGCCTCGGGCAGGCTGGCGATGATGAAGAAGCTGCGTCGAAGGCAAAGCCACATGCGAAGAGGGTAGCGGCGGGCCGCGCCGGGTGCAAGCGCGCGGGGCGCCGTGGCGGGTTATTGCGGCGGATCGGTTCAGCGGCAGCACGAAATTGTGCCTCCACGGCCGGAGGCGGTTGTGATTTCGCATTGCTTTCACTTTGCACTACTTGGCACCATTCGCGTCACTTGTGCCGGACGAACCGGCCAGAAAGAACGCGCTATGACTGACAAACCGCTGTCCGCCAAAGAAGTCAACGACCTCATCAAGGGGCTCCATCGGCTCGCCCACAATCTCTGGTGGACCTGGAACCAGGAGGCGCAGGACGTCTTCCACGAGCTGTCGCCGCGCGGCTGGATGAACCTCTATCACAACGCCGTGGCCATCCTGCACGAGGTGTCACATTACGAGTTGCGGATGCGCCTGCAGGATCCGGCGTTTGCCGCACGGGTGCGGCTGGCATTGAAATATTTCACCGAATACATGGGCGAGCAGGGCACCTGGGCGCGGGCCAATGCGCCGGAACTGCTCGCGAATCCGGTGGCGTATTTCAGCGCGGAATTCGGCTTTCACGAGACGCTGCCCATCGCCGCGGGCGGTCTGGGCATCCTCGCCGGCGATCACACCAAATCGGCCAGCGACCTCGGCATTGGTTTCGTGGGCATCAGCCTGTTTTACCGCGAGGGCTACTTCATGCAGACCGTCAACCACGACAACTGGCAGACGGAGTTTTACTCGATGCTGCATCCCGAGCGCCTGCCGATGGAGGCGGTGGCAGGGCCGGACGGGCAACAGATCGTCTGCAAGATCAAAATCGCCACCACCGAGGTTTCGTTCCAGGCGTGGCGCGTGCAGGTGGGCCGATCGACGGTGTATCTCCTCGACACCAACCTGCCGGCGAACGAGCAGCATTATCGTGATCTGACGCTGCGCGTGTACGGCGGCGACAGCACCACGCGCATCATGCAGGAAATTCTGCTGGGCGTAGGCGGGGTGCGACTGCTCCGCGAACTGGGCATCAAGCCGTCGGTATTTCACATGAATGAAGGGCACGCGGCGTTCCTGACGCTGGAGTTGACCCGCGAAAAGATCGCAGCCGGGCAGGCGTTTGCCGATGCCTTCGCCGCCACGCGCCAGGAGTGCATTTTCACCACGCACACGCCGGTCGAGGCGGGGCACGACCGCTTCAGCAGCGACCTGATGAACTACGTTGCGCGGAAGTTCCAGACCAATCTTGGCCTCACGCACGAGGAGTTGATGGGCCTCGGCCGCGTCCGTCCGGCGGACGAAACCGAACCCTTCTGCATGACGGTGCTGGCGCTGCGCGGCTCGCGTGCGGCCAATGGCGTGAGCGAGTTGCACGGTCAGATCAGCCGTGAGATGTGGCATTGCCTGTATCCGGAGGTGCCATTGGCCCAGGTGCCCATCGGCCACATCACCAACGGCGTCCATGTGCTGGGCTGGATGAAGGGGACCGTGCGGAATCACTGGCGGCAGCGCCTCGCGCACACCCGGCAGGAAAAGGTGGAGGTCCAGCCGCCGTTCTTCAAAGCCTCGCCGGTGCCGTGGGAGGAGGCGGTCAACACCCCCGAATTCTGGGCGCGCCTGGCCGATCCGAATTTCGTCTCCGATGAAGAACTGTGGGCGCTGCGCACGAAACTGCGCCGCGAACTGATCGAATTTGCGCGGCGCCGGCTGCTCATCCAGGGCCAGCGCGTGACGCAGCGCGACTACATCGCGTTCGATGCGCTGCTCAATCCCGACGCGCTCACCATCGGATTCGCACGCCGCTTCGCCACTTACAAGCGGGCGCCGCTCATCTTCCGCCAGTTCGAGAGCATCGTGAAGCTGGCCAAGGACCACGAGCGCCCCGTCCAGTTCGTTTACGCCGGCAAGGCGCATCCGCGCGACGACGAAGGCAAGAAGTTCATCCAGCACATCATTCACCTGAGCAAGTTCAGCGATCTGAAAGGGCACCTCATCTTCATTGAGAACTACGACGTGCATGTCGCACGGCAGATGGTTTCCGGCTGCGACATCTGGCTGAACAACCCGCGCCGCCCGCTCGAAGCCTCCGGCACCAGCGGTCAAAAGACCTCCGCGCACGGATGCCTGAACCTCAGCATCCTCGATGGCTGGTGGCGCGAGGGCTATGACGGCACCAACGGCTTCGCCATCGGCAAGGATTGGCAGCCGGAGTCCGTCGAGGAACAGGACAAGCTCGACAGCGAAAACCTCTATCGCGTGCTCACCGAACTGGTCGTGCCGATCTTCTTCGAGCGCGACGAGGCCGGCATCCCGCGCCGTTGGATCCAGATGATCCGGCGCGCGATGGTGACGCTGGTGCCGCAGTTCAACACCTGGCGCATGGTCGAGGAATACACGCGCAAATACTATCTCCCGACGGCTGCGGCGGCGAAGAAAGTCTGAGAGGGTGACCATGGAATCCTGCGGAACGGAGCGCCGGCAGACCGCAGCATTCTTCCTGTTCAATCAGAAGGCGGCGCTCTGCCGAGACGCCGCTACGGGGAAAGACTCGTCGCGAGTTTTGACAATTTAGACCGCCATGCTTTACCCGCTGACATTTCATCCGATCTTCAAGGAACGCCTCTGGGGCGGGCGCCGCCTCGAAAGCCTTTTTCACAAGCCGCTGCCCCCGGGCGTGCCCATCGGCGAAGCGTGGGAAATCACGGACCGCCCCGAGGGCGTCAGTGTCATCGCCAACGGCCCGCTCGCCGGCAAGGATCTGCGCTGGCTGATGGAGAATCACGAACACGCGCTGCTCGGCAAGTCGCCCGCGCAACGGGGACGCTTTCCGCTGCTCATCAAGTTGCTCGACGCGCAGGAGAAGCTCTCGCTCCAGGTGCATCCGCCCGCGGCGCTGGCGGCGCAGCTTGGCGGCGAGCCAAAGACCGAGATGTGGTTCATCGCCGACGCCGCGCCCGGGGCGGATTTATTCGCCGGCCTGCGCGCCGGCTGCACGCGCGCGGAATTTGAGGAGAAGATCAAGACCGGCCATGTCGCGGAGTGTTTTCATCGCCTCCCGGTGCAGGCGGGTGACGCGATGTTGCTCCCGAGCGGACGCGTCCATGCCCTCGGCGCGGGGAATGTCATCTTCGAGGTGCAGCAGAATTCCGACACGACCTATCGCGTCTTTGACTGGAACCGCGTGGGCCTGGACGGAAAGCCCCGCGAACTGCATGTCGAACAATCGCTGGCCAGCATCGATTTCGAGGACTTCGAGCCTTCGCTGATCACCAGCAAGTATTCGGTGAATCCCACGCTGGCGGTGCGTTTCCTCGTGGATAATCCGCTCTTCCGCGTCGATGCAACCAAGGTGAAGCGCGGCGAGCGGTTCTATCTGCGCAGCGATTCAGTGCAGATTCTCGGCCTGCTGCGCGGGCGCCTGCGGATCTCGGGAGGCGGCGAGGAGTTCGTTCTCCAGCCGGGTGGTTTTGCGCTGCTGCCCGCAGCGCTTGCACGCGCGGCTTTGCAGGCCGAAACGCAGGTGGAATTCCTCCACATCCAAGCCGGCCTCGGCTCGCCCTGAGCCGTTCTTCAACCGCGCTTGGTCTGCCGGTGAAACACGGTCGGCACGCCTTCCTCCAGGAACTTGATGTGGCTCAGCGAACCGTCCTGCTGGGCAAACTCGCGCAGGCGCTGCGGCGGTTCCTCCATTGCCTCGAATGACAGCTTGAACGCGCCGTAGTGCATCGGGATGAACCAGCGGGCGCGGATATCCTTGAAGACCTTCAGCGCCTCGTCCGGGCTCATGTGGACGTTGCGGAATGAATCCGGATAGTAGGCGCCGATGGGTAGCAGTGCGATCTCCGGCGCGAAACGCTTGCCGATTTCCTTGAAGCCGTCGAAGTAGGCGCTGTCGCCCGCGTGATAGATGCTCCGCCCGTGGTGCTCGATGACGAATCCGCCGTAGCCGCGATGATGGTCGCGCAGCGTGCGTGCGCCCCAATGCTTGCAGGGAGTCAGCGTCACCTTCCATTCCTTGTGCGAGAAAGTATCCCAAGTTTCCAGTTCCACCACGCGCCCAAAGCCAAGGTCATGCGCCAGTTCGCCCACTCCCCGAGGCATCACGCCGATCTTCGGCGACGGCAGGCGGCGCAAGGTGGGCTTGTGGAAATGATCGAAATGCGCGTGCGTCAGCAGCACCAGATCGATGGGTGGGAGATCGGAGATCTTCATCCCGGCGCGCTTGATGCGCTTGAGGAGGAAAAGCCAGTTCGCGAAATTCGGGTCGATGAGGATGTTGAGATCGGAAAACTGCAGGAGGAACGATGCGTGACCGATCCAGGTGACGGCCACATCGCCCTTCTTCAGCTTTGGGAAAACCGGCTTGCGGTGTTGCCCGGTGCGCTTGGTCAGCCAAGCCTTCCAAACCATGTGGTAGAAGAAGGTGCGCGGGTTGAAGTGGTTGCTCGGCGTCAACTCGCGGAACGACCGCGGCAGCCGCCGCCGGGGCGGGGTGTGGGCGGAGCCTTTGCCGGGTTCAGACTTCATGGCGATATATCGTTCAGAACAAGCTGGATATAGCGCGCCGATGAATAAAAGACAAACCCGCATTGTCGAAGCCTCGACGCTGACAAAAGGCGTGATTATGAAAAGGACAACCTTGGCTTTAACTCTGGCTGCTGTGACCGCCGTGGGCCTGCCCGCGGCCCAGGCTGGCGGGTGTGGCGGCGGCGGAGCGTTCGTGGCGGGATTGTTCACCGGTGCGGTGCTGGGCGGCGTCGCCACCGCGACGTATTGCCCGCCGCCGGCGGTTTATGTGGCGCCGGCGCCCGTGTATTACGCTCCCGCTCCCGTCTATGTGGCTTCGCCCCCGGCGCTCGTTTATTACGCCCCAAGCCCGGTGGTGTATTTGCCACGGCGTCCAGTGATGATGGCGCCGCGACCGCTTTATGCGGTGCCGCCGCCGGTCTGGGGTGCATCCCGGCCAGTTCATCACCCGCGTCCGATGGCCTCGGTCCAATTCGGTGTAACGTGGCGGTGAGAATTTCGGTCTGACGGTTCGTTGGTGTGTGTGGTTTGCCGCCCGGCGTGGTTGCCGGGCGGCTTTTTTGTTTTCTTCGCGCGGCGGTTTGCTAAACGAATCCCATGCATCCGCTTGACCGGCAGCTCGACACCTTCCTCCAGAAGAAGCCCCGCCTCGGCCGCGGCGTTTATGTGGCCCGTGGCGCGGTCGTCGTGGGCGACGTGACGATTGGGGAAGGCTCCAGTGTTTGGTACAACGCCGTTCTCCGGGGCGACATCAACTTCATCCGGGTCGGTCATCACACGAACATCCAGGACAATGCCGTGCTGCACCTCGCGGATGACTACCCCTGTCTCATTGGCGATTATGTGACCGTGGGCCACTCAGCGGTGGTTCACGCCTGCACGGTCGGCGATGACGTGCTCATCGGCATGGGCGCGATCATCCTCGACGGCGCGGTCATTGGCGGGCAAAGCCTGATTGGAGCCGGCGCGCTGGTCACGCAGCGCACGCAGATTCCCGAAGGCTCGCTGGTGGTGGGTTCGCCGGCAAAGGTGCTGCGGCCGCTCACGGACAAAGAAAAGGACTCGCTGCGGCTCTCGGCGCTGAAATATGCCGAGAACGCTGTCTATCACCTGAAACACCGGATCAACGTGGCGCCCGTCGCGCATCGCGTTCGTCAGGCGGTGAAAGAGCTGCGGTCGAAGACTGCGAGACGCAGCGGTTCGAAGCCGTGATCTTCGGCGTGGCGGCGCGTCGGAAGACCGCCGCAGTTTCTCGTGTCACTTTCCAGACGGCGGCGCTCTGCCGAGACGCCCAGCTACGAGCAAGCCGTTCACGCCGCAGCCACGGCAGGCGGGGAGCCGCGTTCCTCCATAGATTTCTTTTCTTCCCCGGCGCGACCGCGTAGAACGCGCGCCATGTTCCGCATGAAATCCGGCTTCGTCCCGTCATGTCTGGCTGTCCTGCTCCTCGCGGTTTGCGCCCAACCCGGGCGCCTCGCCGCGCAGTTGCCCGCGCCCGAAACCCAGCCCATTCGCGGCGCCCGCATGCCCGCGCCCAGCCCGGATGGCCAGCGGCTCGCGTTCGTTTATCGCGGCGACGTCTGGATCGCCCCGGCCAGGGGTGGACGCGGCACGCCCATCACTTCGCATCTCGATTTTGATGCCTATCCGGTGTGGTCGCCGGATGGTCGCTGGATCGCTTTTGCCAGCCGGCGCAATGGCAACTGGGATCTCTTCGTCGTCCCGGCGGACGGCGGCAGCACCCGGCAGTTGACCTGGCATTCGGGCAACGAAATTCCCACGGGCTGGAGTCCAGATGGCAAGGAACTGCTTTTCGCCGGGCGCCGCGACACGGCGGATTTCGCGCTCTACGCGCTCGATGTGGCCACCTTGCGCCCGCGCGTGCTCGCGGAGGATTTCGCTGTCTTCAACTCGGCGAGTTTCTCGCCCGATGGCAAGCGCATCGTCTATGGCCGCTACGGTGCGCCGTCGTTTCCCTGGACGCGCCCGCGCTATCACGGCTCGGCGGCCACCATGCCTTGGTTGCTCGATCTGGAAAAGAACACCCGGCGTCCACTCGCCACGAATGAATTCCAGCATCTCTGGACGCGCTTCCTGCCGGGCGGAAAGGAATTCATCTGCGTGACGTGCAGCGAGATCACGCCCTCGGCCAGCGACCTCAACGCGATGCCCGCCAAATGGCAGGACAGCCCGGCGCGCACGCCGAATTTGTGGGCCTTCGATCTCGATGGCCGCGGGCGGCGCCTGACCAGTTTCTCCGGCGGTGCCGTGCGCTGGCCGGGCGTTGCCAGTGGGTCGGGTGACATCGCCTTCGAATACGGCCCCGACCTTTACCTGCTGCGCTCCGGGAAAAAGTCGCCGGAGAAAATCGCCCTCGTCGCGGCGGGCGACGAGAAGCAGAACGTCCGCCGCCGCGAACGCCTCGCCAGCGGCGTGACCGAGGCCGAACCGTCGCCCGATGGCAAGTCCGTCGCCTTCGGTCTGCGCGGCGATATCTGGACCATCGGCGTGAGCAAGCCCAAGGGCGTGGCGGCGCGCAGTGCCGAGTTTGCGCAACGCCTCACCGATTGGGCGGGCGACGACTCGGATTTTGTCTGGTCGGCCGACGGCAAGAAGCTGTTCTTCACCTCGGATCGCGAGGCCAACACACGCCTCTACGCATTCGATTTGGAAACGCAGAAAACCCGCCCGCTCTGGACCCGCAGCGAAGACGTCTCCCTTCCGCGACTTTCACCCGACGGCCAGCAACTCGGCTTCCTCGCCACCGGCAAGGAAGGAGGCATCTATCTGCTCAACCCAACCAACGACGCGCTGCGACGCCTCGTCCACATTCCCGGCCCGCAATGGCATGGCATGGGCGCGGGCGAATTCGTCTGGTCGCCCGACATGAAATGGCTGGCCTTCACCCAGCGCGACGAAAGTCGTGCCTGGAATATTTTCGTGGTGCCCGCCGCTGGAGGCAAGCCGGTCAATTTCACGAAACTCTACGCGCATCATGGCCAGCCGGTGTGGTCGCCGGATGGACGCTATCTGTTCTTCGTGAGCAACCGCGACGGATCCGGGATTTACGCGTTGCCGCTCCAGCCGGAGACGATTCGCGTGGACGACACCGACGTGAAATTGCGCAAGAGCACGAATGCGGTCGCGTTCGAGATTGATTTCAAAGACCCGGCGGCCCGCATCCGCAAATGGTCCGGGCAGAATCCCCAGGACGATTTGACCATCGCGCCGGACGGCACCTTCTACTACCTCGCGGAGGGCGATGTGTGGTCGCTCTCCTTTGACGGCAAGGAATCGAAGCGCCTCACCACCGGCGGCGGCAAATCCGGTCTGCGTCTGACGCACGAGGCGAAAAAGGCCTTCTTCCAGCAGGGTGGCGAGTTCTGGACGATGCCGCTCGATGGTAAAGCGCCGGAGAAAATCACTTTCACCGCCGACTGGGAACGCGACGTCGCCGCCGAGCGCAAGGCCGCCTTCCGCCAGCTCTGGCGCTCGTATCATCGCGGATTCTACGATGGCAACTTTCACGGGCGCGACTGGGACGCCATCCGCCAGCAGTACGAGCCGCTGCTCGACTCGGTGGAGACCACGGAAGAATTCACCCTCCTGCTCAACATGATGGTCGGCGAACTGGAAGCCTCACATTCCGAGGTGACTTCAGCCGGCGGCGGCACTCCCGGCACGACGACGCCCCATCTGGGCTTCACCATCGACTACACGCACCAAGGGCCGGGGCTGAAGGTGCGCGAGGTGCCGGAAGGCGCCCCGGGTTCCTTTGCCGAGACGCGCCTTCGCCCGGGCGAATACGTTCTCGCCATCAACGGCCGGGACGTGCGCCTGGAGGAAAAGCTCTATGAGTTCATCAACGACAAGGCGGGGCGCGACTTCGAGTTCCTCGTCAGCACCAATCTCGACAGGGAGCACGCCCGCAAGGTGCGCTACAAGGTGTTGAGCAGCGACGATTGGCGGCAGCTCGATTACCGCAATCGCATCGAGCAGGCGCGCAAAATGGTGGACAAACTCAGCGGCGGACGCGTCGGCTACCTGCACCTCGCCGCGATGGGCGGCGAGAACCGGGTGGAGTTCGAGCGCGAGGGCTACGCGCAGGTCGCGGGCAAGGAGGCGCTCGTCATCGACGTGCGCTTCAACGCCGGCGGCAACATCGCCGACTCGCTCATCGACTGGCTCGAACGCCGCCCGCATGGCTATGTGCGCGCGCGCGATGGCGAGGATGAATTATCGCCGTCGCAGGCGTGGACCAAGCCCATCGTGGTCCTGATCAACGAGCACAGTTTCTCCAACGCCGAGCTGTTCGCCTCCGCCATCCGCACCCGCCGGCTCGGACGGCTCGTTGGCCAGCCGACGCCGGGCTATGTGATCTGGACCGATGGCTTGAAGCTCGTCGATGGCACCAACGCGCGCATGCCGCAATCTGGCGCCTGGAGGCTGGATGGCACGCCTTTCGAGAATCACGGCGAAGAGCCGGATGTGCGCGTGCCGCTCACCCCGGAAGACCGGCGGGCGGGACGCGATCCCCAACTCGTCAAGGCGCTCGAATTGCTCGGCCACGGGAAGAAGTGAACTGGCCGTAGCGGCGTGGGGGGGGGGGCGGCGCCGGAATGGACGTGGGTTGGG
>JBBRWD010000031.1:0-63782 GCA_038249465.1 Limisphaerales bacterium | reverse complement strand
ATGGACGACACCCGGGCTGGGTAGGGCGCGTCTGTCCCAGCGCGCCGCGAACCACTCCCGGCCAACCCGACGGCGCGCTGGGGACAGACGCGCCCTACCGGTGCGGGTTGGGACCAAGCGTCTTCTAGTAGCCCATCCCAAGGTCTTGTCAGTATGCAACCGACTTCGACATCCAGCGCGGTTTCTTGGTGGGCTTCTCCTACAAGAAAGTGGACTTCACGACTTACGTCTTCAACCCGGACGCAAGCCGGCCCACCTTCGTCTTGGGAGTCGGTCTGGAGTTTTGAGCCGTGAACCTTGAAGAAGCAGTTGAACGGAGGATGAACGTGGATCATCGCCGATATCCAGTGACTTACACACTCAGGTTCACTCACCCCGCAGGTGAAGGTCCATCCCCGTTCAAGACCCCGGCCCTGAGGAATTAATCTGCGTTCATCTGGATTTTTTGCTGCGGCTTCTGCGCTTGCTGAAGGCAACGAAGCGGCCGCAGACGGCAGGGGCAGGTTCTTTGGTCTTCAGGAAATTTCTGGCCGAGGGGGGGATGAGACCGCCTGGGAGCGCGACGTTGAGCGTCGTTTCAGCATTGGGAAGCTCGTTTGCCAATTTGTTTCGCCAGTACCGTTCGGACCCTGAAGCGGTCTGGAGGCCGCACGCCGGGGCGGGATGGGTTTCGCGCCTTAAACCTCGTTGTTTCCTCCTCGCCATCGTGCCGGCCCGCCGTTAAATAACCGCCGCCATGCTCAATTACATCTGGCTGGGGCTGATCCTGCTTGCCGTCCTGCTCGGCGGGTTCCTCGGGCATGTCAAGGAACTGGTCGAAGGCGCGGTCAAGGGAGCGGAAACCGCGGTCACACTCTCCCTCGGACTTGTCGGCATCATGGCGACATGGCTCGGGGCGATGCGGTTGGCGGAGAAGGCGGGGCTCGTGCAGGCGCTGGCGCGCGCGTTGCGGCCGGTGCTCCGTCGGCTGTTCCCGGAGGTGCCGCCGGAACATCCGGCGATGGGTTCGATGGTGATGAACATCGCCGCCAACATGCTGGGCTTGAGCAATGCCGCCACGCCGCTCGGTTTGCGCGCGATGAAGGATCTCGAATCGCTCAACCGCGTTCCCGGCACCGCCTCCAATGCGATGTGTACCTTTCTCGCCATCAACACCGCCTCGGTGCAACTCGTCTCGATCACCGCGGTGGCGGTGCTCGCCTCGGCGGGATCAAAACAGCCGACGGCCATCATCGGCACGGCGTTTCTCGCCACGCTCTGTGCCGCGACGGCGGCGGTCACTTCCGTGAAGTTCTTCGAGAAGCTGCCGGTGTTCCGGGTGAGACAGGAGGGCGAGGCGGCCGTGTCCGCGCGTCAGTCGGGTCCGCCTGCAGCGGGTGCCAGCGAGAAGGTTGAGCCGGCCGTGAGCGTGGAGCCGGCGGCCATGCCGCAGTGGGGCAGGGCGGTGGTGGCGCTGTTCGTGGTGGTGTTTGCCGGATTCTTCGTGAAGCTGGCGTTCTTCACGCCCGCGGAAAGTGGCGCGGGTCCGGTGGTGCGCAGCGTGCAGGCGATTTCACTGCTGGCGATTCCGTTTCTCCTCAGCTTCTTTCCGCTCTACGCGGCGCTGCGGCGCATCCGGGTCTATGAGGAATTCGTCGAGGGCGCAAAGGAGGGCTTCAACGTGGCGTTGCGCATCATCCCGTTCCTGGTCGCGATGCTGGTGGCCATCGGGATGTTCCGCGGGTCCGGCGGCGTGGATCTGCTGACGGACGTGTTGCGCCCCGTGCTCGATCTCGTGCAATTCCCGCCGGAACTGGTGCCGATGGCGTTGATGCGTCCGCTCAGCGGCAGTGCGTCGCTGGCTATTTTCTCGGACATCGTCGGGAAGTTCGGCCCGGATAGCCTGCTCGCGCGGATGGCGGGCACGGTTTACGGCAGCACGGAGACGACCTTTTACGTGTTGGCGGTGTATTTCGGCTCGGTGGGCATCAAGCGCACGCGCCATGCCGTGCCGGCCGGTTTGATCGCCGATGCGACCGGGATCATCGCCTCGGTGATTGTCTGCCGGCTGGTCTTCACCTGAAGACGGGCAGCTCGCCGGTATCGTCGTGGGGGGTGTCTCGTCAGCCCGTCATTTCCATCCCGCATTTGGAGCGTCGCATCCGCGCACTGCCCCCGGCGCGCGGCCTTGAGGACGCTTCAGCGTGCGATGGGTGATGGCGAAACATTGGCGGACGGTCTCTCGAACGATGAAGCGACGTAAACGTCGCGCTCCAACCCGGTTGCCTTCGGAGGCAGTGTCGAGATGCGCCCGCCGGTTGGCGGGCATTGGCTGGTGGCCGGATGAGGACCGGCGCCACCGGAGGTCGCCAACGTGCTTCCGCCAGTCCGGGCCGGTTTGGTTTGAGACTTGCACCTCCCGGGCTGGCGTTGACTTTGTTTGCGCGGACTTCGACGGTGATCACTGGCCGGACATTTTCATCACGGACGGCGAGTTGCCGAACCGGTTGTTTGTTCAGTTACTTTCTTCATGGCAAAATGGTTAACTTGTGGTAAATGGTTTGCCATGCTTTTCGCACGTTCCTTCGTCCTGAGTTTACTGTGCTGTAATTTTGCCATCCAAGCGGCTGAATTGATCCCTCTAAACTCGACCTGGCGTTTTCTGCGGGGCACCGCCGAGGCGTCGAGTCCGGACCTCACCGTCTGGCGTGGGACCAATTTTAACGACGCTGCCTTTGCCGATGCGCCCGCGCCGTTCTGGTATGGGGACCTCCGGACGGGCGGCACGCAGTTGCTGGACATGCAGAACAGTTACACCTGCATTTTCCTGCGCAAGACGGTTTCCGCCACGAATGCGGCGCAGATTGGCGGGCTGCGCTTGAACTACTTTATCGACGACGGATTCATCGTCTGGGTCAACGGCACGGAGGTTTACCGGGAGAATGTTCCCGACGCCCCCACCATTGCGACGCTGGCCACCAATCAGGTCATCGACCCTGCGGTGCTGGTCAGCGTGACGGTTTTCCCGCCGCCAGGCGTTCTCCAAGACGGCCCCAACGTCATCACGATTCAGGCCTTCAACACTGCCGCAGGAAGCAGCGACTTCGGCTTTGATTGTTCGATTGAATCGCTCGTCAGTGAGACTGTTCCGCCGACGATTGTCAGCTTCACCCCTCCGGCTGGTTCAAGGACGAATCTGACCCAGATTACGGTGACGTTCTCCGAGCCGGTGATCGGAGTGGATGCGGACGATCTGGCCATCGCTGGAAGCCCCGCGACGGGCATCACGGGGAGTGGCGCCACCTACACCTTCACATTTGTGCAGCCCACTTTCGGTGTAGTGCCGATCACCTGGGAGACCAGTCACGGCATCACGGATTTGGCGGCGCAGCCCAATGCGTTCAATGCGATCGCTCCGGGAGCCATGTGGAGTTACACGCTGGTTGACGTGGTGCCTCCCACCCTTGTGAACCTCTTTCCCCAGCCCGGGACGACGGTAAGCACCCTCCGTCAGGTTGAAGTCACTTTCAGTGAACCTGTGAGCGGCGTGAATGGGGCCGATCTCCTGATAAATGGCCAGCCCGCCACGAACGTGGTAGCCCAGCCCAACAACATCCATGTGTTCCAGTTCCCGCAACCGACGGCCGGTTTGGTTCAAATCCTCTTTGCCAGCGGGCATGGAATAGCGGATGTCGCGCCGGTGCCAAACGCCTTTGCGGGAGCTTCATGGAGTTGCACGCTCGACACCAGCGCCGTGGGGGGAGATCTCGTCATCACAGAGATCAACGCCGCCAACCAAAGCGGATTGCGGGACGAGGACGGCGAGGAACAAGACTGGATCGAGATCCACAATCGTGGGAGCAGCCCGGCGGATTTGGCTGCCTGGTCATTGAGTGACGATGCGGATCTTACTGGTCAGTGGATCTTCCCATCGAAGGTATTGTCGGCCAATCAGTATCTGGTGGTCTTCGCCTCCGGCAAGAATCGCAAGGCTCCGACCGGGACGAATCGTTTTCACGTCAACTTCACGCTGGCGAACGACGGGGAGTTTCTTGGGCTCTTCAACTCCGACTCGCCCAGGCTCCTGGTCAGTGGCTTCGGTGCGAAATACCCCGTGCAGCGCAATAATTACTCCTATGGCACCGACGCGGGCGGCAACCTGCGCTACTTCGCCACCCCGACCCCCGGGGCGTCAAACGGGACGAGCACCATCACGGGAGTCGCTCAGCCGGTTCATTTCAGCTCGCCCCGCGGACATTACGCGCAGCCCTTTGACTTGGCCCTGAGTTGCCCGACCCCCGGCGCGGTGATTCGCTTTACGAGGGACGGAAGCGAGCCGACCGAGGTCAATGGCGCTCTTTACCTCGGGCCGCTGCGTTTGACGAACACCACGCTGCTGCGCGCTGCGGCCTATCGGAGCGGGCACCTGGTCTCCAAGGTGACGTCGCATTCCTTCTTCTTCGGCCTGACCGCGGCCAATCTTTCTTTGCCCACCCTGTCGATCATGACCCACTCGAACAATTTGCTCGGGCGAACTGGAATCATCGGCATGAGCGGGGGCACGGGACCGCCGAACAACGCATGGACCGCAACCAGCACGAACGATTATTTCAACCCGACAAACCAGGGCATCGCCTGGGAACGTCCGGTGTCCGTGGAGTATATCGATCCGGCGGACAACTCCGGATTCCAGGTGGACGCCGGGATTCGTGTGCAGGGAAGCGATTGGACCAGGCCGCGCTACCAGGCGACCAGCAAGTTTTCCTACCGCCTTTACTTCCGGGGCGACTATGGCTCGGGCCGGCTGGAGTATCCGTTGATGCCCACCGGGGTGGTGGATAGTTTCGATCAGATTGTCCTGCGTGCAGGGCACAACGACGAGACGAACCCTTACATCACGGATGAGTTGGTGCGTCAGCTTTTTGCCGATCAAGGTCAGGTGTCGGTTCACGGCACGTTCGTGAACTTCTGGCTGAATGGTGTGCTTAAGCAGTATTACAACCCCTGTGAACGCGTGGAGGAGGGTTTCCTGCAGTCGTGGCACGGAGGTGGAAAAAGCTGGGATATCCTTACCGTCGGCAGCGCGGTCCAGGGAGGCGACAACGTCGCGTGGAACTCTCTCCGCACTTATGTCAGCGGGCAGAATGTCCAACTTCCCTCCGTCTATCAGGAAATCGAGCGCCGCATGGATGTGACGAACTTCGTCGATTATCTGATCCTTAACACCTATGGGGCGACGTGGGACTGGCCCCACAACAACTGGCGCGCCGCGCGCGAACGCGCCCCGGGTGGGCGGTTTCGCTTCTACGTCTGGGATGCCGAAGGCGCGTTCGGCTTCACGCGCAGCACCCCGACGTTCGACAGTTTTTCCACCACGGACAGCGGCTTGCTGCCTCCTTCCGGCACCGCTGAGATCCCGAGGTTTTATCAAGGCCTGCTGGTCAGCCCGGAGTTTCGCCTCCTGTGGGCCGACCGTGTGCAGAAACATTTTTTTAACAATGGTGCGCTCGCCGACACCAACATCACCAAGCGTTTCCTTGAATTGCGCGCAAAGGTGCTTCCCGTCATTGCCGGCTTCGACAACAAATACCTCACCACCTGGATTCCACAGCGCCGCGCTCCGTTGCTGAGCCAATACCTCACCTACGGGCTCATGGCGTCGTCGAACGCCCCGATCTTCAGCAAGCATGGCGGGACTGTGCCTCCGGGCTACAACCTGAGCCTCTCGCTCAGCAATGCCACGGGGACCATCTACTTCACCCGTGATGGCTCTGATCCTCGTGTGAGGTTCAGCGGCGCGGTCTCCAATAGCGCCGTTGCCTACACCACCCCGATCCCCCTTGATCAGAGCGTCCTGGTTAAGGCCCGCACCCTTTCCGGCACCAATTGGAGCGCGGTCACTGAAGCCGTCTTCGAGGTGGGCACCCAGGGATCGCCGCTGCGGATCACTGAGATTCACTACAACCCTCCCGGCGGCAGCGTTCACGAGTTCATCGAACTGCAGAATTTCAGCGGAGCCCCGGTTGCTCTCAGCGGCAGCTATTTCGATGAAGGCATCGCCTTCACTTTCCCGGCGGGTGCCAGCATCGGCGCGGGAGCCCGGTTGCTCCTCGCCAACAACACAGACACCAATGCCTTTGCCATCCGCTATCCAGGCGTAATAATCGCCGGCTATTTCGGCGGCAACCTGAACAACTCCGGCGAACGCCTCACGCTGCGCAACGCGGCCGGGCAGATCATCGTCTCCGTGGACTACAAGGATTCCGGCGGCTGGCCCGTTGCCGCTGACGGTGGTGGCGCCACCCTTGAACTGGTTTCTCCCCACGGCGATCCGGACGACGCGGCCAACTGGGTGGCCAGCACCCAGGCTGGCGGCACGCCGGGCACCGCGCCTACGTCGCCTGCCCCTTCCGCGATTCGCCTCAGCGAGATCATGGCTGAAAATCTCGGGGCCGTGAATAACTCGGGCACCTTCCCGGACTGGATCGAACTTCAAAACACTTCCGGCACCCCGGTGAACATTGCCGGATGGAGTGTGTCCAATGATGGCGATCCGCGGAAATTCGTCATCCCCGCCAACACCACAATTCCTGCCGGTGGTTTCCTGGTCATCTGGTGTGATGCAGCCACGAACACCTCGCCCGGATTGCACGCTGGCTACTCGCTCGATCGTTCGGGCGACAGCGTGTTTCTTTACGACCCCGCCACCAACCGAATGGACGCGATTGGCTTCGGCCCGCAAATCGCCAGTCAAACCATCGGTGTCATTGCCGGCGAATGGCAGTTGAACCAACCCACCGCAAACGCCGCGAATCAGGCCGCTTCTGTCGGCCCGGCTGCGGCGCTGTCCATCAATGAATGGCTTGCCAATGCCCTGCCGGGCCAGCCGGATTGGATTGAACTCTACAACTCCTCGGCACTTCCTGCGCCACTCAAAGGCTGCTACCTCGCCACGACCAATGCCGTTCATCGCCTCAGCTCCCTGTCCTTCATCGGAGGCAATGGATTCGTCCAGTTCCTCGCCGATGAAGGTGTCGGCCCGGATCATCTCGACTTCAAACTGCCTGCGGCGGCCGCACCCATTGTCCTCTACGGACCCGCCGGCGAGGAAATCAATCGCGTCAGCTATACCGGCGCGATTGAGGGCGTGACCCGAGGCCGACTGCCGGATGGAGCGGCAAGCCTGGTTGACTTTCCTGGTTCCGCCAGTCCGGGCGCCAGCAATTACGTCAACTCGTGGACCGGCCCGTATCTAAATGAAGTGCTCGCCCGCAACACCGGCGCAGTGACCAACGGCGTGGGCCGCACTTCCGACTTCATCGAGATCTTCAACCCCGCCGCGGTGTCTTTCGATCTGTCGGGTCTGAGCCTGAGCATCGGGAGTCCCGAGCCGCGCGAGTGGTCCTTCCCGACCGGCACGGTGATCGCCGCTCAGGGTTATCTCGTGGTGTGGTGTGATGAGGAGATTCCTGCGACCACCAACGCGGGCTCGTTCCTCAACACGGGCCGGTCGCTCGATGGCGACAGCGACGGCGTCTATCTCTTCGAGGCCGCTGGCCGGGTCGTGAGTTTCGTCGAATACGGCGCGCAGGTGGCGAATCTCGCGCTGGGCCGCGTGGGTGTGGCCTGGCGCGCACTGAGTTCGGTCACACCGGGAGCCACCAACAGCGCGGCGGCGACGCTCGGACCAGCCACGGCGCTGCGAGTCAATGAGTGGATGGCCGACGGCGGTGGCGATGATTGGTTTGAACTCTTCAACATGACCAATCGGCCGGTCGATTTGGGCGGGCTGTGTCTCTCGGACGACCTCACGCTGGCCGGTCAGGCGCAGCATCGCATTCCGCTGCTGAGTTTCATCGCTCCGCGCGGCTGGGTGAAATTCATCGCCGATGGCAATCCTGACGCCAGTCGCGTGCATGTGAATTTCTCGCTCGACGCCAGCGGCGACAGCATTCGCCTCTCCGCGTCGAACCTCGTCACGATCGACACCGTCGCCTTCGGTCACCAGTTGCGCGATATCTCCGAGGGCCGCTGGCCGGACGGGGCGACCAACGTCGTCGGCTTCCCGGGCTCGGCTTCACCGGGGGCGGGCAATTACCGCCTGATCGACAACGTCGAAATCAGCGAAATCCTCCCGCACAATCCGGCGCCCCTGGAGGCGGCCATCGAGCTCCACAATTCATCGGCTGCGGCTGCGAACATCGGCGGGTGGTATCTGAGCGACAGCGCGACGAACTTCCTCAGTTACCGCATTCCGGACGGGACGATCCTGCCGGCGAACGGCCGCGTGGTGATTTACGAAAGCGCCTTCAACCCGGGTGCGCCGGGCAGCTTCAGCCTGAGCATCGAGCGCGGCGGCGAAGTCTGGCTGACCTCATCCAGTTCGCCTGGCGTGGATGGTGGCTACCGCGCGCGTCTGGCTTTCGGACCTTCCATCGACGGCGTTTCCCACGGGGCGCGGCGCACCAGTGTCGGGGTGGATGAAACACCGCTGGCCGCACGGACCTTCGGCGTGGACAATCCCGCGACCGTGACAGATTTCCGTCAGGGCGCGGGGTTGCCCAATGCCGGCGCGCTCGTCGGACCGATCGTCATCAACGAAATCATGGTGCGTCCGCCGGCGCTGCCGAACTCTTCGCGCGACGACGAGTACATCGAATTGCACAACCCGACCGGCGCCGAGGTGCTGCTCCATCGCCCAAGTTCGCCGACCAATCACTGGCGTCTGACTGGCGCGGTGGAGTTCGAGTTTGCCAGCGACGCCCGGGTGCCGGCCGGCGGCTATCTGCTCGTGGCCAATTTTGATCCGGTCAACGACCCTGTCACTCTCGCCGCCTTCCGCGCCCGCCATGGCATCGGCGGCGCCGTCCCGATTGTCGGCCCGTATCGAGGCAAGCTCGACAATGCCGGCGAAGATCTCCGCCTGCTTCGCTTCGGCACGCCGCAAGGACCACCGCCGTATGATCCGTTGCGCGTGCCCGAGATGCTCGCCGATCGGGTGAATTATCAGAGCACGGCCCCGTGGCCGGCCGGACTCACCGATGGCGGTGGAGCCTCGCTGCAACGCCGGCAGCCGCTGCTTTACGGCAATGAGCCGACCAATTGGGTGGCCTCGGCCCCCACGCCCGGTGCCGCCAATGGTGCCGGACTTGTTCTCCCGCCGAGCATCACGTTGTCGCCGCCCGGCCAGACGGTGATGGCTGATTCCGCCGTCGCGCTGCAGGTCTCCGCGACGGGCGCGGGGCCGCTCTCCTACCAATGGCGTTTCAATGGCCGGGCGCTGGCCGACGCGACCAACGCTTCGCTCGTGCTGCAATATCTTCAGACCGAGCAAACGGGTCTCTACGATGCGGTGGTGAGCAATCCCGGTGGCTCGGCGGTCAGTACAGCGGCCAGCCTGTTGGTGCTGGCCGTTCCCGAGCTGTTACAAGTTCCGGTGAGCAAGGGCGTCGCTCTGAGCAGCAACACCGTGTTCTCAGTCTTCGCCCGCGGCACCGAGCCGCTGGCGTATCAATGGCGGTTTAAGGGCGTGCCATTATTCGGCGCCAACACCGCCACGCTCACACTGACCAACCTGCAACTCTCGAACGACGGCTCCTATGAGGTCATTGTCTCCAACGTCGCGGGGCAGGCCAGCGCGGAAGCCTATCTCACCGTCCTGCAAGCCGCCGCATACGTGGTCCGGCCCGCCTCGAACGTGGTGGCCGTGGCCGGCGGCAACTTCACCGTCAGCGCCGCAGTGCTTGGCAATCCGACGCCCTACACCTTTTCCTGGCGGCGGATCACTCCGTCCACGACCTGGACCAATGTTGTGCAGGACTCGAAGACGAACTTCATGACTTTCAACACCACGGCCCTCGGCTTGACGCTCGCCAACAACCAGCCCTGGTCCAACTTCAATTGCCGGCTGGTGATCGCCAACGCCGCCTCCACCGGAAATGGCCTGGCGAGTTCCTTTACGGTGACGGTGCTCGCCGATTCGGATCTCGACGGATTGCCCGATGCCTGGGAAACCACCTTTGAACCCACACCTGGCACCGGCCTGGATCCCGCCCTGGACGCCGATCTCGACGGCCTGAGCAACGGAGAGGAATTCCTTGCCGGAACCGATCCCACCAATCCAGCGAGCGTGCTGGCGGTGAATCTTGTGCCCGAACCCGGCGGGCCAGCGGTGCTCTTTGGCGCGATATCAAATCGCACCTACACGGTGCAATTCACCGATGCGCTGGCCAGCCCCTGGCAGAAACTGGGCGATCTTCCGGCGCAGTCCAGCAATCGCGTGGAGATTCTGTCCGACCCGCTCTGGCGCACCAACCGCTTCTACCGGGTGGTCACGCCCTGGCAGCCTTGACTGCGGGATGGGGACGACACCTGTAGGATAGGGCGCGTCTATCCCAGCGCGCCGGGGACAGACGCACCCCGCTTCATTGGATTGCGACCCTGGTACAGAAACTTCCGCGAGCACAAATGGGGCAGAGGAAAACGGAAGAGCCAAGCCGCGGGGCGGCATTTGCCATTACGCTCCTACTCGATCCGCCAGATTACTTATGTCCCATCTTGATGACACGATGCTGTGCTTCTCGCATGGCCTCGGAAGGACTTTCGATGGCCTCGTCTTTCATTGGGGCCGTCTTGGCCATCCCATTTGCGGTTTCAAAGGCGAGCGTCAGCGCAACAGTCGGTTCCACTTGAAGGCCCGAATCGACCAGCAGCATGTTGAGCGCGATCGTGGAGATGCGAAGACATTTGATTTTGTCGCCCGACACGGCCTTCAAAATTTCGTCAACACGGGACCGACTGTCGAAGGCAATTCGCAACGGCAATCGCCGAGGGCGCTGCTCCTCTGGCAGTGAAACTGGAACCTTTCCCCAATCCTCAGGTTTACCGATTCGGGCTGCGAAGCCGCTGAACACTTCCTCGATGGACGGAAAATGGTGCTCATATACGCTGCCAGCCAGACGGTCTCGCAGGATCCCATAGACTGACTTCGCGGGGATGTCGCTCAGTTGAATCGATCCGTTATCTCCGCAAAGCAGCATATTGACTTTATCGGAGAATACTCGCTGTCCTGGAATAAAGGAGTGTCCCCGCACCTTGAACTCCCCCGCCGCATCAATGCATCGTTCACCGACAACGGCTGCCATTGCGGAAATCGCTTCTACTGGGCGAACCGTGCCGTCGTCCTCCTGGCAGAACGCGAGGACTGATTTCAACAACTCGCGCGCAACTTGTTCTTCTTGCCTGGCTGAGTTGCCACAGCCGCATGCGACTAATCCGACAAGCACGATCAATACAATGCCTATCGTAACGGGAAGTGAGTTCATATTCATGTTTCTTGCGTGGCCCAGACAGTGCTGTCTGCGCCGGTTTTGTGGCGGAAGTTTACCATCATGTTGGTGTGGCAAACTGATGACCTTTCGGGATGAGTTTGTCCAGCAATGTCTGCGTCGTGACGATGCAATGGCCTGCATCCAGGCACTGTCCTCCGGTTGCCATAGATTGGATCGCTGCGTTTACGCCGTTTCATCGTTCTGAAGACCGCAAGCCGGGCGATTCATCCGTGCCGTTCGAATGCTGAAGCGGCTGAAGGCCGTGCTCCGACGACAGACGCTTTCTGCCGCGTGAACTGAGTGCCAGGCGTGTTCGTGTCGCCCATCCCGACGCCTCCCCGGTAAATCGCACTCCGGCGGCTTTGATCTCGATCAAGGCCGCCGGGGTGATTTCCTCCCAGTGTTCGCGGATGAGATCTCCACCTTCCATCCTCCGGGTCGCGCCTTTCTTCCTGCTAGTGACGCTCGCACTCACGCTCGCGCCGCGCCTGCCGGCGATTGATTCGACCGCGGTGAAAAAGCTCCTCGCCGATCCGCCGCGCGAATACGCCACCGCGCCGCTCTGGGTCTGGAATGACATGCTCACCGAGCAGCAAATCCGCGATACGATGCGCGACCTCGCCGGGCAGAAGGTGAAACAGGTTTTCGTCCATCCGCGTCCCGGCTTGATGACGCCGTATCTCTCGCCCGACTGGTTCCGGCTCTGGAAGGTCGCGCTCGACGAGGCGGAGAAGCTCGACATGAACGTGTGGATCTACGACGAGAACTCCTACCCGAGCGGATTCGCCGGCGGACATGTGCCGGAGTTGATGCCGGAGTCGCGCGGGATGGGTTTGTCGATCAAGGAGTCTATTGCCGCGCCCAAGTGGAACGCCGACACGGTGTCCGTGCTGCAACTCGACGGCGACAAGACAGTCAACGTCTCCGATAAGGTGAAGGCCGGCGACGCTCTCCCTGAAGACCGTTACGTCGTGGCGTCAATCGTCCGCGCCGCCAATGCAGGGTGGACCGCAAACCGCAGCTACGTGAATCTCCTCACGCCGGGCGTCACCGAGAAGTTTCTCGAAGTCACCCTCGACGCCTACAAGCGCGAGATCGGCGACCAGTTCGGCAAGCGCGTCCCCGGCGTCTTTACTGACGAGCCGAACATCCGTCCCGCCGGTGGCTTCCCGTGGTGCCCGGATCTGCCCGAGCAATTCCAGAAGCGATGGAGTTACAGCCTGCTCGATAACCTCGCCAGCCTGACCAAGGAAACCGGCGACTGGCGCAAGGTCCGGCACAATTACTTCTCGACCATCAACGATCTATTCATCGAGCGCTGGGCCAAGCCGTTCTACACCTGGTGCGACACCAACAAGCTGGAATTCACCGGCCACTACTGGGATCACGAATGGCCGCATTGCATCGGCGTGCCGGACAACATGGCGATGGCCGCCTGGCAGCATCGGCCGGGCCTCGACACGCTGATGAATCAATACGCCGAAAACACCCACGCGCAGTTTGGCAACGTCCGGTTCTGCCGCGAGATCTCCAGCATCGCGAACCAGCTCGGACGCAAGCGCACGCTCGTCGAACTCTACGGGGCGGGCGGATGGGATCTGCGCTTCGAGGACATGAAACGCATCGGCGACTGGCTGCAGGTTCTCGGCATCAACACCATGGACGAGCATCTCAGCTACATCACGCTGCGCGGCGCCCGCAAACGCGATCACCCGCAGAGCTTCAGCTATCACGAGCCGTGGTGGGAGGCGTATCATGTCAACGCCCAATACCTCGCGCGCCTCTCCGCCGTGATGTCGCAAGGCGAACAAATCAACCGCGTGCTGGTCATCGAACCGACGACGACGGCGTGGATGTATCAGGGGAATGAGGACAAGCTGCGGGAGATCGGCGACACGTTCTTCAAGCTGCTCATGAGCCTGGAGACGTTCCAGAGGGATTATGATCTCGGGTGTGAAGATACTCTCGCGAGGCAAGGTTCAGTTAAAGGCAAGGAACTCCGCGTTGGTCGCCGCGATTATGCGATGGTGATCATTCCTCCGCACACCGAGACCATCAATGAGTCCACCCTGCGGCTGCTGGAGTCGTTCGTGCGCGCTGGCGGCGAAATCAGGGATTGCTCTGGCGCGATCGGGCGCGTCAATGGTGGCAGCCTCGATCTCGGGCTGCGCTTGAGCGGATTTCCCAACTACTTCAAGACGGAGGCCAAGATGGCTTCCAGGTGGCCTTGGCCAGTCAGCGGTCGATTCAGTCTCCATCCCGATCACACTGACGAGGGAATTCTCTTTCATCACCGGAGGCAATTGGCCGATGGCGAGATTCTCCTTATAGTGAACAGCAGCATCGAATCACCGGCGAAGGCCACGCTGAACACCGACGCGCTGGGAATTGAGCAATGGGATCTCTACTCGGGTGAAACCAAACCATTTCCATTCAGCGCGGGTCTCGCACACGTGACTCTTCCGCCGTCCGGCAGCCTGCTGCTCTTCCTCTCGAAGAAGCCGCTGACACCGGCAGCGCCCAGCCTTGAAATCAAATCATCCCTCGCCGCCTCTGGACCTCTCGAAATCCGCCGCCTCGAACCCAATGTCCTGACCCTCGACTACGTGGACATCTCCGCCGGCGGCGAGACGCGCACGAACCAATACTTCTACGCCGCCAATCAGTTCGCCTGGCAGAAGAACGGCATGGAACGTAATCCATGGGATAGCGCCGTGCAGTTCAAGGACGAACTCATCACCAAGAAGTTCCCCGCGGACAGCGGCTTCACCGCGAGCTACCGCTTCACCATCGAAGGCGCCGTGCCCGCGAATCTCGCCATCGTCATCGAACGTCCCGACCTCTACACCATCAACTGCAATGGCCAGCCCATCACGGCGAAGCCCGGCGACTGGTGGCTCGACAAGGCGTTCGGCCGCATCCCCATCGCGAACGCAGCCCATGGCGGCGAGAACGTCGTCACGCTCAAGGCGGCGCCCTTCACGATGTTTCACGAGATCGAATCCGCCTACGTGCTCGGCGACTTCACGCTCAAGCCCACCCAGCGCGGCTTCGTCATCGCGCCGGACGCGCCCATCGCGTTCAAGCCGCCGCAGCCCGTGCTTGCCCACGGCATCAATCCCGACGACACGATGTGGCTTAGCGGCGGCATCGGCTTCACACCCGGCATCAACGACCGCGCGCCGTTCGTCGTCTTCGACCTCGGTCAGGCAGTGGATCTTACCGGCGTCCGCGTGTGGAACTACGCCGAAGCCCACGTGCGCGACCTCACCTCGCGCGGCACGCAGAAGCTTCGCCTCAGCGCCGGTGCAAAGGCCGACGCCCTGCAACCACTCGGCACCGAGTTTGCCCTCGCGCGTGCCCAAGGCGAGGCCAGGCCGGAAACCCTGAGCTGTGCGACCAAGGGCGTGCGTTTCGTGCGCTGTGACATCCTGTCGAACTATAGCGGCGTCCAATTCCCGGTGGCGGGCGATGCGTCCGACAATGGCTTCGTCGGCCTCGCGGAAGTCCAGTTTCTGGATGCAACGGGTGCGCCAATTCGCGGCGTGAAGATTCATCAATTCTCGGGCGAACTCGCGGCCCACAAACGCACCGCCGCGCGTCTCGTGGATGGCTCCGGACTTACCGGCGCGCGACCGGGTTGGAACGACCAGGGTCATCCGTTCTACAGCGCGGGCGTGGCCTATCGGCAGCGCTTCAACGTGGCGAAGATCGACGGCACTTACCGTGTCCAGCTGTCCGATTGGTATGGCAGCGTGGCACGCGTGAATGTGAACGGCCAGCGGGCCGGCTACATTGTCTCCCCACCCTGGAATTTCGATGTAACGAAGCACCTCAAGCCCGGTGACAACGAGGTGGAGATCGTCGTCATCGGCACATTGAAGAATACCCTTGGTCCTCACCACGGCAACCACGCTCTGGGCAGCGCCTGGCCCAGCATGTTCCAGAACGGGCCGAAGAACGGCCCGCCCCCGGGCCGGCAATACTCGACCGTCGCCTACGGATTGTTCGCCCCATTTGAACTGAGACGAGCCACTCAATAGCTGCTTCGACAATGCAAAAGACCGCGGAGAGTTACTCCGCGGTCTTTGCTTGGAAATCCTGGTTGAGGGAGCGGCTTAGAGGCGGCTCTTGCCGGAGGCCTTGACCTTCGCCCAACGGGCCTTGGCCAGTTCAGCCAGACGGGCGCGCACGGCGGAGCTCATCTTCCGTTTGGGCGCTTTTGCTGGTTGCGCGGCGGACTGCTTGGCGGGAGCCACTGCCTTTGCCTTGGCACGGACCTTGGCCCAGCGAAGCTTCTGTGCAGCGACGATGCGAGCCCGGGCTTCTGGACTCATCGGACGCCGTCCGCCGACCTTTTTGGCGGCCGGGGGAGCTTTCGGAGCCGAAGCCACCGCAGCGGGTGCGGGCGTGCCCAGCAGCGAACCAAGCTGAGCTTCGAGCGCCTCGATCTTCTCCTTGATCTCGAGGACGCGGCGAAGTTGTTGGGATGACAAGTTACCGATGAGTTGTTTGTTCATGACTAGGTTGTAAAAGCATCGGATGACCATGTCAAGCTGGGTTTCCGGTATCCTAGGCATGTCGATGCGAGTCCTGCGATAGGTTCATAGCCGCATTTACGTCAGGACAACCCCAGCGGTCCATGAACGGATTATCGAGCGCAACTCCCCCGTGGTGTCGTGAACCTCCGATCCTTGCGCCGATACCTTCCGCCGCGGGGGTGCTCCGCAACACTTGTGGCGGTTACAACCTGCAGCGCCCGTGTTGGAACCGGATTAAAGTCGCTCAATTTCTGCCCGCAGCGAAGCCAGGTCCGGATCCTGCAGAGCCATCGCCTTGAGCCGGTGCGGATCTCCGGCCGCCTGGGCTTTGGCGAACCACTCCAGCGCCCGTTCCCGCTGGCCAAGCTGGCAGGAGTAACATGCCAGATTGTAGGCAATGGTGGTTTCTTCCGGGAATTGCTCCGCCGCCGGCAGCAGGCACTCGTAGGCATCCTCGGTCAGCTTCAGTTCATGCAGGGCGAAAGATCGTTGGATCCACGGACCAGGCTGGTCCGCCGCCAAATCGAGCGCCATCTGGGCGAGGGTGTGGGCGCCGTCCCAATCATGGTCGCGGGCGCAGAATTCCCAGCGAATCGCCAGCACGTCCGGATGAATCTGGCCGGCGGTGCTGATGCGGCCGATTTCCTCCATCGCGCTATCCGCATCGCCCAGTTCCAGCCAGCCGTGGGCGGCATTCAAGTAATGGCTATCGGGCGGACCGAGTGATTTCATCATTCATCAAAGGCTGATTGCATAGTCTCGCGCAGGAACCATCTTGTCGCCAGCCAGGCTGCACGTTGATCCCGAACGGGCATTTCATCGTCAGAAACGGACCTCCGCCCGGAGATTTGTCAGCGACGTTCCAGACGCTGACGGCAGCCTGGCGAAATTCCTCAGCCGATTCCAGCCGGCATCTGCGTGCCCGCGGGTGTGCTTAAAAGTGGGTGAGGTCAACCACGAACCGGCGGAAAACCCAGGGAGGCAGGGCGCGTCACTCCGCGCGCGCCGCCGGAGCGGTGCCAGCATTCCCAAACGGCGCGCGCGGAGTGACGTGCCTCACCCGTTTTTAATCACCCCCGTTCATCCCACTGAAAACTCAATATCTATCGTGCAGGCCGTGTTCTGCCGTGTCTGAGAGCCTTCCTGAAAATGGAGCGCGGCAGTGTCGAAGACCAGCCGCAGCACGGCGAAAACACTCCAAGGCCCCGAAATTTCGGAGTTTGCTGCGGCTGGTCGGGGACGACACAGCCGCGCTCCGGGGTTTTCAGACGGGCTCTGAACGCGAGTTGAAGTGCGGCAGGAATTCCTCGCCACGGGAATACGTCATTCAGGTTGATCGGCGGCAGGACGGAGACAAGGTTCGGTGCCGCGGGGTGGTCCGATTCAAAATATGGCGAGGTTATGGCAAAAAACACTTGTGGTGCCGTGCATTTCCACAGATAAATCCCGCTCAAGCACGTCCGATTACTTCTCTTCTCGCAATGAATGGACCGGCTCAGGCCGGGTGGGGGAGGAGAGAGGCTTGCTGTATTCTTGAAGTTTTTGACCGAACAAAATCGTCCAGGCAAGGTTCCCGTGGCCATCGGCAGCCGGTTGGTTCCGCTCGTATTGGGCGCCGAAAGCATTTCCCGGCTGCGCTGAAATGGCCCAGGGGCTGGCTCGGCCAGCCTGCCGCTGAAATACCATGCGACGCCAGTGTGCCTTTCCAGGGCGTCACGCCGGTTTTGTTATTTCCGAACCGGGCGCCCGGCGGGAAACCATTCGCAGACGACTCTTGCGGTGCTAACGCTGATAACCCACGTGCCAACCCCGGTTGAACACCAGTCGCGCTGGTGTGCCGGGGTGTGCGCAAAATAACTGAAAGAACAAACTATGGCTGGACTGGACTTCAAGGCCCCTGTGGCCAAAGAGCAGGAAGACGCGGCGGTCGTCGCGCACAACACGCGCATGGGCGTGCTCCTGTTTGTGGTGTACGTGCTGTTTTACGGAGGCTTCATGGCCTTGAGCGCCTTCTGGCCGGAACTCATGAGCAAGCCGTTCTGGCGTGGCGCAAACCTCGCCGTCGTGTACGGCTTTGCCCTGATCGTGGCCGCGCTCGCGCTGGCGCTTGTCTATATGAAGATCTGCCGCAAATCGAAATAGGAACCACCCATGATTCACGAAACCTCCTGGATTGCCGTTCTTGTCTTTCTGTTCTTCGCCGGGATTGTCCTGGCGATCAGCTTCTACCTCGGGTCCAAGGCCAAGTCAGCCAGTGGTTATTTCGCGGCTGGCGGCGGGATTCATTGGGCCGTCAACGGCATCGCCTTTGCCGGTGATTATCTTTCCGCGGCCTCATTCCTGGGCATCTGCGGCATGATCGCCTTCTACGGCTACGATGGCTTCCTGTATTCCATCGGCTATCTCGCCGGGTGGATCGTGGCGCTGTTCATCATCGCCGAACCGTTGAAGCGGCTGGGGCGGTACACCTTTGCCGACGCGCTCGACAACAAGTTCAACTCCCGCGGCATCAAGCTGTCGGCGGCCATCAGCACGCTGGTGGTGAGTTGCTTCTACCTGATCCCGCAGATGGTCGGCGCCGGCGCCCTGGTGCAGCCGTTGCTGGGCTTCCCGCATTATGTGGGCGTGATCGTGGTGGGGTTGATCGTGACCATGATCGTCACCACGGCGGGCATGGTTTCGACCACCTGGGTGCAGTTCATCAAAGGGACCCTGCTGGTGATGCTGTGCGCGTTCATCACCGTGTTGCTCCTCCTGCGGGGCGTCACCACCAAACCCACGGACTCCAACGGCAAAGAGGTGCGGATTCTCAAACGGGGCGTGCCGGCGGCCGAAGTCACCGGCGCGGCCGGGGCGACAGTTCTGCCCGAAGATGGCGCGTGGAAAGGCAAGCCCTACCTCCGCGTCAAGAATGCTGCGGGGGTGATTACGACGTGGCGCAAGGAGGGCGACCTGTTCTCCGAGGCGCAGACCCTCACCGTGCAAAAGGATGGCAAGAAGCTGGTCAACGGATTGCCGCGGGGCAAGAAGGAAGGCGAAGCGGACCTCGCGCCCGTGGGCTATGCCTCCAAGCTGCCGGGCGGGGTGGAGAAGACAGGACCACTGGGTCCATTTGCCTTCTTGCAGACCATGCAGGACAGCGAAGTCATCCAGTCGAGCAACGAGAAGATCGCCGAAGCCGACGGCAGCGCCACGACCGTGTATTATCAAAAACCCACGGCAGGCTCCGACTTCATGGCTCCCGGCTCCAGCCCGACGTTCAAGAAAGTCCGCAGCGAGAAGTTTTCCGACAAGCTCGACTTCCTCTCCCTCATGCTGGCGCTTTTCTGTGGCACGGCCTCGCTGCCGCATATCTTGATTCGTTACTACACGGTCAAGGACCAGATCAGCGCCCGCAAAAGCACCGTGGTGGGCATCGCCGCCATCGGGTTCTTCTACGTGCTGACGCTCTATCTGGGGCTGGGAGCGATGACCAGTGGCGCCCTCGATGTCACCGACTCGAACATGTCCGCGCCGCTGCTGGCGCGCAGCCTGAACGAATTTCTCTTTGCGGTGCTTTCGGCCGTGGCTTTCACCACGGTGCTGGGCACGGTCAGCGGCCTGATCATGGCCGCCAGCGGCGCGGTCGCCCATGACCTCATGACCAATTTCATGAAGATGAAACTGGACGACTTTCAAAAAGTGCGCGCCGCCAAAATCGCCGCGATGTGCGTGGGGTTGCTGGCGATCTGCCTGGGCATTCTTTTCGCCAAGATGAACGTCAACTTCCTGGTCGGCTGGGCCTTCAACATCGCCGCCTCGGCCAACCTGCCCGCGCTCGTCATGCTCCTCTTCTGGAAGCGCACGACCAAACAGGGCATCACCGCCGCCATCATCGTGGGCATGGTCTCGTCCCTGGGGTGGATCCTCCTGAGCGCGCAAGCCTACAAGGATGTTTACGGAATGGATCCGGCGCAGGCCATCGTGCCTTTCAGCCAGCCGGCCATCGTCACGATCCCCTTGGGCTTCCTGGTCTTGATCCTTGTCTCGCTGTTCACTCCGCGCCCCGATGAGCAGGGCAAAGCTGTGCCCGCCCGCGCCTGACGCGGCCGGATCGTTCCCCGCCCGTTACCATCTCGACCATCAAAAGGCGGCTCTCGTGAGAGAGCCGCCTGATTCGTTCAACGAGGTTCGCCCAACTTCACTGATCCAATACCCATAGACCCACGGCTTGGTCTAGGCGGGCGGCCGGGCAAAGCCTTGTTCGAGCGAATCGGCGGCAGCGCCATTGAGTGCAACGCTGAGGGCGGCGCCGATCAGGGCGAGCAGGAGAGTGGGGAGTGAACAGATGCGTGCGTTCATGAATGCGCAACGCATGACGACGGGCCCGCCGCGAGGCAAACACCTTTTCCTCCGAGAACCGGATTGTGATTCGAGGCTTTCCACGCAACGGTTTGGTTTGCAAAATCGAGGCATGAACATTCCCGCTGGTGCCGTGCGCGTATTGTTCCACGCCGGATTGAGCGTCTTGCTCACCGCGTCTGCCTTGGCCCAATCCGCGTCCCGGCTGGTTCAGTCCACCCGCACTTTCGAGAAAGCCGGACGCACGGCGCTCAATCGTTTCGTCACGCCCGTCAACCAGGTGCTCACCCCGGCAGGCATCATGGTCGAGCTGCCGAACCTCCGGCCGCAAGGCATTGCGCTCAGCCCGGATGGCCGCCTCCTCGCCGTCTCCGGCAAAACCAGCGAGTTGCTCATCCTCAATCCCGTGACCGGTCAGAACCGCCAGCGCGTTGCTCTGCCGTCCGACAAGGTGAACGAGCCGCAGCCGGACGTGGTTTCGACGCATTTGCAGAATCCCGACAAGGACGGGCAACTGAGTTTCACCGGCCTCCTCTTCTCGCCGGACGGCAAGCGCATCTATCTCGCCAACGTCAACGGCAGCATCAAGGTCTTCAGTGTGGCGGAGGATGGCAAGGTCGGCGGGCTGTTCTCGATTCCGCTGCCGAAGGCCGAGGGGTTGCGGCGCACGAATGAGATTCCCGCCGGGCTGGCGTTGTCACGCGACGGCCGCCGGCTTTACGTGGCGCTCAATCTCTCCAACCGCCTCGGCGAGTTCGACGCTGCCACGGGAAAATTGCTGCGCTTGTTCGATGTCGGCGTGGCGCCGTACGACGTTGTGCTCGCGCGCGGCAAGGCCTACGTGAGCAACTGGGGCGGACGCCGCCCCGACGCCGGCTCGGTCACCGGACCGGCCGGTCGCGGCGCGCTGGTGCGGGTAGATCCGGTGCGTTTCATCGCGAGCGAGGGTTCGGTCAGCGTGATCGATCTGACCAATGGCGTGGGGTGCGCGGAGATCGTCACCGGCCTGCACGCCTGCGCGCTGGCGGTCACGCCAAACCAACGCCAGGTGGTGGTGGCCAATGCGGGCAGCGATTATCTGAGCGTGATCGACACCCGCACTGACACGGTGGTGGAGAAAATCTGGGTGAAGGAGAATCCGACCGATCTGTTTGGCGCCAGCCCGAACGCGCTGGTGTTCGACAAAAGCGGCGACACTCTCTTCGTCTGCAACGGCACCCAGAACGCGGTGGCCGTGGTGGATTTCTCGCCCGGCAAATCCAAGCTGCGCGGCCTGATTCCCGTGGGCTGGTTCCCCGGCGCGATCACCTTCGACGCGCGGCGCCAGCAGATTTACGTGGCCAACATCAAGGGCTTTGCCACGCGCGGCAGCAAGAAGGACAAGTCGGGTGTGACCATTCTCAACTCGCTCCGCCACGTCGGCAGTCTGTCGCTGGTGCCCGTGCCGTCGTCGCGCGAATTGAAACGCCACACGGCGGCGGTCCTGCTCAATTACCGCGCGGAAGCCCTGCGCGAAGCGATGCGGCCAGCGCGGAAGAATCAGCCGCCGCGGCCCGTGCCGGAGCGCGTCGGCGAGCCCAGTGTGTTCCAGCACGTCGTTTATATCATCAAGGAGAACCGCACCTACGACCAGGTGTTGGGCGACGTTCCTCGCGGCAATGGCGACACGAACCTGTGCATCTTCGGCGAGCGCGTCACGCCCAATCAGCACAAGATGGTGCGCGATTTTGTGCTGCTGGATAACACCTATTGCTCGGGCATTCTCAGCGCCGACGGACACCAATGGTCCACCACCGCGTTTGCCACCGACTACATGGAGAAATCCTTCGCCGGCTTCCCGCGGAGTTACCCCGACGGCATGGGCGAGGATGAGATGGACGCGCTGGCGTATTCGCCCGCGGGCTTCATCTGGGACAATGCGCTGGCGCACGGCAAGACCTTCCGCGACTACGGCGAATTCGCCATCGGCACCTGCGCGTGGAAGGACAAGGCGCGGAAGAAAAAGCCGGGTTTCACCGAGATCTATCGCGATTTCGTCAATGGCACCGGGCTGATTGACATTGGCTCCTATCCGGCCGTCGAGTCGCTCCGGCCGCATTTGGTCACCAACACGATTGGCTGGGAGATGGAGGTGCCGGATGTTTTCCGCGCGGCGCAATTCATCAAGGAACTGCGCGAATTCGAGGCGAAGGGGAAATTTCCAAATCTCGTCATCATCTGCCTGCCCAACGATCACACCAGCGGCACCAGCGCTGGGATGCCAACGCCCGCGGCGCATGTGGCGGACAACGATCTCGCCTTTGGTCAGATCGTTGAAGCGATCAGCCAAAGCCGGTTCTGGAAGGAAACCTGTATCTTCGCCATCGAGGACGATCCTCAGGACGGCTGGGACCATGTGAGCGGCTATCGCACCACCGCCTATGTCATCAGCCCCTACACGCGGCGCGGCGAGGTCATCAGCACGCAATACAACCAGACGAGTGTGCTGCGCACCATGGAACTGATGCTCGGCCTGCCGCCGATGAACATCATGGACGCCACGGCGTCGCCCATGTTCGACTGCTTCACGGACCAGCCTGATTTCACGCCGTTCGTCGCACTGACGAACAACGTGCCGCTCGACCAGTTGAATCCCGAGCCGAAGAAAGTGGCCGACGCGCTCCTGCGCAAACACGCCTACGCCTCGGCGCGATTGCCGCTCGCGAAGCCCGACCAGTGCCCGGAGGATTTGCTCAACCGCATCCTCTGGCACGCCATGAAGGGACCGGACGCGCCGTATCCGCAGTGGGCCGTGACGCTGGCGGAGGATGACGACGATTGAGGGCGGACACGAATTGCGTAACTGAAGGGCTGCCTCAAGCGCCGATCCACCGCGCTCGTCGCGCAGATTTCCAATCTGCTGTGTCGCCGAATTGCATTCGGCAGGCCGTCGCGAGTCCGCAAGCTTGGAACTTTTCTACGACCGGCGGATTGGAAATCCGCGATACAAGGTTGGGAAACCTGCGCCACGGCAGGCGTGCCGGGCTTGATCCAGCCCTGGCGCAATTGCCTGTGGTTGGAAACCTGCCGCAATAATTCGTGAGAATCGGGTCGTTCCCCGGTCTGAATCCGCGTGCCCATGTTCCGGACCACGACTGCTCTGGTGGGCGCATCCGCGCACTGCCCCCGGCGCGCGGCCTTGAGGCCGCTTCAGCGTGCGATGGGTGTTGGCGAAACCTTGGCGGACGGTCTCTCGAACGATGAAGCGACGTAAACGTCGCGCTCCAGCCCGGTTGCCTTCGGGGGCAGTGTCGTGATGCGCCCGCTCTGGTTCGCCGTTGGTTTTCGGATTGCCAGATGAAGAGAATACGATTGAATGACGCCACACCACACCTCAACAACCCAGCAAGACGCCATGTATAAAATCCTCGGAGCCGACCAGAAGGAATACGGACCCGTCACCGCCGACACGTTGCGCCAATGGATCGCGGAACGCCGCGCCAACGGCCAGACGTTGATCTGCCTCGATGGCACCACGGACTGGAAGACGCTGGCGTCGTTTCCAGAGTTCAGCGACGCGCTGAACAATGCGTTCGGCGCCGCGGCATCGACGGGCACGACCGGCGCGCCGCAGGTCATTGCTCGCGCGGAGGAGCCGAAGAAGGGGCTGGCCATAACAAGCCTGGTGCTGGGCATTCTCAGCGTCGCCTGCCTGATGTTCATCACCGGGATTCCAGCCGTCATCACCGGAATCATGGCGCTCAACCGCACCAGCCGGAAGCCGGGGGAATATGGCGGGCGTGGTTTGGCCATCGCGGGAATCGCCCTGGGCGCCGCCGGAATTTTGCTGACGCTGGTCTCGCTCGCTCTGGTTCTGCCCGCGCTGGCCAAGGGGAAATCGAAGGCCCAATCGATCAGTTGCATCAACAATCTCAAACAAATCGGACTGGCTGCACGGATCTACGCCAACGACAACAAGGGTGCCTTCCCGGCGGACTTCGAGGCGATGAAGAACGAACTGAACTCGCCGAAGATCCTTTGCTGTCCGGGTGACGGCAGCAAGACCCGCGCGGAAAGCTGGGCGGGATTAGGGCCCAACAACGTGACCTACCTCTGGATGGGCGCCGGTTTGAACCAAGAGAAACTCAACCCGACCCAGGTCATCGCGCGGTGCCCGATTCACGAAAACACCGCGCACGCGGATGGCTCGGCGCAAATGGGAAGACGGCGGTAAGCCGTCGGCTGGCGGCCGTTCGTCCGTGAAGATTCGTGAGATTCGCCACCCTGGCCGGTCTGAATCCTAGTGCCACCGTCCAGACCGCGAATGCATGAAACGGCGGCCCGTTTCGCGATTCCCAGTTTTCGGCAACGCGCTGGCACGACGGCACACGACAACCCAGGAAGACACCATGTATAAAGTTCTCGGAGCCGACCAAAAAGAATACGGACCCGTCACCGCCGACACGTTGCGCCAATGGATCGCCGAACGCCGCGCCAGCGGGCAGACCATGATCTGTCCCGACGGCTCCGCCGACTGGCGGGCGCTGGCGTCGTTCCCGGAATTCAGCGACGCGCTGACCCAGGCGTTTGGCGCCGTTGCGACGGCGGCGCCGGGCGCGGGCGCTGCGCCCCAATTCGCCGGCGCGGCGAAAGGTGAGAAGAATGGCCTCGCGATCACGAGCCTCGTGCTGGGAATAGTCGGCATCACCTGCCTTCTCTTCATCACCGGTATTCCCGCCATCATCACAGGCCTCATGGCGCTCAACCGCGCGCGTCTTCAGCCTGCGGAATACGGTGGACGCGGCTTCGCCATCGCCGGAATCGTCATGGGTGCCATCAGCATCCTGTTGACGCTGGTTTCGCTCGGCATCTTGCTGCCCGCGCTCGCCAAGGCAAAAGTACGGGGCCAAATCAACTTCAACTCTCCGGCTCAAAACATGTCCCGGGCGCAATCCATCAGTTGCATCAACAACCTGAAACAGATCGGCCTGGGCGCGCGGATTTATGCCAAAGATCACCAAGGGGCGTTCCCTGCGAACTTTGAGGCGATGACGAATGAGTTGAGCACGCCAAAAATCCTCTGGTGCGCGGCCGACGGGAGTAAAACACGCGCCGAGAACTGGGAGAGCTTCGGCTCGAACAACGCCACCTACGTCTGGTCGGGCGCAGGTTTGAATGAGAAGAAAGTCAACCTCAATCAAGTCATCGCGCGCTGCACGATTCACGAGAGCACCGTGCTCGCGGACGGCTCGGCTCACATGGGACGAGGCCGGTGATCGGCCGATGAAGGGTGGAGGTTTTCTCCGCCGCAGACGGGAGGTTTCCGCGGGCAGACCTACTTGATCTCTTTGAGGCGGATATTGCGGAAGTCGAAGGCCTTGTTCTCGGCCTGGATGCCGATGAAGCCGGTGGCGCGGTCGAGTTTGTCAAATTCCCACGCCTTCTCGCCGTTGACGGTCAGGGTGACTTTCGGGCCGCGCACTTCGAGTTGCGTCTTGACCCATTGGTCCACCGGCTGGCGCTCGGTTTCGGCGGGCACAATGCCTTTGTAGCCTTTGACCAGCGCGCCGACGGCGTTGTGGCGCAGATTCACCTGCCAGCCGTCCTTGGGCCACGGCTTTCCTTCGAGCGGGCAGCGGATGAAGATGCCGCTGTCGTAGTCCTTGTCGTGGGCGCGCCATTCGAGTTCGAGGATGAAGTCGCCAAATTCCTTTTCGGTGCGCAGCCAGCCCATGCCTTTGATGAGGGCGAGATTGCCGTCCTTGACCTCGAAGGTCACATCATTCACGCCAGCCCAGCCGGTGAGGTCTTTGCCGTTGAACAGGGAAACCCACGATCCGCCATCATCGGCGGCGAGCAAAGGGGGGGGAGACACGGTGAGGCATAGGGACGCAGACGCAATTGTGAGCAGGCGAAGGATGGATTTCATGCGGCGATAGTAGCGGTGCCGCCCAGCCTCGCGTCAAGCGCGACGGCAGACGGTGCTCAGATGGAATCGACGTGACCATCGGCCCAAAGCACGTTCTTGATTCCGTTTGTGCCGCCGGGGTGGAAATTGTCGTAGTCGTACATCAGCGCCGCCTTTTCGGATTTGATTTCAAACCTCCACACCTGCGGGGCATTCATCATCAGGTTGTTGAAGGTGGCATTCCACTCGTAGCTGCTGCCTTCGCTTTCGTAGCGGGTCTTGTTCGACGGTGGGATCTGGTATCTGTCTTCCGAGCAGAGAAACACCCCTTCGCTCCCGCCAACATACTTGTCGAAGAGGAGGGCGCGGATGCTGGGCAGATTGTTCGTCGGATCGGCCGGCTGGCTCGGCAGGCGCTCGGCCTTCGGCAGGCGACCCTCGTATTCGTCGGCATACATCGCCACGGCGATGCCCAACTGACGGAGATTGCTCATGCACCCGGTGGTGCGCGCCCGGGCTTTCGCCCGGCCGATGGCCGGCATGAGCAGACCGGCGAGAATGGCGATGATGGCAATGACCACCAGCAATTCAATGAGCGTGAAAGCCCGGTGCCGCAACGCGGTCAGAAACGGAGATTGCAGGAAGGGAGATTTCATGGGGTCAAATCCGGGAATCACCGTCCGCGTCCTCCACCGCCGGGGCCGCCGCCGCCCTGCTCAAACCGTTTGAGCATTTCGATGCGCCGTTGATCACGCTCGACGCGCTGTTCCGGCGTGGAGTTCTTGAGTCCGCGCGCCATGCGCTCGGCCATCCGGTTCTCCATGCCGGCGCCCTGAAATTGCGCGCGGCGCTGCTCCGGCGTCATGTTGCGCATCTCCTCGATGCGGGCGCGCTGCTCGGGCGTCATGGTTTCGAGTTGCGACTCCATCATGCGCTGAAAATTGCCCCGCCGCTCCTCGCGTTCCAGGGTGTTCGTCGTGGCCAGGCCATTGGTGCTGACGTTCGTCGAATCGCCCCGCGGGAAGAATGATGCCATCGGACTGTCGGGCGGCGGCCCGCCTTCGCCACGCGGACCGCGATCGCCGCGCGGACCTCCGCCGAAGCCGCCGAAACCGCCCCGTCCGCCGCCACCTTGCAGGGCGTAGTATTTCGTCCAGTCCCGGCGCACATCGCGCGCCACGCGGGCCACGGCCTTGTCGAACGGCACGCGATCGAACTGCTGGTTGACGACCCCCTCGGTGCCATCCTCCGGCACGACCTGCGCCTGGGAGAATCGCGCCAGCGCCATCGTGGCCACGGAGAGTTCCTTGCCGACCAGGTTTGCGGAGACAAGATTGTTCTCGTTGCGGGCAGTATCGCCAAACATGCCGCCACCGGGGCCGCCGGGGCCGCCGCGGAAGCCGCCAAAGCCGCGCCGCGCATAATTGGTCCAGCCGCTCTGGGCCGCATCTGCTTCGCCGCGCAGCACCCGCTTGAAATTCTTCAGCGATTTGCCCGACGAGTAGAGCGGATACAGCGCTGTCCAACGCGCCTCGACCTGTTCGCCAATGATGCCGAGCACTTCTTCGAGCGGCACCTTGTCACAATTCAGGGTGACTCTTCCAGTGACGTTGGATTGCACCACGATCAGCTCCCAAGTCTGCCATTCGATCTTGGTGACCACCTCGCGCAAATCCGCATTGCGCACATGGAGCGTCACCAGATTGCTGTGAGCACGCCACGCGGCCCAGCCGAACCACAGGGCCGTCACCGTCACCACCAGCGCCGCCACTTTCCAGATTGTCGCCTTCATAGATTCCTTTCGAATGCCCACTCCAGCCATGCGACCGGATGCCATGAAGGAAGACTCCCGCTTGTTCAAGCCGGTTACTGGTGAAATTAGACGACGTTGAGGACAGCTCCAACTCCCGGCGCTTCATGGGTCAACTTGAATCCGGCACTTGGAATCGCGCAATGAAACCGCCAACTGCGGATGCGCACGGACGACAACGATTTTGGAGTGCGCGCGACTTGTCGCCGCTTTTCCTGCCGGGCCGACCTGTCGGCCCGGCAGAGCCGCGTCCAGCGGCTCGGAGCAAATTCACGCGCCCGCCCGTTCAACGGCGACAAGTCGCCTGCGCAAAAGCGGCGAGAACCCGCCGCACTACATATCATCGTGGTGACGGCTCCGCCGGGTGCGCAACTGCGCCGTGGGTGCGGACGATCATTGTCCACCGTGCAAATGAATGCGGATCAAGCCAAAGAAGGTGTAGGGATCCACCACCTCAACTGCGGCTTCGGGATGGCGTTCGCGCAGCAAACGCGACACTTCCGCATACCAGCCCGGCGATTTGAGAATGCTCCGCGCCCAGAGGAAAGCCGGACCGCCTTGGGCAGCCTTCGCCCGATCTGCGATAACGCGCGCGGCGGCTTCGGCGGAATCGGGCAGATCGCGCTCGGGGCAGGTCGGAATCCCCGCGCGCATCGCCGGCCCTTTTTCAAAGTGAGTTCCGGCGCCATCCGGACTGAACCGGGCGTAGGCCGCGAATTCGGTTTCCGTGGATGCGCCGGACGCGCCGTCGAGCATAAATCCCGTGATGCTCATGTCCCACCGCGCGAAATAGCGCTGGCAATAGTCCTGCCACGCCTTCAAGCCCGAGGGCAGTCCCGAGTCGGGCCGGACGGTGAGGCCGCGCGGATTCAGGTAGCCCGCTCCCGAGTCGCCGGCGATGAAGAAGTCATTCGAGGTCGCGTGCCGATAGGCATACACCAAGGCCTGCGGCGCGCGGTCCGCGAGATTCGGATCGAATGCCCAACCCAGTGGCACCTGCCCGCGCTTCGCATCGCGGAAGAACGCCGGCACCGCTTTGTAGAGCCACGACGGGGAATCGTAGTCGCCCACGTAGTGTCCGACATACAGCCGCGGAACGACCTTGCCGGCGGCATCGACGAAGTCCCGCGCATGCCAGTTCGTGAAGGCCGGTTTTGGATTGGGCTGCGCGTAGCGTTGCTTGAGCGGGTAGTGCCCGGAGAACGAAGCGTTGGCGATGGCGCCGAGGCCGGCCGCGTCGGCTTCCTTGTAGGCGTTGAACTGCGAGATGAGTTGGGTGAACTCCCATTCCGTCGGCACGCCATCGTGTTTTCCCGCGCCGCCGTGCGTTGTATATTTGAACGGCCACGGAGGAAAGCCGCCGAGGCGCACGATGCCGCCGCCGGCATTCTGGTAAAGCAATCGCAGCACCTCCAGCAGGCAGCGCTTGTCGGCGCCGAGCGGTTGCGCGGGATCATCCACCGGCGCCTCGTCACCCCACGGAGAGAGGTCGAAGAAGAACGCGCGCCGGGCGATGAACCAGTCGTGGTTGGAAAGCGTGTGCAGGTCGGCCTGGCCTTGCTGCGGACGATTCAGCCAGAAGGCGTCCACGTAGTAAGCTCCAACGCCCTGACCGCAGCGGCCGGGGCGCAGGTAGCGTGCGATGGCCCAGCGATAGGCGTCGATTTTCGCGCTGCCGGTCGAGGGTTCGTCGAGGTCCGGAATTCGGCCACGCCCGGTGAACTTGGCCGCGCCGTCCGCTTGCACCAGCCAGAGTTTCACCGGCAGATGGTGCTGTCGCGTGAGGCGGGAGAAGAGCGAGTTCGTGGCGGAGTCGTAGCGGACGGGCAGCAAACGATCCACTCCCGCCGCCGTGGAGGCAACACTGGCGGTGGCGGGCACATTGCCGTCATAGACGACCAAGCCATCAAAGTCGTCGCGGAACTTCTCAATCAACAAATCGAGATTGGTCGCGGCGCGAACCTCCGCAACGCGCAGCCAGCCGTCCTCATTCCGAAACCAGTCGAACCAGAAACGATCGGTGTCCACGCCGAACTGCCGGCAGTAAAAAAGGTAGAGGCGCGGAGTTTCGCGGTTGACCAATCCTTGCAGCGCGGCCAGCAGATGCATCGTGTCCCAAACCTCGCGCGCCTGCTCCGGTTGGCGGATGTCGCGGGATTGCCAGGTTTCGGCGTCGAACGTCCAGACTGCGGCGGGCGGGTGGGCTGAGTCTGCCGCAAACGAGGACAGGCCGCACGCGGCGAGGAGGAGAAGAAGGGAGAGAACTCCCCTCAAATTGTTTGGCGCATTGATCTCCTGACCCTGATGGCGCCCCCTGTCCCGTCCCTCTCCCCCGCTCCGAGCAGGGGAGAGGGTGTCCGAAGGACGGTTGAGGTTGAGGTTCATCGTAATTCTGACTGGAATCACGTGCTTGCCGGGAAACTGGCAACCGCCAAAAACTCTATTTCGTGGCGGCCAGATTGCGGAACTTGATGCTTCGGAAACAAACCTCACCGCCATGATCTTGCAGGAGCAGATGCCCCTTGACCCGCGTGCCGAAGCCGGTCACGCCCTTGAATTTGCTTCTGGCCACAGCGGCCTGGAGGGCATCGCCGCCCAGCTCGTATTCCACGGTTTTCGCGCCGTTGAGCCAGTGCTCGACCTGCTGGCCGCGGACAAGCACGCGCGAGTGGTTCCACTGCCCGGGCGGATTCAACTTCAGGGTGGCGGGCGCGGGCACGACCTCGTAGAAGGACGCGGTGGCCTGCAACCCTCCCTTGCCCGAACTCCCACCGACGTCGATCATCTGATATTCATGGCCGAGCGCCGAGGCGCGTTTATCGGTGACAAAATACTTCAGGCCGCTGTTGGCGCCGGGCGCGATCTTCCATTCCCAGGTCAGATCAAACTCCTCGAATTCTCCATCGCTAATCAGATCGCCGCCGCCGCCTTTGTCGAGGTGCTTCAGACAGCCATCCTCGATCACCCAGCCCTTGGCAGGGAAAGTCGTCTTCTTGAAGGAATGCCAGCCATTGGTGGTCCGGCCGTCGAAGAGCAGCGTCCAGCCGTCCGCCTGTTCGCCGGGAGTGAGGGTGTTGGGTTGCGCAGCGGGCAATGTTGTGGCACCCATTGCGAGCAATAATGCGAGTGAAAAAACTGCGGTGCGTTTCATTGGCGGGGATATTTAGGCTGCGGGAGCCAGCCTGGCGAGCGGTTTTCCGCGATTGCCAACCCCTCCTGCTCCCCGCTAAAAAGCCGGCGATGATTTTGACCAGTCCAGATTATGTCGATGTTTAGCTGTCTCCCATCTGCCCTGTGGAATACGCGATACGATGTGCGCCCGGTGTTCGGGTTGAGCGCTGCCGGCCTGCTGGTCCTGGCTGTCGTCTCCTGCAAGGAGGGCGCCACGTCCGGAGCCGCCGAGAAGCCGGTCGGGCAGCGATCTTCTCTCGCGTCCGAGCCGACGACGAAATCGGACGAGTTTGCCGCCGGCATGGCCTACACCAATTACCGTTTCGCCGAGGTGCCGTGGTCGGTGCAGGTGGTTCGCATTGATCGCGCCAATCCGCGCCTCGAGATGCACAGCGCCCACGCGCAGGGTTCTGTCTGCGGTCTCAGCACCTTGAGCGAAGTGGTCGGGGCGCTTTCTGCGGACGCGGGCGAACCTCTGGCGGCGGTCAACGGCGATTTCTTCCTGCGTGACGAGGCGTACGCGGGCGATCCGCGCGGGCTGCAAATCGTCGATGGTGATCTGGTGAGCGGTCCGACTGGCGGGGCGGCTTTTTGGGTGGACGCGGAAGGACAACCGCACGCCGCTGACGTGCAGTCTGAAATGAAAGTCACCTGGCCCGACGGCACGGTTGCTCCCCTCGGATTAAACGAGCCGCGACGCCCGGACGGTGCGGTGCTGTACACCGCTTCACTCGGTCCCTCGACGTTCACTGCCGATGGTCTGGAGTTTGTGCTGGAGAAGGCGGGCAGCGGCCCGTGGTTCCCGCTGCCGGCGGGCGAAACGATCAAGGCGCGGGTCAAAGAAATTCGCGGCACGCCGAACACGCGGCTCAGTCCAAACATCATGGTGCTTTCCGTTGGACCGGCTTTGGCCGCGCGGCTTGGCCGATTCAAGGCCGGCGCCGAACTGACCATTTCCACCGCCACCTCGCCGGATTTGCGCGGAGCCGAAACGGCGATTGGAGGCGGACCGGTGCTGTTGCGGGCAGGCGAGGTGGTGGAGATCGAGCGGCCAAAATCCTTGATGGCAGTCCCGTATTCCATCCGCTCCAAGTTTGAACGACATCCGCGCACCGCCATGGGCTGGAATGAAAAATATTATTTCCTCGTCCAGATCGATGGCCGCCAACGGGATCTTTCCATGGGCATGACACTGGCCGAATTGAGCGAGTTCATGCGAAATCAGCTCCGCTGCACGGATGCCGTGAATCTGGATGGCGGCGGTTCCTCGACGTTTTGGGCAGACGGAAGCACCCGCAACAATCCATGCGAAGGGCGTGAGCGCGAACTCGCCAACGCGCTGCTGGTGATTCGCAAGCCGGGCGCCCCGAAGGCGGCCAGCGGGCCGGCGCCAGTGCGCGGCGGCTGATGCGGAAGGAAGCCCCCTTGACTGCGGGGGAGGGAAACAATCTGCGTCGGCGGGAAACTTTTCCGGCCCGGGCGGGTATTTCCTGAGGGCTGGATCGGGGACTTGTCCGGAGCGGAGCGGGGGCAAAAGCGAATTTTCCTTCGTTTATCTCCGTCGATTACCAGCCGATGGCAGGCAGAACGTCGGACTGCCCCGGCCGGATCGGAGCGCACCGGTTCCAGAACACACTGACCATGAAGACCAAGTTGCATCGGCGTGAAATCGTGCAGAGCCTCCTCGCTCAACTGCGGCGGGTGGGCGAAGCGCCGTTGTTGGGGTTGTTGCTCGTCGCGTGTCGGCCAGCCGTCGGCGAAGCCTCCTCTCCACAACAGGACCGGAAATTCTCCTACACCAACGATCTGCGCGCGGATGTTCCCTGGTCCATTCACGTCTTCAAATTTGACCGCAACGATTCGTCGTTTTGCCTGGAAACCACCATGGGTGGCGGGGACCTCATGGGCAAAGCCGCCATCGCGGATCAGGTCAAGAAGCTTCCTCTGGAGGCTGGCCGCCCGGTCGCCGCAGTGAATGGCGACTTTTGGTACACCCAACAGGAGTATCAGGGCGACCCCATGGGACTTCAGATTCGCTCCGGTGAATTGATCAGCAGCCCGGCTGGACGTCTCTGCTTTTGGATGGATTCCTCCGGGAAACCACAGTCCACCAATGTGCAAGCCTCGTTCAAGGCGGCCTGGCCAGATGGGGCGTCGTTCGACTTCGGCTTGAACGAGCTGCGCAAAGAGAACCAGGTGGTGCTCTACACTCAGCGCGTTGGCCCAACCACGCAGACGCCGAACGGCGTCGAAATCATTCTCGAACGCCATGGCACCAACATCTGGCTGCCGCTGGCGGCCGGCAGGAATGTCTCCGCCCGCGTCCGCGAGGTTCGCCGCGCCGGCAACAGCCCGACCAGCGCCGACACGCTCGTTCTGTCGTTCAGCCCCGCCGCCGCCGCCCGGATGCCCAAAACCCAAATCGGCACGGAGATTCAACTCGCCACCACCACGTCGCCCAGCCTCGCCGGCGCGACAATGGGAATCGGCGCCAGTCCGACGCTGGTGCGCCATGGCAAGGCGATGACGTGGTCGGGCAGCCAGCCGCGCCATCCTCGTACCGCCATCGGCTGGAGTGACCGGTGTTTCTTCCTCGTGGAAGTGGACGGCCGGCAGCGCAATTTTTCCATCGGCATGACCTTCCCGGAGATCGCGGACTACATGCTCAAGCTCGGATGCACTCACGCCGTCAACCTCGATGGCGGCGCATCCGCCACGATGTGGGTGATGGGCTCGGTGGTGAATAATCCGTCCGCGGGATATGACCGCCTGGCCGCCAATGCACTGGTGGTGCTCCAGAAGGACACCAAGCCAGTCGATTGACGTCCTTTTCCCGCCCAGGAAGCGGGGCGGGGCGGTCCATCCTCAGCCCGCCGCTCCCGGCAAAACGATCTTCCTTGCGAAGTGCGATCCCAGACACCCTCGCGCATTTTTGCTTTTTCCGACCGTGATGTCGCAAGTTTATCGTTTCCAAAATGTCGGCGGGCCTTTACCTGTTTGTCACACGTCCGGCGTAGGTTCCCATCATGAATGCGACCATGTCAGGTCGGAGCCTGATTGCTGAGAGACGTGCGGCGGGATGGAATATGCCGACTGAAATAATCGAACTGGACGTGCAATTGCGTCTGCCGTGGGATTTGACCGAATGGGTCGTGAAGCCCCGGCTGTTGGAATGGATTGAGGAGGAGATCGCCCGGCTGAACTGGGGCAACCCCGAACTGACGGCGCATCTCCTGACCCACCCGCAATTCCAGCCCCGCCGGCTCCTGATGCTGCTGACCGCCGCCTACCTCACCGCGGTTTTTGAATCGGAGGACATCGTGGATCGGTGCTACTCGGACGCCGCCTTGCGGAACATTTTCGGTCCCAACGCCGCACCGCAGCGGCAATCGATCGGACGCTTCCGCCGTGATAATCGCGGACTGCTCCGCTGGCTGATGGAACAAGTGCTGACCCGGGCAATGCGGACGCACTTCGACGTGCCCACCGGACGTCTGCCCGCCGGCCTGAAACGCTACCTGCACGAAAACGCCACCGAACGATTGGAACTGGCGCGGCACATGGACCGGGCGGCCCAGGGCGCGTAATCCGGACCCGCACGTCGCGCCCGTTCAGGAATTGCGCAGCACCATGTGGGTGATGACCACGCCGGCATCACGGAATCGGTCCGCCACGCGTTCGAGCAATTCGTAAAGATCCTTCAGGTAGATCAACTGGGCGGCTCCGGCGTCGCTTTGGTAAAGTCCCTTGAGTTTTTGGAGCATCACTTTGTCGAGGTCGCCTTCGATGTTCTGTAGATCCTCGTTGAGGACGCGGATTCGGTCCACCGACGCACTCCGGCGCATGTCCTGGATCATCGTGAGAAGGATCCTGGCCGCGTCCTGCAGCATCTTCACCTGTCCGGAAAAATCGATGCCACCGGTAAACTCCGGCACGAGCAGAAGACGTTCGGCGACTTTCTCGACCGTCTTGGGAATCTTGTAGAGCGAATGGCCGAGCGCCTCGACGTCGTCGCGCTCAATATTCGCGACAAAGGTGGTGCAGAGAAGGTCGCCGAGCTCCCGGGCGATTTCTTTTTCGCGCCGCCGCGGCAGGGCAAAACCATCCAGGCTTCGGTCCTTCTCCGGCGCGCTCACCAAATGCTGGAGCGCAAGGACGGCGTCGCGGGCCTGGGTGGCGCTGGCTTCGAGCAAATCGAAGAACTTGTCGTCCTGACTGAGCAGTCTTTGCAATGGATTCATGGTCTCTGCATGGATCGGGTTGGGAAGGCGAATGATTTCCAGTTGCGCCCTCGGCACGGGCATCACCCTGACAAAATCGCCGCTCGAAGTAAATCGCTCTTTGCCTTGCCCCGCGCGGAGCACCGTCATCGGATCATTTGATCCAGCCGAATTGCTGCCCGAGCCAGACCAGGCCAAAGGCCACGGCCATCGTCGCCGGAATGGTCAGCACCCACGCCCAGAGGATGCGCTCGACGACCTTGAGCTTGAGCGCGCTGAAGCGTTTGGCGCAGCCCACGCCCATAATCGAGGTGCTGATGGCGTGCGTGGTGGAGACCGGCATGCCGAAGTGTCCGGTGAAGGCCAGCACCGTGGCGGCCGTCGTCTCGGCGGCGAAACCATGCACCGGCTGCAGTTTCACCATGCGATGGCCCATCGTCTTGATGATGCGCCAGCCGCCCGCGGCGGTTCCGGCAGCCATCGTCAGGGCACACAGAATCACCACCCAGTCAGGTATGCCCTGGCTTTTCACATCCACGGCGCTGGGCATGTAGCCGAAGTGGAGCCAGGTGGGCAGCCAGCTCACGAGATGATCGCCCAAGGAGAGCTTGTGCGGGTCCGAGCCGGCGACCGTCTTGAGAAAGCCCAGCCAGCCTGGGACGTGGTCAAACATTCCGGCGCTGGTGCCGGCGACCAGCGCCAGGGTGACGATGCCCATGCATTTCGTGGCGTCATTCATGCCGTGGCCGAATCCCATGTAGGCGGAGGAGATGAGCTGGAGCTTGCCGAAGACGCGGTTCACCGTGACTGGGCGCCATTTCCGCAGCAACACATAGAGCAGGCTCATCACGATCAAGCCGGCGACGAAGCCGATGAGCGGTGAGGTGATCATGGGAATGACCACCTTGTAGAGCAGGCCGCTTTTCTCGACTGCGGCGTTCTCGGCCACCATCTGGACTTTGCCGCAAAAGGAAACGAGGTGAACGCTGTTGCTGCCGAGGGCGAGGGTCGAGGTGCCATCCGTCAAGGTGTTGGTGCCCAGCGCGGCCAGGACATCGGGAGTCGGCTCGATCAGGCTCTTGACGGCCTTGGCCTTGACCTCAACCCACTTGATGGCCGCCCAGTTGCCATGGGCGGAGGCCAGCGCCGCGCCGCAGAGGCTGCCCACCAGCGCGTGGCTGGAACTGGAAGGCAGGCCGAACCACCAGGTGAGCAGGTTCCAGCCGATCGCCGCCACCAGCGCGCAGAGGAGCACTTGCTGGGTGATGTATTGGCCGTCCACCAGGCCGGAGGAAATCGTCTTGGCGACGGCGAGGCCGAAAAACGATCCGAACAGATTGGTGACGGCAGCCAGCATGATGGCCTGGCGCGGCGTGAGCACCTTGGTTCCAACGACCGTGGCAATGGCGTTGGCGGTGTCGTGAAATCCATTGGTATAGGTGAAGGCCAGCGCAGCGAAGATGACGAGAAAGATGGGAAGCAGTTCCATGACGCTCAGGAGTTCTTGAGGATGATGTGGGAAATCACATTGCCGGCGTCGCGGCAGCGGTCCACCACCTTTTCATTCAGGTCGAACAGATCCTTGAGAATGACGGCTTTGAGCGGCGGAAAGCCCGGACGGTAGAACTGCCGCATCAACTCGAGAAGCAGGTCATCGGCATCGGATTCGAGTTTTTGCAACTCGACCTGAAGAGCCTTGATGCTGGGGAGGTCCCGCCCGGCACGGAGTGCCTGGACCATCTTCACCACCCGATTGACGGCCTGTTCCATCAGTTCGATCTGCGGGAGGAAATCAACGTCACGAACCATCTCGATCACGATCTGGTAGCGCTGGGCAAACTTCTCGATGATTTTCGGAATCTTGTAGAGCGCCTCGGCCAGCAACTCGATGTCCTCGCGCTCCATCGGGGTGACGAAGGTGGCGATGAGCATCACGTTGATGCGCTCGGTGATGGCCGCGTCACGGCTGCGCGCGCTGGCAAATTCGTGCAGCGTGGTGAGCTGCCGCTCAGTCAGCACGCGCTTGAGTGCGCTCACGGCGTCACAGCCTTGTTGGGCGCTGGCTTCGAGCAGGGCGCAGAACTCGTCCTCGCGTCCCAGGAGGCGTTGAAAGGAAATCATAAACGTGCGGCGGCCGGTCAGGCGTTCTTGAGGACGATGTGGGTGACGACATTGCCGGTGTCACGGCAACGATCGATGACCTTCTCCAGCAGTTCGTAAATGTCCTTCATGGCCATCACCCGGGTGGCGTCATGTTTCCCGCTGTAAAGATCCTTGAGGATTTCCAGAATCAGCGTGTCGGCTTCATTCTCGATTTCCTGCAAGCGGCTGTTGATTTCCTTGGCTTCGTCGAGGCAGCCGGAGCCAATCTTTCGGAGGAGCTTGACCAGTTCGACCACCCGGCTGGTCGCGGCGTCGAGCAGGGTGACGTGGCGGGAGAAATTCACATCGCGCACCACGGGGGCGCTGATGATGAACCGCTCGGCGATCTTCTCGACCGTCTTGGGAATCTTGTAGAGCGCGGCGCTGAGCACCTCGATGTCCTCCCGCTCCAGTTGCGACACGAACATCGTGACCAGCGCCTCGTCGATGCGCTCGGTGATTTTCTTGTCCGCCTCCTTGGCCTGGTGGAATTCCTCCAGGCTGGGAACGGCGGAGGGTTTGGAGAGAACCCGGTTGAGCGCTTTCACGCTGTCGCGGGCCTGTTCGGCGCTGGCTTCCAGAAGATCAAAAAAACGATCGTCTTTACCAAGGAGTTTTTGCAGGGAGAACATAGAGGGGCTATGTCACCCAATCGTCACAATCGTGTAAAGAGGATTCACCAGATGACCAAAAAGTGATAATCCAATGTCATACTGTGCCTCCGGAGGTTCTGAAGGCCTGCTCGTTCCGGGCGGGCGCGGTCCCCAGCGTGGTGCGCAACCGTTTCTATTTCGCCCAACCGAGCCCTTGCAGGGCTCGCATGACCGCGTACGCCATCAATGCAGTCGCCGGCAGGGTCAAAACCCAGGCCCACAAAATGCGCTCCACCACTTTGAGCTTCAGTGCGCTGAATCGTTTGGCGCAGCCGACCCCCATGATCGATGTGGTGATGGCGTGCGTCGTGGAGACCGGCATGCCGAAAAACGCGGCGACGTAGAGGACGGTCGCCGCGGTGGTTTCTGCCGCGAAACCGTTCACCGGCTGCAACTTCACCATTTTGTGGCCGAGGGTTTTGATGATCTTCCATCCGCCGGCGGCGGTCCCGGCCGCCATCGTCAGAGCGCAAACGACCTTGATCCAGATGGGGATGGCCTCCTTGTCGGAAGCGGCCTTGAAGTAGCGGACAGCCTCCTTTGGGTCAGCCGACACACCTTTGCCTTGCAGATGCATGAGGCCGAGATTGAACAGCGCCTCCGGGTTGCCCCGCTTGGCCGCCTTGGAGAACCACGCGAACGCCACCTTGTCATCCGGAGGAAGCCCCTTGCCTTGCGCGGCGGCAACTCCCAGAAGAACCTCGGCGTCGGCGTTTCGTCCCTCCGCCCGGCGTTGCAACCAGGGAATGAGTTCAGCCGTGTTGGTCGGGGCGGACGTCAGCTTGCGCGAAGCGAGAGCGAATTTCTTGAGGGGAGCGTTGGTCACGGCGGCGGCGCGCAGTGAGTCTGCCTTGGCTGGGTTCGTTTCAAGTCCCCCGCGCCCGGCTTCGAGGAGGATCGCGTAATTGGTCATCGCACCGGGAAGCCCCTTATCCGCCGCGGTGGCGAGAAATTTGGCGGCGATTTTGTCATCCTGCTTCACATGCCTTCCTTCGAGGTGCATCTGCCCGAGGAGCGCGGCGGCCTCGACGTTCTTGCCCTTGGCGGCGCGGTCGAGCAGCGTCACGGCGGCCTTGGGATTCATGGGCACTCCCTCGCCGGCGAGATACATCTCGGCCAGGCGGGTTTCCGCGGTGTAAACCGATGACTCCGTCTCCGGGTGATAGAGAAAGCTCATCCATCGCGGCAGATGATCGAAGGTTCCCGCGCTGGTGGAAGCTGCCAGGGCGAGCGCGATGATGCCCATGGTTTTTTGGGCGTCGTTGGTGCCGTGACTGAATCCCATGTAGGCGGCGCTCAAGATTTGCGCTCGGCCGAAGAAGCGGTTGACGGTCACGGGACGGAGTCGCCGTAGCAGCGCATAGAGCGCACCCATGACCAGCCACCCGCCGGCAAAGCCGGCAATGGGCGAGGTGATCATCGGGATGACGACCTTGTAGAGAAGCCCCTTGTGCTCCCACCAATGTCCTCCGCTGGTCTCCGCCCAAATCAGCACACCCCAGTCTCCGTGGGCCGACGCGAGCGCCGCGCCGCACAATCCGCCGACGAGCGCGTGCGTCGAACTGGAGGGCAGCCCGAACCACCACGTCAGCAAGTTCCACACGATGCCGCCGATAAGGGCGCTGACGACGGTGTAGGTGGACACCACTTTGGCGTCCACCAGACCCGAGGAGATCGTTTTGGCGACGGCAAAACCCAGCAGCGCGCCGATGAGATTCGTGCAAGCCGCCAGGATGATGGCCTGGCGCGGCGTCAGAACCTTGGTCGAGACCACCGTGGCGATGGAGTTCGCGGTGTCGTGGAAGCCGTTGATGTATTCGAACACGAGGGCAACGACGATGACGGCAATGACGAGTTCCATAAATTGGGGTTGGATCAGTTAACTATTCCAGCCGGGGACCATGATTCACGTTGTTGTCACAAAGGGGCGGAGCGGGTGCAAAGGTTCATTTGTAACAAGTGCGTCACAGAACGGTGTCGAAACGGTGACAATCAGTGGAAAATTGGGCATTTGGGAGAAGTTGACGCGGGGCGTTCGCGGAGCGAGAATCGCGGCCGGCGATTTCCAGGCGTTACGCAAAAGTCACTTTGCCGCCATGAGGCCGTAACAATGAACCAGCAAAAGAAAGGCGTGGACCACGTGCCAACTCATTACGAAGCATCCCTGGAGCGCGACATCGATCGCCTCCGCGGCAAGATCTCCGAAATGTCGGCGCTGGCCGAGCGCGCCTTGCAGGATTGCGTCAAGGCCATCACCGGGAACGATCGCCAGACCGCCTACGCGGTCATCCTGCGCGACCAATACATTGACGAGAAGGAGAAGGAAATCGACCGCCTATGCCTCGAGTTTCTGGTCCGGCAACAACCGGTGGCCGGCGCGCTGCGCTTTGCCTATAGCGCCATCAAGATCAATCTGGAATTGGAGCGGGTGGGCGATTACGCGGAGAGCATCGCACGGCAGTTCCTGAAGCTGAGCCAGCTTCCGGTGGATCCGCCTAATGAGCGCATCGTCGAACTGGCCAACCGCTCCATCCCGATGCTGCGTGACGCCATCCAGGCGTTCGTTACGCAGGATGTCGAACTCGCCCGCAAGACCATCGAAATCGAGGAAGCGGTGGATCTGCTCAAGAGCAAGCTGAACAAGGATCTCGTCGCCCTGTTCCGCGAGAACAAAATTCCATTCGAGGCGCTCAATCCGCTGATGATGATCACGCGGCGCTTCGAGCGCGTGTCCGATCAGGCGCGCAACATCTGCATGGAAGTGCTCTACATGTGTACGGGCGAGCACACCAAGCATCAGGGCTCGGAAGTGCTGCGGGTGCTGTTTGTCGATGAACACAACTCCTGCCGCAGCCTGATGGCGGAGGCGGTGGCCAATGCGCTCAATCAGCCCCGTTTTCACTTCGCCAGCGCGGGACTCGAACCGCTGCCGATGTCTCCGGCGACGGGGGCCTTCCTCAAGCAGAAGGGGCACGATGTTTCGCATCTGGTTCCCAAGGCGGTCCATCAGGTGCCCAATCTTGACCATTTCCAGGTCATCGTGACCCTGGCGCCGGAGGGGAAGAAGTCCTTCCCCCAGCGCCCGCGCAAAGTGGTCTTCCTCGACTGGAGCGTGACCGATCCATCCACCGTCACCGGCTCTCCCGAGCAAATAGCCGCTGCTTACGAACAGACCTATCAATTCATCAAGACGCACATCCACGATCTGGCCCAGGCCATTCTCGGCAACGGAAAATCACCCGCACTCTAAACATCCATGAAGCACATGAAAAAAACCTCCAGTTGGATTCTCCCCCTCGCCGCGCTGGTCGCCGCAGCGTCGCTGACCCTGCAGACCGGCTGCAAACCCAAGGAACCCGGCAGCCAGGCTGGCGGCGCCAAGGCCACCGCCATTCAGAACATCGGCTCCGACACGATGGTCAACCTCGCCCAGGCTTGGGCCGAAGCATATCACGCGGTCGATCCCTCCATCTCCGTCGAGGTCTCCGGCGGTGGCTCCGGTGTCGGCGTCTCCGCCCTCATCAACGGCACCTGCGATATCGCCAACAGCTCGCGCAAACTGGAGCCGGAGGAGGAAGCCAAGGCCACCGCCAAATACGGCGGCAAGCACCCGGACGAGTTCCTCGTCGGCTATGACGCACTGGCCATCTATGTTCACCCATCCAATCCGATTAACGAAATCTCCGTCGAGCAGTTGGGCGAACTGTTCAAGGAAGGCGGCAAGATCAACAAGTGGAGCGACCTTGGCATCACCGTGCCGGGCGGACAGGATGAGATCGTGCGCGTCAGCCGCCAGAACAACTCCGGCACCTACCACTACTTCCGCGAGCACGTCGTCGGCAAGAAGAACGATTTCAAGAAGGGCTCGATGGACATGTCCGGCTCCAAGGACGTGGTCGAACTGGTGGCCAACACCCCCGGCGCCCTGGGCTACAGCGGCCTCGGCTACAAGACCGACAAGGTGAAGATCGTCAATGTTGCCAAGAAGACCGGCGACAAGGCCATCGTTCCCAGCATTGAGACGACGTTGAACAACACCTATCCCATCGCCCGCCCGATGTTCATGTACACGCCGCCGAACGAGCCGGAGCATGTGAAAAAATACCTGAACTGGGTCCGCACCCCGGCGGGACAGAAGATCGTGGTGGACTCCGGCTACGTCCCCTTGCCGGAGAAGGAGCAAACCAAATAGGTTTCGCCGGACTGCCTTAAAGCACCGGCTCGGCAGGAGACCGCTCCTGCCGGGACCGGGCTAACTTACCACGCCACCGATGCCATCCGCCCCCGCCACCAGCACAGCCGCCACGCCCGCGCCCCGGCGCAAGCCGCGCTCGCTCATCGGCGAGAAGATCATAGAGTTCTTCATCCGGCTCTGCGGCATCAGCGCAATTGTCTTCGTCTTCGGCATCTTCTTCTTCGTCTTCCGCGAGGCGCTGCCCGTCCCTGGCAAGATCTCGCTCAGCAGTTTTCTGTTCAACACGGATTGGTATCCCACCTCGATGAGCAACGTGCGGTTCGGCATCGGCGCGCTGGTGCTGGGCACGCTGAGCGTCACCATCGCCGCCATGATCATCGCCGTGCCATTTGGACTGGGCGCGGCGGTCTTCGTTTCTGAATTCTGCAAAGGCAAGGCCCGGGAGACGCTCAAGATTGTCATCGAATTGCTGGCCGCCATCCCCAGCGTCGTGTGGGGCTTCATCGGCCTGACCGTGATGAACAAATTCATCATCTGGGCCTTCGGCGTGCCGGTCGGCCTCAACGTGCTCAACGCCGCCATCCTCCTGGCCCTGATGAGCATCCCCATCATGGTCAGCATCGGCGAGGATTCGCTCAAGGCCGTGCCGGACAGCTACCGCGAGGCGGCCTTCGCCCTGGGCGCCACCCGCTGGCAGACCGTTTACAAGGTGCTGATTCCGGCCGCCAAGAACGGCCTGCTGGCCGCCGTGCTGCTCGGCGTGGGCCGGGCCATCGGCGAGACGATGGCGGTGCTCATGGCCACCGGCCACGCCATCAACAACCCGTTCATCAAGGACGGCTCGGCCAACTTCGGCTTCATGTTCGAGAGCGTCCGCACGCTCACCGCCACCATTGCCGCCGAACTGGGCGAGGCCAGCGAGAACAGCGAGCACTACCGCGTGCTGTTCCTCATTGGCATCGTGCTCTTCACCCTCACCTTCATTGTGAACGTCACCGCCGACCTCGTCGTGCGCGGGATCCGCAAGAAATGAACGCGCCCGACACCATCGCCCCCGGGGCCAATCCGTTTGCCGAGACGGGGAACATCCGGCGCAAGATTCGCAACGAGCGCATCGCCCAGTCGATCTTCGCGCTGATGGTCGTGTGCATCCTCATTCCGCTGGCGCTCATTCTCGGCTACCTCGTCTATCAGGGGCACTCGCTCATTTCGTGGGAATTCCTGACCACCAATCCGATTGGCGGCATGAGGAAGGGCGGCATCTGGAGCGCGCTGCTGGGCACGCTCTGGCTGGTCGGCGTGTCCCTGGCCGTGGCCGCGCCCATCGGGGTTTTTGCCGCGGTGTACATCAACGAGTATGCGCGCGACAACTGGTTCACCCGCATCGTCAACCTCGCGGTGGTCAACCTCGCGGGCGTCCCCTCCATCGTCCACGCGCTCTTCGGCCTGGGCGCATTCGTCCTGGCGGCGGGCATCGGCCGCTCGATCCTGGCGGCCTCGCTCACGCTGGCGGTGATGACGCTGCCGGTCATCATCGCCTCGACCAAGGAGGCGCTGGCCAGTGTGCCGATGCAGTTCCGCGAAGCCTGCTGGAATGTCGGCGCCACGCGCTGGCAGACCATCTGGCGGGTGGTCCTCCCCAATTCAATCAGTGGCATTCTCACCGGCGTCATTCTCCAAGTCAGCCGTGCCGCCGGCGAGACTGCACCCATCATGTTTACCGGCGCGGTGTTCTACCGCCGCATCGCCGAGGGCGACCTCTTCGCCTACAACATCACGGACCAGTGCATGGCCCTCTCGATGCACCTTTTCACCGTCTCGACGCAGGTGACGGGTGCGCCCGAGGCTCTGCCCTACGCAGTTGCCCTGGTCCTGCTGGGCTGCGTGCTGCTGGTCAACGCCACGGCCATCTCCTTTCGCGTCTGGCTGCGCTCGCACAAGAAATGGTGAATATCATCTGTGAAGCACCCGCGGCGGCTGCCGCGTTGAAGGCAGGGCAGGCGCTCCTGCGACGACGATTCCGCGCGTGCAAATCGCCCCTCCGCCCATGAGCGTGCCCAAAAAAATTGAAGTGACCGACCTCCGCACCTCTTACGGTGCCAAGGAGGTCCATCACGGCATCTCGTTCCACATCGAGCCGAACGAAATCTTCGCCATCATCGGCCCCGCCCAGTCGGGCAAGACCACCTTGCTCCGCGCCATCAACCGCACCTTCGAATTCACGGTTGGCTCCCGCATGTCTGGCACCATCAAGGTGGACGGCGAGGACGTGAAACGCGTGAAGAGCGTGTATGATTTGCGCCGCAAGATTGGCATGGTCGCTCCGCTGCCGGTCGGCCTGCCGCTGACCATCTACGAGAACGTCGCCTTCGCCCCGCGCTCCTCCGGCATTAACGACCGGAAATTCCTCGATGCACACGTCGAAAAGTGCCTCCGCCAGTCGGCGCTCTGGGACGAGGTGAAGGACCGCCTCGACTCCCTCGGTACCAAACTCTCCGGCGGGCAGCAGCAGCGCCTCACCATCGCCCGAGCCCTGTCGCATCAGCCCGAGATTCTCTGCCTCGACGAATTCTCCATCGCCATTGATCCTGTCACCACCATGCGCATCGAGGATGTGCTTAAGGAATTGAAGAAGGAGATGACCATCATCCTCGTGACCAATCTGGTGCAGCAGGCCCGCCGCCTCGCGGCGCGCACGATGTTTCTCTGGAACGGCGAGATCATCGAACTGGATACCAACGAGGTGATGTTCAGCGACCAGGCCAAAGACAAACGGACCAGGGATTACGTGAACGGTATTTTCGGATGAGCCATCTCACTCCAGTCAAGAACCTGACGGCGGGCGCGGTCGATTACGCCATCACCACCCGCGACCTGAAGCTTTGGTACGCGAAATTCCAGGCCCTGCTCGGCATCACCGTCAACATCAAGAAGGGGCTGATCACCTCGCTCATCGGTCCGTCGGGCTGCGGCAAGACCACCCTGCTGCGCTGCTTCAACCGCGTCAACGAACGCTACGGCTATGTCACGACGACCGGCGAGATTCGCATCCTCGACAAGAACCTCTACGACGCGGATGTCTCCCTCATCGAATTGCGCAAGAAAGTGGGCATGGTCTTCCAGCGCCCGAATCCGCTGCCCATTTCGGTGTATGAAAACGTCATCTTCGGCCTGCGCCTGCACGACGATCAGGGGCTGAAGAAATCCGACTACGACGAGGCGGTGGAGAAGGCGCTGACCGAAGTCGGCCTGTGGAAGGATCTCAAGGACCGCCTCGACGCCAGGGCGATCGGCCTCCAGCTCGAGCAGCAGCAGAAGCTCTGCATCGCCCGCCTGCTCCCGCTCAAGCCCGACATCATCCTGATGGACGAGCCGTGCAGCGCGCTCGACGTGAACGGCACCAAGGCCATCGAGGAGTTGATGTTCGAACTCAAGGGCCGCTACACCATCGTCATCGTCACCCACAACATGGCCCAGGCCCGGCGCGCCAGCGACGAGTGCATCTTCATGCTCATGGGCGAACTCATCGAGCACAGCCGCACCGAGGATCTCTTCCTCAATCCGAAGAACCCCAAGACCGAGGAATACATCGAAGGCCGCTACGGTTGAGCGTGACGCGTGCTCCGCAGAAGCAATGATTTCCCTTTTCGGAACAATGCGCGCATGAGATCCATGTAGAACATGAACGAAATTCACGGACACGAAGTGCTCAACATGATGCTCGCCTCAGGCCAGACCTACACCAAGGCGAGCCTGGCGGCGGCGATTATCAACCAGTTTGGAGCAGAGGCGCGCTTCCACACCTGCTCGGCCGCAGGCATGACCGCTGACGAGTTGGTGTCCTTCCTGGATTCCAAAGGCAAGCTTGTGTCGCAACCGGGCGGCTTGCAGACCTCGGCGGAGCTTTTCTGCCAGCATTGATTCTTTCGGCCATCAACCGTCCCACCACCGCGCGGCGACTTCTGCGATCCTGCACGGAGGTTACAGCACGGTTTCGCCAACCGGGCGTCCGGCCATATGACTGGTCATCATCAAACACGAGCAGAGGAGCCCTGCAGGTTGTTGAAGCCAGTCAGGTTTCCAATGACGACGCATTCGTCATGGCGCGTTGTTTGGCGAAGGAGGAAGGCATCCTCGTCGGCATCTCAACCGGCGCCAATGTTTGGGCGGCCATCTAGGTGGCGAAGCGTCCGGAGAACAAGGGCAAGATGATCGTGACGGTCGCCTGCTCGACTGGCGAACGGTACCTGAGCAATCCGCGTGCACGGCTACTTCACCTTGGCGCCGGCACCCGGGACGCTCTCCCAGATGACTTTGTTGCCATCGAAGGCGGCGGCGTAGCTCACGTCACCCACCATTTTGGAGCGGCCAAGAACCTTCCCGGTGGTCTTCCCGCTCCAGACTTGCTTGCCCTGGTAAGTGATGGTGGAGACGCCATTTTGCGTGCTGACGCTGATCCCGGCGGCGGCCGTCCGGGCGCCCTGTTTGATTTTGCCAAGGTTTTGCGCGGAGGCGGTGGCGGTGGCGAAACCGGTGACCAGGGTGGCCACCACGCCGAGGATGAGCATGCGTGATTTCATGGAGCAACCATAGCAACGGTGGACGCGTTAACCCATGAATAAATGCGGGGACTTTGCTCGTCAGGACAAAGTGCTTGCGGCGGTATTTTACCGATGCTAGGTTGCGCACATCGTTATGAACAAATCGAATATCGATATGAAACAATGCTTCAGACTGTTGACGGCTGCGCTGGTGACCAGTGTGGCGACACCGCTGTTCGCCGGTGAGGTTTCCGGCAAGGTGAAACTCGATGGCACCCCGCCCGCGCCGAAGATGATTCCCCTGGACACCGACCCGACCTGCAAGGTTTTGCAATTGAAGCCGGTGCCGACGCGTCACTACGTGGTCGGAGCGGACGGCGGGCTGGCCAACACCTTTGTCTATATCAAGGAAGTTCCGGGCGGCAAGACCTACGAGGCCCCTGCCGACATGCCGGTGCTCGATCAGAAAGGCTGCATGTACGAGCCTTACGCCATGGGCGTGATGGTGAACCAGAAGTTCAAGATTCGTAACTCGGATCCGCTGATGCACAACGTCAATGCCGGCGTGTTCAACTTTGCGCAGACCAGTCAGGGGCAGGAGACGATCAAGAGCTTCGCGAAGGCCGAAGTGCCGGTGAAGTTCATGTGCAATGTCCACCCGTGGATGTTCTCGTTCATGGGGGTCTTCGAGCATCCGTTCTTCGCCGTCACCGACAAAGACGGCTCCTACAAACTGCCTGCGGGTCTGCCAGCCGGCAAATACACCATGGTTGCCTACCACCCCAAGGCGGGCGAAACGACCCAGGAAGTCACTGTCGGCGCCGACGACAAGAAGACGGCGGACTTCACGCTCAAGGTCAAGTGACCCGCGGCTGATTGATTTCATCACTGCCGCTGTTTGCTTTCCGCGCGAACAGCGGCATTTTTATTGTCCGTGACTGACCTGTGAACCGAAGCCAATCAAATCCGTGGCTCGCCCGCTACGCCGTGCTGACCGCGCTGGCCACCCTGGGATTGATCTGCCTGGGCGGCCTGGTCACGAGTCACGAAGCCGGGCTGGCGGTGCCGGATTGGCCGACCACTTACGGTTACAACATGTTCTTCTTCCCGATCTCGCGCTGGACCGGGGGAGTCTTTTACGAGCACACGCATCGACTGTGGGCTTCATTGGTGGGGCTTCTCACCGTGGCGCTTGCGGTATGGCTCTGGCTCAAGGAAAGCCGCCCCTGGCTTCGCTGGATGGGAGTGCTCGCCCTGTTCTTGGTGGTTGCCCAGGGAGTCCTGGGGGGATTGCGCGTGGTGGCGTTGAAGGATGAAATCGGCATTTTTCACGGCACGCTGGCGCAGTTGTTTTTGGTGCTGCTGGCCAGCATCGCGCTGTGGACTTCCCGGTGGTGGCGCGAGGCGGCGCAGGAGGGCGGGGCAGACTACGCCCGCCTCCGGAAAATTTTCTTGATGATCAGCGCGCTGGTCCTCTGCCAGCTCGCGCTCGGCGCCACGATGCGGCATCAGCACGCCGGGCTGGCGATTTCGGATTTCCCGCTGGCGCACGGACGGCTCTGGCCGGCCACGGATCCAACCGCCATCGCCCACTACAATCAGGCGCGCAACGAGGTGTTCGCCTTGAAGGACATCACCGCCGCGCAAGTGTGGTTGCAGATGGCTCATCGATTACTGGCGGTTGCCATTTTTTGCGCCATTGCCTGGGCCGCGCGGCAAACGGTGAAAAGGCTTTCGCCGCATCATCCTTTGAGCAGGCTGGCTCTGGGCTGGCTGGCGCTGGTGACGATTCAGTTCGCCCTCGGCGCGTTCACCATTTGGACCAACAAATCCGCCGACATCGCCACCCTGCATGTGGCGTGTGGAGCGACCACGCTGGTCACGGGATGCCTGCTGGGTTTGATGGCGCATCGCCGCCAGGAAGCGCCGGCGGTGACCCCTCCGTTAGCCGGCACCCGGAATGCACTCGGCCCGCGCCCCACGCAACAACCCGCATGAAAGCTCTCGCCACCTCCGCCGCCAATGCCGTGACCGTCGCCGCCGTGGAACGTCCGGCCGAGATGTCATCGCGCCTGACCGACTGGATGGAGCTGGTGAAAATCCGCCTTTCCGGGCTGGTCCTGATCACGACCCTGAGCGGCTTTTATCTCGCCTCGCGCGGAGCGGTGGATTGGTTTCTTTTGTTCCACACGCTGACCGGGACGGCGCTGCTGGCATTCGGCGCATCGGCGCTCAATCAGTTTCAGGAGCGCCACCTCGACGCCCGCATGAAGCGCACCGCCCATCGGCCGCTGCCAGCGGAACGCATGTCCCCGGAGACAGCGCTCTGGTTTGGCGCGGTCTCCGCTTCGGTGGGTATTCTTTATCTCGCGGTCATGGTCAACTGGCTCACCGCGTGCATCGGTGCAGCCACGCTCCTGACCTACAATCTGATCTACACGCCGATGAAACGCTTCACCTGGCTGAACACCATCGTGGGCGCTGTGCCCGGCGCGCTGCCGCCAGTGATGGGCTGGACCGCAGCGCGCGGCACGCTTTCGCCCGAGTCGTGGATGCTCTTCGCGGTCCTCTTTTTCTGGCAGATTCCACACTTTATGGCCATCGCCTGGCTGTACCGCGAAGACTACGAACGCGGCGGCTTTGTGATGCTGCCGCATTTGGATCCCGACGGCCACCGAACCGGACGGCAGGCGGTCTGGCAGTCCGTTGCCTTGCTGGCGGCGAGCCTGGCGCCAGTCGTGGCCGGTCTTGCCGGGAATATCTATCTCACGGCGGCGCTGTTGCTGGGCGGGCTCATGCTCTGGGCGTCCTGGCGTTTCCGTCGCGAACTCACCCACCCCGCGGCGCGCCGCTTGTTTCTGGCTTCGATCACCTACCTCCCGCTGCTGCTGGCGGTTCTGGCGCTGAACAAGTTGAAGGAATAGAGGCATGAAGATTAGTGATTCATGGTTTGACACCCTGATTTGCGCCCGGATAAATTTGGCCCGTTAATAGACGACTTAATTTGCGTTGAAGCAGTTCACCCTGGCTGAACACTGAACTCGTAAGGAACCAGAACATGGAAGCTGTCGCCCACGCCGCGCCGCACCACCACACCGGTGGGCACGGTCACGAACATCACCACCACGATCCGGGATTCTGGCGCACCTACGTCTTCTCGACCGATCACAAGGTGGTGGGCATCCAATACGGCGTCACCGCGCTGCTCTTCATGCTCCTCGGCTTCTCGCTGATGATGCTCATGCGCTGGTCGATTGCCTATCCCGGGCAGGTCATCCCGGTGGTGGGTCCGCTGCTGGAGAACATTTTCGGCACTGACATGGCGGCGCGCGGCATCATGTCGGCTGATCTCTATAACTCCTTCGGCGCGATGCACGGGACGATCATGGTCTTCCTCGCCGTGGTGCCGCTGGCCACGGGGGCGTTTGGCAACTACGTCATGCCGCTGCAAATTGGCGCTCCGGACATGGCCTTTCCGCGCCTCAACATGGCCAGCTATCATCTCTATTTCTGGGGCGGCCTGGTTTTGCTCGCGAGTTTCTTCCTGCCGGGCGGTTCGGCCAAGTCGGGCTGGACCTCCTATTCGCCGCTGGCGACGTTTGCCGATGGGCACCTGATCAACGGTCAGACGTTCTGGATCATGGGCATGGCACTGTTGATCACCTCGTCGCTGCTGGGATCGGTCAATATCATCACCACGATCATCCAGATGCGCGCGCCGGGGCTCACCTGGATGCGGCTGCCGTTTTTCGTGTGGGCGCAATTTGTGACCGCCTTCCTCTTGCTGCTGGCGTTCCCGCCATTGGAAGCGGCGGCCTTCATGCAGCTCAGCGACAATTTGTTCGGGTCGAGTGTCTTCCTTCCCACCGGTCTCGTCATCAACGGCCAGCCAGCCGCAGTCAGTGGCGGAGGAAACCCGCTGCTTTGGCAGCATTTGTTCTGGTTCCTGGCGCACCCGGAGGTGTACGTGCTGATTCTCCCGGCGATGGGCATCGTCGGCGAAATCATCGCGAACAATACGCGCAAGCCATTGTGGGGTTACAAGACGCTGGTTTATGCGGTCTTCGCGCTCGGCTTTCTCTCCTTCATCGTCTGGGCGCATCACATGTATCTGACCGGCATGGGCACCAGCATCAGCACCTTCTTCCAGACCACCACGATGCTCATCTCCATTCCGTCAGTGATCATTCTGACGTGCCTGTTGATGTCGCTCTGGGGCGGATCGATTCGTTTCAACACCCCGATGCTCTTTGCGCTGGCCTTCCTGCCGATGTTCGCCGTCGGCGGTCTCACTGGGCTGCCGCTCGGTTTTAGCTTCAGCGACATGCACCTGCACGACACCTATTACGTGATTGCGCACTTCCATTACGTGGTGGCGCCCGGAACCATTTTCGCGCTGTTCGCCGGAGTGTATTTCTGGTTTCCCAAAGCTACCGGCCGGATGATGAACGAATTCTGGGGCCGCGTGCATTTCTGGCTGTCTCTCATCTTCATGAACGCGCTCTTCCTGCCCATGTTCCAGCAAGGCATGGCGGGCATGCTGCGCCGCATGTATAACGGTGGCGCGACCTACGCGGCGACGGACACCGAGGTCGGCTTGCCGGCGTCGATCCTCCATCTCAACGTCAACATCTCGCACGCCGCGTGGTTCCTGGGCATCGCGCAAATTCCCTTCATCATCAATTTCTTCTGGAGCATCCGCCACGGGCAGAAGGTCACATCCGATAATCCCTGGCACGCCACGACGCTTGATTGGCAGACCCCGACTCCGCCGCCGCACGGCAATTTCATTGGTGAAGTGGCGGTGCATCGCGGGCCGTATGACTACAGCCTGCCCGGGCAGCAGTCCGACTTTGCTCCGCAGAACAAGGCATAATCGAAGGCAACACGATGGACATTCCCTATTCCGCAACGCCCCGGCCGGACACGGGCCTTTACAACGCCAAGGTCGGCATGTGGCTGTTCCTGGCCTCCGAAGTCATGCTCTTCGGCGGTCTCTTCTCCGCCTACGTGCTGCTTCGCGCCGGCTCCGAGACGGGCACCTGGCCACACGGTTTGCTCAAGGTCTGGCTGGGCACGCTCAACACTGGCGTGCTCATCACTTCCAGCATCACCGTGGTAATGGCCTGGGCTTCACTCAAGCTGGGCAACCTCGCCGCCTTCAAGAAGTATATGGCCGCCACGCTGATTTGTGCGGCCGTCTTCCTCGGCATCAAGTCCACCGAGTACCGCGACAAGTTCACCCACTACGAAGTGTGGCTTACCAACGGCCAGCGCATGACCGGCCACATCGAGGGCAGCCCGTGGCTTTGGAACACCCAGACCCTCGCCGCGAAGAAGATCGACAAGCTGGCATTCCTGCCGGATGCGAATCACTACGCCCTCGGCCCGATTGCGGCGGCGCACGGCGCCGAGGGGGCAGGGCAGGGCGGCCATTTCAAGGTCGAGATTGCCGTGGCCGAAATCAAACGCCTGTCGGCGTTCACACCGGCGCACAGCCCGTATTTCGCGATCTATTTCACGATGACCGCGCTGCACGCGTTGCACGTGCTGGGAGGCGCCCTGGTGCTGGCGTGGTTCCTCGGACCGGGCGTTGGCGGCTGGAAGAAGAACCCCGAACTGTTCACCAATCGTGTCGAGGTCAGCGGACTTTTCTGGCACTTTGTCGATCTCGTGTGGATCGTTTTGTTCCCGACCCTTTACCTCTTTTGAGCAACTGACATGAATCCGAAAACTGACGAGCAAGCCCTCAAGAAATACCTGCGGGGCTATTTCATTCTCTTCGGGGTGCAGGTGCTGGGCATCGGCCTCGTGGTCGGCGCGCATCAGGCCCATATGCCAGGCATGACCATCGGAGCAACCATGGCCCTGCTGGTCGCGTCGGTCTTTGGCGGATTCATCCTGCATCAGGTTGGCCGCAAGAGCGCGCTCAACGCCACCTTTCTCATCACCGCGTTCCTCCTGATGATGCTCATGCTGCTGACCCTGGTGGCGTTCTACGACAAACCCCTCGGCACCATCCGCTGATATGTCGCTCAAAGCCTTCCATCTCGTCTTTGTCACCGTCACCACGATGCTTTCGTTCGTGATGGCGGGTTGGGCGGTGATGCAATTTCTCGACACGCGCCACGCGGGTTATCTCGCCGCCACGGCCGGGGCTCTGGGTTGCGGAGCCGCGATGGTCTATTACGGCAAAATCTTTCTGAGGAAATTCAAGCACATCGGCTACCTATGAGCCACCGATTGAAGAACTCCGCCCTGAGTCTGATCGCCCTGCTGGTCGCGCTCGCGCCTCGCTCCGCGCTCGCCTGCGCGGTGTGTTTTGGACAGACCGACTCGAAGCTCGCCGTGGGCATGAACATGGGCATTCTCGTGCTGCTGCTGGTGATCGGCTCGGTGCTCGCCGTCTTCGCCACTTTTTTCATCTTCCTCGCTCGCCGCTCAGCCCGCTTCGCATCGCCGGCTGCGCCTGCTTCTCTCACGACCCAGACGAAATGATCCTGCCATGAACGACGCCTTAAGAAATTTGCTCAGTCTTCCCCCGCTCGGCTCCCAGCAAGGAGCCGATGTGGATCGTTTCATTTTCTACGTTCACTGGCTGATGGTGCTGCTCTTTGCGGGCTGGCTGGTTTACTTCGTTTACACCCTCTGGCGCTTTCGTGAATCGAAGAATCCGCGCGCCAGCCACGAAGGAGCCACCGGCCACACCACCAGCTACATCGAGGTCGCCGTCATCACCTTCGAGTCGGTGCTGCTCCTCTTCTTCGCCATTCCGTGGTGGGCCACCGCGGTCGAGAAATTCCCCGCCGAGAAGGACTCCACCGTCATCCGCGTCATCGGCCGCCAGTTCAACTGGCTTGGACGTTATCCCGGCGCAGACGGAGAATTCGGCCGCCAGGACATCAAACTCATCTCCGCCGAAAACCCGCTTGGCGTGGATAAAACCGATCCCAAGGCCAAGGACGACTTCGACGTCAACGGCGAGTTCGCGGTGCCCGTGGGCAAGCCCGTTATCGCGCAGATTTCTTCGCTCGACGTCATCCATTCCTTCAAGCTGCCGTCGATGCGCCTGACGCAGGACGCCATTCCGGGCATGCGCATCCCGGTGCACTTCGTTCCCACGGTCACCAACACCTACCAGATCTATTGCGCCCAGCTCTGCGGCAACGGCCACTCGAACATGAAAGGCATCTTCAAGGTGCTCTCGCCCGAGGCTTACGCCGCGTGGCTCAAGAGCAAAACCGGTGGCACGGCCAGCTTTGAGTAGGCGCCGGGGCCGGTGACAGCCGGCGCGGCCGGTGCAGCGCCATTGACGGACCCCATTACGGACCGCAAACATTCCCCCATTCGCGCTGCACCATTGTCGCGGCACGATCGCGGCATGACTCATTCATCCAATCGAGTGCGGGCGCTGATGCGTGGTGCCGTTGTGTTCACCGCCATCGCTGTTGCGGGCGTGATGCTTCTTTTCCTCCTGGTGATGAATCGAAACACGCCGGTGCTGCCGGTGCTGTTCGAAGTGCCGGATTTTGCGCTCACCAACCAGCAGGGCCAGGTCGTCACGCGCTCGAACCTGCTCGGCCACGTCTGGGTGGCAGACATCATTTTCACCCGTTGTGCCGGCCCGTGCCCGGCGATGACGCGGCGCATGAGTGAGCTGCAAGCCGCGCTGCCGCTGGAGCAATCCGTCCGCCTCGTCACGCTCACCACCGATCCCACGCACGACACCTCGGAGGTGATGGATGCCTACGCCAAAAAGTTTGGCGCCGATCCTTATCGCTGGCATTTCCTCACGGGCACCAAGGCGCAAATCGTCCGCCTCGCCGCCGATGGTCTCAAGCTCACCACCGTGGAGAAGGAACCGGGTCAGCGCGAAACGCCGGAGGATCTGTTCATCCACAGCACGATCTTCGTGCTGGTGGATCAGCGCGGCCGCGTCCGCGGGACTTTCGAATCCGACCAACCCGGGGCGAAACAGCAGGTGTTGGCCGCAATCCGCACCCTCCAGCGCGAGCGGTAATGCAGGTTGGGCGCAAACTTCGCGTCGCAGCACTTCCAACTTTTCTCCGCATCCGTGCTGGCCTTAGAATCACCACCATGCCGCAGGCCGCCATCACGCTCGAATCGCCGGTCACGGCGTTGTTCGGCGTCGGCGCCGAGCGGGCCGCGCAACTGGCCCGGTTGCGGATTCTCACCCTGCGGGATCTGCTCTGGCACCGGCCGCGCCGTTATGAGGATCGCCGGCATCTCGCGCCCATCGCCGCGCTGCGGCTGGGCGAGGCGGCGACGACGCGCGGGCGCGTGGTGGCTGCGGGAACCAGTTATTACCGCAAGCGCACCAAGTCCGTCTTTGAAATCATCCTCGACGACGGCACCGCCCGCCTGCATTGCCGTTGGTGGAACCTGCCGTTCCTGGAGAAGTATTTCAAAGTGGGTGACGACGTGATGGTTTTCGGCCGGCCCAACTCGCTCAAGCCGCGCACCATCGATCATCCCGAGACGGAGAATGTCGAGGAGGGCGAGGAGGTGTCGATTCACATGGATCGCATCGCGCCGGTGTATCCGTTGACCGAGGGATTGCCGCAGCGCGTGCTGCGCTCGCTGGTCTGGCGGGCGCTGAGTTTCTGCGCAGAGCAAATCGCCGAGCCGTGGCCTGACCTCAATTTCGAGGGTCTCCCGTCGCGCCGTGAAGCGGTGCGCGCGCTGCATTTTCCCGCGGAAATGGTGCTGGCGAAGTCCGCCCGAGAGCGCCTCGCGCTGGAGGAGTTCATTGAACTCCAACTGGCCATCCAGCGGCGGCGGAGGAATCTTCAGGCGAAAGCGCGCGGGCTGCCGGCGGCTGGCGACAATCATCTGATCCGCCCCTTCCTGCACGGGTTGGGCTTTGCGCTCACGGGCGCGCAAACCCGCGTGCTGCGCGACATCCGCCAGGACATGGGCGGCGAGTTTCCCATGCGCCGGCTGATTCAGGGTGACGTCGGATCCGGCAAAACGGTGGTGGCCGCCTGCACCGCGTTGATGGCGCTCGAGAGCAACCTGAATGTTGCGCTGATGGCCCCGACGGAAATCCTCGCCGAACAACACCACGCCAATTTTGCCCGCTGGCTTCGCCCGCTCGGGGTGGCGGTTGAACTTCAGACTGGCAGCCGCAAGACGCTCAATCGCGCACCGGGCGCGGCACAACTTTCCATGAATCGCTCCCTCACCCTTCCCTCTCCCCCGGAGGTGGAGAGGGTGCCCGAAGGGCGGGTGAGGGGGAATCAAGGCGATTCACGGTCCCGATTCGAGAATCAAAAACCGTGGAACCCACCGACGCTCGTGGTTGGCACCCACGCGCTCATTGCCGACGCCTTCGCCCTTGATCGCCTTGGCCTGGTCATCATCGACGAGCAGCACAAGTTCGGCGTGGCGCAGCGCGAGACGCTCGTCCGCAAAGGACGGTATCCGCACTTGCTGGTGATGACCGCCACGCCCATTCCGCGCACGCTCGGCCTCACGCTCTATGGGGATCTCGATATTTCAGTGATTGATGAAATGCCGGCCGGGCGCGCGGTGACGCGGACTTTTGTCCGCACGGCCGACAAGCTGGCGAAGGTGTGGGAATTCCTCCGCGACAAACTGGCCGGCGGGCGCCAGGCGTATATCGTGTATCCGCGGGTCGAGGAATCCACCGCTGGCGTGAAGGCGGTGACGCAGGAATTTGACCGCCTCGCCCAGACGCTCGCGCCGTTCAAGGTGGGACTGCTGCATGGGCGACTTTCGGGGGAAGCCAAGGAAGCGGTCATGGCCGCGTTTCGCCGCAATGAACTCCAGGTGCTGCTCGCCACCTCGGTCATCGAGGTCGGTGTGGATGTGCCCAATGCGACGGTGATGATCATCGAGAACGCCGAGCAGTTTGGCCTTGCGCAGTTGCACCAGCTTCGCGGGCGCATCGGGCGCGGCGCCCATGAATCGTTCTGCATCCTCATCGCCGCGGCTAAAACCGACGAGGCGCAGGAACGCCTGCGGGTGTTGGAGGAAACGAGCGATGGTTTCCGCATCGCCGAAGCAGACCTGCAATTGCGCGGTCCGGGCGAGTTGGTGGGACAGGCGCAAAGCGGTCTGCCCGATTTCCGGTTCGGCAACCTGGCGGAGGATTTGCGGTTGGTGGAACGGGCGCGGGATCTCGCCGCCGAACTGCTGCGGCGCGAATCCGCGACGCGCCAGGGATGAAGTCATCAACCACGGAGGCACCCGGACACACCTGGCGCGGCTCCTTCCCCGGCTGAAGCGGTCCCGGCACGGCGCGGGAAATCACCGCACTCAACTTACGCCGGTGCTGGCGGCCATTGCCGCCGCAGGGGGAAAAGGCCGATCTGGCGCTATCCGAGCACGGTTCCCGCTCGCAGCGGGTGTCCGGCGAGGAATTCCGCCGTTTGCAACCTTCGGCCCCCTTCGAGTTGCAGCGCGGTGACGCGAAGTGCGTTTTCGCCACAGCCCACCGTCACGCCGCCCTTGTCAGCAGCGATCACCTGGCCCGGTGGCGACGCCGCGTGGACGACAATCTCCGCAGCCCAGATCTTCAGAAGCCGCGGCTTGGGCTCCGCCGGCAAAAAGGTGAATGCGCCGGGCCACGGGGTGAACGCGCGGAGGCGATTCCACAAACTTCGCGCGGGCTGGGTCCAGTCGAGGCGACCGTCGTCTTTGGAAATTTTACGCGCGTAGGTCGCGCCTTCGGTGGGCTGCGGTTGTGGCGTGATGTGACCGGCGAGGTAATCCGGGAGGGTGCGCGCGAGCAGTCCGGCGCCGAGTTCCGCCAGCCGATCGTGCAGCGTCTGGGCATTGTCGGCGTCGGTGATGGGGGTGGCCAGCCTGGTCAGCATGTCGCCGGTGTCGAGTCCCGCATCCATCTTCATGATGGTTACTCCTGTCTCGGTGTCGCCCTCCAGAATCGCCCACTGGATGGGCGCGGCGCCGCGATGACGTGGCAGCAGCGAGGTGTGAACATTCAGGCAGCCGAAGCGCGGCAGCTCCAGAATGGCCGGTGGCAGGATCTGGCCGTAGGCCGCCACAATGATGAGATCGGGTTGCCGCGCGCGCAGCCGCTCGATGAACTCAGGATGACGCGCTCGTTCCGGTTGGAGGACGTCCATTCCGGCGCGCAAGGCCACCTGCTTCACCGGCGATGGCTGGAGTTGCAGATCGCGTCCCTTTGGCCGGTCGGGCTGGGTGACGACGGCGGTGACGGCGAAAGCGGGTTCGCGGAGGAGGGCTTGCAGGCTGGCGCAGGCCAGTTCCGCCGTGCCCATGAAAATGATGTTCAGCGGTGGCATCGGAGTTGGCGCTCCTGCTCAAGAGGCGCGCGCGAGAGGCCGCCAGACGAGACCAGGCGACCGTCCATCACGGCGTGGGCGGTGCGTCCTTGTGCCGGACCTGCACGAGTTGAATCTCAGTGAAGGGAATCAGGATTTCCTGCGTCGCCCCGCCTTTGTCCGCCAGCAAATAGACTTCATTGGGCTGGATGCGGGCGATGCGCGAGCCGGTAAATTCCCCGCGCACCGCTTTGATGAGGATGATCAGCTCCTTGTCAGCCTCGGTCGGCACAACGCGCAGGAAGCTCGCCATCTGCGTTTCAAAAAAGCGGCGGTTGAAGGTGAATTCGCCGCGCCGGAATGTTTTCGTGGGCGGATATTTCGAAGCGGCTTCGGGCGGCGGCGGTGGCATGTCGGCGAGTTGTTGCGCCGCCGCGCCCGCCGCCACGGCGTCGCCATACTCGACCGCGGCATCCTCGGTGGGCGCCTCCTCCTCGGCAGTGGGGTGCATCCTGGTGGGCAGGCAAAGGAAGATGACCGGACCAATCACCGGCGCGATCGCCGCCACACCGGCGACCAGCGCCGGATGGTAATTGCGAAAGAGGCCAATCTCCCAGCCGGCGTAAATGTTGGCGGCGTACATCAGCAGGAAGAGCGTCAAGGCCAGCGGTGAGGAAAACATCGAACCCATCCCGGTCTTGGGGTCAGGGCGGTCCAGTCGCGCGGGCTCCTTGATTTTAATTTCGAGCGCCTTCTTCTTCGCCTGCTGCTCGGGATCCGGCTCGTCCTTCTCAATGAATTGCTCGGCGAAAACCTTCGCCTTGGCATCCTTGGCCAGCGCCTTCAACGCCTCCTGCGTGAAGTTTGTCCAGCCCGCTCGCTGGGAGAACTGTCCCTCGCCAATGCGAAAGACGATGCCGTCCTTGTTGATCGACACCGGATCGCCAACCACGGTTTGCCCGTCGTTCAGCGGATAGGACGCCGCACGGCTCGATGGCGCCGCCAGCAGGGTCGCCACCAGAAAAAGCACGGCCAGGAAAACGCTGCGAATCATGGGTGCTCAATTAACAAAGGCCCGCCTGCAAGTGAAAGAAAATTCGCCGTCCGAACGCGGCGGGAGTCTTGCCAAACCGTCACGCAGACGCGATCCCCGTGCCGGGTGCGATGGAGCCAAGCACCGCGTCGAGATCCTCGATGACCCAGCCCGGGCGCGTGGCCTGCAATCGATCCGCCGCCGCGCCGTGTTGCCAGACGGCGAACGCCAGCGCGCGACGCGCATCGCCGGCCCGCGCCGGTTGCGCCAGCAGTCCCGTAATGTAACCCGCGAGCAGATCGCCGGCGCCGCCCTGCGCCAGGTACGGATTTCCGGAGCCATTCACATGCAGCGGACCATGCTGTGAACCGATGACGGTCTGATGCCCCTTCAACACCACCAGGCATCCGCCGAAGCGCGCCGACAATTCGCGCACGGCGGCGAATCGGTCCTGCTGCACCTGCTCACTTGTGGTGCCGAGGATTCGCGCTGCTTCGCCGGGATGGGGTGTGATGATCCGGGGAGCATCGGATGCCAGTGCGCCCGGCGGCAGCCAGTCGAGCGCCGAGGCATCGACCACCACGGGCAACGGTGCCTGCCGCCACAGTTGCGCCAGCCATTTTTTGAGCGACTCCGGCAAGTCCAGGGCCGCGAGGCCTGGTCCGATCAGCACCGCTGTGGCGGTGCCGGGCAAGTTTGGTTCAAGCGAATATGGGTGAACCATCACGGCTTGGACCTGCGCCGCCACCGGGAAATAAATATCCCCGGGCACGGCCAGCGTCACGAGGCCGGGCTGCGCCCGTTGCGCGCCGCGCGCCGACAACACCGCCGCGCCGTGAAAGCCACGGCTGCCCGCCACGATGGCCGCGTGACCGAAAGAACCTTTGTGCCCGGCGATGTCGCGCGGTGGCGGGTAGTCCGAAAAATCGGACGCGGGAGCCGTCCACGTTACGGGCGCGTCGTGAAAAGGGCAGGGCAGCAGGCCGAGGTCGGCTGCGACTTCGAGGCGTCCAACCAGCGACCAGGCTGACGGGCGCAGCAATCCCTCCTTCACCGCGCCCAGCGTGAGAGTGGTATGCGCGCGGATCGCCGCGGGCATTGGCTCGCCGGTCTGCGCATTCAATCCTGATGGCACATCCACCGCGAGCACGCGCGCGCCGGAAGTGTTCACGCGCTCAATCACCTCCAGCCAGGCCGGGGCGAGCGGACGATTGAGTCCGATGCCGAACAATCCGTCGATCACCAGCGCGGGACGGCGCGCGAGTTGCGCGGAGACTGCAGCCAGCGCGCCGCCTGGCTCGTACACCCGCACCACTTCGACCGCGCGTTCGCGCAACGCCTCGACGGCGCGCAGCGCGTCGTCGCCATTGTGGCCGGAGCCGGCGAGCACAAGGATGGCGTCGCCCGGGCGCGTCATCCTTTCCGCAGCGCGCGCCACGGTCTGGCCGGCGAGACGGATGACGGCTTCCTCGGTCTGCCCGCTGGCCCAGGTGGCTTGCTCCCACGCGCGCATCTGCGCGACTGAAATGACCGGAACTGGCATGGCGCGAGACTAGGTGAATCGCGACAGAGAAAAAGAAGAAAACCCGCGCTCCTGGGCGCGTCTCGACACTGCCCCGAAGGCAACCGGGTTGGAGCGCGACGTTGACGTCGCTTCATCGTGCGAGAGACCGTCCGCCAATGTTTCGCCAACACCCATCGAACGCTGAAGCGGCCTCAAGGCCGCGCGCCGGGGGCAGTGCGCTTCCAGCTCGTGTCTTGCGCAGTCCAAGCTGGTCGGAAACCGGCGATACAGCAGAGTGGAAGTCTGCGCCACGGGGGGCAGTGTCGGGATGCGCCCCGCGCTCCCGGGAGACTGGAAATGGCCATTGAAATGGAGCCGATTGAATCTTCCTCCGGACCTGTCAGTCGAAGAAGCCATGAACCTGCCGGCCTCAACTCCTCGATCCTTCTTCGTGCGCACTTTCCTCAGGAACCGGAAGGAAGGGCGGGTCTCTCCGAGCGCGCCGCCTCCGGCCATCTTTCCGCCCGACGGCGCGCAGGGACAGGCGCGCCCTGCCGACCGTCGCGCTTTATGGTTCCTCGGCTCCTTGGCCTCAGTTCTCGTTGCCGCGAATCTCTCCGTCTCCGCCGCGCCCGAGCCGCCGCGGCTCAAACGCGCCGACAGCTTTCTCGGGGTTCATTTTGATTTTCACGCCGGACCGGACGGCAAGGAGATTGGCAAGAACACGACGCGGGCGATGATTGAGAACGTCATCAACCAGGTTCACCCGGATTACTTGCAGATCGATTGCAAGGGTCATCCCGGTCTGTCGAGCTACCCCACCAAGGTTGGCCATCAGGCACCGGGTTTCGTCGGCGATCCGCTTCGCTTGTGGCGGGAGGTGACGGCAGAGCGCGGCGTGTCGCTCTACATGCACTACTCGGGCGTGTGGGATTCGGAGGCCATCCGCCGTCATCCGTCGTGGGGCGCCATCAATGCCGACGGGAAGACCAACGGCAACGCGACCTCGTTCTTCAGCGCCTACGCGGACGAACTGCTCATCCCGCAACTGCGCGAACTCGCGGGCGATTACGGCATCGATGGCGCGTGGATCGACGGCGAATGCTGGGCCTCGGTCGCGGACTACGGCACGGCTTCGCTGGCGGCGTTTCGTCAGGCCACGGGCTTCCAGGAGGTGCCGCGCAAACCGGGCGACCCGCACTGGTTCGAGTTCCTCGAATTCAACCGCGAAGCCTTTCGCAAATATCTCCGCCACTACATCGCCGAGGTGAAGAAGACGCATCCGCGCTTCGAGCTGTGCAGCAACTGGGCATTCACCGATCACATGGCCGAGCCGGTCAGCGCGCCGCTGGATTTCCTCTCGGGGGATTATTCGCCGGAGGACAGCGTCAACTCCGCGCGTCTTTCCGGGCGCTACCTGGTGCATCAGGGCAAGCCGTGGGATCTGATGGCGTGGAGTTTCACGACCAAACCCGGCAAGAACGGTGCGAACCAGAAGACCGTTGTGCAGTTGCAGCGGGAAGCCGCGGTGGTGATGGCGTTGGGCGGCGGATTCCAGGCCTACATCACGCAGAAGCGCGACGGTTCGATCCGCGAGGAACGAATCCCGGTGATGGCGGAAGTGGCGAAGTTCTGCCGGGCGCGGCAGGCCCTCTGTCACCACGCCGAACCGGTGCCGCAGGTGGCGCTGCTGCTCTCGACCGCCGCCAATTATCGGAAGATGAACGGACTGTTTTCCCGCGACTACTCAAAGCTCAGCGGCGTGCTCCAGGCTTTGCTCGAAGGCCAGCAATCGGTCGAGATTGTGGGCGAGCATCCTCTCACCAGCCGCATGGCGGAGTACCCGCTCATTGTCGTGCCCGAGTGGGATTACCTCGATCCGACGTTCAAGGAACAACTGGTCGTGTATGTGAAAGGCGGCGGCAACCTGCTGCTCATCGGGCCGAAGACGGCGGCCCTTTTCCCGGCTGAATTGGGCATCACGCTGGAGGGTGAGGCGAAGGCCAGGCCGCAGTTCCTCGCCCACAACAACGCCTTTACGCCGACCACTGGCGCAGCGCAGGCGGTGAAGCTGGGTGCCGGCGCCCGGACCTTTGGACGTCTTCAACTCACCAACGACGTCGCCGCGCCCGCGCAACCGGCGGCATCCATCATCCAGCTTGGCCGCGGCCGGATCGCCGCGACCTACTTCTCGCTCGGCCAGGATTACGCCCGTGCGCGCCAGGCCGGCACGCGGCAATTCCTCAATGACCTCGCGCGCGAACTCTTCCCCCGACCCATGGTCGAAGTGAAAGGCTCGGCCGACGTCGATGTTTCCGTGGCGCGCAATCATGGCAAGCTGCTCGTGAATCTGGTGAACACCAGCGGCCCGCATCAGACCGAGCCCATCTTGGAATCGATTCCGCCCATCGGCCCGCTGGAGGTCATCGTGCGCCAGGCGACGAAGCCCGCCAAGGTCACGCTTCAGCCAGCCGGCACGCCGCTCGCCTTCGACCATCGCGATGGGGTCGTTCACGTCACCGTGCCGCGCGTTGACATCCACGAAGTGTTGGTGGTCGAAGACCGGTGAGGCATCAAAGCCAGACTCTGGACGATCCCGCTGCAATGCAGGCGCATGGCGATGACGTCGCATCCGCTCGCCTCGGGCGCGCGCTTCCGTTCCTCCAAAAAACTTTCGGGAGCATCTGCGCACTGACCCGGGCGCGCGGCCTTCAGGCCGCTTCGAGAGGCCCGGCGACAAGGTGTAATCAATGGCCGGCGGGCTGGAGCCCGGTAAAGCGACGTCAACCTCGCGCTCCAACCCGGTTGCATCCGGGTCTTAAATCTTTGCCCGTTTATCTTCAGCCATTATGGAAAGATCGATGTGATAAGGCTTTTAAAAATGAGCATTTTGTATTTTCCGACAAAGTTGATTTGGGGAAAACAACCATATTTATTGAAGTGGCCATGAATCCAATTGTCATTGACGACAAGGTGGTAGGGGCCTCCTTTTATGGAAAAGACATTACCGAGTCAAAACTAATTGAACATCAAATCCAATATCAATCCGAGTTGCGAAAATTACTCATTGAATTGTCGACAAACTTTATTAATTTACCTCTTGACAAGATAGAACGTGCCATAAAAAACTCTCTGGAATTAATT
>JBBRWD010000030.1:0-63908 GCA_038249465.1 Limisphaerales bacterium | reverse complement strand
GGACTGGGTAGGGCGCGTCTGTCCCAGCGCGCCGCGAACCACTCCCGGCCAACCCGACGGCGCGCTGGGGACAGACGCGCCCTACCCGTGCGGGTTGGGACCAAGCGTCTTCGGGTAGCCCATCCCAAGGTCTTGTCAGTATAAACATCACGTCCCTCCGGGACGGGTTTGGCAGGGCGCCCCGAGAAACCGTCACGGCAGGTTGAACGCGCAGTATTCTCGGAACCGCACCAACCTTGTCTTCGTCAAAACCCTCCATTGACATCCAGACACTGAATCCGCACAAACGACCGTCATGATTTCTCTCGAAAACAAAATCGCCGTCGTCACCGGAGCCGGCCGCGGCATCGGCCGGGCCATCGCGCTGAAATTCGCCGGGGCCGGCGCGCATGTCGTCTGCGTGTCGCGCACCGCGCAGAATTCCGAGAAGGTCGCGAATGAAATCCGCGTGCTGGGCCGCAACGCCTGGGCGCACGCGGTGGACGTGTCCGACCCGAAAGCCGTCGCCGAGAGCGCCGAGAAGATTCTCGCCGAGGCCGGGCGGGTGGACATCCTCGTCAACAACGCCGGAATCACGCGCGACGGATTGCTGATGCGCATGAGCGATGACGACTGGGACGCGGTGCTGAACACCAATCTCAAGGGCGCGTTTTCGTTCACCAAGGCCTTCTCCCGCTCCATGGTGAAGCAGCGGTCCGGCCGGATCATCAACGTCTCGTCGATCATCGGCCTCATTGGCAACGCCGGGCAGTGCAATTACGCGGCCAGCAAGGCGGCGCTCATCGGCTTCACCAAATCAGTGGCCAAGGAACTCGCCTCGCGCGGCATCACCGTCAACGCCCTGGCCCCGGGATTTATTGAAACCGACATGACGGCGGTGCTCGATGACAAATTGAAGAGCGAGCTGCTGAGGCGGATTCCGCTGGCACGGCTGGGGCAGGCCGATGACGTCGCGGAGGCGGCGCTGTTCCTCGCCGGGCCCGGCGCCGGCTACATCACGGGGCAGGTCTTGACCGTCGATGGCGGGATGGTGATGTGAAAATGCAAATTCCCTCTGGACACCGGGCAGGTCAGCCTTTAGACAAGCGGGCGTCTTGAGCCGCGAATCAGAATGGGCACCGCAGCATGGAACGCGATTTCCGCATGACGAATCAGGGCTTGACGCCCGCAAGCTCGTGAAATAGAGAGACCCAACAATTCAACCGGAGAAAACAATGGCCGCCGATAAAACAGTCGAACAGAGAGTCAAAGAAATCATCGTCGAACAGCTCGGCGTGAATGCCGACCAGGTGACCCCCGATGCCAAGTTCATCGAGGATCTTGGGGCGGATTCGCTGGACACGGTGGAACTGGTCATGGCTCTCGAAGAAGAGTTTGGCCACGAAATCCCCGACGAGGAAGCGGAGAAGCTGCAAAGCGTCGGGGATGTGATCAAATACATCGAGGAGACGCGCAAGTAATCCGGCATCAATTGATGGGGCAGCTCCGGCTGGTTGTCGGCCCTGGCTGCCCCTTTTTGTTATTCTATGGCAAGCAACTGGATCGACCGCCGCGTCGTCATCACCGGCCTGGGCGCCGTCACTCCGCTCGGCAACGACGTGCCCACCCTCTGGGCCAACCTCCTCGCTGGCAAGTGCGGCGTTGATCGGATCAGCTTGTTCGATCCCGCAAGCTACATCACGCAGATCGCGGCCGAGGTGCGCGGGTTCGATCCGTTGCCGGCCTTTCCCTCGGCCAAAGACGTCCGTCGCACTGATCGCTTCACCCAGTTTGGCGTCCTCGCGGGCTACCAGGCGCTCAAGGACTCCGGTCTCGACCTCGACAAGGAAAACCGCGACGAAATCGGCGTTTTCCTCGGCTCCGGCATCGGCGGCCTCTACACGACCGAAGAGCAGCACAAGGTGATGCTCAACAAGGGACCCGGCCGGCTCTCGCCCTTCATGATCCCGATGCTCATCCTGAACATGGCCTCGGGCATGTTCTCGATGTACTACAAATTACGCGGGCCCAATCTCGCCACCTGCACCGCCTGCGCCACCGCAACGCACGCGCTCGGGGAAGCGTGGCGCACCATCAAGATGGGCGACGCGCAGGTCATGTTTGCCGGCGGCGCCGAGGCCACCATCACCCAACTGGGCATCGGCGGCTTCTGCGCCATGCGCGCCATGAGCGGCCGCAACGACGATCCCCAGCACGCCTCGCGTCCGTTCGATGTCGATCGCGACGGCTTTGTGATGGGCGAAGGGGCGGGCGTTCTCGTGCTCGAAGAATTCGATCATGCCAGGGCGCGCGGCGCGAAGATTTACTGCGAAATCGTCGGCTACGGCAACTGTGCCGACGCCAATCACATGACCGCGCCGGCACCCGGCGGCGAAGGAGCGGCCCGTTGCATGAAGATGGCTCTCCGGCGGGCCGAGATCCCATTCGAGGCGGTCGATTATATCAATGCGCACGGCACCTCGACTCCGCAGGGCGACGTCTGCGAGACGCACGCCATCAAGTCGGTGTTCGGTGACCATGCCAGGAAACTGTGCGTCAGTTCCACCAAGGGTGCCACGGGGCACATGCTTGGCGCTGCTGGGGCCGTGGAGATGGCGATCTGCTGCAAGGTTCTCGAAAACGGCGTCATTCCGCCCACGATCAATCTCGATCATCCTGATCCGGAGTGTGACCTCGATTACGTGCCGCACACCGCGCGCGAGCGGAAAGTGAGCGTCATCTTGAACAACTCGTTCGGATTCGGCGGACACAACGCGACCATCGCGGCCGCCAAGTTTATCGGCTAATCCCCAGCCCTGACATGCCGCAGTCCAAGGTCATCTATCTCGGCATCAAGGGCACGGTCATCGCGATGGATGCCGCCACCGGGCAACGACTCTGGGCGACCAACCTGACCGGCAGCGATTTCGTCAACGTCGTGCTCGATGGCGACAACCTCTACGCCGCCACCCACGGCGAGATTTTCTGCCTGGATCCGAGGACTGGTGACGGCCGCTGGCATGACGGGCTGAAGGGCTTCGGCTACGGCTTGGTCAGCATCGCGACGGAGAATGCCTCGTCGGCCGGGATCCTCGCCTTGATGCAAGAGAAACGGCGACGCGATGCCGCGGCGGCACAATCGAGCGCGGCAGCCACACACTGATTTCCGCGACTTCGCCAGAAGGCTCTGCGGTGAACTTCCTCTCCCTCATCGAAGCCAAACGCGACGGCCGGACGCTCACCCCCGGCGACCTTCAGCAGATCATTCGCTCCCTCGCCGCCGGCGAGATTCCCGATTACCAGGTGGCCGCCTTTCTCATGGCGGTGTTCTTTCGCGGCCTTGACATCGCCGAGACCCGCGCCCTGACCCTCGCCATGCGCGATTCGGGGAACGTGCTGCGCTTCCCAGCAGATCCGCGGCCCGTGGTGGACAAACATTCCACCGGCGGCATCGGCGACAAGGTTTCTCTCCCTTTGGCGCCACTGCTCGCCTGCCTCGGCTTTCGCGTGCCGATGATTTCCGGGCGCGGCCTCGGCATCACGGGCGGAACGCTCGATAAACTCGAATCCATCCCCGGCTACACCACCGCTCTCAGCGCCGACCGCATCATCGCGCAGGTGCAGGACATCGGCTGCGTCATCTGCGGCCAGACCGACCGCATGGTGCCCGCGGATAAATCGCTCTACGCCCTGCGCGACGTCACCGGTACGGTGCCCAGCATCCCGTTGATCACCGCCTCGATTCTCTCCAAGAAGCTGGCGGAAGGACTGGACGCGCTGGTGCTGGACGTGAAATTCGGCGCGGCGGCGTTCATGCAAACTGTCGAGCAGGCGCGCGCGCTGGCGGCTTCAATGGTCACACTCGGCAACGAATGCGGCGTCTGCACCCAGGCGCTGCTCACCGACATGAATTCTCCGCTCGGCTGCGCGGCGGGCAATTGGCTGGAGGTGAAGGAATCTGTTGAATGCCTCGACGGCCGGGGACCGGATGATCTGCGTCAACTCGTCGTCGAATTTGCCGCGCAACTTCTCATTCTCACGCGTTCCGCTCCCGACCTCGCCATGGCGCGAAACGCCGCCGCGACCAGCCTCGATTCCGGTGCGCCGCGCCGCAAATGGGATGAGATGCTCGCTGCGCAAGGCGCCGACCTTGATGCCACTCGGCGCAAGCTGGCCCTCGATCACACCGCGCCGGTCGTGGTGGAAGTCCATGCGCCCCGCAGCGGTTTTGTGACTCGCTGCGACGCCCGCCTCGTCGGAGAAGTCATCCGCGACCTGGGCGGCGGCCGAATCACCAAGGACACGACGCTCAATCTCGATGTCGGTGTGGACCGGTTGGCGGCGGTCGGCCAGGCCCTTAAAGCGGGCGACCTTCTCTGCCGCATTCATGCCGCCACTGAAGCTGCCGCAGAGTCCGCGCTGCCCCGGGTGTCTGAAGCCTTTGCGCTCTCCGACACGCCGCCCGAGAGTTCCGGCAGAATCATCCTCGAATAAATCCGAATCTCAAAATGCAATTCTCGCCAAGACGCCAAGGCGCAAAGGTGGAGAATTTGGATACACGAACCCACGGCCGGTCCGAAATCTTGGCGGCTTGGCGGCTTGGCGCGAGAACCATGAGTCGGGCGCACTTTGGCTTTGCCCGCCGAATGCAGGGCCGGTAGCCTCCCGGGCACATTCGCATGAACTTCGCTTTTCTCCGCAGCAACTCGTGGCTGGTGGCGGCCGGTCTGCTGACCGCTGCGCTCAGCGCGCCCGCCGCGCCCGCCACCGTCATCAAAACCAACTATCATGGCTGGGCTGATTCCTACCTCATCACCAATGGCATCGCGGAAGTCGTGGTCGTGCCCGCCATCGGGCGCGTCATGCAATTCGGATTTGCCGACGAGGAGGGCGTGTTTTGGGAGAACACCAATCTCTTTGGCGTCACGCTCAGTGGCACCGAAACCAACTGGATGAACTTCGGCGGCGACAAATCCTGGCCCGCGCCGGAGAACGAGTGGCCCAAGTTCACCAAGAGTGAACAGTGGAAACCTCCGGTCGGCTTTGACGGCCTGCCCATGATCGCCAAGGTGGAAGCTGGCGACGTGTATCTCATCTCGCAGGTGGATCCAGCCTACGGCATCCGTGTCCGCCGGCGCATTCATCTGCATCCGCGCAAGCCGGTGCTCTTTGTGCAGACGACCTTCGAGCGGCTGGCGGGCGAACCGGCGAAGATCGGCGTGTGGACAGTGACGCAATTCAAGGATCCGCAGGCCATCTACCTGCCGGCGCCGGCCTCCGGCCTCTTTACGACGAACGGCTACACTCTGATCAGTCCAGAGCCGCCGCTAGGATTGAAGAATGACCGCGGCCTGCTGTGGTTCGCACGCAATCCAAAGGCCGCCCACAAGATCGGCAGCGACGCGGACTCCGTGCTCTGGATGGGCGAGAAGGTCACCTGCCGCGTGGATTCCCCCCGCGTGCGCAAATCCAGCTATCCGGACAACGGCAGCAGCCTGGAGGTTTACCTCAATCCCGACCCGCTGCAATACATCGAACTCGAAACGCTCGGCCCGCTCAAACTCCTCAGCCCAGGCGGCGCGATCACCCGCGTCAACACCTACACGCTCAGCCGCCGCGCAGAACGCGATCCCGAACGCGAAGCGCGCAAGATTCTCCTGCGTTGAGTTCGCCACCCAAACACTGAGCTGCGCGCGTCATCCAGCGGCCAGCATTCCGTGAACCTCGCCGGTAGCGGCGTCTCGGCAGAGCGCCGTCTTTCGTTGGAATGTTCGTCACTCTCCCGACGGTCCTCGACCGCCGCTACAGTGCGGGCTAAGAGCGTGTTTTGAAATTTCCGCCTCGCGTAGCAGCCGACGTGAGGAGGCTCAATATTGCTCAGGAACTAAAGCTCCCAAGTTCAGCATGAGCCTCCTCACGTCGGCTGCCAAGATTTTCCAAATTCGCTCTAAGGCTGCTTGAGGCGGAAAAAGCCCGCGGCGGCATCGGCCGGCAGAATCACTGGGCTGTTGGTGGGCGGCGTGATGTCGGACCAAATCGCATTCGTCGAGAGCGAGGTCGTTCGTTGCAGGATGGTGTTCGTGCCAGTCCAAGTGAAGACGACGCTGTCGGGTGGCTGACGGTGCGCAGTCAATTGAGGCTGCGGAGTTTCCGATCCGGAGGGTTGATAGTCGCCATCCATGGCAAGTGCGAACACGATCGGGTTGTTGGTCGCCACGTCGCGCGGATAAAAGTATCGCTGGAAAACAGCAGCAGTGAGCCAATTGGTGCCCGGCACCAGATTGGTTACAGTCACCGCGACGGGAGTGCAGAATATTAATATCGTATCACTTGCCCCGTGAGTGTCGGGAGAGATCGGCCCGTTGGTTGACTGAACCAAGTTGTTTCGGAAGATCTCGGTGCCGTTAAGGAAAAGGCCAAGTCCATCTTTTGCCACGGACTTGATTTGCAGGGTCGCGCTGCCGGCAAGCTCTGTCGGCCACAAAAACGGAATCCGGAAAAGACTTGGATGTGCTTGGTTGTGAAGCATTGCCTGAACCGACCCGAAACATAAAGTATCCGACAAGAACTGCGCAAATGGGCCGCTCGCTGGCAGCCAGAATTCATTCTCCCTATAATCTGGCGAAGTCCAATTGGAATCCACAATTGCCGGGTCCGCGAGATACGCGGAATGGTAGTGCCACACCGAATTGGTGGCGATGAGCGACATGCGTAAGGGGGTGGGCTTCGGCCAAACCACGCTGATTCGGCTGTTCGTTGCGATCACATTCCCAGCCAAGTCTTTGATTCTGTTTACGGTGACTTCATGCCGCGCACCAATAGTCCAATTCGCAGTCCCGACGCTCAATTGAACGAGGTTCTTGTTGCGTAGAGCCTGAACCGCTCCCACCGCAGACCCTGTTTCGAGGTTGGTGATGACATAGTTCGCGGTGTCTGACGCAACGGTGGAAACATCCTCTGAGAAGGTGAGGAGAATGCGGTTGGTGAGCGGCGAGGCGGAAGCGGTTTTAGCAGCGGCGCCCAGTAGAACAGGCGGAAATGTATCGCTCACGACCGACAGTGTCGCCACCTCACTGGTGACTGCTCCAAAGCCATTGGAAACCACGACGTGGAACCCGCCGGCCAAATTCGCCTGTACGATGGTGATCGAATAGCTCTGATTGGTCGCGCCCGGGATGGCCGCGCCGTCCATATACCACTGGAACATCGAAGGGCCGCCGATGAACTTCATATCAAAAGTCGCGGATACGCCGCTGTTGGTTGCGATGCTCACGGGTTGCCGGATGATGACGAGTGGATCTGGAATGAAGGACGAAAGCTTCATTCCCCAAAAGACATCGGAGCTGTCCGCGGCGCGCTGGTGAACTTCCACCGCCAGCAGATTCTCGCCGAAGACCATCCCATTGGTCGTCAGCCGAAATACATGGTTCGTGCCTTCAAAATTGCTCCATTGACCGGAATACGTCTGGTAGGTCTGGTTTGATGGCATGAGCAACCGTTGAACCTCGATGCCGTTTAGGAACAGCACCATCGAGTCATCCAGATAGCATTGCGCCACCAGTTCCATGCCCTGCGGGAAGTTCGTGACCGTGAAATGCGTCCGCAGGAAATGCGCCGGAGTGGCCGGCGACCCTAGTATCAATGGAGTCTGCACTGCGAGAGGAAACCTATAGGGAACAACGGAATAGTGTCCGAGCGGCCCCGGTCCTGCCGCCCATGCGGAGTCGTCGAAGGCGGGCCGCGCCCAGTTCGGCCCCGGATCGGCGCCGGTGTCGAGGTAGCGCCAGGTGTTGGTGTAGTGGAGCAGCAGGTTGGTGACTTGCGCTTGCGCTCCCGTCATTCCACCGAGCAGCGCGACACACGCCACGGCAAGGCGAGCTTGCGTTATGAAGTCATGTCTCATGATGTTCTCCTTGTTTTGCATTGGGATGGTTAGATAAAACTTTTTTGAAAAAAGAAGTCAACGACAGAGCAGGTAGAGTCGATTCGCCTCACGTCGCCAGTGGCGGCGGCAACGCCGCTTGCCCGCAGCAAACATTGGCGGTGTTTTGCGCGCATGAAAGCAATTCCAGTGGGCGAGGCGCAGGGCCAGCTTGCCCGACTCATGGCTGAAGCTTGCCGCGGAGAGTTGATCGTGCTGACCGACGGCGACCGGCGGGTGGCCCTCGACCCGCAGATGCCGCTGGATTCGGACGAGGACAGCCCTGAATTGGAGGCGGAATTGCTGAAGGCGGCCAAAGGGCCATTCAGCGCCTACGCGCCGGAGGAATTGCGCGAGGCGTGCCGGCAGTTAATCCGGCAAGGTTCCAAGAGCAATCCCCGCCTGTTGGCACGAACAGATTGAGCCAATGCCCAGTTCGCTTGAACCGGCGGACGGCATTTCGTGAAGTTCGGCGTAGCGGCGTCTCGGCAGAGCGCCGCCATCCTGAAAGCGGAAGGTTTGCGGCGCTCTACCGAGACGCCGCTACGGGGCAGGATCCCGCCACGCTTTCGTTCCCCTCCTTCACTCCGTACCACTCTTCACCGGAGCCAACCGCAAGGCGTCGCTGACCGGTTCCACGAGGGCCAGTTCCTTGTTCGCCAATCCGGCGCCCAGTTGCGCCAGGCGTTCTCCGCTTGGACGCACCGACCGCTCGTAACTACCGACAGCCTCGTTGAAGGCGCCATTGGCCCGCTCCAATCCGGCGCGGATCTTCTCGAAGTGCTCCGTAAACTTGCAGACGCGCCCGTAAAGCTCCTGCGCCGCCACGGCGATGGCCTGGGCGTTCTCCGTCTGCGCGTGCTGCTGCCAGCTCACCGACACCGAACGCAGCAGCGCGATCAGCGAGGCCGGGGTGGCGAGCAGAATCTTCTTCGAGGCGGCCCAAATCAGCAGATCGTGGTCGCCTTCGAGCGCCGCGCTAAAGAGCGATTCTGCCGGGAGAAACAGCACCACGTGATCGAGTGAATTGGGGAACTGCCGCGGATAATCCCGGTCGGCGAGTTGTTTGATGGTCTGCTTGAGGCGCGCCGCATGGGCAGCCAATGCCTCGGCCCGCCGCACCGGGTCTGCCGATTCGGAGGCGGCGGCGTAATCCAGATCCGGCACCTTCGCGTCCACGAGAATGAAGCGCTCGCCCGGCAGGCGCACCAGCAGGTCGGGCTTGCCTTCGTCGCCCTGGGCCTGCTCGGTGAAATCGCAATGCGCGCTCATGCCAGCGGCTTCAACGACGCGGCGGAGCGTTTCCTCGCCCCAGCGTCCGCGGGCCTGGTTGGAACTGAGCACGCGCCGCAGTTGGAGCGTTTCATTCGAAAGCGAGAGGCTCTGCTGCGCGAGGCTTTCGAGATGTTTCTTGACCTCGCCCAGCGCGCCCGACTGGGTGGTTTCGCTCTGCGCGAGACGGCGCTGATACGCTTCGAGTTGCTCCTTGAGCGGCACGATGAGCGCGGCAATGGATTGCTGTCGCTGCGTCAGATCGCCCTGGGCTGTCTCCTGAAACCGGCTGAAGGTTTCATTGGCCAGGCGCAGAAACTCCGGGTGCGTCTGGCGCAACGCCTCCGCGCTGAGCGCCTGGAAGGCTTCCCGCAAATCCACCACGGCCTTGTCGTGGGCCAGACGCGCGTCCGCCAGTGCCTTGTCGTGGAGCGCGCGCTGTTCCTGCAACAATTTTTCCGCCGCCGCCAGGCGTGCCTCGGCGGTGGCGCGGGTTTCGTTGGTGCGGGCAAGTTGCTCGCGGCCCACGGCGAGGGCGGCTTCGGCTTCGGCCAGTTTCTGTTTCTGCTCGATCTGCTGTTTTTCCGCGGCCGAGCAGAGAGCCTGCGCAGCGGCGCGATCATCGCTGGCGCGATCCGACTGCCCGCGCACCGCCGTCAACTCGGTGGCGCGCTGCGTGAGTTGCTGGCGCAGTTCGTTTTCGACGCGCGTGTCCGGCGGCTGCGATGAGCGGCGCAACACGGCAACCAGCCAGCCGATGGCGCCGCCCAGGACCGCGCCCAACAGGAGATAAAGCCAGGGCTGCACGGCGATTTAATAGTGGGCGATGACTTCGATCTCGACGTTCGCCCCGCGCGGCAACGCGGCCACCTGAATCGTGGAACGCGCCGGAAATTCGCCGGTGAAATAGCGCGCATAGACCTCGTTCATGGCGGCGAAGTCCCCCATATTGGTAAGGAAGACGGTGGTCTTGACGATGTGGGCAAAGCTGAGTTTCTGATCGTCGAGAATCGCCCGCACGTTCTCCAGCACGCGCTCGGTCTGGACCTTGATATCGCCCGCGACCAACTGGCCGGTCGCCGGATCGAGCGGAATCTGGCCGGAGCAGAACAGGAGGTCGCCCACGCGCACGGCGTGGCTGTAGGGGCCAACGGGCGCGGCGCCCCTGGCTGGAGTGATGATTTGTTTGGCGGGCATAGTATGGAGTGGTTGGTTCGTTGTTCGATATCCTGGCAGCGGCTATTTCTTTTCCTCGTACCACGCCATGAGGATGGATTCGAGCACGCGCTCGTTCGAGGCGTTCGCGTCGTCGCCGAAATCTTCCAGTTCGCAGGCCATCTTGTGCAATTTCGGCAAACTGAGCTTGAGCGGATCCTGCTCGGGAAACTTGTCCACGAGCGCCCAGGCAATCTCCTCGTGGTCTTTCCAAGTCAGCTTCATGGGCGACATCCTAAACGCAGCCGACCGGCGGAGGAAGGATTTTGGGGGCAGTGATGTCCTGGATCGTCGGCCGCCGAGCAAAGGTAGGGCGCGTCTGTCCCACCGCGCCGCTGACTTCGCTAACTCCGACGGCGCGCTGGGACAGACGCGCCCTACCGCGCCCAGCAGTCGCGCATCCAAGACTCTTTCCATTCCACCTCGAAACCCTGGAGCCATCATTCCGCCCTTACAGATACTTCGCGAGAATCGGCTTCAACTCCGCCGCCGTCTTCTTCGGCCAGAGCGCGCGGTCGGTGAGAAAGGCATTGCGCAGCGCCGAATGGCAGGGCCATTCCGGCTCTTGCGGAATCATCGGCACGACACGTTGGATGATCGTTTTCGCCGTCGCGGCATTGCGGTGCAGGAAATCCACCACCATTGCCACCGTCACATGGTCGTGTTGTTCGTTCCAGCAATCATAGTCCGTGACCATCGCCATGGTGGCGTAGGCGATTTCGGCTTCGCGGGCGCACTTGGCCTCGCCGAGATTCGTCATGCCGATCACGTCGTAACCGGCCCGATGATTGGTGAGCGACTCGGCGCGTGTGCTGAAGGCGGGGCCTTCCATGTTGACATAGGTTCCGCCGTCGTGGACGCGGGCCTTGGTGGCGCGCGCCGCTTTGAGCACCAGCCGGCGCAGTTCCTCGCAAATCGGATGCGCAAACGCCACGTGCGCCACGATGCCGCGTCCGAAGAAGGTGTGCTCGCTCGCGCGTTTGGTGCGGTCCAAGAATTGATCGACCAGCACGAGGTCGCACGGATGATAGCGTGTCTGGAGAGAGCCGACCGCGCTCACGCTGACGATCCACGCCACCCCGAGTTGCTTGAGCGCCCAGATGTTGGCGCGGTGATTCAGTTCGCCGGGCAGCAGGCGATGCCCGCGCGCGTGCCGCGGCAGGAATATCACTTCGCGCCCGGACAATTCGCCGGTGAGCAGTTCATCCGAGGGCGGACCGAAGGGCGTCTTCACCTTGACCCACTTTTGCCGGGTCAATCCTTCGACCTGATACAATCCGGTGCCTCCGATGATGCCGATGCGATGGGTGGCCATAAAGCGGGCCGGTTGTATCGCCGCCCTCTCAGGCGAGGCAAGCAACTTCGCGGCAGCGAGCGCGCGCCATCTGATCCCGGCACAATTTCAGGATGGAAAAGCGTCGCGTCCTGGCGTAAATCCCGCGCTCATGAACGCATTTCGCCGACGCCCGGCCCTGCTCAACGCCGTCCCGATGGTGGCGTTTTCGCTGGCCGTGATTGGGGTGGCCTCATCGGCACAGCCTTCCGTCGCAGCCGACGCGGCGACGCCCGCACCCGACCTGAGCGCCTACGCCGCCGATATTCGGGCTGCACAAAAATCACTCGACGCCGGCAACCAACGACAGGCGATCGAAGTGCTCAAGAAACATTCTCCGGCCGGCGCAGCAGCCGACACGCGCGACTTCGCCTGGCGTTACCTGTGGCGCCTCGCCAACGCGCCAACCAACCCCACCCCCGCCACCACCCCGCGCGACACCATGTCCGGGCTTGCCCCCAAGAACATCGAATCGCCGCTGGTCTTTCTCCCCGGCGGAAACCTCATCGCCTCCGCCTGCGCCGACAACATCGCGCGGCAGTTCGACCTCAAGACGCTGGAACCGGTCGTGGAAATGGCCGGCGTGAAAGACCCGCTGGTGATGTGCGGCGATGGCCACACGCTGGTGGCCTCCGGCTACAGCGGATTGCAGGTGTGGGATCTGCGCAGTCAGAACCTCGCGCCGATCTGGTTTTTCCCCCGGGGCAACGATTGGAAGAACTCGGCCTTCTCGCGCGATGGGAGGTGGGCGGTCGCAGGCCACACCGGCGGACAACTGCAATTCATCGACGTGATCAAGCGCCGCGAGTTGACCAATCTTGTCGCCCATCAGGGCGCCATCCGCGCTCTCGCCTTCTCGCCGGATGACCGCACGGTGGCCTCGGCCGGGATGGATCGCAGCGTCCGACTCTGGGATTTTACGCGTTTCGCCGGACAAGGCACCCTCAACGATCACAACAACACCGTGGTCGCCCTCGCGTTTTCGCCGGATGGACAGACGCTCGCCTCGGCGGGCGCCGACCAGGTCATCCGCCTCTGGCATCCAAAATCCGCCACCGCCCCGCAACGCCTCGCCGGACACGAGGGCACAGTGTGGGCACTCGCCTTTTCGCCCGATGGGCGGACGCTCGCCAGCGGCGGCGCCGATGGCACCGTGCGCCTCTGGAATCCGGCCGTGGGCCTGGAACTGGCCCGCTTGAAAACGGGCGACCCCACGGTGGGCAATTCAGGGCAGGCTCCAGCGCGGCTCGCCTTTTCGCCGGACGGAAATCTGCTCGCCGCCCGGCTCTTTGACGGAACGCTGCGCCTCTGGCGGGCGGCAGAGGTCACCGAAGCCCGGTAACGACCTGGAGTTGATCACCGAACGCGCCTCCCGACACGCCGTCCAGACGCTCCGCTCCCGTGGTTTCCGTCTTGCCCAAGTCAAATCGGCTGCGTCGTAACTCCGCTGATTTCTCTTAGCTTCATCATCCTCGGTATCATGCTCTCCCGATCCCGATGTGGATCAGGATGAAGACTCTCCCTGATGATCCCGGCCATCGGGAAAACCCTCGGATTTGCTTGGACCAATGCAAATGGCGCAAAAGCTAGAAAACTGTCGGAACGTTTTACACATGCAAAATGTGGCATAAACAGTTCACATTTGGCCACTTCTGCAACGAGACCTAAAGACGCGACGGGTTTCTTTACAAAATACCATTGTTTCTTTCGTGTTTGGATTTGGAGGCCACGACACTTGGGGAAGCATACATACTCTTGCCAAAGAGTAACTTGCGTGGTGAAGGCTCCATTCTGTGGCTTCTCCAATCAAACATGGCCTTGTCTTTGCTAATCTTTTGCTTTAGCTCTTCATCGCGTCATCTGTGCGGGACGCGGTGCGACCAATTGTTTGGGTGGTGGGGCATCAGACCAAGTAGTATCGACTTGGTGCTCAACTGGCCAAAGAGAAGTCGCAACCGCTACCTTGTCGGCCAGAGTCCCAGCCGGGATGGAGGGTGGGGAAAATGCAGCCAACAAACACGAGTAACCAGTCCAACAACTCACCGAACATCAACTATGAGATACATTAAAACAATCCTCGGCGCGGGCGCGTTGCTGTGCGCCGCCAGTCTGCCAACATTTGGCGCTACCATCCTTTACGAATACGCGTTCAACATTGACGGAACCGTGACACATAATGCAGCTCCAGGCGGCGTTAACCTGGCTGGATTCAATACTGGCACCGGTCTGGGCTCCATCACCTACACGACCTCCAAACTCGGCGCCAACTACGTTTCGTTCTTCGTCGATCACGAAATCGATGAAAGCCCGAACACGTTCTTCAATGAATACGGCTCGACCAGCGGAGCGGGACCAGCGGCAGGACAGTCGTGGGAAATCGATGAACCGGGGTATTCCTTTGGAAACATTTTCAGCAACTTTGGAAGCAGCGCATTGGACGGGGTAAACGGAGTTCCAAGCGGGAGTCCAGACGATGTTTCCATGGCGCTGGCCTGGGCATTTAGCCTGGCAGACGGTCAAACCGCCACCCTCACCTTCAACATCAGTGAAACCGCGCCATCGGGCTTCTACCTGCAGCAAACCGATCCCGACAGCCCAGCGAGCATTTATTTCAGCAGTTCCTTGGTGATTGAACCGACAGGTCCTCCCGGAGTGCCCGACGGAGGTGCCACGGGCGTGAGCCTTCTGATCGGGTTGTTGGGCCTGGCTGGCCTGAAACGCGCAGCAAATCGCACAGAGAAATAACGGCCGCTAGCAAACTGTCCGTGTTTCAAAATATGTTTGATAGAAAGGATTCCACAATGAAAACCACACTTCGATATGCTGGTATTGGTTTGGCCTGTTTGGGGGCTCTGGCGGCTTCACCTGTTGCTTCCGCCGCGGTCAGCAAAGTCATCTGCGTGCCATGGCAGGGTGATGTGACGAAATATCACACGACGATCGCCGGAGGCGGGGGGATGCTGAAAGGCGTGATTAAGACCACCAGCACCGCTGCGCACTATTACCGCTGGGTGTACGGAGACGGCGGCCAATCTGCCGTTCTCTCGCTCTCCGGAAATACATGGTACACGGTAGAAGACGCTCACGCCTACGCCGGTGCAGTCGGGACACCCTTCACCGCCCAGTTGGTGGTGGCGGACAACAATGCTTTGGCTGGTCCCACCATCGATTCCTATCTCGTCAAAATTGAAGACAACACCCTCGACCCCAGGGTCAACATCGCCATCGATAACGGCTTGTGGTACTCGTACAAGCAAGGCGTCAGAGCTGACGGAGTGACCGGAAGTTTTCTCACCTATGACGGTTCTCCGATCGTTTACTGGACCAGTTCCGGCTATCGCGGTTCGGCCACGGCATCGGCGGTTCAGGCCTTTGAAATCAACGGCAGTAAAGAATCGGGTGATTTCGACCAGGATCCTTACTCGGAATACGTAGCCAAGGGTCTCAAGTTTTTGATCATGGGGTATGTTAACAATACTTCCACCCCTAACCTTCGTTCGGTAAGTATTGGCGTGCAACACGGCGATAATCCGGACGCGAATAGCAACGGGATCGGCATTGAAGTTTACGGTGGTCAGGGCCGACCTATTTACGAGGGAGGTCAGATCATGGACGCAATTATTGCCTCCGGTACGCCGGGCAAGTTGTCGGGACGTGACTTCGTTGGCAACGGCCATACCGCCACGTACGCCGACATCATCCAGGATATGACCGACATGTACGCTTGGGGACAAACGGATGGGGCTGTCACCTGCTCTGCAACCCAAACCGGAACCGAGGACCTTTCCGGCAACGGGGTGCCTCTTTCCATTACTCTGGAGATGTTGAACACCCAATGCAGTAGTGGCGGCACGTTTGAGCTGTTTCTCAATGGCATTTCTTTGGGAACTGTTGCCAATGATCCGGCCAACAGTTGTACGTGCAATCCGCCACTCCAGACTTTTGCAGTGAATAACGCCGCTTTGTTGGCGACGGCTTGGAATGCCAGCGCGGTGAAGATTGTTCGTGTGAACTATACAGGAGGCGGTAACAACTCAAACGTCCGTGCAAGACTGGATTGGGGTGGAGGCAATGTCAAAACGGTCTGCGTGCGCAGTCTCGCCGCCAATTGCTTTACGGCCTATCTTTGTGATGGGTATAATGGCAGCGGTTTCGATAGCAGTGTCAACCTTGGCAGCGTTCCCGTTTTCACCACCGTGTGTGCGGCCGGCGGATCCTGGCAATATAGTTGGAATTCGGGCGATGATAATTCGGCATCACAATGGGCTGCCATAGGCATGATCCCGGCCCAAGCCCCTCCGTGGAATGCCGTCGTGCCACAGTGGGTTAAGAATTACGACAACCAGTGGCTGACCGTTAGCCATGAAAGCTTGAACGGTGGCCTGTGGGGCAAGTTTGGCTACACCTCTGCAGGAGGAAACGTCGATCCTTATGTCAACCGGAGTGCCACCACCCCTTCAGGCATGGTTCAATTATCGTTTGTTGACGCAACCACTGCCGATCCCCGATGGGTACGGTCCGAGCGGTGGATGGCCGAGAATTGGAATACGGGAGAGCAATGCTTTAGCCTCGGCGCCAAGCGGAATCTTTACGCCATGTATGCCATGGCCAAGGCCATGCGCCTGGCCAAACCGGCGCCAGTCGTAAATTTTGCCTTCAATCATTTCGATTGGTACCGCGGAAGCTCCTCGGTTGAAGGCGTGGCGAAGGCACTCTCGGACAATATGATTGCCAACGGCTACTATACCCAGACCTATTGGGAGGGCAACCCTCTGACGACCGCATGGGCGGTCATCATGCTGACACCAACTCTTTTCGCCTCGGCACCGATTGCCTGCTACACTGCTCACCCCAACCCCAGCTTCTCGGACCAGCCGATCTCGTTTGATCCCAGTTGCTCCGGTCACTCTGATCCGGCCAAGACCATTGCCAATCTGGTGAAATACGAGTGGGACTGGGACAACAACGGCACATTCGACCAGAGCACGACCACGCCGACGGTGGTGAGCCATTCGTTCCACTGCGCCTCAGTGCCGTGTGCCTTTCCGGTCGTGCTCAAGGTCACCGACGACGCCGGTTTGACTGCGACATTCTCCTTGAACATCAACATCACGGATCCTCCTCACCCGCCTGTCTCGAAACCCGGTGGTCCGTACCTGGTGTCTCTCTGTAACGGGGACACACTAACCTTGGATGGATCGGCATCGTACGACCCTGATCAGGGACTCCACCAGTCAGGCTGCAGCACGTGCCCGAATGACACCGTCACGGCGTGGAATTGGGATCTCGACGGCGCGCCGTTCACTTACACGAGTGCCAGCGGGAAGATTTTTAATCTCGGCAGCGGATTCACGACTGTCTTCCCGAGTGCAGGATCATATGACATCGGCCTGAAGGTGACTGACAACACCCTTCTCTCGTATCCCGCCAGCGGCCAACAAAACCTCACAGACCAAGCCTTTGGTAAGGTTCTGGTTTACAAGGCAGGATTCTGTGAACTTGCTGGCACGCCAGGATGCCGGGAAGTTGTCCTGAATTGGGCCAACTTTGGTGCGCAGGCCTATCACATTTACCAGAGTTACACTGGTCCGAACTCTGGATTTGCGGAAGTGGCCAACACGAGTGGAACAACTGCCACCGTGGGTGCCAACCAAGATCAAGACGCCTGGTACCGCGTTGTCGCAGAGAAAAACGGAGAGCAATATCTGACGCTTTCTCTTAAATTGAAGCCAGTAGCGGCAGCCTGCCGATGCATCGATGACCTCGCCGCCCGGCCCAAAGCAGGTAAAGTGCAGTTGACTTGGACACAAGCGGGCGACCACCACTATAATGTTTATCGTGGAACAATCGTGGGCGGGCCTTACGTCAAGATCGCCTCCACGACCTCCACATATTCCACCTACCTCGACAGTGCTGTCGTCAATGGAACGACTTATTACTACGTTGTGCGAGCCGCGAACGCCGCCGATCAAGAGCGCTGTCAGTCTAACGAGGCCAACGCCAGACCAACCACAAGGTAAGGTGGCGACGAGTCTAGCGTAATCAATAGATGTGAAACAGAGACCGGCAGACGACAGTCTGCCGGTCTCCATGAAGAGGGGAACGGTGCTGACCATTCCATCGCTGGTCGCCCGCTGAAGGAACGAACCTAAGATAGGGCGCATCTGACACCCGGGCAAGTGCGACAACCAAGCACCGCAAAATCCGCCTCCTCGTAGGATCATCACATGATCAAACCTCGTAATAGGGGGTTCACTCTCATCGAACTCCTGGTGGTCATCGGGATCATCGCCATTCTGGCGTCACTGCTGCTGCCGGCCCTGAGCAGCGCCAAATCCAAAGCGCGCACGGTAGGATGCGTTTCCAACCTGCGCCAGGTTGGCTTGGGAATCGCCATGTACGCCGACGCCAACGAAGACATCTGTGTCCCTGGCCGCCCTGCCAAGGTCGGCGGCAACAGCGATCCGCGAAATCTCTATTTCGTGGGCAATGGCATGCAGTTTCGCCCGCGCTGGTTCGTCACCCTGGGTGCCCAGACTGGTCTCCATGCCTTCGATCAGCCCAGCCCCGATCCCGCCGATGACAACCGCAAGGCGGTGGACAACCAGGTGTTTGTTTGTCCGCAGGCTCCCGAGCGCATCAACAACCGCAACTTCGGCTATGGATACAACTTTCAATTCCTTGGCAACACGCGCACCAAGGGGAGCGGCGGCAATGTCAACTTTCCCGTCAAGCAATCGGCGCTGATGGCGGCCGAAACCGTTGTCGCGGCCGACTGCCTCGGAACCGCGGCCGGCAAGCCCAAGGCCAGCCGGACGGCTTATCGCGTGGATGGATCGGGGGACGTCTTTGCACTTGGGAACCACGCATGGTCGCTGGATCCGCCCCGCCTGATCCCAGGCGTGTCAGACTTCTGCGATGATGCCAATCGCGCTCCGGAGCATCGGAGCGGACCGGATGCACGCCACGACAACCGGTCGTCCGTGCTGTTCGCCGACGGGCACGCGGAGCGCATGAGCCCGGAGGCAATGGGTTACGTGGTGAATCCAGACGGCAGTTTTTCGGTCGGCGGCGGTGCAAACAATCGTCTCTTCTCCGGCACGGGCGAGGATCTGGATCCCCCAGGCATTCAATGATGTCACAGGGAAATGTATTTTTTCAAAACTTCATCGCTTTGTTTCGTCCCCTGCGCCAACATCCCGAGTAAACCATGATGACCGATGTGAATATGACTCCCAGACTCTTCGCTGCGTTGCTGACCGCGGGAATGCTCTCTGTCCCGGTTGCAGCGCAAGAGAGCAGGGCCGGCGCGGCATCTCAGCCGCCACCTGTTGTGCGGACTCCTCCCGTTGCTGCGCCGAATCCCCTCGAGAGGATGGCTGCCGTGACCAACGCAGTGATGCGCCCGGTGGGGCCGGGCGTTTTTGAACTGGGCAAGGTGAAGTTTAACAAATCCGAGCGGAGCGTGAGTTTTCCCGCTGTCCTCAACCAGCGCGGCGGCCTCATCGAGTATTTCCTCGTCACCACCTACGGCAAGACGCACGAGAGCATTTTCCGCACGGAGGCCGAACCATATCACCTCCACCTCGCGATGCTGCTCCTCGACGCGAAGGGCGCTGGAAAGAATGGGCCTGGCCCAGGCGCGGGCGGCCCCATTGAGCGTCCGGGACCGCCGCCGATCCTCGGAGACAAGGTGGCCTTGGAGGTCAGTTGGACCGCCGACGGCAAAACCATCCGCCGCGCCGCCGATGAACTGGTGTTCAACCAGGCCGAACACGCCGCGATGAAGCGTGGCTCCTGGGTCTATAACGGTTCGATGGTAGTGGACGGCATGTTCGTGGCCCAGCGGGACGGCTCCATGATTTCCCTCATCGCTGACCCTTACGCCTTGATCAACAACCCGAGGACGGGCGCAGAAAACGACGAGATCTGGACCACCCAGACCAACAGCCTGCCGTTGGTCAATACGCCCGTGGAAATCACCATCAAACTCAATCCAGCGGCCAAATCTCAGCCCAGCAAACCAAAATCGGGATCCTGATTTCATTTGGCGCCGAAGCGACTCGCCAGAAGTTCTGTCACCCATCCTTTATGAGCAACCAAATTAAACCGTGCCCGCCGGCGCACTTCTCCCAAGTCAAGCGTTTAACACACCGCACCGTCCTGGCGGTGAGCTTGCTGGCATTGGCATCTGCCTTCAACCCGGCCACTGCCGCGCCGCTCGGAGGCGGGGATGTCTCCTTCCGCAACGAACTCCAGCGATCGATTGACCGCGGCCTCGCGTGGCTCCAGGCCAACCAGAACTCGAACGGCTGGTGGTCCACGGCGGATCACCCGGCGGTGAGTTCGCTGGCGTTGATGACCTTTGAGGGCGAGCCCTCGGGTCGTTATCGGCGTCAGGAACCGGACTGGCTGCGGCGCGGCTACGGCTATGTGCTGAGTTGCGTCCAGCCCGATGGCGGCATCCATCGCACCAACTTGGTCACCTACAACACGGCTCTGAGCATGATGGCGCTGCTGGTGGCCAACAAACCCGAATATGATCCGACGCTGCGCAAAGCGCGGAAGTTCCTCGTCGGCCTGCAATCGGACTTCGGCGAGAAAGGCGTTTTGGACAACCCATTCGATGGCGGGATCGGCTACGGCAGCCACTACGATCACTCCGACATGGGCAACACGCTCCAGGCGATGGAGGCTCTTTACTACAGCAAACACCTCGTCACCGACCAGAACGCGGCCGACACGAAGGATCTGAACTGGAAGGCCGCGATTCATTTCCTCGAACGATGCCAGAATCTGCCCAGCCACAACCCGGAGAAATGGGCCTCGGACGATCCGCAGAACAAGGGCGGATTCATTTATTACCCTGGCCAGAGCATGGCCGGCGGCACCACCAATGCGGAGACCGGCCGCATCGCGCTGCGGTCCTACGGCAGCATCAGTTACGGAGGAATGCTCAGCTTTGCCTACGCAAATCTCGCCGCGGACGACCCTCGAGTGCGCGCCGTGCTCGAATGGCTGGGCAAGAACTATACCCTCGATGAGAATCCCGCCATGGGTGCGCAGGGCCTTTATTACTATTATCACACCATGGCCAAGGCCCTCAGCACCGGCGGCATCAACGCGCTCGAAACGGCCGGGGGACGAAAGGTCAACTGGCGCAAGGAACTTGGATCGAAGCTCCTGGATCTTCAGCAGCGGGACGGCTCGTGGGTCAACGCCAACGGCCGCTGGTGGGAGACGGATCCGGTCCTGGTGACAGCCTACAGCCTGCTGGCACTGGAGATTATTTATCGCGGCATCTAGGCCCGCCAGGGAATCCCACGTAGGAAAGGCGCAGGTATGAAACCGCTGCAGCACAACATCGAGGTGGCTTTTGCTCACCGGGTGTTCTTCACCGAACATCTCTTTGCTCTTGATAATCCACTGCTGGCCGGAGTCCTCTCGGACCCGCTTCCGCAGCCGTCACCCAAAGTGGTGGTGGTGATGGACGAAGGTCTCAACATCGCCCAACCGGACCTCGCCCGGCAGATCGAACGCTACTTCGAACCGCTGCGCGATCGATTGCATCTGGTCGGGGCACCCGTCGTGGTGGAGGGCGGCGAGCGGCTGAAGAACTCGTATTTTCACGTTTCCGAAATCCAGTCGGAAATCGATCGCCACGGCATCGACCGGCACTCGTTTCTCATCGCCCTCGGCGGCGGCGCGCTGCTCGACGTGGCCGGCCTGGCCGCGGCGACGGCCCATCGCGGCGTCCGTCATGTGCGCATCCCGACCACCACGCTGAGCCAGGCCGATTCCGGGGTCGGGGTGAAGAACGGCATCAACGCGTTTGGAAAGAAGAACTTCATCGGCACGTTCGCCGTGCCGTTTGCCGTCATCAACGATTTTGCCCTGCTGGAATCGCTTTCTGACCGCGACAAACGCGCCGGATACAGCGAAGCCGTCAAGGTGGCCTGCATCCGGGATGCCTTCTTCTTCGACTGCCTCGAACGCGATGCTGCAAGACTGGCCGCGTTCGATCCCGAGGCAATGCGCCGTCTGATCTACCGTTCCGCGGAGTTGCACGTAAACCACATCGCGACCGCCGGCGATCCATTTGAATTGGGCTCGGCCCGGCCGCTGGACTTCGGGCACTGGGCGGCGCACAAGCTGGAGCAACTCTCCGAATACCGTATCCGTCACGGTGAAGCCGTGGCGATTGGCATCGCCCTCGACGTGGTTTGCTCGCGCCTCGCGGGTTTCCTGGATGCCGCGCAAGCCGAGCGAATCCTGCGGCTCATGGAAACTCTCGGCTTCGACCTGTTCGCCAACGAACTGCTGCACACCGATTCACAGGGCGAATTCATGGTGTTACGAGGACTCGATGAGTTTCGCGTTCATCTCGGCGGGGATCTGACCCTGACGCTTCTCTGGGGCATCGGCCGGGGATTCGAGGTTCACGAGCTGGATCGAACCCTGGTCGCCCAAGCGATTGAGGAACTTGAACGCCGCAGCCGGGCGCAGGACATCCGACCCGTCGTGGGTCTCGATCGCTGAGCGATTCGGGGCGCCGTTCCCCCGTCACGGACAGCGATGGAGGGATGGCGCGGTTCTTGGGTCGTCCGGCAGGGAAGCAGCGGCGAAGATGATTGCTCTTTGTGAAGACTGGAAAAACATGACCGACTTTCGACTCAACAACTAACCACACGGAACGGACTATGAAACAATCAATGTCGTTGCGGGGCTTCTTACTTCGAACAATCTTGGAGCGCACACCTTCGCGAGACTGCTGAACCTGTACCTCGCGATCTTCATGTTCGATTTCAACCAGCGGAATCTCTCGGCGATCGAGATCATTTCCGGATGTTCGCTCATCATCAATCAAGGCGGCCCCGGCACCCCGCTCCACCTCGTCACGAAGAACCAACCGTTTGGAAGTCTGCTCACTCTCGACGGCACGGTTCCTCATGATCCCCCTTTTGGCGCGCTGAGTTACCAATGGTTTGGTCCCTTTAACCCCCTCTCCGGGCCAACGCCAACGATGTACGTCCCCGAAGGCCAATCCACCATCTCGCTCCTGGTCAGCGACGCCTCGGTCGGATCATCCCAGTCCGACATCACGGTGTCGGTGGTGCCTTGTTTCGTCCCCGAAGTGAGGTCCAAGGTGGATCTCGTGTGGGCCCATTTGAACGGTGCCGACCGATATGAAATCTACCGCGCCTCAGAAACTGACCCGTTCCACTTCGCGAAGCTCGGAGAAACCACCTCCGCATACTCCACCTTCCTTGACACTCCTCCTCAACGAAACCCCTTGGCGAACGTTCGGCTGGCTTTTCTGATCTCGCGATCCCTCGGCGGTACCGCCATCCGTACCCTCGGGGTGGTGGTGGAGAACGCGGTGGGACGCATCCTCGTCCAGATTCCGGGCGCGGTGGTGACCCGCAACATCGGCCTCGTCGGCGCCGGAGGCCGCCGCGTGATTGACTTCCTGGTTCAGGTCGGCAACCGCGTGGCCCTGATCGAAGTGAATTACGGCTTGCCGCGCCAGGTCGGCCCAGCGCTGACCCGATTGGTGGGACAGATGCAGACCGCGCTGACCGCCTCCCAACTCCCGGCCGGCACTCAGATTGTGCTCTTCACCTTCCGGGCCCCGACCGCCGCGCAGATGAACCTGCTCCTGCAACAACTTGGACCACAGGCCGGTCTGATCCAGAACGTCAGCGGCCTCTGGGGCCTCGTCCAATGGGCGCGTTTCTTCTTCCTCGCCATCCCCTGACCGCCCGGGGCGACGCGAACCTTCCAAACATTATGCGCAAAGAATACGGCAAGGCACTGCGGGACTCCTTCGAGAGCGCCATGAAACAGCACCTGCCGGACTACCGCCCGGCCAAGGTGAAGAGCATGTACGTCGGTCCCGGCGAGCGGCCCTTCTGCTGGAATCCCGGCGGCGCCGTGCATTGCTATGTCATCCTCGTTCCTAGCCCGAAGGGGAGCGAGGAGTTCACGGTCGATCTGGCCTGGTCCATCCATGGCCGCTTTCCGGAGCTCGGCATGAGACCTTCCGGGCGGGCCACGCGAGACCGGACGGAGTTTGGCCAGGACGAGTTCGCCTGCCGCCTGGGCAGTCTCTGGACCACCCAGGATGTCTGGTGGGGCCTGTCGGACGCCGATCCCTTCGAAGATGCCCTCTCGCTGAAGGCACTGATCGCACGTAGCAAACCCCTCACGCCGGCCGAAGCCCTCGACGCTGTCCAACCCCGTGTCCAGGATGCCATGGAAAAACTGCAAACGCATGGCATCCCTTACCTTTCTGAATTCGCTGGGTCGCGAACCGCGTCGTTTCGCGGTGACGCCGGATGATTTGACGCCACGGTTGTTTTGCCGTCAAATCCGCCGGTAAAACGACTCATGACCCTGCTGCCTCAGACGGGATGGCTCTTGCGCGCACCGGCTCTTCCGCCGGCCGGGCGTGTTTTTCTGCATGGATGAATTAGGCCTTCATCGTCCCCGCAATCTGGACTGGCGCCGCGCGGCGGCCCTGCTCTACGGCGACTGGGGCACCAGCAAGGCCTACGTCATCGGCATCGCCTTCAGTGGCACCGCCTGGGCGGCGGGCTACAGCGCGTTGCCCATCATCCTCGCCGTCTGCGCCCTGACCGCGCTGGTGGCGTACAACTACATCCTCGTCTGCCGGCACTACCCCGATGGCGGTGGCGTCTATTCGGCGGCGCGATTGCAGAGCCGCTTTCTGGCCGTGGTGGGCGCGCTGCTGCTGGTGGCGAATTTCACGGTCACCGCGGCGATGAGCGGATGGGCGGCGATGAGTTACTTCCGCGTGCCCTCGCAATGGGTTGCCCCAGCAACCATTGCGCTCATCATTTTGCTCGGCGCGGTCAATTATTTTGGCCCGAAACACAGCGGCAGCTTCGCGGTCACGCTCGCCGTCCCGATGGTGGTGGTGGTGGTGATTATTGTGCTGTTGAGCCTGTTCACCCAACCGGGCCTCTCCACGGAGAATCTGGAGCCGCCGCTGCCCACCTTCAGAGAGAACTGGCTTTGCTTCGTGAACATGATCCTCGCGCTCAGCGGCGTCGAAGCCATCGCCAATCTCACCGGAGTGATGAAGCTCGATGCAGGCTCGTCCATGGACAAACCCATCATCACCCGCACCGCCACCGCCTCGATCCTGATCGTCGCCGTCGAAGTGGTCGCAGGGACCGCGCTGCTTGGCTGGGCCATGCTCTCGCTGCCCGGCAAGGGGCCGGAGTTGACGGCTTTGCTGCATGATCGGTGGGAAGACATGCTATCGCTCCTGGGTGAGCAGTATGCCGCCCTGGCCTTTGGCGCGCCGGCGGGGAAAATCTTCGGCATCGTGGTCAGCGCGATTGTCGGTCTGCTGCTCGTCAGCGCGGTCAACACCGCCATCGCCGCCTTGATTGGCCTGAATTACCTGCTGGCCCGCGACGGCGAGATGCCACGATCCTTCAACCGGCTGAATTCATTCGGCGTTCCGTGGTGGCCGCTGCTTCTCGCGCTGATTCTGCCCATCAGTGTCGTGGCGTTCGCGTCGAACCTCACCACGCTCATGGGCCTCTACGCCATCGGCGTGGTGGGCGCCATTGCCGTGAACCTTGGCTCCTGCACCTTCAACCGCCACCTGCGCCTGGCGCTCTACGAGCGCGTTATCATGGGGGTGACGTTCGTCATCCTGTTCGCGGTCGAGTTCACCATCGCGCGCACCAAGCCCGACGCGCTCTTCTTTGCCGTCTGCGTCCTCGGCCTGGGTCTCGCGTTGCGCGGGTGGGCGCAACGGCGGGCCGGCCTGCGCACGCTGACCGTTTCTGAATACGTGGCGGCCGCAGTGGCGCCGGACCAGGTGCCGCCGCTCAAAATCGATCTGAGAACCGGCCAGACCATCATGGTGGCGGCGCGCGGGGTGAATCCAGTGCTCGGTTTTGCCCTCGAAGAAGCCCGCCTGCGCGAGGGATCGCTTTATGTGGTCTATGTGAAGGAGGTCGCCGTCACTCTGCCCACGCGCAGTGCTGCGACCGGGCAACCGCGCTGGCAGGACGATCCCGCGGCGCGTCAGATCATGTATCGCATGCTGGAACTCGGGCGGGAAAACAAGGTGCCGGTCGTGCCGGTTTATACGGTGAGCGATGACCTGGCCGGCACCATTCTCGATCTTGCGGCCACGATGGGGGCGGACATCCTCGTGCTGGGCACGCCTCATCGCACGGCGCTGGTGAGTCTGCTCAAAGGCAATGTGGTGACGGAAGTGGCGAAAAATCTGCCCGAGAACATCCAGCTCCTCATCTTCGGCTGAACGGGGGGACGATTGGGGAACGCAGGCGCTCGATGTCTCGGACGGCGTCAGGCGTATCGGGAATCATGGGATGAGAACACCACCGCAACGCGCCGGATCGGAAACCGGCACTCCGCCTGCGCTCACCGAAAAGCTTGCTGGCCATGTCATGTTTTCCGCCGACGCGAAGGGGCAGGTGGTGTTGGACTTGCCACCGCGTTTCGTCGTGCCAGTGGAGTTTGAGGCAACGGGTGCGGATGGGCTGACGGGCGCGGGCACCCTGGAACTGGACTCGGGTGGGGAGTTCCCAAGGAGAAGATCGTCCAGTTGCACACCCGCGCGACCACCGTCGAAACCACCGCGCCCGCAAATCGTGGCCGTGCGATTTCCGTCCGAGAATCTCCGCAGCCCGCTGCGCGAGTCAGGCTTGCCGGGTGGCAGCGCGTTCCATCTCCATCCACGTCCCCCATTCAGGCTCTCATCAGGGACCGGGTGGAATCGCTCCCTGCCGGAATCGCGTCCACCGCGACGAGGGCGAAGTCAGGCAAGCGGCTGCGGATTGCGCCAAGTGTGGCCCCGGCCGGCGAGCAGTTCATCGGCGGCAGCAGGTCCCCAGGAGCCGGCGGCGTAGAATTCCGCGGGCGTGAGCGGCTTGTCGCCCCAGCCGGCGCGGATCGGATCCACGATTTGCCACGCCGTTTCCACCTCGTCGCGGCGGATGAACAGGGTGGCGTCGCCGGCCATGGCTTCGAGCAGGAGACGCTCGTAGGCTTCGGGCGTGTAGGCGCCAAATTCGCTGTCGTAGCGGAAGTGCATCCGCACCGGCCGGATTTGCATGGCGGCTCCGGGAATCTTGCCATTGAAGCGGAGCGTGATTCCCTCCTGCGGTTGGAGCCGGAGCGTGAGGGAATTGGCGTCGAGATTCGGTCCACATTGCGCGGCAAAGAGCACATGCGGCGGAGGACGGAATTGAATGCGCACCTCGCTGGCGCTGAGCGGCAGGTTCTTGCCGGTGCGCAGGTAGAAGGGCACGCCGGACCAGCGCCAGTTATCCACGAGCAGCTTGGCGGCGATGTAGGTTTCCACGTTCGACGCGGGCGCGACTTTCGTCTCCAGCCGGTACGCCGGGCGCGCCTCGCCGTTCAGTTCGCCACCGGTGTATTGGCCGCGCACCACCGCGAGCGGCACCTGCGAGGGGTCGAGGATTCGCACCGCCTTGAGCAGCTTCACCTTTTCATCGCGGATGGATTCGGCTTCGAGTGACACGGGCGGTTCCATGGCCACGAGCGCGAGGATTTGCAGGAGATGATTCTGCAGCATGTCGCGCAGCGCCCCGGCTTCCTCGTAGTAGCCGCCGCGGCTGCCTACGCCAAGCGATTCGCTGACGGTGATCTGGATGTGATCGATGCTCTGGCGGTCCCAGAGATGCTCGAAGATGGCATTCGAGAAGCGGAACATGAGGATGTTCTGCACGGTCTCCTTGCCGAGGTAATGGTCGATGCGGAAAATCTGCTTCTCGTGAGCGAACCGGGTGAGTTCCGTGTTCAAGTGTTGCGCGGAAACCAGGTCGTGGCCGAAGGGTTTCTCGACGACGAGACGGTGCCAGCCGGGACCGGCGTTGTGGTGGTCGAGCAATTGGCTGTGGTGCAGGTGCTCCGCCACCTCGGCGAACTGGCTGGGCGAGGTCGAGAGGTAAAAGAGGAGATTGTGCCGCAATCCATCCTCTGGAAACGCGGCGATGGTCTGCGCGAGTCGTTCGTACGCCTTGGCGTCGCCGAATTCACCCTGGCAATAGCTGATGTTGGCGGCGAACTTGTTCCACGCGGCGGCGTCCACCGGCTTGGAGCGGGAGAACTTCTTCAGATCCTCGAGCAACTCCGCGCGCCAGGCGTCGCCGGACTTTTCGCGCCGGGCAAAGCCGATGATGCGTATCGGCGTGGGAAGTTGATTGACGAGGAAGAGATGATACAGCGCCGGGATCAATTTGCGCGAGGTGAGGTCGCCGCTGGCGCCAAAGATCACGATGGTGCAGGGCTCGACCTTGCGCGGCCCATAATCGAGCCGGCAGATGAGCAGTTCGTCCAGGGGGTCCGTCATTTCCATGCGAACAGGATGGAGGCGGCGCGGACTGAATGCAACGGCAACGAAATCCCCGGAACGGGCCGGCATTTGAAGATTTGCCAAACATCGGCGTCTGTTGAAAAATGTCGTCTGCCATGAGTTTTTGGAACTGCCTCCGAATGGTTCGCCCCAGGTCCCGGGCGTTGGGCTTGCTGCTTGTTTTTGCCGTGCTTTTTCCGTGGGAGGCGCGGGCCGAGAAAACAAAGCTCCGCGAGAACTTCGAGGCCGACACCGCCATCTTCGCCACCAATTCACCCGTGCTGCGCGTCCGACTTGATTTCGACAAGCAGGCGCTCGACTCGCTGCGTCGCGAACCGCGCAAATTTGTCCGCGGCCGTTTCACCGAGTTCACGGGGGGCGTGACCAACGTTTATCTGGACGTGGCGGTGCATCTCAAGGGCGCGGCCGGCAGCATGCGCGGCGTGGATGACAATCCCGCGCTGACCATCAACTTCGACAAGTTCAATCCCGAGCAGCGTTTCCACGGGCTGAAGAAGCTTCACTTGAACAACTCGGTGCAGGACTCCAGCTATTGCACCGAGTTTCTCTGCGGCGCGCTCTTCGAGGCAAGTGGCGTGCCTGCGCCCCGCGCCGGCAATGCCCGCGTGTGGATCAACGGACGCGACCGCGGCTTCTACGTCGTCAAGGAAGGTTTCAACCGCGACTTCCTCCAGCGCACCTTCACCGGCAAGGAATCCAAGGGCAACTTTTACGACGGCGCCTTTCTGCGCGACATCGACCAGGATCTCGAAAAGGATTTCGGCGAAGGCCCGGATGATCATTCCGATCTCCACGCGCTGGTCGCCGCCTGCCGCGAACGCGACGTGACGAAACGCTGGGAGCGCCTGAACCAGACGCTGGACGTGGAACGCTTTGCCTCGTTCCTGGCGATGGACATGATGATCTGGGACTGGGACGGCTATCCTCTCAATCGAAACAACTATCGCATCTATTTCCTGCCCGGCAGCAACAAGGCGGTCTTCATCCCGCACGGCATGGACCAGATGTTCTGGAACGGCAACGAAGCTCTCCTGCGCGATTTCAGCGGCATCGCGGCCCACGCCTTCATGTCCACGCCACAGGGCAAGCGCCTCTACCGCGAACGCGTCGTGCAGCTTTTCACCAACGCCTTCCATCTCGAATGGATGACCAACACCATCGCCGTGCTCCATGCGCGCAACCGGGCGGCTGTGGCCCAACGGGGCGAGGGCGAAGCGCACGAACTCGACAACGGTGTGAACGTGGTCATGAGCCGCGTCATCGACCGCTGGCGCGGCGTGCAGCGGCAGATCAAACCATGGATGACTGCTCCGCCGGTCGCGATCGCCTTCACCGAAGGTTATGCGCGCGTCTCCAGTTGGCGCATTGAGGAAGAACGTCCCGCCGAGAAAGGCCACGCGACCCTGGAGAAAGCCGCCGCGCCCGATGGCACACCGGCGCTGGTGATCGCCGCGAGCGATTCCACCACCGCATCCTGGCGCAGCGGCGTGAAGCTCGCTCCTGGGAAGTATCGTTTTGAAGGACGCGCGCGCGGAGCCGGCATCGAACCGCTGGCACGTAAACCGGCCGCCAACCAGCCGGCCAACGCCAAGCCGGTCGAGGAAAAGAAAGGGGTGGGCGCCGGCCTGCGCATTTCCCAGGTTAACGAGGCGGAGAAAACTCGGAAGCCGCGGCAGAATCAAATCGTGGGCACGAGCGAGTGGACGCCGCTGGCGTTCGATTTCGAGGTTACCCGTGAGACTGAGGACGCAGAACTCGTGTGCGAACTGCGCGCGATCAAGGGAACGGTCTGGTTTGACCTGGCTTCATTGCGGATTGTGAGGGTGCCGTAGGGACACGAACTTTTCCTCAACCGGAAGGCAGGGCGCGTCTCTCCGAGCGCGCCGCCTTCGACCAGCCATCCGCACCGACGGCGCGCTGGGACAGACGCGCCCAACCCCGCTTATTTCACAAGTTTTGGTGGTTCCGCCCGGCGACGGAGCCGACGCGCCAGCCGGACCGTTTCGCAGCGCATGTTTCCAACCTGCTGGATCGCGGATTTCCAATCCGCTGGCGCAAGGAGGTTCGGACAGCCGGCCGACTAGAAGTCGGCGACACAGCAGGTGGAAACCTGCGCTACGAGCATCCGGCGCGCGATCCGGGAGCAGGACGGGTGAAATATCCGGGCTATCCATTTCTCAGCGGTGCATGATTCCGATGGCGGTTCTTAAACTGTGGAGGCTTCCCACTCGTGCTGGCTTCTCAGCATATCCAACCCATGCGGCGGAGGGTCCGCTTACATCGGATAATCCAAGGCTTCGCGCGTCATCACCTTGGTGAGCGCCTCGGCGGCGCGATCCTTCGCCAGACGGCAACCGGTCAGGCAGCCATCGAGTTTGGCGCGGAGTCGGGCAAACCCTTCCTGCCCGGCGAAACGCACGCACGGGCCGGCCTTGGAGGGATGAACCTCGCCTGCTTCCGCCACATCCGCATAGGCGCGGGCCGAACTGGCGATGCCCGGGATGATGCCTTCCAACACGTCGAGTTCGCCGGCCTGGTAGCAGGAATGGCAGCTCGTCTCGTCCCACGCGGGATGGAGGTGGTAGCCGTACACCAGTTCGGTGCAAACCCGCGAAACCTCGCCGGCAGCGCGGGCGCTTTGCACATGACAGAGATCAGTGAAGAATCCAACCGTCCCGGCGAGGCCATCCGCCAGCGTGGGATGCGCAGCGCCCTTCGTTTCAAGTTCGATCACGTCGAGGATGAATTGCCGCGCGGCCAGCAGCCAGCAGAGCGTGTCGGCCAGCGAGAAGGTCACGCCTTGACGCGTCTTGTGATACAGCTTCGCGCCATCGGCGTCGGTGGCGTTCTGGACATAGGCGAGCGTCCACAGCCAGAGTTGCATCGCCGAAGCCAGCGTGCAGGCGCCGGTGCCGGGACGATCCGACGCGATTGCGCGCATCTCCACGATCCACCGCTGGAACTGGGCGAGAAACAACTCGTTGGTCATGGTCATCGAGAGCTGCAATCGCTGCACCGCCTCGGGACCTTCGTAGGTGGCTTCGAGCTGCGCATCCATCCACTTCTGTCCGATGAATCCGGGGCAATCCTCCGTCACGCCGTAGCCGCCCATGAGGCTGACGGCTTCCCGCATCATGGTCGCGCCGTAGCCGGTGTTCCACAATTTGCACGCGGGACAAAGCACGTTGGCCAGGGAATCGAGCTGCGCGAAGCGCATCAGCGGATTTGCCTCCAACGCGGCCGCGCGGGCGAGATCACGTTCGCCGACGGGCTTGCTGTTCTGCTGGAGCAACTCCAGCGCCTCGGCCTGGGCCTTGGCCAATTCCTTCAGCGCCGCGCGGCCGGCGATCTTCTTCGCGGCAAACATCTGGTCCTTCTCGCGTTCGAGCGGATCGAGCACATCGAAGAGCCGCGCCGCCTCGAAGCCGAGCGACGCGCTCGCCTCGCCCGTCGCCCAGATGTCCACGAGCCGATGCAGCACGTCTTCCTTCTGCTGAAGCCCCAGTTCGTAACGCGGCGTGCCGGGCGCGCCTTCGCCGCCGCGAAATCGCCGACGCTGGTAGAGAATCACCGGCTCGACGGCCGAAAGCAGCTTGGCGGCGGTCATCAGGCCGACCGTCACGCGCGTGCGGCGGAACACCGCTTCGATGATGTCGCCGTGAGAGTAGTTCGGTATGATGACGCCGTCCTTGATGGTGTAGCCGCCCACGATGCGGCTGGCAGGGACGGTGAGATTGAAGACCGGATCGTTCGTCGAGGAAAGCTGATGCACGAGCTTCTTGGTGGGCGTGCCGCGATCCCAGATGCCGGGGTCGCCTTCCTCCAGAATCACCATGCAACTGCCCTTGATTTTCGGGTCGTCGGAATCCACCGCGGCCGTCACGACGTTGGCGAAGCCCATGTTGGTGATGAAGCGCCCGCGCTTGTCCACATGCAGCATCGGTTCCTGGCCGTCCTTCCATTCCGCCACGCGCACCTTGCCGGCGAGCATGCCGGTCTCGACGCCGACGAACGGCAGCGGCTCGGTGAGCGCGAACGCGGCGCGCACCTGCTTGCGATCCTCGCCGGGCTTCAACGGCGCCGCGCCGGCCACGTATTTCTCGCGCTGCTCCTGCGTGCCGCGCTCGTGGATCGGTGCGAGGCCGAGGTTGCCGGCAAGGCTGCCCGTGGCCGCGCCGGCATCCACCCACGCCAGCTCGAAGGCTGCCAGCGCCAGCGCCAGATTCTTCGGCCCGGTGATGAAGCCGCCGTATTCCGGTTCCAGAGCCGCGGCGGTGATGCCGCTCTCATCGAAGTGCCGCAGCAGGCTGTTTTTCTCCGGAGTCCATTCATGCGAATTGCGTCCACCAGCGGCCACGACCCGCGCGACCGGGCCACGGGCCACGCCGCGCACCGCCTGCACCAGCATGTGCAGATCGTAGCGATCGGCAAAGCGCCACATGATCTGGCGGACATCGTCGGACGGAAGGGTGGCCAGGACCGGCTGGGCGGATTTGACTTCGGTGTTCGCTGCCATAGATGGATTAAGTTTGCGGCGGGGAGTATGCGTGGCTCACCCGGGATTGCCAATGCTTGCGCGAAATTTGTTTCGTGTGCCACTGGGCCGGACCGGACGCCGTCATTTGGAGCGGGTGCGCCAGGGTTGAATCAGATCGCCGGTCCGTGCGGGCGCCGCTGCCTTAGGTCTGGGCTGGCCGTATTTCGGCGCGAGCGGCGGCGGGCGGACACCGACTTTCACCGGCGGAGGCGCGGGCGGCGGCGTGTGGACTTCGCTCAGCCATTTGTTTGCCTCGAATCCCGGATCGCCAATCGGCGACTGCGGCATCTTCATTTCGCCCGGCGCGAATTCCGCCAAAGCTTCCGCCGAGGCGATGGTCGCGGCAGGGGCAGACACTCGCACGGCGGAAACGAACTTCGACGCCACGGTGTCGAGAGCCTGATAGCCGTTGACCAGCCATTCGAGCGCGCCCGTCTTGAGGTCGAGCAATAAACCATGCACGGGCACCTTCGGCCCGACGAGCGGGCTGGACCTCACGAACTCGACGCCGCGCAGCACATTCTGCCGCTCGCTGGCGAAGAGGCCGAAGAACTCGTTGAGGTTGTCGGGCAACTGCGTCCGGGGCACGCCCAACTCGTGGAAGCGATTCGTCATCTCCAGCACGGAAGTCTGCCGCACCTTGCAGTCGCTGTGGCCGATGATGGCGATCTCGCGTCCGCCCTTGATCGCGCAGGCCAGCGCGAGCGAGCGCAGCGTGGAACTCATCGGGCTGGTGATGATGTTGCCGGCGTTGCGCAGCCAGACGAACTGCTCTTCGGGCAGGCCGAGCGCGCCGGGCAGGAGGGGATTGAGACGCGGGTCGATGCAGGTGAGCGCAACCAGCGGCAGCGCGCCCGCAAAGTCCGCGACATGCAGGCCGGCAGCGGCATCGCCGCGCACCGCACGCTGATTGGCATCCACGATGGCTTCCATCAACCGCATAATGTCCTCCGGGGTTTTCGCGAGGGTAACGAGGCCTTGGGCAAAAGCCAGATCTCATCCGCGCGCCGCGACGTCCCGGATTTCTGGTGGCTTTGCCGGCCGCATCGACGGCCACGATTTCAGCGCGCGGGCTTGACGGGCGCGAGCCGTTCCCCGGGATGAAGCGCATCGTGGTCCGAAGCGCATTCGAGATGGGTCGTGACGCAGGCGCGCGGCTCCAGCGATTGCTCGACCACCTGCTCAATGCCTGTCGCCGTGCGGTGCGCGTCGCTCAACGACGTTCCATCGGGGAACAGGAGATGCACTTCCACCCAATGGGCATCACCGATGTTGCGATGGCGCAGGTGATGGTAGGAAAGGCCATGCGCGGCGCACTCGCGGTCCAATGTTTCTGTCAGCTTCCGCTGCACCTCCGGGTCGGCAAAGTCCATCAAACCGGCAAAGGAGGACTTCATCAGCCCGAAACCCGAGTAAAGAATGTTGCCGGCCATGATCAGGCCGCAGATGGGATCGAACGGCAGCCATTTCGTCACCACCACCAGGCCGAGCCCCACCAGCACCGCAATGCTCGTCCAGCAGTCTGTCAGCACATGTTTGCCATTGGCTTCGAGAATGATCGATTTCTTGCCGCGTCCCAGCCAGACGAGGTAGCCGCCCAAGCCGCCGTTGATGGCCGCCGCCGCCGCGGTGAGCACGACCCCGAAGCCCAGGTTTTCCAGGCTCAGGCCGGTCAGCCATTTGTGGATGGACTCGTAGATGATGTAGAGCGCGGCGAGGATGATCATCGCGCCCTCAAAGCCGGCCGAGAAGAATGAGATCTTCGAGTGGCCGTAAAGATGCGATTCGTCCGCCGGCTTGTAGGACAGCCGCAGGCTGTAGGCGGCGAAGCAGACCGCCGCGACATGCACCACCGACTCGGCGGCATCGCTGAGAATGGCGGCTGAGCCCGTGAGCAGGTAGGCGCCCACCTTCATCACGAACATGAGCAGGCCGATGACCAGCGAGAGGGTCATGGCGAAACTCAGCGCCTTGCGATCGGCCTCGGTCTTGGCGGCGATGTTCATCGGCGGGGATGGTCCCGGATGCGCCCGTCGCGTTCAAGGAGAGATCCTGAGGAGCGTCCCACCGCGTGCGCCCAAGCCTCGCAGCCAGGAACCGCGGCGTAGCGGCGCCTCGGGAGAGCGCCGCACTTCCTCCTCCCTCTGCTGATTGGCGGCGCTCTGCCGAGACGCCGCTACGAGGACAAAGCCTCTGGATAGATGGTGCCGGGGTGCTTCTCCTCACCCGCGCAGCGTTTGCCAGATTTTCTCCGCGGCCTCGCGCGGATTGGGTGCCGCGTAAATCGGCCGGCCAATCACCAGCCAGCTTGCGCCGGCGGCGATCGCCTCGGGAGCGCTGAGGGTGCGCTTTTGATCGCCCGCCGCGTCGCCCGGACCGCGGATGCCCGGCGTGACCAGTTGCATTCCCGCCGGTAAAATCTGGCGCAGGCCCGCGATTTCCAGAGGCGAACATACCAGTCCGCGCAAACCGGCCTGCGCGGCGAGCCGGGCCAGGCGCTCGACTTGTTTGCCCACGTTGCCGGGCAAGCCAACCTCCGTCAGAGCCGGCCCATCCATGCTCGTCAGCACCGTCACGCCCAGCACCAGCGGCGGCGCCACGCCCAATTGCCGCGCGGTTTCCTGCGCCGCCTCCTCAGCCGCCTTCATCATCTCAAGGCCGCCGCCGGTGTGAATGGTGAGCATCTGCACGTCCAGCCGCGTGGCTGAGGCCACCGCCTTGGCCACGGTGTTGGGGATGTCGTGGAACTTGAGATCCAGAAAAACCGCGGCGCCCGCCGCCCGGATGCGCCGCACGATGTCGGGACCGGTCGCGGTGAACAGTTCGCTGCCGATTTTGCAGGCGCCGACCGACGGAGCGACCTGCGCGGCCAGTTCGAGCGCCCGTTCGGCGTTGGGCACATCCAGCGCGACGATGATGGGATTTTGCATGGCGCGAGCATGGCGGAGACCTCGCGGCCTGAAAAGAGGGAAGGTGGAATGTTGGCCGATGACGCGGGCTGTGCGGTCAAGCCAGCCACTGCTCGAGCACCTGCAAGTCTTTACGGTAAAGCGCCACGCTCCCGGCACGATCCTTGGGCAGCGGGTATTCGTGATGCTGCGAAATCGGCCCGGCGTAACTGGACTTCTTCAACCAGCCGAAGAACTCGCGATTGATCGTGCCGTCCCCCAACGGGAGCCACTCGGCCCGCGCGCCCTTCGGGGATTTTATCCAGGCGAAATCCTTCACGTAAACCACGGTGAAGAACGGCTCCAGCAAGCGCGCCTGCACGGGCCACGAGTAGCCGCCTTCGAGCGTGGCGTGTCCGATGTCGAAGCAAACACCCAAATGTTTCGGATCGAGGCCGCGGAGGAGTTCGTAGAGATCCCAGCCCGCAGCGCCCACCGAGTCGGCGCCGGAATGATTTTGGACACCGCCCTGGATGCCGAGCGATTTGTTCAACGCGGCCAGGTCGCGCAGCGGCGCCTTGATTTCATCCAACTGCGCCGGGATGGTTTTGTCCTTCGCGTAACGCCAGGCGCCGGTCCGATAGCGGGTGATGCCCAGTTTGGCGGCGGTGCGCAGCACCTTCTCAGCGCGGGCGTCCGCGCGGGTGATGTCGGTGGTGATCAGGCCCACGGTTTTGCCGCGCTTTTGCAGTGCCGCGACCATCGACGGCAATGCCTCCTCGACGTTCTCCGGCTCAATCTGCCCGCCCTTGCGCACGGGACACTCGATGCCGTCCCAGCCGACCTCGGCCACGAGTTCAGCGGTCTCCTCGGGACTGAGATCCTGAAACGGCTTGCTGAAGGCCAGCAGCGGATAGCGGCGCTGACTGGCCGCGGGCGCTGCCAGGGAACCGACCGCGCCGGTGGCCAACGCCGCGACAGTCACCGCCGAACCGGCGAGGAATTGACGACGAGAGAAACCGCGCGATGCCGAAGGAGTGAACGATTGGCTGGTCATGCGCGGAGAGTAGAACGAGAGCCGCAGCCCGCAGCAAAGGAAAAACCGGGGGCGCCCGTGCGCAACGCTGGTGGGCATGAAGGATGCGGCACCCTCTGCGCAACTCCGACTTGGCCCAGATGCATCTCAGCGCGCCAGGCGGTAGAACTTGTTCGTGCTGCCAGAGGTGGCGGGTTCCTGGAAGACTCCGGTGCCATTGGTCAACACGACCTGGCCGGCGGGAAACCATTTCGCCCAATCGCCCGTGGCCTCGACCCGCGCCATCGAACCGACCGGGCCCGCGATCGGGATGCTGCAAACGCCGCCAGTGAGCCTGGGCAAACCAGTGAAGCGCGCCGGGAGATCCACTTTGCCCTCTCCCAACTGGAGGTCGAAGCTCAGGCCCGGCCCGTTTCCGTGGAAGCGGTGCAATTCCACGGCGAGCGTGTTGGTGCCGTTTCTGAGCAGCGCCGGACTCAGCGGGACGGACAGCCAGTAGTTTTGCAGGTCGGCGTTGGAGGCGGTTGCCGGGGCGTCGAACGTGGGATTGGCGGGGAGGTTTCGCCGCAGGATCTCGCCTCCGTTGAGGTAAACCGCGACGCCATCGTTGAAACAAATTCGCAGCGCCAGGTTGCTCAAGGCCACCGCGTTGGTCGCGGAGAAACGTTTGCGAAAATAGAGGGTGGGATTTCTGAACTCATCGGCGCCTGCGGGAATCAGCGTCTGCTCGTCGCTCTGACCGTTGCCGAGCTGGGCCGGGCCGGAAACCCAACCGGAATCATTGTAGTTCGTCGCGCGCCACGCGGTGCCGAGGTCGGTGCCGGAGTCGTCGAAACGCCAGCTTTCGCCGGGGCGAATCAGCATCACCGGCTGCCGCGGCACTCCCGAATCGGTGCGCTTGTAAAAATAGAGGGGCTGGCTGCTGCCTTCGCTGAGCGTGTAATAGCCGAGGCCAGTGGCATGAAAGCCGAGCGCTTCACCGTTCGGTTCAATATTGGAGATCGGGATGCTGGTCGAACTGCCGCCGAGCGCGTCGCCGACGCTCTGACCGGCTGAACGCACCCACACGGCGCCGTTGCCGCCCCGGCGCAACGCCACCAGACTGCCGTCAGGAGAGATGTCGCCCGCCGAGACGCTTCTGAAGGAGATTTCGCGGATGAAGGTCAGCGTCACGTCATTGCTGCTCATTTGAGCGCGGGTGGCGCGATAGATGCGCGAACGATCGTCGAGTTTCGTGGCGATGAAGAGATCCCCGTTGAGCGGATCGACGAGCAGCGCCTCGGCGTCGTAGGGCCGGTCGGGATAGCGCAGGGTGATCGCGTCCGCGCCCACCGCCGTCCAGCTCAGCGGGCTGTTGGATTGATACGCATACACGGCTGGCTCCGGAAGTCGGAGCACCCGGACGCTCGCGCGGTTGGTGTAATTGTCGCCAATGTCGCCGAGGTAGATGTATTGCGCCTCCGGTGAAGGGCCAGGACCAAAGGCGATGTCCTCGAAGTTGCCGCCAAAGACGTCTGGCACGGTGTATTGGGCCAGCAAGGTGCCGTTGGTGGAGAGCGCAAAGACGCTGCCGGGATACCCGGTGTCATTATGCGTCCAGACCACCCCGGGATTCTGCCGGCTGGCGAGGAGGCCCGAGGCTTCCCAAAGGAAATAGGTGGTGACCGTGCCTTGCGACACGGCTGAATTAAAACTGGGGGTGGCGCCGCAAGCCGGCATCGGATTCAGAGCCGCCATCCAGCCGCCCAGGACCAAGGCGGCAAACCATCTGCCGCGGGGTGGACTTCTGTGACGATTGCGTGACACGCGGGAATTTAGGCGCGATGGCGATGAGCGGCAAGTCGCGACACGCTGCGACGCCTTGCGGCAACGGGGTCGCCCGGCAGTTTCACGCCAATCAACCTCCACCCGGAACCCTCCGCGGAAGCAACGCAGCGCCGTCATGGATTTCCAGGCAGTCTCGACCGCCCACAATCCCGAGCCATCCCGCCGAGTCCCGCCTTGCCAACCCTGAGAACCGATGAGAACTTCCCGACGCACTGAGAATGGAGTGATGCCGCGATGATGTTCAGGCTACAATGCGCGACGAAGAGGCGACTGGTTCGACCGCCAAGCCGCCGTCGAACCGGCACTCCGTTCACGCCCCGGCAGTGCGCGGCCTTCTCCGAGACCAGGACTTTGCTGTCGTGAAAACCGCTCCGCTCCCCGCCAACGAGTATGATCGCCTGCAGGCGCTGCAACGCTACGACGTGCTGGACACGCCGCCGGAGAAGGATTTCAACGATCTGACCCAGGTGGCTGCGCAGATTTGCGGCACGCCCATGGCGGCAATCACCTTTGTCGATGAGCGGCGCCAGTGGTTCAAATCACGCGTCGGCCTGCTGTTTAGCGAGACCCCGCGGCATATCTCGTTCTGCGCACACGCCATTCTGGAACATGACCTTTTCCTCGTGACGGACGCGTTGCTGGATGATCGTTTCCACGACAACCCGCTGGTGGTGGAAAGCCCGCACCTCCGGTTCTTCGCCGGAATGCCGCTGAGGTCCCCGGAAGGCTTCGCTCTCGGCACGCTCGCGGTCCTCGATCGGGAGCCGCGCCAACTGACGGTCGAGCAGACGGACACCCTGCGGGTGCTGGCGCGCCAGGTGATGACCCAGCTCGAACTGCGGCGCAACCTCGTGGAACTGGCGCGCAGCGTGGAGGACCACAAATTGATGGAGGAGCAGCTCCGCAACTCGGAGGTGTTTTATCACACCCTCGTCGAGAGCCTGCCGCAGTCGATCTTCCGCAAGAATCAAGAGGGGCGCTTCACCTTTGCCAACCAGCGGTTTTGCGGAAACATCGGCCGGCCGTTGCACGAGATTCTGGGCAGCAATGATTACGATTTCTTCCCGCCGCACCTGGCGGCCAAGTACCAGTACGACGACCAGCGCGTCATGCAATCGCGCGAGGCGCTCGACACCATCGAGGCCTACCAGACCCCCGCCGGTGAGAGGCGGTTCATGCATGTCATCAAAACGCCGCTATACGATGCGCAGGGCGGCATCGCGGGCATCCAGGGGATTTTCTGGGACGTGACGGTGCGCAAGCGCATCGAGGAGGCGCTGGCCTACGAGCGAGACTTGTTGCGCGGGCTGCTGGACAACATCCCGGACCGGATATTTTTCAAGGACGTCGAGTCGAAATTCATCCGGTGCAGCGCCTCGCAGGCGCGGCGCCTGGGATTGAAGGACGAGCCCGAGATCGTCGGCAAGACGGACTTCGATTTCTATCCGCAAGAGGTCGCGCAGGAGTTCTTCGAGGACGAGCAGCGCATCATTCTTTCCGGCGAGCCGGTGGTGAACAAGCAGCAGCACCACCTGGATCGCGAGGGGAACGAGACCTGGTCCTCCGTCACCAAGGTGCCCATCCGCAACCAGTCGGGAACCATCACGGGCATCATCGGCCTGACGCGGGACATCACCAAGATCATCCGCACCGAACAGGCGTTGCGCCAGGCCGAGGAAAAATACCGCGCCATTTACGAAAACGCCGTCGAGGGCATCTTCCAGACGACGCCTGATGGACACTACCTCAGCGCCAATCCGGCTCTGGCGCATCTCTACGGCTACGCCACGCCGGATGAGTTGATGGGCGACGTGACCAACATCGAACACGAGCTTTATGTGCAGCCCGGCCGCCGTGAGGAGTTCAAACGGTTGATGCAGGAAGAAGGCGAAGTGGTCGGCTTCGAGTCCGAGATTTTCCGCGCCGACGGCTCTGCCATCTGGATCTCCGAGGCGGCCCGCGCCGTGCGCGACCAAAGTGGAAAGATCCTTTACTACGAAGGGGCCGTCGAGGACGTCACGCTGCGAAAAAACGTCGAACTCGACCGCGAGAAAGCCCGCAAGGCGGCGCTCGAATCCGCACGCATCAAGGCCCAGTTCCTCGCCAACATGAGCCACGAAATCCGCACGCCGATGAACGCCATCCTCGGCATGACGGATCTGCTGAACGACACCCGGCTCGAGCAGGAGCAGCGCGAGTTTCTCGACATCATCCGCGGCAGCACCCACGCCCTGCTCAACATCATCAACGATGTGCTCGATTTTTCAAAGATGGAGGCGGGCAAGCTCAACATCGAAACGATCCCCTTCGACCTGCGCGACGTCGTCGAGGGCACGGTCGAATTGCTGGCCGTGCAGGCTCACCAGAAAGATCTCGAACTGGCCTGCTGGATTGAAGCAGACGTGCCCGCGCACTTGTCGGGCGATCCCGCGCGAGTGCGCCAGGTGCTCACCAACCTGATCAGCAATGCGGTCAAATTCACCGAGCACGGCGAGGTGGTGATCAAATTGACCCGCACCAGCTCCCGCGGGCCGTCCGTGCGTCTGCGCTTCGACGTGCGTGACACCGGCATCGGCATCGAAGCCGCCACCCTGGAGCGCATCTTCCAGGAGTTCACCCAGGCCGACGGATCAACCACCCGCAAATACGGCGGCACCGGCCTGGGCCTGACCATCTCCAAACAACTCGTCGAACTCATGGGTGGCACCATCGGCGTCGAAAGCGCACCCCACCAGGGATCAAACTTCTGGTTTGAAATCCCCTTTGTGCCCAACCCCGCTCCGCCCGCCGCGGTGCTGCCGTCGGTGAACCCTCTTGCCGGACGACGCATCCTCGTTGTGGACGATCACGCCATCCAGCGCGAGATCCTGCATCGCCAGCTCCAGGCCTGGAACATGGACGACGCGCAAGCCACCAGCAGCCACGAAGGCTTGGAACTGCTGCGCGCCGCCGCGGACCGGCCCTTTGAAATCGTGCTCATCGATCAGGATCTGCCCGGCCTCAAGGGCGCCGAACTCGCCCAGGCCATCAAGGCCGATCCCGCCATCGCCCACGTGCGAGTGGTGATGATGACTTCGCTCGGCCGCCGCCTGAATCCTGAGGAGGTGCAAGCGGGCGGCATTGCCGCGTGCCTCGTCAAACCGCCGCGCCAGATCCGGCTGCGCGAATGCCTCGAACAGGCGCTGTCGCCGGCCGCACCCACCGCCGCGATGGACGGCATCACTCCGCGCATCCTTCTGGCGGAAGACAACGCCGTCAACCAGCGTGTCGCCCTGGCGCAACTCAAGAAACTCGGGCACGAAGCCGACGCGGTCTCGAACGGCACCGAGGTGCTGGAGGCTCTGCAAAAAACGCGCTACGACATCGTGTTGATGGATTGCCAGATGCCGGAGATGGACGGTTACGAAACGGCGCAGCGCATCCGCGCCGGCAGCGCCGGGCCACGGTATCAAGGCGGCGATGCGCCCTACATCATCGCCCTCACCGCCAATGCCATGAAGGGCGACCGGGACCGCTGCCTGGCGGCGGGGATGAATGATTACCTTGGCAAACCGCTTAATCTCACCAGCCTCGAGGCGGCGTTGGTCCGCGCGCTTGGCCAGTGTCCCCGGCCGTCGCCGCCTCCCGAGCGGTCACCCACCGCCGGCCCGGGCGATTCCCTGGACCATTCCGTGATCGCCGGCCTGCGCCACCTCAGCGAACCAGGCCAGCCCGATCCGCTGAAGGAATTGGCGGAACTGTTCCTCCTCGACGCCGCGCCGCGCCTCGACCGCATCGAAACCGCCTTGCGCGCGGGTGATGCCTCCGCCGTGGCTGCGGCCGCTCACACGGTCAAGGGCAGCGCCAGCAACCTCGGGGCGCACCGGCTGGCGAGGCTGTTGCTGGCTCTGGAAAAGCTGGTCAAAGCCGGCGACATCGATCTCGCCCGCAAGGAATTTCCCGGCATCCAGATGGAATTCGGGCGCGTGCGATCAGCCATCGAAGCCGAGGTGGCAAAGTAAGCGGCCGGGGACTCAGTTCGTCGAGCGCGGCCCGATTTCCAGCAGTTCGATGACGGTGTGTTGCCGCGTGGCAAGGGTCTGCGTCGGCCCCGCCGGCATGTTGGTGCCGGGAGCGGCGGGCGGTGCGTTGGTGCCCGCGGCTTTTGGCGGTGGGATGGTTTGAGTCCGTGCCGCGGAATATTGGAAACTGGATTCGTGCCCACAGAGCAGCGCCATCGGCACGCCCTTTTCGCCGTGCAACCAGAGCCGCCCGCTCAACTGGCTCGGTTTGGCGGAGGAGAAAAATCCAAGAATGCCTTTGGCCGGCCGGCCCATGCCACGGGTATTTCCGGAGAAATCCACCACCATGCATTTGTCGTCGCCGCGTTGTTGCCAGCCTTTGAAAACACAGGTGAGGTCAGCTGCCGCCGTGCCGCCGTCCATCGGGTTGGTGGCAAACTGGCGGCGCGCGGGCCAGGTGCGCCCGATGCGAACTGGATCTTCCGGGAAGAAACTCCAATCGACGAGCTGGCGGAAGAATTGATCGGTGATCATGCCGCGCAGCATCGACGCGCTGCGCAGGTAGGTGACGGTCTTCAACGCGGCCGGCTTGCCGCCGCCGATGCGGGCGAGCAAGGCCGGCACGCCATCGAGGCGCTCGACCACGTTCGAGGGTGAGAGGACGCAGGTCAGATGGGCGCCCTTGAGGTTGCGCAGCGTTTCGGAAAAGTTCGCGTCATCGAGCATGAAGGCCCGGTTGTCGGTGTCGTAGCTCACCAGCAATTCACCGTTGCGGGTCAGGTTGAGCGCGGCCGAGAGGATTTCCAGGTCGAACTGCTGCCGGCCATCGACGTTGGTCCGCGTGATCTGGAGCGAATACTCCAGCGCCAGCGAGGTTTCCTGCGCGACGGGCACGGCCTTGGATTTGGTGATGATGTCGTTATAGAGCGTGGTCTCGACTCGATAGAAGTAGCGGTTGGTGGGCGACCAGCAGACCTTCAAACCGACCGCCGCGTCCGAGGCGCTGCCGGTAATTTTGCCTCCGCTTTTCAACGGGTCGGACGATTTGCCACAACCAGCCAACAGCGCCAACCCCAGCCCAAGCGGCAGCGCGACGGTGAAGATGCCCCGGAATTTTTTCATGAATCTGGTTCAATAGACGGAAACGCCGCGAATTCGTTCTAAACAATTTGTCGTGGCTTGTCGCGCCGAAATCGCTAGAAGAATCGCCATGAAAAATACCACCTCGTTCCGTTACTTCCTGACCGCAGGAATGCCGCTCGCCGCCGCCTTGCTCCTGACGGGCCTCCCGACCTCGGTGCCAGCCGCTGATACCAAACCGGCCAAGCCATCGGTTGCCCCGGGCGAAATGTCCCTCTTCGACGGCAAGACGCTCCGCGGCTGGAAAGTGGCCGACTTCGCCGGCCACGGAGAAGTGAGCGTGACCAACAATCAAATCATCATCGGCCAGGGCGTGATGACCGGCATCACCTATACCAACACCGACCTGCCCAAGGTGGACTACGAAGTCAGTCTCCAGGCCCAGCGCGTCGAAGGCAGCGACTTCTTCTGCGCGCTGACCTTCCCGGTCAAAGAAGATGTCTGCACGCTGGTCGTCGGCGGCTGGGGCGGCGGACTCGTCGGATTATCCTGCATCGATGGGGAAGACGCGGCGAACAACGAGACCACCACCTTCATGGCGTTCACCAACGGAGTGTGGTACGACATCCGCATGCGGGTGAGCTCCACCAATCTTCAAGCGTGGATTGATGATGAGCGCCTGGTGAACTTGGGCACGAAGGACCGCAAGATTTCCATCCGCTGGGAATGCGAGCCGTGCAAACCATTCGGCGTCGCCACCTGGTCCACCACCGGCGCGGTCCGCAAAATCCGCGTGCGACGGATGAACGAGAAGTAAGTCGGTCCCCGAACTTACCGCCGCATCCACGCCGGCGTCGCGAACGGCAGTTCGTGCGCGCACGGCTGATTCGTTGGCGCGTCGGGAAGCCTTTCACTCGGCTGCACGATCTGGTTGGCCAGCAGATACGCCTCGACCTCTTCGCCGCTGATATCCGGCAGCATCACTCCGTTGACCTCGACGCACGGACTGAGCGTCTGGCCGGTCTTCTCGATCATCTCCTGACGCAGCGCGGCGTTGTTGATGATGTCGCGGTCGTCGAACGGGAGGTCGTATTTCCGCAGCACGGCGCGCACGCCGTTGCTCCAGCCGCAGGAGGGTTTGAGCCAGGCGATAATCGTCGGTTTGGTCGCAGTCGAATTCATGGCGGAGAAAATGGCACACAAAACAGCTTTGGCAATAACCTCTTTCAGCCGCGCTAAATCATTCCTCCCCCGAAATCGTCCATCCGCCCGGTTGACATTGCCGCGCCAAACGCGCTGTCATCGTTCGATGCCACTGCGCCTCCTCATCGCGCCGGACAAGTTCAAAGGAACGCTCTCGGCCCGCGCCGCTGCCGAGGCGATCGCGCGCGGCTGGCGTTCCGTCCGACCGGACGATGAGTTGGACCTCCTGCCCATGAGCGACGGCGGCGATGGCTTCGGCGAAATCCTCGCCGGATTGCTGGACGCCGCCGCGGTTCCCCTTCACACGGTGGACGCCGCGCACCGCCCGCTCGACTCCGTCTGGTGGTGGCACGAAGCCACGCGCACCGCCCTCGTGGAATCCGCGCGCATCATCGGCCTTGCCCTGCTGCCGGCGAAACGGTTTCACCCGTTTGAACTCGACACCCGCGGGCTGGGCGCGGCGCTCCGTGCCGCAGCGGATCGCGGAGCGCGGCGCTGCCTGGTGGGCATCGGCGGCAGCGCCACCAACGACGCGGGCTTTGGCGTCGCGCGCTCGCTCGGCTGGCGTTTCTTCGGCGAAACGGGCGACGAGTTGACCGCGTGGACGCAGTTGCGCCGGCTGTCTGTCGTCCGTCCGCCACCACAATCGCACCTGTTCGAGGAATTGGTCGTGGCGGTGGACGTGCAAAATCCCCTGCTCGGCCCCAACGGCTGCACGAGGATTTTCGGCCCCCAGAAAGGAATCAGCCCGGACGATATCGATCTGGCCGAGCGTTGCCTCGGTCGCCTGGCTGTGATGTTGCGCCAGCAAGGCCAGCCAGACCACGCCGCCGAAACAGGCGCGGGCGCGGCAGGCGGACTCGGTTTCGGCCTGCGCAGTTTCGCCGGCGCGCGGCTCGAACCTGGCTTCGGCCTCTTCGCGCAACACGCCGGATTAGAGAAGCGGCTGACCGCCGTGGACGCCGTCATCACGGGCGAGGGAGCCATCGATGCGCAAACGCTGATGGGCAAAGGCGTGGGCGAACTGGCTCTTCTCTGCCAGCGCGCCGGGGTGCCGTGCCTGGCGCTGGCCGGCGCGGCCCAGCCTGGCGTGGAGACGGAGCGATTGTTTGCGGCAACGTATCTGTTGACCCCGAGTTTCGTTTCGCCGCAGCGGGCGTTCGAGGAAACCGCGGCGTGTCTCGAACAACTCGCGGCTCTCGCGGCCCGGCAATGGGTCGCGCCCCCGGCATCGCCGCCGCCGGAAATGTAAGAGGCGACCAGCCCTTCTTGCTCATCCACCGGGAAAGGGAATCACCTGTTTGGGCGTGTGCTCTGCTGCGTCCGGTCCCGACAGAACGGCGAGGACTGCGAACACAACAACCGGTGGAAGTGACGGATTACCACTCCGAAGCCACGGCGTTCCCCAGCCGTGCTCTGTCCGTCACCCTCACTCTTTGGGGCCATCGATCAGTTGGCCGGCCAATTGTTTCTTTTGTTCGTTCACGTCGAATGTTCCGTAAAAAAGCGCGTTGGCATCCATCCATGTGTTCAGCCGCTCTTCGTCCCCGGGTGCCAGGGCAACCTTGCAGGCGCCTCTCTCCAGCCTCCTTGCCAACGGGCTGCCCAGCGCGCCGAAGCGCAACGGCTCGGTCAGCGGTTCGAAGTTCTGTTCGGGACGATTCCAGGCCGAGAACGAAACCTGGTTGACCAGGGCGTTGTAAGATTTGGTGAAGGCGCCTTCGGGTTCGCCGGTCAGGACGGCGCGTCGGGGATCCTTGCCGTCATGGCATTTGACGCAGTTGCGGTCGAGCACGGGCTGAACGAGGCGCGGATAGCTGAAGGGAAGCGCGCCGTCCGGTCCGGGTCTGATTTTGGAGGGCGCGCGCCGGCTGGCCAGTGGCTGCGCTCCCGAGGGCTCTTTCTTCATTCGATGTTCGTGACACCCGATGCAACTTTCATTCTCACCCGGCTGCAGATATACGAGGCTGCGCATCGATTGCACCGCGCGTCCCCTGGCATCGAGCGCCTGGAAAAGCACCGGTGTCCGGGCGGGCACCTCGAAAAACGCGGAGCCATCCGTCTCCACAGGCACCGTCCCCAGAACCTGCTTGCCCGGCGCGGCAAAGGCGGCGCCGACTCTGGGGGAGTCCGCATTGGGAGTGGTCTTGAGCAACACCTGGATGATCCGCAGATGCGTAACCGGTGTGTTCGTCGGCAGGTGCGGCCAGCTTTCCATGACGTCGCGCAACAGGAACGTGCCGCTGTCCTCACCCGGGTCGGACACGGAGGTCGCCACTTCGGGCGGCGGCCTGCGGCGGGCCAGCGGTCGTGCCCAGAGACTGGAAATGGCCGGGTCGCGGTAAATCAGCTCTTTGTTGCCGAACGCATCGGCCAGGTAGATCCCGAACATGTTGGGAATATTGGGACCCGGTTCGCCAAGCAGTTGGTCGAAACTGTACGAGACGATGAAGAACTTCTCGGAGAGCGGCCAGGGTGATTTGTAGCAATGCCCCGGCCAGCGCTTTTCTTCTTCCGTGGCGGTCTTCTCCATCCACGACTCCGTCAGCGGGCTGCGCCAATACTGTTTGACCGGCGTATCAAAGTCAGACGAAGCCGGGGGCGGCCCAAAGGCCAGCGGGGACTCGGATTCCGGGAAGCGCACTTCCGGGGTCAGGCGAGTCAGAGGCTCTTTGCCGTCCACCGCCTGGGTGGTGTCCAACAGGATGATCGAACCTGCGCTCATGCCATGGTGCGGCGAGGCTGTCGCCATGATGCGCGAGCTGCCTGGGATCGCCCGCGCCTCCCAGATGCCGGTCGGATTCCAGGTGTTGTTGCCGTAGTAAATCCGGACATTGCTGCCGTCGGGGCGCGCCGACCAGAGCTGCTGATAATGCACGGCGTTGCGGTCCACATAATCCCATCGCGTGTAAACCACGCGCCCGTCGTTCAACAGGCAGGGATCCCATTCGTGGGTTTCATGGAACGAGACACTGTGTGGATTGCGGCCGTCCGCTTCCATTCGCGCCAGGGTGTAAACAAAGCACGGACCCCGCCCGCAGCGGTGATATCCGCCCCGGCGGGTGGAGACGAAAAGGATTTCGCCGGAAGGCAGACAGACAGGGGAGAAATTGTCGGTGTCGCCTTGCGTGAGCGCGCGGACCGTTCCGGAAGCCAGCGATAATTCCTGGATGTGGTAGCGCAGGTTTTTGGTCTGGTCGTTGAAGTCCCACGAGGCGGGGGCCTCCTTCACCGGGCAATAGGCGAATAATACTTTGGTCGCGTCGGGGGAAAGCTCCGGGGTCATGAAGTTTCCGGCCGGGAGACTGGCGGGGGTGAGATTCCGTGTCCGCATGGTGACACCCGGTTCGGGCAGGACAAACAAGCCGCCGCCTGGCCGGGCGCAGTATCCATACACCTGTGTGAGTTGGTGACTCATGACGGATGGAACATGTTTCACAAAGAGCAGCGGGGTGGACTTGAACAACGGATTGCCGAGGGCGATTTGCCGGCGCAGACGATGGATTTCGCGCCAGCGGGTTTCCCAGGTGGAAGCATCATCGGTGGGGAGCAGAGCCGCCGCGCGAACCTTCTCCCAAGCAGTCTGGGCCTTCGAGCTCAGGGTCTTCAAACCTCTCCTCTCCGCCACCAAGGCGTCGGTCGTCCGCAGCAGTTTCTCGATCGCTTGGCGGTACGTGCGCGATTCGCGGGGCGTTTGCATCCCGTCCTGCATGCGCCAGTCCCATTCGACGAGGGCCTCAGCAATCGCTGGATGCGGGTCAGGGGACGGAGCCACCGGTGCGCGCGAAAAGGGGCGGCGCTCGGGGACAAAGGAGCCAGGGACGTGGTCGAAGGCGAAGCGGGTCAGGCAAGCCGCGCCCGCTCCGGAGGCAGCGTTGATGACCAGCGTGTTGGTTTCCGCCCGACAATCCAGGGCCGCCGTGGAAAGCACGTCCGTCCGGAACTGAATGTTCGTGAGCAGGAGCGCATCGGGGGCGAAAGTGATTCGGACCTCGTCGCCCGCGTTTAGGTAGGCCGTCATCCGCCAGGAATCCGCTACGCCCGGGTGGCCAGTGAGGAGCAGTTGCGCGCCATTTTCCTTGTCCCCGTAAAACCAGACTCCCGCCGCGGAACCGTGCGCCGGTGGGATGGTCTTGCCATTGATCGCCACGGAGCAACTGGCCGCTTTCGCCGCCAGCGCCCGCAGGACGAAGGCATACGCAGCGAGCGAGGCGTCATAGTCGGTTTCATGGCCCCGCGTTTCGTTGAAATCCAAACGAACAAGTGGGTTGAACTTTCGGATCGCCTGCCCCAAGCGCCTCACGCTGTCCGCCGGCACGATGGTGTCTTGCCCGCCAGCCGTGATCGCGATCGGCATGGTAAACTTCGCCGCAAAGTACTCCGCGCTTCGCTTCCTGTATTCCTCTGGAATCGCCTCCTTCGTTCCTCCGAACGAAACTTGAACCGCCTCTTGAAAGTTCGTGTATTCCACGTGATTGGCGTGCCCGTTGAGCGCGACCACCCCATCCACCAGATCGGGATGCAGCGCCGCAAAGGTCAAGGCGCTGGTCGCCCCCATCGAACCACCTGAGAGCACCAGCCGGCGGATGGCGTGCTGCTTCTTCAGATCGCGAATGATCTGGACCAGATCCGCCTCGGCGGCAGGTCCCATCCAGGAGGTAGGCGCGCGATAATCCGGGGAGACGAAAATCATGCGGTGCTGCCTGGCCGCATCCCGGGCCGCGCGGGCCTCGCCGCGATCGTCGCGAACAAATTGCCAGCGGTCGGAACCATGCCCATGCAGGCAGATGAGAAGATCATGGGCCCGGGCGGAATCAAATCCCTCCGGCAACGCGAGCACATACCGTTGCTCGCTCTGGTCATTCGTTGAGCGAAAGGAAATGTCCCGCGCTTCGCTGGCGCCAAGGATCGGGGCAAATCCCATGGCCAGAGAGCAGAACAGCGCGCTTCTCATGCTGGCTTTCCTGGTGTTTGACCACATGCCCAGCCTGGAGCGTGCGGGCGTTTCTGTGAGATCATGCGCTCAGCATAATCTGGACGGAAAGCCGTTCAACCCTCATTTCAGACAAAGCCGACATCGCCTTCTGCTTCACCTCGGTAACATACTGCCCAAGCAGTGGGATGGACGACTCCCGGGCTGGGCGCGTCTGTCCCAGCGCGCCGCGAACCACTCCTGGCCCACCCGACGGCGCGCTGGGGACAGACGCGCCCTACCCGTGAGGGATGGGACCAAGCGTCTTCGGGTAGCCCATCCCAAGGTCTTGTCAGTAACGGACGAGAGCGTGACGTCTTCCGCGGCGCGCAAGTAGGCGGGCGCGCTCAAGCCACCCGCAGCCAGACTGTTTTCAAATACGCCGGCTCGTCGCGCGTGATGGGAAAGTCCGGCGGTTGCGGCACGTAGTGACGATGCACCACACGGCGACCCGCGGCACGCACCGCCTCGTCGATTTGCGCGAGGAACTTTTCTGGCGCCAAGCCGGCGGCGTTGGTCGAAGCAAAAAGAACTCCTTCCGGCGCCAGCAACGGCAGGGCAGCGGTCACCAGCGCCCCATAGTCTTTCTCCGCGCGAAACACGCCGTGCTCTTTCGTCTGGGAAAAGGTGGGCGGGTCGAGCAGCACCACGTCGAAGCGCCGCTGCTTCTTCGCCAGGCGACGCAGCCAGTCGAAAACGTCGCCATAGATGAAGTCATGCTCCGCCGGATCCTGTCCGTTGAGGGTAAAGTTGCGCCGGGCCCAATCGAGATATTTGCGCGAGAGATCGAGGCTGGTGACGCGCGCCCCGCCGAGCGCCGCACAGACGGAAAAGCCGCCGGTGTAGGCGAACGTGTTGAGCACTTCAGGACGCGCAACGCTTGGACACTCCAGCGAGAAATCCGCCGCGACATGCCGCGTCAGCAGGCGCCGTCGATTGTCGCGTTGGTCGAGGAAGAGGCCGACCGAATAGCCTTCGCAGAAACTCAGTTCAAAGCTCAGACCATTCTCACGGATCGCGAACCGGTCTGGGGCCGGCTCGCCAAGTTCCATCACGGGAGAGGTTTCCTCCGGCTTGGTCTGGCGGACGTGCCGCGAGAGCCGCTTGTGATACACGCCGCGTACCGGCGATCCGCTGGACCGTAATGAGGTCACGAGATCGCTCAAGGCGGCGCGCTGCCGTTCGGATAGCGGCGCTTCCGCCTGCGACAGCAGGAACGGCCCGAGTGTTTCGACCTGCCATCCCGGCCAGCCGTCGGCGGCGCCATGCACCGCGCGGAAACAATCGGTCAGCGCGGGATCGAGGATCGCACGGCGCAGCGCCAATCGCGGTTCGGCGGCGAAATCAACCGGCGCACGGAAGGTGATCGCGTCGCCGTCCTGCACCGTAGCGGCGTCTCGGCAGAGCGCCGCCATCTTCCCGCTTCCGAAATGGCGGCGCTCTGCCGAGACGCCGCTACGCCGAGGCTCCGGGTGAATGAAGGCGATGGATTCCGCGTGGAGCCACACCCGCGCGGCTGGAGTGCCGCCATAGAGGGTATCGCCCAGTATCGGGCAGCCGCTCTCCGCGGCATGGACGCGAATCTGGTGGGTGCGTCCGGTGGCCGGAAGCGCGGCCAGCACGGTGCGCCCCTCGTGCCGTTCGACCACGCGAAAGAGCGTCTCAGCGTATTCGCCCCCGGCCGCCTGGGGACGGCTCACGTAGCGATCGCCCGCGCGAACCAGCGTGGAGGCGACGCGGAACTCGTCGCGCGACACCGGACGGTCGGTGACGAGGCGATAAGATTTGGAGACGGCGCGCGCGGTGAATTGCTGCGTGAGCGAGCGATTGGCGACCGGAGTCTTTGCGAAGACCAGCACACCGGAGGTTTCCTTGTCGAGGCGGTGAATGATCGCCAGGGAAGCCCAGCGCGGCTCGCGGTGCCGGAGCCACTCGTACACGCCTTCACCCGCAAAGGGCGCAGGCGCGTGGGTGTTCCAGCCGGCGGGCTTGTTGATGACGAGGAGATGTTCGTCCTCAGCCAGCACCAGCAGGAGATGTTCCACGGGCGCGATCATGCCACGGGCGACGTCACCAGTATTGCCACGCATCGCGGCTCACCACCCAGAGGCCGAGCAGGAAATTCGTGATGCCGTGCGCGGCAATGGCGTCGCTGGTGCGGCCCTTCCAGCAGACGAGTCCCTGGTAGCAGAAGCCGCAGAGCAGCCCGGCGAGCCATTCGTGATGCGCCAGACCGAAGATGAGCGAGGTGACGAAAAAAGGCACCGCGACGAAACGGCCGAGCGGCACTGAGAGGATGTCCGCCTTCTGCAGGTAGCGGTAAAGGAATGAGCGGTAGAAGATTTCTTCCAACATCGGCACGACGAGCGATGAGCCGGCGATGCGCGCGATGATGAAGAACCAGCCGAGCGCGGGCGCCGAGGCGAATTGCACCAGCGGATTCGACACCGAGCTGCTGCCCATCCGCAACCAGGCGGCCGGCACGCCGAGTTGGTGCAGCAGCGGATCCAGCCCAACCCAGAGCACGAAGACGCCGATGCCAAACGCAAAGGCGGCGCCGCTGAACTTCCAGCGCATCTCAGCGACGACCGGCCAGGTGGCCCACACCAGCGCGGCGCCAATGAGCGTTTTGCCGAAATAAATCCAGAAGGGCGCGGCCGGTCCCAGGAACTTGAGCGCCTGGCAACTGGTGAGGGCGACGAAGAGGGCGAAGGGCACCACGCGCGCGACGACGGGCGAGGAGCGCAGTTGAGTCAGGAGTGAATTCATACGGTGCCCGCTGCGGAAGGCCCGCGTCGGACGGCTGAGGGTTTACCCGCAGCCGTTCACAAGGTCAATTCCAGCAACTGCCCTCCGGGAAACTCGAGCACCACGGTGTCGCGGGTGATGGTCTTGACACGGGCGTTGCCCACGCGTTCCCCGACGAAGACCGTCCGGTTGTTGATCACCGCCGAAGGATTGCTGGCGCGGAAGAAGATGCCGCCCAGCTTGAAGGTTTGCGGTGGCGGCGCGCTCACGACGGCGGGCTTGGTTGCCGGGGGAGCGGACGTGACGACGGTCGGCGCCGGTCGTGACACTGCGGAGACGGGCACAGCAGCGATCGGCTTGGTGGCTGCACGGGTCGTAACGGGCTGAGTCCGGGTCGCATTGCTGACAGTGGTTGTCGCGCTGCGAGCGGGCAACGCGACCGGGCGCACCTCGGGGCGAGGCGGCGCGGCGGTTTTGGTGGTGACCTGGGGTTGAGGCACGGCGGGAGCGCGCGCGGCGACGACTGGTGGAAGAACCACGGCATTAATCGTTTTCTGGGCGGTGGCGCCTTGAATCAGAATCAAGATCGCCGCGCAGAAAATCACGAGCGCGGCAGGCAGGAAGAACCTCGGCAGACCGCGCGGAGCCGCCTGCTCGGCAGGGTGCATCGCGGCCGGAATCGGAGTCGGTGCCGCGGGCTGTGCCGATTTTTGGCCGGCGCGTTTGAGCGCGTCGTTGATGAGGCTCATATATCGACTTTTCCTTCGAGTTCACGAATGGCCCGGCCCACCATGGAGTAATCAATCCGCGTCGTCTGATGTACGTACCCGGCCAGCAGGCATTTGTCGCACAGCGTGTTGATCAGCCGTGGCACGCCCTTGGAATAGCAATAAATCCGCCAGAGCGCCGGACCGGTGAAGTGGGGCACGCCCTGCGCCCCGGAAATCGTCAGGCGATGCTGCACGTAGGAACTGATCTCGCCGTGCTTGAGTGCTTCGAGGTGGTAACGGACGGTGATGCGCTGGCGAAGCTGGCGCAGATCATATTGGTTGAGCCGGTCGCGCAACTCGGGCTGGCCCATGAGCACGATTTGCAGCAGCTTGCGGTCGTCGGTTTCGAGGTTGGACAGCAGCCGGACCTGTTCGAGCAACTCATTGCTGAGGTTTTGCGCCTCATCGATGATCAGGACCGTGTCGCGGTCCTGCTCCATCTGGAGCAGGAGGAAGCCATTGATCTCGGCGATGGTTTCGAGCCGGTCCTTGCCCCGGACTTCCAGACCCAGTTCCATCGCGATATTCTTGATGAGGCCATCGGCGTCGAGCGCCGGGTTGAGAATCAGCGCCGAGGAGAAATTATTGCCCAGTTGGTCGAGCAGCGCCCGGCAAAGAGTGCTCTTGCCTGCGCCGACCTCGCCGGTGAACTGCACAAAACCCTTCCGTTCCCGAATCCCGTAAAGCAGGTGATTCAAGCCCTCGCGGTGCTTCACCCCGTAGTACAGGAACCGCGGATTGGGCGTGATGCTGAAGGGCGGCTCTTTCAGCCCGTAGTATTCCAGATACACACCATCGCCTAAGCAAACCCTTTGCCGAAGTGCCCACAGTTGGGACACTGCGCCGCCGAAATGGCTGACAACCCCGCGGCCGCCCGGTAGAACCGGCCCGTGCCGAAGTGGGCCAAAACCATCCTCGCCGTGCTCCTGTTGCCGCTGTGTTTCGGCGCGGTGAGCGCCCTGGCGCGCGTGCTCCGCGCCTCCGGCCAGGCGGAGACCATCTGGGTCGCCTTCCTCGGCGGCGTCGCTTGCTGGCTGGTCATCTACCTTCTGTTGCCCCGTCCGCTGCTCCTCTACGTCTTCGGGCATGAATTGACGCACGCACTCTGGACGTGGCTCTTCTGGGGCAAGGTGAAGAAATTCAAGGTCTCCTCCGGCGGCGGGCACGTCGTCATTACGCGGACCAATTTCCTCATTGTGCTCGCGCCATATTTCTTTCCGCTCTACGCCGTGGGCGTGGTGGCGGTGTTCGTCGTCGGGCATCTGCTCTTTGGCTGGACGCGCTATGCGGTTTGGTTCCACCTCCTTCTGGGCGCGGCCTATTCATTTCATCTCACGCTGACGTGGAGCACCCTGCAAATCCGTCAGACCGACATCACCAGCCAGGGCTACCTCTTTTCCGCGGTCGTGGTTTTCCTGGGCAACATCGGCGTGCTGCTGCTCGGCCTTCCGCTGCTCACGGGTGCGGTGCGAATCGGGACCGCGCTGGGCTGGTGGCTGAGCGATTCCGGCTCGGTCCTGGTGCGGCTGGGGAAAATGATTTGAACCGGGCCTCAAAAGGCGGGCGACGTGATCGCTGAGGTCCGACGCGAATCAATGCGGAATCGCGCCCTTCGTCACATCCCCTGGCACATCGAGCAGTTGCAGGCTCGAGATCGTTTTCATCGTCTGGTGATCGGCAAAGGTCCACACGACCTTCTTGTCTGGCGTGATCTCGATGACGTGCGGAGCTTTGCCAAACTGGCCGTGCCCGAGCCAGTTTGACATCACCGTGTTGCCGTTCGGCAGACGCTGCAATCCGGTCATGAACTTCAGGCTGATGCCCGGCAGTTCATCGCCCTGCACCTGCCAGACGGATTTGCCCTCGGCGTCCACCTCGAAGACCCTCGAGCCGCCCGGGCGGTCGCCGCAGGCAATGAGCGTGTGACCGTTGGTGAGGCGGATGACGCTGTGCGGCCCGCCAACGGCGGGAATCTCGCGCACCACCCTGCCCTGCCCGTCGTATTCGCGCACCACCTGCTCACCATAGTGCGCGACGAGATAATGGCCATCGGCAAGCCGGCGCGCGTTGCGCATGTAGGAGTGCCCGCCGTCCTTGCCTTCAGGCAGCAGGCGCAGCTCTTTGACGACCTTTCCGTCCGGCGCGACTTCGAGCAACCGGCCCGCGTTGCATTCACCGATGAAGGTGTTCCCGTTGGCCAGCCGCTGGCAGGCGTAGATTTCGCTTTTCGACTGGTAATCGAAGACCACCTTCTTCTCGCGCGTCACCTCGCGCACCCCGTGGCCGGTGTTGAAGAGAAGGTTGCCGTTGGGCAGCACCCAGAGGTCGTTGCAACTCGGCGCGGCGTATTCCCATTCCACCTTTCCCTCGCGCGACACGATGAAAACCTTGCCCTGGGTGTAATCGGTGCAGGCGAACGGATGCCCGGAACTCTGCGGCTCCGAAACTTCGGCGCCCAGCAGGCACGGCGCCAGCGAGGCAAGCAGGCCACAACGGAGAAACCATCGGATCGGAAGCAGGAGGGTGGTCGGGCAGTTCATGGGCGCGAGAATCTTCCAACCAGCCAAACAGGGCAAGAGTCATTGGCGATGTTCTCCTCCCATCGAATTCCTTCCAGGGAGACCAACCACGGCTGGTCGTCGGCAGCGTCAGCCGGAATTTGACGGCCCCCGAACCGATTGCAGAACTCTGGCACGGCCACAGATCTTGCAGTGCGTTCGCCCGGCAGATCCGAGCGGCCTGCCCGCCAATTCGCCCAAACATTCCTCACAAAATCGGAGCTGTGCCATCGGCTCGCCACCTGCGGAATTTAGGATCACGCGTTGAGCCAGGCAACGCGGCGAAGCGGCGCTCCAGAAGACCGCCGCCATCTGGCTGGAGTCTCTCCATTGGCGGCGCTTTGCGGGTCGGTCAATTGCGCGGTTGGGAAACCCTGCGAGCGCCGCGTGAGATATTCGCGTGAGATATTCCCTTGATCCGCCTGCTGCAAAAACGCAGTTTTACGCGAACAACTGCGCGCTCGTAAACTGCACTCTACATCGCATCATGAATACCACCTTCTTCGCCATGAACCTCCCCTCTCCCGGCCTTCGGCCACCTTCTCCCCCGCTGCCGGCGGAGAGCGAAGGGCGAGGGGGCACCATCCGGTTCAGGGGGGCAACGCGCGAGCTTGTTCGGGGAATTCTCTCCCTGCTCCCAGCACTGCTGGTCGCCACGCAGCTTTCGGCCGCGGTGACGCCGGTGCCCGAAAAGATCACCTGCGCCGTGGCCGACCGGCAGGATTTCCAGAACCCCGATCTCGTGCAGTTGAAGGGCTGGGTCGGAACGCGAGTGGCCGGCAACGAGGCGAATCGTCTCGCGAAGATCGACACTGCGCGCCTGCTGGAGGGCTACCGAAAACGCCCCGGCCGTCAAACGTGGGACGGCGAACACGTCGGAAAATGGCTCCATGCCGCCACGCTCGCGTGGGTCAACACCGGCGATCCGGCGTTGCGCGCCAAGCTCGATGAGACGGTGGCGGAGTTGTGCAAATGCCAGCTCGCGGATGGCTATCTGGGCACTTACCTGGAGAAGGATCGTTGGACCGAATGGGATGTCTGGGCGCACAAATACAATCTCATCGGACTGATCACCTACATGCGCTACACCGGCAACATGGCGCCGCTGCCCACCTGCGAGCGCATGGCGGATTTGCTCGGCAAAACCTTCGGCGATCAGCCGGGCCAGCGCGACATCATCACGGCGGGGCACCACGCCGGCATGGCGCCGACCAGCGTCCTCGAACCGATGGTCCTGCTCTACCGGCTCACCGGCGAGCCGCGCTATCTGGATTTCTGCAAATACATCCTGCGCTCGTGGGAACAGCCCAACGGCCCGCACATCGTCTCGCGATTGCTCGACAGCAAGCGCGTGGACAAGGTCGGCAACGGCAAAGCCTACGAGATGCTCTCCTGCCTGAATGGCGCGCTGGAATACTACCGCACCGTTGGCGGCGACCGGCGGATTCTCGACGCCTGCATCAAGGCGTGGCAGGACATCGTGGACAAGCGCCTTTACATCACCGGGGCGGCCAGTTCCAGGGAGCACTTTCAGGACGACTTCGTTCTGCCGAACGTGGACAACGTCGGCGAGACGTGCGTCACGACGACGTGGATTCAATTCAACGCGCAGTTGCTGCGCCTGACCGGCGAGGCGCGCTTTGCGGAGCAGCTTGAGAAAGTGGTGCTGAATCAGTTGCTCGGCGCCCAGCGCCCGGACTGTGCGGCGTGGGGTTACTACGTGCAGATGGAAGGCAAGAAGCCCTACAGCACCACGCTGGATGGCCACTGCTGTCTCTCCAGCGGTCCGCGCGGCGTCGCGCTGATTCCCACGTTTGCCTTCAGCACGGATGCCGACGGCGTGGTCATCAATCTCTACGATGCCGGCACCGGCCAGCTGGCCTTGCGCGATGGCACATCGGTTTCGGTCGCGACTCAGACGGAGTTTCCAAGCGATGGGCGTGTCCAAATCAGCGTCCATCCAGCGGTGAAGAAAGAGTTTGCCGTGAAGCTGCGTCTGCCCGCGTGGTGCCAGAAATATTCCGCCGAAGTCAACGGCACGAAGGTGAATCTCAAGGCGGGCGCGGATGGTTATGCCGCGATTCAGCGAACGTGGAATGCCGGCGACACGATCGCGCTGAACTTGAAGCTGGAACCCCGAGTGATCATCGGAGAGCACAACAATCGCGGCAAGGTGGCTCTCCTGTATGGTCCGCTGGTGCTGGCGGCCGACGAGGCGCTGCTGGCCGATGATGCCAGGAATCTCGCCGCGGTCTTCATCGCGAATCCCGATCTCGCCGTGCTGGACGTCAAGCCGGAGCCTGCATCCGGCTCTGTGAAAACCTGGCCGAACGCGCAGGTGTTCCGCGTCAAGACGCAGGCGCGCCGATCGGGAGCGCCGATGGATCTCCGCTTGATTCCCTTCGCGGACGCGGGCGGCACGGGAACGCGCTACAAGGTCTGGCTGCCGTTGCCGCGCCAGTCCGGCGGCAATCTGCTGCTCGATGGGGCCGAGAGCCGTTCGCGGTCCGGCAATCTCAGCGGCTCGATCATCGACGAAGACGCGCAAGGTGGAGTGGTGACCTTTGATGGCCGACCGGCGAACGAAGATTGGTTTGCCGTGTCGCTCGACGCTCCGGCGAAGATTGGGCGCGTGGTCTTCTCGAACGGGCAGAACTTCCATGACGGCGGCTGGTTCGATTCCGCGAAGGGCAAGCCCCGCGTGCAAGTGCAGCGCGAGAAAGGCGGCGCGTGGGAAACCGTCGGTGAACTGGGCGATTATCCAGCCACCACCGCCACCAGCAACGCGAAACTCCGCTCCGGCCAGTCATTCACGCTCCGTCTCGCGCCGCCGATGGAAGTCGTCGCCGTGCGCGTCATCGGCGTCCCGGCCAGCGGGGACAATGCGAAGCAAGCCTTTGCCTCGTGCGGTGAATTGCAGGCTTTCGCCGAGTAGCCCGGGAAAATTTCAACCTGCAAAATCCATGTCGCGCCAACAACTCATCGTTCCCGCCGTCACGCTCGTGTCGGTCGCATTCCTCGCCGCGGGTTGCGGACCGAGTGACCACACCAAACCCGCGACACCTGCCAAGCCTCGTGTCGCACTCGTGATGAAGTCACTCGCCAACGAGTTCTTCCTCACCATGGAGAACGGCGCCCGCGCCCATCAGAAGGCGCACGCCGCCGATTACGATCTCCTCGTCAACGGCATCAAGGACGAGTTGGACGTGAGCCGGCAGATCGATCTGGTCGAACAGATGATTGCCCAGAAAGTGAACGCCCTCGTCATTGCCCCGGCCGATTCCAAGGCGCTCGTGCCCGTCTGCAAGAAGGCGCAACAGGCCGGCATCATCGTCATCAACATCGACAACAAATTCGATGACGCCGTGCTCACCGCCAGCAGCGCAAAGTTCCCATTCGTCGGGCCGGACAACCGCAAGGGCGCGCGGGCCGTGGGCGAGGTCGTGGCGAAGAAACTCAAGGCCGGCGACAAGGTCGCCCTCATCGAGGGCGCACCGAATGCCTTCAACGGCATCCAGCGCAAGGCTGGCTTCGAAGACGCCATGAAGGCCGCCGGCATGAGCATCGTCACCTCGCAATCGGGCTATTGGGAAACGGACAAGGCAAACCAGGTGGTCGCCGCCATTCTCACGGAGCAGCCTGACGTGAAAGCGCTGCTCTGCGCCAACGACAGCATGGCCCTGGGCGCGGTGGCCGCGTTGCGCGCCGCCGGCAAACAGGGTCAGGTGTTGGTGGTCGGCTACGACGGCATCGGCGCCGTCCAGCAGTTGCTCAAGGAAGGCAAAATGCTCGCCACGGCCGATCAACATGCTGATCAACTGGCGGTCTTCGGCATCGAATACGCGCTGCAAATGCTCAAGACCAAGAGCGCGCCCGCCGATCTCGACACGCCGGTGGATGTGCTGACCGCGCCGTGAACCAAGGCAAGAAGACATGATGCGCCGTCCACCCTCACCACAACCCGCTCCCGCTGGGAGAGGACGAGATAGGCTCGGCGTGGAAACTTTCATTGGGCACCGGACTGTACGGCAGGACTGGATGACGCATTCCCTCTCCCGGCGGGAGAGGGCCAGGGTGAGGGGGAAAGCGTCTTGGTCTGAAAACTTCGCCGTCGCGAAAAGCGCAATGGCTTTGTGCCATCCATCCTTTCAGACCTTCGGCGGCGCTTGAGATGTTCCAGATGAATTCCGCCCCGCCGCTGCTCACGATCCAAGGTTTGTCCAAGGCCTATGCCGGTCCAGTGCTGGACGGCGTTCCCTTCGACCTCCGGCCCGGCGAGGTGCATGCCCTCGTGGGCGAGAACGGCGCTGGCAAGAGCACGCTCTCGAAGATCATCGCCGGTTTGGTTGCGCCCGACGGCGGCCTGATGACGTTGCGCGGCCAGCCGTATGCGCCGCGCAACAAGAAGGACGCCGAGCGGCACGGCGTTCGCATGGTGATGCAGGAGTTGAACCTCATCGGCAATCTCACCGTCGCCGAGAGCGTTTTGCTGGAGCGCCTGCCGCATCGTTTCGGTTGGATTGACCGGCATGAATTGCACAGGCGCGCGCGGCGCATACTTGATCAAGTTGGCCTCACGGACATTGACCCGGGATGCTTCGTCAAATCCCTCGGCGTCGGCCGCCAGCAACTGGTCGAGATCGCGGCCGGTCTCTCGCAGCGCTGCGACGTGCTGATTCTTGACGAGCCAACCGCCGCCCTGACCGCGCCGGAGATTGAGCGGTTGTTTGCCGAGATGGCGAAACTCAAGGCTGCCGGCACCGCCATCCTCTACATCTCGCATCGCATGGAGGAAATCCAGCGCATCAGCGATCGCATCAGCGTGCTGCGCGACGGACGGATGATCGCAACCAAGCCGGTGGCGGATCTGTCGCTCGACGAAATTGTGCGACTGATGGTGGGGCGCGAACTCGGCGAGGCAATCCGCCGCGAGTCGAAGCCGCCGGGACCGGTGGCCTTGCGCGTCGAGGGACTGCGCCGGGGCGAGGCGGTGCGCGGCGTCAGCTTCGAGGCGCGACAAGGAGAAATCCTCGGCTTCGCCGGCTTGATGGGCTCCGGGCGTACCGAAACGATGCGAGCGTTGTTCGGTGCCGACCGCGCGGAAGGCGGTGAGGTGTTTTTGCACGGGGAGAAACGACCCGCGCGAATTCGTTCGCCGCGCGACGCCGTCCGGCAAGGCATCGCGTTGTTGACCGAGAATCGCAAGGAGGAGGGCTTGCTGCTGCCGCTGCCGATTCGGACGAATATCACGTTTCTCTGCCTTGACCAGCTCAGCCGCGCGGGAGGATGGATTCGTGCCACCGCGGAACTGGCCGAAGCCGCGCGCTGGGGACAGGCGTTGTCCGTTCGCTGCCATTCCTACGAGCAGCGCGTGGCGGAACTCAGCGGCGGCAACCAGCAGAAGGTGATGATCGCCAAATGGCTCTTTCGCAATTGCGACATCCTCATCTTCGACGAGCCCACCCGCGGCATCGATGTCGGCGCCAAGTTCGAGATTTACCAGTTGCTCGCCGACCTCGCCGCGCAGGGCAAGGCCGTCCTCGTGGTGTCGTCCGATCTCAAGGAGTTGCTGGCCTTGTGCGACCGCATCGCCGTGATGTCAGCGGGGCGCATCGCCGAGACTTTCCGCCGCGATGAGTGGACTCAGGACAAGATCATGACCGCCGCGCTGAGCGGCTACCTCAAACAATGAACGCCGCTTCCAAAGACCCAGTCAGCCCTGCACCGCGCTCAATCTGGCGCTCGCTCCCGACCGAGTATCTCGGCCTGACACTGGCGCTGGCGGCGCTGGTCCTGGTCTTCAGCGTGAGCACGGAACACTTCTTCAGCGCCACCACCTTCCGCACCATGGCCAACCAGATTCCGTCCGCAGTGCTCGTCGCCACGGCCATGACCTACCTGCTGGTGATTGCGGAAATCGATTTGTCCGTCGGTTCGGTGCTGGGGTTTTGCAGCGCAGTGCTCGGGGTGGCGATGACGCAATGGCACTGGCCGCTGCCGCTCGCGGTGCTTGGCGCGCTGGGCGCAGGACTCCTCTGCGGCGCCTTCAACGGACTGGTCTCGCTGCGCTGGCGGCTGCCCTCATTCATCGTCACGCTGGGCATGTTGGAGATGGCCCGCGGCGGCGCGCATGCCCTGACCCGCTCGCAGACGCAATACATCGGGTCGAGTGTCGAAGGCATCGCCGGCACTTCGGTCTTTGGTCTGTCGCTGCCGTTCCTCCTCGCGATGGTCATCGTCGTGGCCGCTCAACTGGTGCTGACCCGCACGGTGTTCGGACGCTACCTCGTCGCCATCGGCACCAACGAAGAAGCGGTCCGTCTCAGCGGCATTGATCCGCGACCGATCAAGCTCGCGGTGTTTCTGCTGGCCGGCTTGCTGGTGGCGCTGGCCGCGATCATCGATACTTCGCGCTTCCAGTCGGCCAATCCCAACGCGGGCACCGGCTTCGAGTTGCAGGCCATCGCGGCGGCCGTCATCGGCGGAACCACCCTCATGGGCGGACGTGGCTCGGTCAGCACCACGCTCTTTGGAGTGGTCATTATCGCGGTGCTGAACACCGGCCTTGCCTCCGTGGGAGCGCGCGACGAAACGAAGCGCCTGACCACCGGCCTCGTCATCATCGCGGCGGTGATTCTCGATCAATACCGGCATCGCTTCGGCGCGAAATGGAGGAACGAGTGAGCCGTCCGCAAATCAATCCGACTTGCCGCAGCCCGTCGGCAATCGTTGAGAATGCGTTCGTCGGTAGGGCGCGTCTGTCCTCAGCGCGCCGCAAGCCAGTTGCTGGTCGCGCGAAGGACGCGAAGGCGGCGACGAAGGAGGAAGAATTTGACGGAGCTTTCCTTTCGCTTCCTTCACGCCCTTCGCGCGACATCTTGCGCATTGCATCGTCGCGGCGCGCTGAGGACAGGCGCGCCCTACCTCGCCGTTTCGCGACGGTAGTGCGGATGTTTTCGCAACAACTGGCAACCCCTCTCCAAACGCCTCTCTCGTGAAACCGCGCATCCTCGTCCTCGGCAGTTCCAATACCGACATGATCATCCGGCTCGACCACATTCCCCGGCCGGGGGAAACCATTCTCGGCGGCGAATTCGTCACCGCTGCCGGAGGCAAGGGCGCCAACCAGGCGGTCGGCGCGGCGCGCGCGGGTGGTGATGTGACCTTCATCGCGCGCGTCGGTCGCGACATGTTTGGCGAGCAGGCCATCGCCGGATTCGTTCGTGATGGCATCCACGTGGAACACGTCTTCCGCGACGCAACCAGTCCATCCGGCGTGGCGCTCATCTTCGTGGCCAAGGACGGCGAGAACAGCATCGCCGTGGCCTCCGGCGCCAACGGCCGGCTCTCTCCCGCCGACGTGAGGAAAGCAAAAACCTCCTTCGCCAAAGCCTCCGTCCTGGTCATGCAATTGGAGACGCCGCTGGAAACAGTTCATGCCGCGGCCGAACTGGCGGCGAAGGCCGGGGTGCGCGTCATCCTCAATCCCGCTCCGGCACGACCTCTGCCCGATGCGCTGCTCAAGCACGTCTCCGTCCTGACTCCGAACGAGAGCGAGGCGGAGTTGCTCACGGGCATCAAGGTGAACAGCGAAGCCGCCGCCGCCCGGGCCGCGGACAAACTCCGGGCGCGTGGCGTGCAAACAGTCATCCTCACTCTCGGCGCACGCGGGGCGTTTGTGGCCACCGCCGAAAGCCGGCAACTCGTCCCGGGCTTCAAGGTGAAGGCCGTGGACACCACCGCGGCCGGCGACATCTTCAACGGCGCGCTGGCGGTGGCGCTCGGCGAAGGACAGACGCTCCTCGACGCCGTGCGGCTGGCCAACGCCGCCGCCGCGATCTCCGTCACGCGCCTTGGCGCCCAACCTTCCGCGCCGACGCGGAAGGAGATCGAGAAACTCTTGCGCTCCTCGGCGTGAAGCAGGCAAGGCTTGGCGTGACCCAAAATGAACGCCCACGCGGCGCGCCGCGGCACCCTCCTCCAGGGGCAGAGTTGAGCAGGACTGCAGGACGGGCGCAACTCGACACTGCCCCCGAAGGCAACCGGGTTGGAGCGCGACGTTTACGTCGCTTCATCGTTCGAGAGACCGTCCGGCAATGTTTCGCCAACACCCATCGAACGCTGAAGCGGCCTCAAGGCCGCGCGCCGGGGGCAGTGCGC
>JBBRWD010000029.1:0-65124 GCA_038249465.1 Limisphaerales bacterium | reverse complement strand
GTCGGCACGCAGCGGCGACGAAGCTGTGCTCATCGGCCGGCAGGGACGTGACGAGATCAAGGCCGAGGAAGTGGCGGGGTGGTGCGGGACAATTCCCTGGGAAGTGCTCACCGCCATCACCTACCGCGTGCCGCGTCTCTATCGTGGCGGACACGCCGCCTAGCTCACGACTGGCCGAAGCGCACAGCGACCGAGAGACCGCGATGCACTTGGAGTCTGGCCATCTGCGGCGATGTTCCGCTCCGTGAACATTTGGTGCGGTGCCGTTATCCATGTTTGCGAAAGTCGTGCAGTCGCGCGAACGAATCAGGATTGGCTATCATAGCAAGTTGTTAGTGATGTTGCTGAACTCGAAACATCCTGATGACATGCCGCCTCCTGGAGATTGCTTGGCGGAGCGCCGATTCAATCCGGTGTTTCCCCGTGACAACGCCCGCGGCATCCTCCTATTTTCGCCGCATGTCGCAACGCACCCTGACCCTCGGCCACTCCCCCGACCCGGACGATGCCTTCATGTTTTTCGGGCTGGCCAAGGCGCGGATTCCGACGCACGGATTCCACTTCGAGCACATTTTGCAGGACATCCAGACGCTGAACGAGCGCGCCACCCGCGGCGAACTCGACATCTCCGCCATCAGCATCCACGCCTACGCCTACGTGTGCGACCAATACGCGCTGCTGCCCAGCGGCGCCAGCATGGGCGATGGCTACGGTCCGATGCTGGTGGCGAAGGAGAAATTCTCTCGCGAACAAATCCCCGGCAAAAGGATCGCCGTGCCCGGCACCATGACCAGCGCGTTCCTCGCGCTGCAACTCTGGCTCGGAAAACCGGCCCGCGACTTTCAATACATCGTCGTGCCGTTCGATCAAATTTTCGCCGCCGTGAAATCCGGCCAGGCCGATGTCGGCCTCATCATTCACGAAGGCCAGCTCACCTATCGCAACGAAGGTCTCGTGGTCTGTGAGGATCTCGGCGTGTGGTGGGGACGCGAGAACGACGGCCTGCCGCTCCCGCTCGGTGGCAACGTCATCCACAAACGCTTCGCGCCGGACGTGCGCAAGACCATTTCCGACATCCTCACCCATAGCATCCAATACAGCCTCGACCACCGCCCCGAGGCGGTGCAACACGCGCTGCAATACGCCCGCGACATGGGACGCGATCTCGCCGACAAGTTCGTGGGGATGTATGTGAATCACTGGACGCTCGACTACGGCGAACGCGGCCGCGAATCCATCCGCCGCTTCCTCGGTCGCGCGGACAAGCTCCAACTGCTGCCGCGTCTGCCCGAACTCGAATTCGTGGTCTGACGCACCCACCGCCTTCACGTGCCGAAATCCTTCATCGACTCCATGGCGCGCCGCCGCTGGTGGCTGGCCCTCCTCATCCTGCTGGGCATTCTCGCGTGGCTCTTTGAAGGCTGGCGCAACCGCCGCGAGCACAGTCACGATGGCGTCATCCTGGCGGCGTCAGCCCGCTACGGCGTCGATCCTGGATTCATCAAGGCGGTGGTGTGGAAGGAAAGCGGTTTCGACCCGCGCGCGACTGGAAGATCGGGGGAAATCGGTCTCATGCAGGTGATGCCCGGAACCGGCGGGGATTGGGCAAAGGCTGAGCGACAAACCGGCTTCGCGCCGCGCCACCTTTACGATCCGGCCCGCAACACCCTCGCGGGCACCTGGTATCTGCGCCAGCAACTCAATCGCTTCCGCCGCACCGACAATCCCGCCGCCTACGCGCTGGCGGCCTACAATGCCGGCCCCGTCTATGCCACACGCTGGGCCACAGGCGAGGGCGCGACCAACCACGCGGTGTTCATTACGCAAATCAAATATCCCGCGACGCGCCAATACGTGGAGTCCATCCTCAAACGGGCGCAGCGATATCGCAGCGAATACGCCGCACGAAAGTAGCACCGGCACCCGCCGGCATCGGTCAGCCCACCTTTGGTTGGAGCCGTTTCCCGGAAACGCGCAGCCGGGACGGCTGTGCTACCTTGGCAAAACTCACTCCGGCCAGACCGAGGTCACCTCCAGGGCGCTTTTCAGTTGTGGGCCGGAGATCGGCCCGATAGAACACAACCCATGAAGCCCACATTGAACCGCCGGATTTTCCTGCAACGCACCGCCCTCTCCTTGACCGCCGCCCCGCTCTTGGTCCGCTCGTCGGTGCTGGGCGCCGATGGCGGCGTCGCCCCGAGCAACCGCATCAATGTCGGCTTCATCGGCACGGGCGACCATGGCATGGGCTGGAATCTCCCGCCATATCTCCGGCATCCGACGGCCAGGGTCGTGGCCGTTTGCGATGTGGACGGACGCCGCCTGGAGCGCGCCAAGCAGACGGTGGACGAGAAATACGGCAACGAGGATTGCTTCGCCACGCGCGACTTCCGCGAGGTGCTCGCCCGCAAGGATGTTGACGCGGTGATGATCTCCACGCCGGATCACTGGCACACACTCATCAGCCTGCTGGCCATTCACGCCGGCAAGGACGTGCAATGCGAGAAGCCCACCCTGACGATCAACGAAGGCAAGCTGCTCATCGAGACCGTGCGCAAGCACAAGAAGGTCTTCCAGACGAGCACCGAGGACCGGGCCGTGCCGGAGTATCACCGCATGGCCGAACTGGTCCGCAACGGCCGCATCGGCAAGCTCCAGCGCATCGAGGTGATTTTGCCGAAGCAACCCGGCAGCGCGGGCGATCCCACGCCGCAACCCGTGCCGGCGAACTTCGATTACGACATGTGGCTGGGGCCCGCCCCGGAGGCGCCCTACACCAAGGACCGCGTGCATTTCAACTTCCGCTGGATCTGGGATTACTCGGGCGGGATCATCTGCGACTGGGGCGCGCATTTGTTCGACACCGCGCAATGGGCGAACAACACCGAGCGCAGCGGACCGGTCGAGATCGAGGGCACCGGCACCAACTGGTCCGGCGGCCTCTACAACACGGTGAAGGATTACGACGTGACCTACCGCTACGCCAACGGCGTGGTGATGACCTGCAAGCCCGGCAATCCGAGCATCAAGTTCATCGGCACCGAAGGCTGGGTGGGCAACACCGGCTGGCGCGCGCCGGTGCAGGCGAGTTCCAAGACGATCCTCGATTCGAAGATTGGGCCGAACGAGATCCATCTCTACACGAATCCGCAGGGCGAGCACGACGACTTCCTCAAGTGCGTCAAGAGCCGGCAGGACCCGTATTTCCCGGTGGACATCGGACACCGCGTCTCGACGGTCTGTCACTTGGCCAACATCGCGCTACGCACCGGGCACAAGCTCAAGTGGGATCCGGTGAAGGAAAAACTCATCGGCGACGACACCACGAATGCGATGCTTTCCCGCACGATGCGCGCGCCGTGGAAATTGCCGGCGGCGTGAACTCGACACCTACTTGGAGTTGGGCAAAACTGCTCCTTTATGTCGTCAGCCAATCTTGAAGCTTCCAACCCCTATAGCACCCTCTTGCTGAGTGCTATGAACGAGATTCGCGCCTATCAGCCACCCACCGCGCAAGCGCCTCATTTCCCTCCCGGTTCTTTTGACCGCCTTGTCGCTAGAGTTCAGTTCATCGCGACACTATCATCGGGCGAGCAACTTGATTTGGAACTCGCTACGCTGTCGCACATCATCGCCGATAGTTATCCGATGTCCGCGACGTTCGCTCCGTCGCTAAACATCGTATTTGACGCTTGGCAGCGTGCGTCGCGCAGAGGCCGTAATTGAAAGCGACGCACTCCAACGCAAAAGCCCCCGATGTAGAGCCCTGCTGCGCTGCCTTCGGTTGTTGCACTGCGATCGTTTTCATCGGCACGGGCCGGAATCTCTCGCTCCTGTCCGCTTGAGCCTCTCACTCGCACCATGCCTGACTCGCTTTCCATCCCCGTCGCCATTCTCGCCGGCGGACTCGCCACGCGGCTCCGTCCCATCACGGAGAAGATTCCGAAATCGCTCGTGCCGGTGGCGGGCCGGGCGTTTCTGGCGCATCAACTGGAACTGCTCCGCTCGCGCGGCATCACGCGCGCCGTGCTTTGCGTGGGCCACCTCGGCGAAATGATCGAGCGCGACTTCGGCGATGGCTCCGCTTACGGCGTGCGGCTGGACTACTCGTTTGATGGCCCGGTGTTGCTCGGCACTGGCGGCGCCATCCAACAGGCATTGCCCAAGCTCGGGCGCGAGTTCTTTGTGCTCTACGGCGATTCGTACCTGCCCATCGAGTATCGGCCCATCGCGGAGTTCTTCGCGTGCAGCGGCAAGCGCGGATTGATGACTGTCTTCCGCAACGAGGGCTTGTATGACACGAGCAACGTCGTCTTCCGCGACGGCGAGGTCGTGGTCTATGACAAGAAGGCGCGCCTGCCCGAGATGCGGCACATCGATTACGGCCTGAGCCTGCTCAAGGCGGAGGTGTTCGAGGGATACCCCGCCGGCGAAAAGTTCGATCTTGCCGAGGTGATGGGCCGCTTGGTGCGCGAGAAACAACTCGCCGGCTACGAGGTGACGGAGCGGTTCTACGAGATTGGGTCTCCGGCGGGGTTGCAGGAACTGGATGTTCTGCTGGGTGGTTCGTAGTTTGTGGTTCGTGGCTGGTCGGAAACGGAGTGAATTTACTGCCGGCACAAAGAGCGACGAACAACGAACAAAAACCGATTTCTCCCTTTTCATCAGACGCGGTTCACGTTTTCATGCGCGCACCCTTATATGAGCTTTGCCCAAAAATTCCTGGAAGAGGTCCAGCAGGTGACTGCGCGCCTCGATGCGCCCGCGATTGAACGTGTCGCCAATGAACTGGCGAAAGTGCGCGAGCGCGGCGGACGGCTGTTCATCCTCGGCGTCGGCGGCAGCGCCGCCAATGCCAGCCATGCCGTGAATGATTTCCGCAAGATCGGCGGCTTCGAGTGCTATGCGCCCACGGACAACGTCTCCGAGTTGACCGCGCGCACCAATGACGAGGGCTGGGCCACCATCTTCTCGGAATGGCTCAAGGGCAGCCGTCTCAACGCGAAGGACGGATTGCTCATCTTCTCGGTCGGCGGCGGCAACCTGGAAAAGAATGTCAGCCCGAATCTCGTCGCCGCCATCCAACTGGCGAAGCAGGCCGGCGCCTCGGTCATGGGCATCGTCGGGCGCGACGGCGGTTACACTGCGAAGGAGGCCAACGCGGTGGTGATCATTCCCACTGTGAACGGCGAGCATGTCACGCCGCACTCGGAAGCATTTCAGGCGGTCGTCTGGCATCTGCTGGTCTCGCATCCCAAGCTCAAGGTCAACAAGACCAAGTGGGAAAGCACGAAGTGAGTTCGCAATTCAGCCCCGAATGATTATCTTGCGCCCATGAAGACTGAAGTCCGGCCCGCCGCCTTGCTCAGTGGAATCGTCGAGCCGCTCAGCCGGGGTCTCACACCGGCCTCCGCGCGCGACTTGCTGGCCGTCCAACCGGACCAACGCGTTCGGCGGCGGCTGGCGCGACTGGCGCGCAAATGTGACGAGGGCACGCTCACGCCGGAGGAGCGCGCCGAGTACCAGGTTTACGTGGATGTCGGCGATTTCGTGGCGCTCTTGCAGGTGCGCGCCCGCCGTGTGATTGCCCGCCAAACCGGAGCTTGATGCCCCCGTCGCTTCGCAAAGCTGCCCGCGCCCGGGCGCAACGCCGATGCGAGTACTGCGGATTCAGTGAAGAGCATCTGCCGCTGTGGCCGTTTCACCTTGACCACGTGGTGGCACCCCAACATCGGGGCGCCGAGGACTTGGCGAACCTCGCGTGGGCTTGCCACCGCTGCAATCTTCTCAAAGGCACCAACCTCTCAGGAGTTGACCCGGACACCAATGAGATCACCCTCCTTTTCAATCCGCGAAAGCAGCGATGGAAGGAGCACTTCGTTCTCAAATCGGGTCGCCTTGCTGGTCTCACGCCGCCGGGACGCGCCACTGTCTGGCTCCTGCAGATGAACACCGAAGAACGAATTGCGCTGCGCCTGCTTCTTCAGGAGGACGGACGATGGTGACCCGACGCGCCGTCTTTCTCGACCGCGACGGTGTCCTCAATCGCGCACTGGAGCGCGCCGGCAAGCCGTATCCGCCGACGAGCCTCGCCGAGTTTGAAATTCTCCGCGGAGTTCCTGCAGCCTGCCAAAAATTGAAAGCCGCCGGATTCCTCCTCGTCGTGGCGACGAACCAGCCCGATGTCGGCCGCGGCACGTTGCCAATGTCCGTGGTCGAGGAAGTTCACGCGCACCTTCGCTCCTTGCTGCCGCTCGACCGCATCGAAGTTTGCACGCATCCCGGCAAGGGCGCCTCGGAGTGCGACTGCCGCAAGCCGCGTCCCGGCATGCTGCTGCGCGCGGCGCGCGAGTTGAGCATCGACCTCCGGCAAAGCTGGATGGTCGGGGATCGCTGGCGCGACATTGATTGCGGCCACGCGGCGGGCTGCCGGACCATCTTCATCGACTACGGTTATGACGAAGCCTTGCGCGCCGCGCCGGAGTTTCGCGTTAGGAATCTCACTGAGGCGGCGGAAATCATCCTGCGCGAGTCCGGCAAAAGATTCGTTTGATGGTAAATTCAGTCCGACTTAGAGTCGCACCAACAATTCGAGACCATGCAAAATCAACTTTCGAAGCTCCGCGTCAAACTCTTCGCCGACGGCGCGGACAAGGCCGGCATCCTCCAGCTCAACGCCAATCCGCTCATCCAGGGCATGACCACCAATCCCACGCTCATGCGCAAGGCGGGCATCAAGGACTACGAGTCGTTTGCGAAGGACGTGCTCCAGAGCGTGACGGAGAAACCGATCTCCTTCGAGGTGTTCTCGGATGAATTTCCCGAGATGCGACGTCAGGCGATGAAGATCGCGGCCTGGGGCAAAAACGTGTTCGTGAAGATTCCCATCACCAACACCCGCGCCGAATCGGCCCTGCCGCTGGTGAAGGAACTGGCGAAGGAAGGCGTGCAGTTGAACATCACCGCCATCCTCACGCTGGCGCAGGTGCGCGGCGTTGCGGACGTGCTGAATCCCGCCGTACCCTCGGTCGTGTCGGTGTTTGCCGGACGCATCGCCGATACCGGCGTCGATCCGGAGCCGATGATGCGCGCCAGCGGCGCATTGTTGTCGGAACAGCCGAAGGCCGAATTGCTCTGGGCCAGCGTGCGCGAAGTGCTGAACATCTTCCAGGCCGACGCCTGCGGCTGCCGCATCGTCACCGTGCCGCATGACATCCTCGGCAAGGCGTTGAAGATGGTCGGCACCGATCTCACCGCGCTCTCGCTCGACACGGTGAAGATGTTCGCGACCGACGCGACGGCAGCTGGATTTTCGGTGTGACGGGCAGACCGAGTGGGGCGATGGAGTAGTGGAGTGGTGGCCAGGACGCGTCGAGGCAGAATCTTATGTCCGCATTGCCTCAACACTCCAACGCCCCAGCAATCCACCACTCCATTCCCTCAATCCCCGATTTCCCCCTTCCGTGCGCGCAGTGGCTCCCGCTAACATTTGCCCAGCATGAAAATCGCGCTGGCGCAGATCAACACCACTGTCGGTGACTTCCCGGGCAACGAGGCCCGAATCCTCGCCGCTTACCGACGCGCGGTGGAGGCTGGCGTTGAACTGGTCCTCTTCCCGGAACTCGCGACGTGCGGATATCCGCCGCGCGACCTGCTGCAGCGCCGCAATTTCGTCCGCCAGAATCGGGAACTCCTCGAACGCCTGACCGCCGCGGCGGGGACCACGGCGATGCTCGTTGGCTTTGTCGGCCAAAACGGGAAGCGGCCCGGGCGCGAACTGACCAACTCCACCGCCCTGCTGCAAAACGGTCGTTGTCTGGCCACCCGCGACAAGACGCTGCTCCCCACGTATGACGTCTTTGACGAAGACCGTTACTTCGAGCCGGCGGCGGAAAACCAGCCGGTCGAGTTCAACGGCCAGCAGATCGGGCTGACCGTCTGTGAGGATGTCTGGAACGATGAGGATTTCTGGGACGAGCGGCGCTACCGGCGCAATCCGGCCGCCGAACTCGCCGCCGCCGGTGCGCAGATTATTTTCAACAACTCATCCTCGCCGTGGCATCTCGGCAAGAACGAAACCCGGCGCGACATGCTGGCCAGCCTGGCGCGCAAGACCGGGTGCCCGCTGGTCTATTGCAACCTTGTCGGCGGAAACGATGAGTTGATTTTCGACGGCGGCAGCATGGTCTTCAATGCTGCGGGCGAGATGATCGCGGAGGGAAAACTCTTCGAGGAGGACTTCCTCGTCGTGGACCTCGCGGCTTCGGCATCCGTGGTTCCGGCCAACGTCGTCGAGGACGAGAAACTGTTCCGCGCGCTGACGCTGGGCGTGCGCGATTACCTGCACAAATGCGGCTTCAGGAAAGCGGTGCTCGGCTTGAGCGGCGGCATCGACTCGGCGCTCACTGCTGCCATTGCCGTCGAAGCCCTCGGGCCTGAGAACGTGCAGGGCGTCTCGCTCCCGTCGCAATTCTCCTCGCAAGGCAGCCTGGATGACGCGCGCATTCTCGCGGCCAAGCTCGGCATCCGCTACGACGTCATTCCCATCCAGCCTGCCTTCGCCTCGCTGCGCGGCGAACTCGCGGGCGTGTTCGCCGGTCGCCCCGAGGACACGACGGAGGAGAACATCCAGGCGCGGCTGCGCGGCGTGATCCTGATGGCCCTGTCGAACAAGTTCGGCGCGCTGCTGCTGACCACGGGCAACAAGAGCGAGGTCGCCGTCGGCTATTGCACGCTTTACGGCGACATGTGCGGTGGCCTGGCGGTGATCAATGATTTACCGAAGATGATCGTCTATCGGCTCTCCCGCTGGATCAACCGCGAGCGCGAGGTCATTCCCGCTGCGTCGATCACCAAACCGCCGTCGGCCGAACTGCGCCCGAATCAGACAGATCAGGATTCGCTGCCGCCCTACGAGGTGCTCGATGCCATTCTGGAAGCCTTCGTCGTCGAGGGAGTTTCGCCGCAGGAAATCATCGCGCGCGGCTTTGAGAAACCCGTCGTCGAGCGCGTGGTGCGCCTGATTGACGGCGCTGAGTACAAGCGGCGGCAATCCGCGCCCGGCTTGAAGGTGACCTCGAAGGCCTTCGGCGTCGGCCGGCGCATCCCCATCGCACAGCGCTTCCGCGAATAGCCACGTCGGTGACCGATCAAAGTTGCACGGCCGCCCCGGCTGAATGGTTCGGAGATCTCTGGCGGAACGAAGGCGGGCTGACTCATGCAGGCGCGACGCCTGTGCTACCTTGCGCGCCCCAAAAAAGCAGGGACGCGTTCCATCCGCGCCTGATCTCTCCTTCTCGGTGCCCCCTCCTCCCATCCTTCTCCCCCACTGGGGGAGAAGGTGCCCTCAGGGCGGTTGAGGGGGATTACGCCGCCAGCGCCCCGGGCACCTGCGCCTGGGCCGGTTCGCTCGGAACGGCTTCGCCGCCGAAGCTGGCTGCCACCACGCGCAACTGCACTTTCGCGCCGGGCGTCAACTCCGTCAGCAGCGCATGGTTGCCCAGAAGTTCCCCCCGGCCAAACATTTTGCGAGATGGCTCCATCCCAAGGCGTTGTCAGTAGGACGAAGAAAGCGAGGGGAAGAAACAAGGTCCGCGGTGGGTTCATGCGCAGGTGAATTTGATGGGAATCCTGCTGGAAACCGACCCGGCTCATATCTTCCAGCCGGCACGATATTGGTGCTGGAGAAACGCATCCGCTTCCGGGCAATTGGTCGCCTTCATCTGCTCGAAGTTCCACTCCAGCTTCCTGCCCGCGCGATAGGCGACGTTCCCGAGCAAGGCGGTTTCGGTCAGCGGTCCCGAGTAATCAAACCGGCAGGTCGTCGAGCCGCCGAGCTGGATGGCCTCAACCCACTCGCGGTGATGGCCAATGGAATCCTTGATGAACGGCTTGGGCTTCACGAAGCCGGCGAAATCCTTTTCCGGCAGCAGCACGTGGCGACCGTAATCGGCCAGCAGCATTCCCTTCCGGCCGATGAACAGCACGCCGCTGCCCCATTGCTTGTGCTGCTCCGGGGTGACGAGTTGCTCGGGATACTTCCCGCCGTGATACCAGGTAAGTTTGACCGGCGACCATTTCGCGCCCGCTTTCACACGAGCCGGGAATTCATAGCGAACGATGAGCCACGGCGGCGTGGATTCGGCATGCACCGCCGGACCTTCCGCTTCGACCGAGGTGGGATGGTGCAGATCGAGCGCCCAGAACGGCAGGTCCATGAAGTGACAGCCGAAGTCCGCCAGCGACCCGCCGCCGAAATGCCACCAGTTCCGCCAGGCGAACGGCGCGAACTCCGGATGATACGGCCGCTCCCGCACCGGGCCGAGCCACAGATCCCAATCGAAACCCTTGGGAACAGGCGGCGTGTCCTTCGGCAAATCCCGGCCGCCATAGGTCGAGTTGACCCAGACATGGACATCGGTGACTTCGCCGATGGCGTCGCTGCGGATGAGTTCGACCACGCGACGGTAATTGCCGCCGGCGTGAATCTGGGTGCCGATTTGCGTGACGCGCTTCAGGCGGCGCGCGGTTTCGGTGACGAGGCGCGCCTCGGAAACCGTGCGCGTGAGCGGCTTCTCACAGTAAAGATGCCGGCCGCTTTCCAGCGCAGCCATCGACGCCACGGCGTGCGTGTGGTCGGGCGTGGCCACGACGATGGCATCGAGACCCGGCTGATCCACCAGCCGGCGGAAATCGCGATGGGTTTTGGCGCCGGGAAATCTCTGCGCGGCGGCCGCGAGCTTCACTTCGTCCACATCGCAGAGGCCGACGATGTTCGTGATTCCTTTGAGTTGATCGATGCTGAAGCCGCCCTGCCCTGCGACGCCCACAATGCCGACGTTCAGTTTGTCGTTGGCCGCGATGGCGCCCTGGGCGCGCAGCAAGTGCGGCGCACCGAGCCAGAAGCCGGCGGCGGTCGCGGTGGCGCGGGTGAGAAATTGGCGGCGGGTGATGCGGTAGGTAATTGGTTTGCTCATATCACGAGTGGTTTCGATCCGGACCTTGCCTGATCCGTCACGGTCTTGAAAGCCTCTTTGCAGCGGATTGACGGGCCACCAACCGCCTACCTTTGGCCCAATCACTTTCGCCGGGAGCGCTCCAGGATGATCCCCTGCGATTTCCCGTCGAGCTGTTGTCGCACCGAGATGGCGCGGGCCTCGATGAAACGCTTGAGCTGGTGCGCAGGCCGATTGGCGCCCTGCCCGCTTGCGTCGGGTGACTGTTCCCGCCGCGGGTCACTCACCGCGCGCTCGAACTTCGCCAGCCGGAAATCGGACTCGGCGGCGATGGGGTTGCGGACAATCTGCGCCACGGCATCGATGCGCTGGCTCAACCGGCTGGGAATGAAGAGCCGCGCGAGCAAATCTTCGAGCTGCCGGCGGTAGAGTTGCCGAAACTCTTCCACGGCCATGACGCGTTGCAGAAAGCGGTGCTGTCCCACCCACGGATGCCAGATGCTGGCGCACTCGCGTTCCTTCGTCGTGCCCAACAGGAAGAAGCCACCCCATGACATATCCAGATCCCACGGGATGAACCCGAACTTGTTCGAGACGGGATCCAGGAAGAGGTAGAAATTCTGGCCGTCGTTGAGAAAGCCGTCGTAGTTCGACAACAGGACTTCACCAGCGAGGAAGCGCGCAAACTTTTCCAAATGCAAAAACTCGCCCAACTGCCTGGCGAACTCGGCGTCGCTGGCATCCGTCACCAGTCTCGCGAACTCAATCACCCGGCGTTGCTGTTCTGCCGTCGCCCTGGTTTTGAGATCGTAAATGGCCTCGTAAGCCGGCCAGTCGTCGCCAAGGTATTTGAAGAGTTCATACGTGACCGGTTTGAAGACCGGCGTCCGTTTGGAGCCGAACCGTTCCAGGGCGAAATCCTCGTCCACCGCTTCCACCATGACGTAAAGGCCGAGAGGTTTTCGGTCCCAGGTTCTCTCCACGCTCGCGCTCAGATACGCGTAGGCCGTTCGCGGCGCCGGCACGCCCGCTTCGCGAAAGAACTCGTAGGCCAGCGCGTCGCTCAGGCAGGAGTAGTCATTGAGAAGATTGTTGAAGGTGAGTTCATCCGCCCCGCCGAGCTTCTGGCCTTTGGTGAACTTGTTGAGGTCCACCTTGAAGGGACGTTTGTCGCCAGACAACGAGCTCAGGTAGGTGCCGTTGCCTTTGACCCTCACGGCCACGTTGGTGAACGAAACACCGCCAAAATCGAAATCTGCCGACGTCCAGTTGAAGTCGAAGCCGAGCACGCCCGCCAGGCCGCTGCGCTGCGCCTCGGGATGACGGAGCAAAATTGTGCCATCGGGTTGCAGGAAATGCGGCAGGGGCGCGATGCGTTTCGGCGCCAGCGCATCCCACTGCTCGCGGGTGAATTTCAAGTGAGCCAGCCAGATGTTCGTCGTCTGGTAAAGATCCAGAGCGGTGCGAACCCCGGCCGCGCTCAGACCCGGGCTGGCCGCATCCGCAGGCCACGGTCGGGCGGGCTGATTCAGACCGGGCACGGTCTTCGCCTCATGTTTCACCGACCATTCCAGGAACATGGAGATGAGCCGACTGTGGCCCGAAAGCGAAGAGACATACCCCACGGTGCCCGCGAACGTCGCCAGCAACAGGAACAAACTCGGGAGGCCGATCGCGAAGCGGCGCCGCCAGCGCGCCCAAGCCAGCGCGTTCAAGGTCCCACGGGCCAGCTTGAGATCCGGGCGCTTGCCCAGGCTCTCGCCAATCGAAATCAGGATTTCCGCAGCCAGTTCGTCCGGCACGGGCGCTGCGCAACCTTCGGCCGCGCACGACTGCGCCAGCGTTGCCGCGTCCGTCGCCACGCCCCGCCGGCGAAGCCGACGTGTGACCTTTTTCAAACCACGTTCGACGCGCGTGTTTACCCGCCGCTCGCTCGTGCGAAGGATTTTGGCCGCGGATGCCAAATCGTGATTCAACAGAACGAGCAGCAACACCGCGTCTCGTTCGGCCGACGACAACCGCTCGATGGCCGGTTCCAACTCCGGCGCCACCCGGGACCATAACCCTGCATCGGGCGGCACCGCGTTTGGCCTTCGCCAGAGCCAATGCCACCAGCCTGTGCGGCTGGATTTGCCCACGAGCTTCCGGCAGGCAACCGCTGCGACGTGGAACAACCAACCCGCCAGCACCGTCTTCATTCCGAGCCGGCGTGCGCGCCGTGCCAGAACAAGGAACACCGCCCGCGTCACCTCCCCGGCATGGTCGGCACTGCCCGTTCGCCGGTAAGCCGACGAATAAACGAACGCCACGTAGCGCTCGACCAACGGCCGCAAGTTCTCGGCGCTGAGCCGACGCCGCCACGCTTCGAAACATTCCTGATCGGTCGTGATGATGGGTGGAATAGCGCTCACGGCATCACCCCTGTAGCAGCCGACGTGAGGAGGCTCTGATCTCTCCCCAGTTCAGATGGAGCGGACTCACGTCCGCTGCGACGAGGTTCATGGGGAGGATCGGGGTGAGGTGAGCGGCAACACATGAGCGCCGCGCAGGCCAAAGTCCGAGTCCGGCGCCGGAAATCCGTAACGGCGCGCGCCACTGATGGTGGCGGACAACAGCGGATACGGTTGCGCTCCGACGATGCGGTGAAGGCGTAGGTCAATGGTCATGGCGTTGAAAAATCAGCGATGGTCAGCGTGTGGCTCTCAGTTGTGGCGGGTTTGCCGGCGTCGTGGAACAGCGCGGTGAAGAGCAGTTTCAATTGCGTGGCGCGGTCGAGCAACGGCCAATTGGCGAGCCGCTCCAGTTCGGCGCAGACCATGCGTGTGTGCGTCCACACCTCGCCCTCGGCGTGCCACTGCGCGTCCTGCTGGCAGGCCGCCATCGCGCGCGCCCACGGCTGGGCTTCGGCCCAAGCGAGGATTTGGGCGTTGGTGGCGCGGGTGATGTCGGGCCAACGGTTCATGTTAACTTAGCCATCGCTGGTCAATGGACGTTGCTGCAACCGATCTACGAGGGCTGAAAGCCCGGCAGATGATAGCCCAGGGCAAGCGAGTGAAACGAGCGCCGCCCTGGGTAAATCATCCAACAAATCATCCGAGCCCTGTAGGGGCGGCAGAGCCATCGGTTCAATAGGGCGCAGCAATCGCTTCAAACTTCATGTCGTTGAAGTCGTGAAGCAGTTTTTCGCCTAAAAGTATTCCCCTGCCTAAGCGCGCCGCTCGAAGCTGGCCTTCAGACGCCCAGACCAAGCGACCATCCACGAAATCCGCCCACTCCCATTCGGGAAAGGCCAGCACCGAGTCGGTGGACTCATGCCGCAACTCGTGGGCATCCCAATAACAACCCCGGCCCGGCGGGGCGCCGATTTCCACGAACGCCAACTTTCGGAGCAGCCACGACTTGGGTATTTTCTTCTCGAACAACGTCGCGCCTTGATATTCGTCGTCGCTCATCACCCAGCCATCACGCCGCAGTCGGTTGTAATAAACGGTCAGACACTCGCCCCCGAAATAGTCAGGTGGATTGCAGCTCACATTCCGGCGCACATCATTCGATGCCCTCAATGTCGTATGGCCGTAACCGTCATTGAGCCAGAATTCCTTGTCTGAGAGGAACAATCCACCGCCGTGCCAGCAATCTCCTTTGGCGAACAAGTTCGCCGCCTTCAAATACGGGACGCGCGAAATGGCCGTCCACGAGCCTTTCGTCTCCGATTGCCAGCGACCGTTCATTGCGAAGTAAATGAGGCGCGTGCCGTCCGGAGACAAATCGCAACGGCGTTCGTAAATCCGGCCGCGCATCCATTGGCCGAGCTTGAATGTGTCGCGGGCGCGGTTCCACAACACCGTGCAAACGGACTTCGATGGTCCGCGGCGAATCACCAAACCGACCTTCGCATCTCTGGCGAGCAACACATGGAGACGAGCTGGAAATTGTCCGCTCTCAGAAGGCGGCTTCGGTGTCGTGGCTGCGGATTGGCTTTTCCGCGGGCTCGTGTGCTCGGTATTTCTCATCATTTGCTCGTTGGCTTTCTTTCGCCCCTACAGGGCTTGATTTGTATTGGACTGATTACCCAGGGCGGCGCTCGCGTTGCTTCGCTTGCCCTGGGCTATCATCTGCCGGGCTTGCAGCCCTTTCGGTTTGAGCCGATTTACGCCGGTTGTTGCGCTCAATCGTCCTTTCATCCCCAAATCTCCGCCCCTTCCGCGAGTTGATTCGGCACCAGCGCCTGATGCTGCCAGTGCTCGCTTTGTTTCACTTTCTCCACGAATTCGGGCCGGACTATTTTCGCGCGGCCCGTGACGTGGCCGCCGGCTTCGGTGCGCACGTAGAGTCCTTCCATCAGGTGGTCCGTCCTGCCGGTGACGGGATTGTCGAACGCGCTCTCGAAGGCGGACGGGCCGATGAGCGCGCGCAGTCCCTCCGCCGTGGCAGGGCCGCGATGGAGCACGGGCACGGTGTGGAGGCCGGTGCCGTCGAGCATTCGCAGGCGCGTGGCGAGGTCGAGGAATTGCGCCGCGTCCTTGTCGTAGAGGTCGAACTCGAAGAAGTAGTGCGGCAGGGCGCGGTAGTGGACGGAGTGCTTCGCGTAGAGCCATTCGCCGTAGAAGATGAACCGGCTGCCGAGCATCGCCTCCAGCACGGGGCGCTTCACGGAGGTCCACTGCTTGAAGAGGTCATATTGAGGGTGCATGCCCTCGGTGATCTCGTGGCCGCGGCATTGCAGCACCATCCGTCCGCGCGAGGTGAAGTGAATGCCGACGTTCGTACCGTCAATCTTCTCCTCCACGATGAGGGACGGGGCGGCGATGAACGCCTCGGATTCCTTTCGGCCCAGGTGCTTGTCGTCGTCCGTGCCCTTGGAGCCGAAGAGATGCGGCGTGCGCGGATATTTGATGAAGTCGTCGCGGGTGGCACCCATGATTCAACTTTCCTTCGTGGTGGCCATTTCCCGCCTGGCTTTGATGAGGAAGCAATTCGCCGCTTCGTAGTCGGGACGTTCGGGTAGTTTGGTTTCCGCCAGGGCGAGCTCGAAGTCGCGGTGGAGTTCTTTGCGCCAGACGAATCCGCTCCCCTCACCGGCGTTCGGCACCTTCGCCACTCCCATGAACCCCTCATCCGTCCTTCGGACACCTTCTCCCATCCGATGGGCGAAGGGCGGTCCGATGGGCGATGGACAATCGGCCCACGGCAGTGCGCCCAGTTTCGGTTTCATTCGAGTTGACCGATTTTCACCGGATACGCCGGTGGTTCTTCGCGCAGTGCCTGGGCCTGCGATTCGCGCGGCATCGGGCGAATGGCTAGCGCGCGTTCGCGCAGCGCATCCAGCATCGCCAGCTTCTCCTCGATGGGCCGGGCGGCAAGGCGCTGACGGAACTCGCGCTTGCTTTGCAGGATTTTGTAGAAGCCAAAGGTCATGGCGCCTGCTTTTCAAAGCGTTGCCGTGACGCCGCCGGCCTGCCATCTGATTGATGGCCGCTATGGTGCCCTTGATATTCACGCATTCAAACGTCTCGGACGCAGCATGCCAGCAGCCTCGTCAGATTCAAAGCGGATTGAAGCCGGTCACCTGCCTCCGCGCTTTTGGACCGCCGTTTACACCCTTACTCATGAGATGTGCGCAGTCTTCCCTTTCCTTCCGGTTTATACGGCCGAAGCGCATCCCGCCCGACTGGTCGTCTCCTGGACCACCGCCGATCCACGACAGCGTCTGGAGCTGTTGCCCGTCGAAAAGGGGAACTCCACGCCAGAACTGCTGCAGGCTCTTCGGGACTATCACGCCGTCAGCGGCCAGCGCGTCACGCTTGCCTGGACGATGATGTCCGGGATGAATTGCCGAGAAGAAGACGTTCGCAAACTGGCTGACCTCACCCGTGGCCTGCCGATCAAACTCGACCTGATCGATGTCAACGATCCCACCGGCCGTTTTCAACCTCCGTCGCGCGCCGAACTGGACGCCTTTCGCGATGCCCTTCGCAAACATCTGGCCATGCCGGTGGCTCGTCGCTACAGCGGCGGCCAGGACATTCACGCCGACTGCGGCATGCTGGCGGGCTGCACCAACGAAAGTCGTCACGAGAGTCCGGCTTGAGCAGGAGAACCGCATCCAGTGCAATATCGCAAATTCCCGTGTGGAGGTGGTGCCTTTACCAGCTACCAAGGCAGGCCGGCGTGCCGACAAGTGTGCCTTGGGCAAAGCTTGCTGGATTGTCGGCATGGGGGCATGTTCCCCTGAGAAATCCTTGAACAATGTGGACGATGTGTTCCAAAACCGTCGCAGATGATGAAGCAAACCACGCCATCCCGCCGCCTCCCGGCCTTCACGTTGATTGAACTCCTCGTCGTGATCGCCATCATCGCGATCCTCGCGGCGATGCTGCTGCCCGCCCTGGCCACGGCCAAGGAGAGGGCCAAGCGCATCGCCTGCTTGAACAACCTCAAGCAGCTCGCCCTCGCCCACCAGTTTTACACCGACGACAATCAGGGATCCTGCCATCCGCGCACCGTCAACCCATGCTGGATGACGGGCTTGTTCGACGGCTATCAGGACGTGCGGCTGCTGCTCTGTCCGAGCGACGTGGCCGATCCGGAGCGGTTCACTCCCAGTCCCGCCTTCCCGATCGATAATTCGCCGCGCAGCTACATTCTCAACGGCTGGAACGATTACTTCATGGCCGCGCTCGATACCGCCCGATTTAGTGATTACATGCGGGGACGGACGAATATCGCGATGTCGGAATCCGCCATCCGGGAGCCGTCGGAGACGATTCTGTTCGGACCGAAGGCGTCCAGCTCGCGCCATGTTTATATGGACTTCTCGCAGGGCGAGGGCAACGACCTGATGGAGGTCGAATACTCACGTCACGCCTCGGGACCACGCGGCAGCGGCGGGTCGAACTTCGCCTTCGCCGACGGCAGCGCGCGCTACCTCCGCTTCGGCACCGCCATCTCGCCGATCAATCTGTGGGCGGTCACCGACCTCTGGCGGACCAACGGCATGGTTCTCGGGCAGTAGCCAACGCACCGGGAGAACATCGCAGGCGTTTTCATCGCGATCGGCCAGAGCAACAGAGGCATTCCACCCTGCGATTACTCTGCTTGGGGACTGCTTTTCCCGGCTGGCATTGACGCGCTGATGCCGGCATAACACCCACATCATGCTCCTCTGCCAACTGTCCGCATGGCTTGTGGTGGCTGCAACCGTCGTTGCCGCAGCCCTCTCTGCGAACGCCCAAACGTCGTCGTCCGCCAATCGCCTGAATCACCTGAACGACGCGGATCCGTTTGCGGTTGGCCTGAAATCGCCGCGGCTCACGACCCCGCAATGGATTGGCGAGCCGGGCATCGACGCCGTCGTCATCCTGTCAGTGGATGATCTGGGTGACCCCGCACGACACGAATCCTTCCTTCGCCCGATCCTGAAACGGCTGAAACAGATCGATGACCGCGCCGCGTTGAGCGTGATGGCCAACGCTGTGCCCGTCACCAATGCGATCCTTCAGGACTGGTTGCGCGAGGGCGTGTCGATCGAGGTCCACACAGTGACGCACCGGCATCCCCTGCTGAGCGAAAGCAACTTCACCGCCAGCGCAGCCGACTACCACGATGGCGTGGCGCTGTTGCATCAAATCCCCGGCAACCGACCGGTGGCCATCCGCCTCCCCTATTGCGACTCGTTGAATGTCGCCAGTCCGCGCTTCTTCGCCGAGGTGTTCAGCCAGACCAACTCGAAGGGCCAGTTTCTCTCCATCGATTCGTCAGTCGCGCACTTCTTCACCACGAACGATTCCAGCCTGCCGCCTGAACTGGTGCGGGATGCCTCCGGCGCCTCCAGATTCGCAAAGTATCTGCCGACGGAAACAAACGCGACCACGCGGGTCAGCATGAAACGGTTTGGCACCACGATTGAGGATCATCCCTATCCTTACGTGATCGACCGGCTGGGCTGGGAATTTCCCATCACGCTGCCGAGCGACTGGGAGGCGCACAATGCCCACGGCTCAACGAATGCCGTCACCCTTGATGACTGGAAGGCGGCCCTCGATGCCACTGTGATCAAACAGGGCGTGATGACGCTTTGTTTTCATCCGCACGGCTGGATTCGCGCGGAGCAGGTCATCAAGTTGATCGACCACACCGTGGCGCGGCATGGGCGCAAGGTGAAATTCCTCACGTTCCGCGAAGCGCTGGACCGCCTGAACACCCATCTGCTCGCAGGCCAGCCGTTGCGCGCCCCGGATGGATCAGACAACGGAGTCCGCGTGCTCGACGTGGACAACGACGGTTTCATGGACGTGGTGATCGGCAACTCGCAGAAGCATCTGACCCGTCTGTGGAATCCAGCCCAGCGCACCTGGCGCGACATTTCCTTCCCCACCGAGATCGCGGGAGCCGTTTTCGGCGTCGTGCGCCCTGACGGCCGCGCTTCCGTGTTGCGGCGCACGGAATCATCCGCCGGAGCGTGGCACTTCGATGGCCAGCAATGGATCGAGGATCGCACGTTGTTAAATGGACTCGCGGCCGACAGCCAGCCCGTCCTGACGCAACGTCATGGCCGCGATGCCGGGGTGCGCTGGCGTGATTTTGACAACGACGGCCGTGGCGAACTTCTCGTCGCCAATGACACGCAAAACGCGGTGCTGGGCTGGTCCGAGTCAGAAGGCACCTGGAAGAAACTCGACTATGCACTGCCCGCAGGCGCGCGGGTCGTGACCGCAGATGGCCGCGATGCCGGGTTGCGCTTCGTCGATCTAAACGGTGATCGCTACGACGACGTGGTGTTCTCAGGAGAATCCAACTACGTGATCCGCCTGTTCGTCTCGGAGGCGATTCCTGATCTGGGTTGGAAGATTGGCTGGAACGACGAGATCGTTTCCGGCCCGCGCACTGGCACGAGAGGCGATCCGCTGCCCGCGTTCGTTCGTTCTGGTCCGCATCGCAACAACGGCGCGTGGTTTCGTTCCGGCCAGTTGTACGTGCAGAACGAGGAGACCGCGCATCTGCCGGATGCCGTCGAGAGCCGGTCGTTCCACCAGTTGCTCCGCGCCGATCAGCCGCCGCCGCTGTCGCCGAAGGAAAGCCTGGCGACGATGCGGGTGCATCCCGGTTTCAAAGTCGAACTCGTGGCCGCAGAACCGCTCACGATGGATCCAGTGTGGTTCGACTGGGGCGCCGACGGACGGCTGTGGGTCGTCGAGATGGGCGATTATCCCCTTGGCGTGGATGGCCGCGGTAAGCCGGGTGGCTTTGTCCGCTTTCTCGAAGACACCGATCAAGATGGAATCTACGACAAGTCCACCGCGTTCCTCGAAAACGTGAATTACCCGGATGGACTCATCCCCTGGCGCAACGGCGTCATCGTGGCTACCGCGCCGGATGTCTTCTATGCCGAGGACTCCGATGGCGATGGCCGGGCGGATGTGCGGCGCACGCTGTTCTCCGGGTTCGCGGAAGGCAACCAGCAGCATCGGATCAACGGCTTCGACTACGGCCTCGAAAACTGGCTCCACGCCGCCAACGGCGACAGCGGCGGCATGGTGAAGTCGCTGCTCACCGGCCGGCAGGTCAACATCCGCGGACGCGATGTGCGGTTTCGTCCTGACGACGGCGCGCTGGAGACCACGGCGGGCCAGACGCAATACGGCCGCCATCGCGATGATTGGGGAAACTGGTTTGGAAACAACAATATCAACTGGCTCTGGCACTACCCGCTTCCGGAACACTACCTCGTCCGCAATCCACACCTGCCGGTGAAGAGCATGAAGCACCTGCTGGCGCAGTATCCCGACGCGCCGATGCTTCATCCCATCAGCCGCTTCCTCCAGCGCTTCAACTGGCCGGACGCCGTCAATTCGGTCACCGCCGCCAGCGCCGCCCAACCGTACCGGGACGACCTCTTTGGGCAGGACTTCGCCACGAGCGTATTCATCTGCGACCCGGTTTATCAGGTCATCCATCGCGAGGTGCTGGAACCCGACGGCGTCACCTTCACCAGCCATCGGGCGGCCAGCGAAACGAACTTCGAGTTCTTCGCGAGTTCCGACAATTGGAGCCGGCCCGTGTTTGTGAAGGTCGGTCCCGACGGGGCGCTTTACGTGGCCGACATGTATCGCCATGTCATCGAGCATCCCGAATGGATTCCCAAGCGGATGCAGGCGCGGCTCGATCTGCGCGCCGGCGACACCCTCGGGCGCATCTATCGAATATTTCCGGACGGCGCGAAGCTCCGCCCGACGCCACGCCTCGATCAACTCGACACCGCCGGACTCGTCGCCGCGCTGGATCACCCGAACGGCTGGCAGCGCGACACCGCGCAACGACTGCTGGTGCATCGCGCCGATCCGTCTGCCGTGCCGCTGCTCGCGAAGCTGTTCCGCCAGACCGACCGACCGAAAACGAAGCTCCACGTGCTGGGCGCGCTGCATGGCTTGAACGCGCTTTCGTCGGCACTTGTGGCGGAGGGCTTGCGCGATCCGCATCCTTACGTGCGTGAACACGCGATCCGCGTGAGTGAATCCTTGCTGCGTCAACCTGCTGTGTCGCCCGGTGACCGATCGGAACTCGAAACTGCGCTGCTCGGACTGGCTGGCGATTCCGAGATCCGCGTCCGATACCAACTCGCGTTCAGCCTCGGCGAGTGGACTGACCCTCGGGCAGGTCGCGCCCTCACCGCGCTGGCCCGGCGCGACTTCACCAATGACGCGATGCAGATCGCCATTCTCAGCTCGGCCGTCCCGCACATTGACACGATGCTCGCCCTCGTTTTCAGCGAGGACCCGGCGCAGGTGTCTCCCGTCCTTCTTGAACAACTTCTCGGGCTTGCCATCGCGCTCGGACGCGACTCAGCCCTCGCCAAGCCAATCGAGCAGATCGCCCGCGATGTGAATGGCCGCTATTCGCCATGGCAATTCGATGCGTTCGCCGGTTTGCTGGACGCGCTTGACCGGCGAAAACTCCCGTGGCGCAAGCTGCAGGCCGAAGGCGGTGCCGACTTGAAGGCGGCGATGACGCGCGCGGAGGGACTGTTCACCGCGGCGCGCAAGTTGGCCGCGTCCGAGTCCGGCGCCACCGCCGCTCCTCCCGAACTGGAGCCGGCGATTCGCTTCCTCGGCCGCGCTTCGGACGGGCAGGATGACGACCTCAAGCTGTTGAGCCGGCTGCTGCGTCCGCAGGTGCCGCCCGGGCTGCAACACGCCGCGCTCACCGCTCTCAGCCGGGTCGGAGGCAACCGCACCAGCGACATTCTCCTCACCGGCTGGCGCGGCTACAGTCCGGCGCTGCGCGTCGAAGTGTTGAACGTGCTCTGCCGGCGCGCGGAATGGTTGCAGGCGCTGCTCGGCGCGCTGGAGAAACAAGTGATACCGCCCGCGCAGATCGATCCCGGACACCAGCAGACGCTGCTGACTCATGCGCAGACCGCGATTCGCGAACGCGCCGCGAAGCTCTTTGCGTCCACCCGCGCGGACCTTGAGCAGGTGCTCAAGAACTATCAGGTGGTGCTGGAACTACGCGGTGTCCCCGAGCGGGCTCGGACCTTGTTTCAACAAAACTGCGCCACCTGCCACCAGTTCAAAGGCGAAGGCACCAGCATCGGCGCCGACCTGGCCAGCGTGGCCGACAAGCCGGCCGATTACCTGCTGTCCGCGATCTTGGATCCAAACCGCGCGGTCGAGGCGCGGTTCATCAGCTACACGGCGGTCACGCGCGACGACACCGAATTCACCGGCATCATCACCGCCGAGTCGCCCAACAGCCTCACCCTGCGCAGCGCCACCGGAGAAATGACCATCCTGCGCACGGACCTGCAGGAGTTGACCAGTTCCAGCCTCTCGCTGATGCCGGAGGGATTCGAGGCCACCTACAAGCCGCAGGACATCGCCGACCTGATCGCGTTCATCCAATCGGCGGCCGGCGGGGGGAGGTAGTTCAAGGAAGAGACAAGGAGCAGGGACGGAATACTTCCGGGGATCGTTCAACGTCCAGAGATCAGGCACGCGGGACCAACTGACGTGAACCGCGAAGCGGAACTGGAGACGCGATCCCGGCGTTGCCTGCAGCCGGTTTGTTGGGCCGCGTTGATCTCACGACTGCTCTCCTCTCAGCCCGGCTCTGAAAGGCTGAACGAAGAACCGCCACAGGTACCAGATGCCGAAACCGACGAGCAATGCCGCCGTCACAATCTGATAACCAAGCGGCCAATGGTCGTCTGCGTATCTGATGATGGTGAGACATCCAACCGTCCAGACAATCCGGTCGGCGACCTTGGCGAGTGTGTCTATTGTTTTCATGGTGTGAAGCGGCCTAACTTGAACGCAAAACTGAGACACGCCGGGCCAACGACGTGAACCGCGAAGCGGAACTGCGACGTCCAACCGGCGTTGTCTCCAGTGTCTGGTTGGACCCTCGGTACTTCATAATCCGTCGTGGAAAACCACCGCGATAAACCAAAACGTGTAAAAGAACAGCACCACGGCGAGCAGTGGCATGTAACAGATCAACGCCAAGACGCGCTGAAGAGGACGAATCGGAAGAACCGCAACGAACGCCGCGCCGGCTAGAACCGAGACGGCGAGAGCTGAATCGTCACTGAAGGCAGTAAAGCGGTAAGAGGGCCAGCGAGTGAAAAAGAGATATGCCGACGCTACGACAAATGGCGCTATAGCTGCGCCGACTAGCCGCCACCCGAATCCTCTTCGTCTGGTCTCGATCTGTTCCATGGCGTTGCTAATTCGTCCAACAGGCATTCGACCGCAGGTCGCGGTTTTGCAGGCTTGACATGGAGGAACGGTAGAGCCGGTTAAATCTCTGTCCAGCCGAAAGAGGCCATGAGTTCCGGACGAAATATTCAACCGGGCAAAACCGCACCGTGGTCGAGGATGGCGGACCAGTGTCTTCCCAAACCGAACGCGCGGATGAGGAATTCATTCCACGCGGTTGCCGCTTCAAACCGTGGTTGGTTCAGACGGAGGAAGCGAACCGCGGCCGGGTGCAGAACTGCCGATTGCGAGCAACAAGGTAATCCCCACCAGCAGGCATGGTGTTTTCATAGTCAGGTTTGGTTCCGATGCTATCGCGGTCGGCGCGACAATGGAGAGATCGTTCTGGATCGGCAGCAGAGGCTGATGCCGACGGCGTCCGGCACAAACTTCTTCCGGCTCAGTGAGGAATCGGTGAGCTGAACTTCAGATGAACGAACGCCACTTGGTTTCTCCCTCTCCCCTCAACGGGGAGAGGGCCGGGGTGAGGGGTGGGAGCGCCGAGCAAGCCCTGATTTCACAAGGGCCTGGTGCGGAAGATTCCCCTCACCTCACCCTGCCCTCCGGGAGCGGAGAGGGAATGTCTGCGCCCGCGTGTTGGAGATCCCGCAGTCCAAGCAGTGTCCACTTGAATCCGGGGCGGCGAACCGCAGTCAAAGACCGTCATCATGATCACGCAATGGATGAAGCACTGGCCCGGCCCTGTCGCTGCACTGCTGGCCGCAGCCACTGTCTCCCAGGCCCAACCGGCCAAACCAACGCCCGCTTCGCCCCTCGCCGATACAGATCTTCAAGCGATCGGCGTTTACTCGATCGCCACCAAGGAAGGTCTGGAGGTGCGCGAGAAACTGGAAACCTTTCTGGCCGCTTCGGGGCAGGACCGCGCGGCGCTCGGCGATCTGCAGAAGAAACTCCTCGTCGTGCTGGCCGCACCCGACACCACGACCACCGGGCGCGACCTCATCCTGCGTGCCGTCCACCGCATGGGCTTTTGCGATGATGTGCCACCTGTGGCGGCGTTGCTAACCGATGCGAAGCTCTCGCACATGGCCCGCTATGCCCTGGAAGCGGTGCCCGACCCGCGCGTGGACGACGCGCTGATCGCCGCGCTGCCCAAGACGGACGGCAACACCAAAGCCGGCATCGTCACCTCGCTGGGACTGCGGCGATCCGAAAAGGCGATGACGGCCATCGTGCCGCTAACGGATTCCGCTGACGCGACTGTGGCTGGCGCGGCGCTGACGGCACTGGGCCGCATCGGCACGACATCATGCGCAGAGGCGCTCTTGAAGTCGGCGGCTCCGGCCTTGGAGTTCAAGCGCCAGGCCGCGCTGGCGCTGTGCTTGAACTCACTACAAGGCCGCGATGCCGTGCGCGTGGCAACGACGGTTTTTGATGACACGAAAGCGCCAGCCTATCTGCGCGCCGCCGCTCTGCGCATTCTGATTCTCAACGACTCCGGCAAGGCCCCCGCGTGGTTTGCCAAAGGCATGTCCGACGGAGCCCTGAAGGTGCGTGAAGCCGCCGCCCGAGTCGCCGCAACGGAAGCGCCTGGGGCCGACATGGCGGAAGCCATCGTGTCCGCGCTCGCGAAGGCTGGGCCCGAGGATCAGGTGCGATTGCTCGGCGCGCTGGCGCAGCGCCGGGAAAGAAGCGCCGCACCGGCGGTGGTGGCGTTGTTGAAATCACCCGACGTTTCGGTGCGGCAAGCCGCCGCAGAAGCGCTCGTCGAGGTCGGCGGGCCCGATCATGTCGCCGCGTTGGTCGAGTTGCTGGCCGTCAACGAGACGCGAGACGCAGTTGCCTCCACGCTGGCCAACATCCGCGCACCGGGCACGAGCCGGAAGCTCGCCTCGGTCGCCGCGTCCTCACCGGCCCCACAGCGTGCGCGGCTCATCAGCATCGTCGGCGCGCGCGGCGGTGCAGACGTGTTGCCGGAGTTATCGAAGTATGTGACCGACCCCGACGCCGGGGTGCGGAGGGAAGCCTGGCGCGCCTTGCGTGACATGGCCCGGCCCGAGCTTGCCGAAGCCTATCTGGCTTTGCTGCCCAAGGCGACCGAGACCGAGCGCGACACCGCCGGCCAAGCCGTGGTGGCCGCACTCAAGCAGGTGCCCGCCGAGCCACGCGCCGTGGCGTTGGTGGCGGCGTGGAAGGGGGCGGACGCCGCGCTTCGTCCCACGTTGGCCACGATCATGAGCGCCTATCCCGAACCCGCCTGCGCCGCTCCGCTCATCTCTGCGCTCGACGATCCGAATCCCGCCGTTCAAGAGGCCGCCGTTCGCGCCCTCGCGGAATGGCCCGATGCCAGCCCGATGGAGCCGCTGATGGCCAAGGCGCTCTCGCTGCCCACGGAGAAACTGCGCACGATGGCCTTGCGCGGCGGCGTCCGCCTCATGGGTCAGGCTCCGGGAGTCGATCCCAAGGAGCGCCTGGTCGCACTGTTCCGCCAGACACCCGATGAAGCGGGGCGTAAGACGGTCAGCAATGCGCTCGTCGAACGCCTCGGCGTGGATGCCTTCGATACGCTGGAAACGCTGTTTGGTGACGCGCAAGTCGGCGCCTCGGCGCGCACGACCTACGTCGCGCTTTACGACAAGACCAAGGACATGTCGGTGAGCGAACTCGATCCGGATGAATGGAAGGCCAAAGCGTCGCATGCTTCCGGAGAGGCGAGGCTCGCCTTTGACAGCAAGAAGCAAACGCGCTGGGCGACCGGCACCGAACAGCAGCCCGGTCAATGGTTCGCCGTGGATCTCGGCCGCACCGCCGCGTTGACCTCGGTTGAACTGGAATACGAAGCTTCCCCCAGCGACGGTCCGACCGGCTACAAGGTGTTCACCTCGATGGACGGGCAGACGTGGGCCGGGCCCATCGCGCAGGGTCCGGGCAAAGACCGCCGCACGCTCATCGCGTTCGCCAATTCGCCCATCGCCCGCTGGATCAAGATTGAGCAGACCGGCGCCAAGCCCGGGCTCTTCTGGTCCATTCACGAGATGCGCATCCGCAGCGGCATGGACCCGGCACGACTGGCCGCCGTGGCGAAGAAGGCGCAGGAACTCAAGGCCGCTAAGTAACAACGCATGCAAAACTTTCACACGAACATGAGTCACATCACGAACCAGTCCGACGTGGCGGCGTCTCGGCAGAGCGCCGCATCCTCTGCTCCCGAATCCAACAATGGCGGCGCTCTTCCGAGACGCCGCTACGAAGTTTCACAAATGAACCGCAGAATGTTCCTCCAGCGCGGCGGCGTTTCCTTGCTGACCGCGAGCGCCGCTATTTCCATCGTCCCGTCGCGCCTTCTGGGCGCTGACGCGCCGAGCCGCAAGATTGCCATGGGCATGATCGGCGTCGGCGGCATGGGCAGCGGCAACATGGGCGGGTTCCTCGGCATCAAGGACGTCGTCATCCGCGCCGTGTGCGATCCCAACACGAAGAAGACCGAGTCCGCCAAGGGCGCGGTGGACCGCCATTACGGCAACCATGATTGCGCGACCTACGCGGATTTCCGCGAGCTGATCGCGCGCGACGATCTCGACGCGGTGATGATCGCCACGCCCGACCACTGGCACGCCACCGTAGCCATCGCGTGTGCGCGCGCCGGTCTCGACATCTATGGCGAGAAACCCTTCAGCCACGACCTCCGCGAAGGCCGCGCGATGGTCAATGCGATGAAGCAGCACGGGCGCGTCTGGCAGACCGGCAGTTGGCAGCGCTCGGGCGGAAGCTTTCGCCGCGCCTGCGAACTGGTCCGCAACGGGCGCATCGGCAAAGTGCAGCGCGTCGAAGTCGGCCTTCCCGGCGGCGGCGGCGGTCGCGGCGACATTTCGGTTCGCACGCCCCCACCCGAACTGGACTGGGATCTGTGGCTCGGACCCGCGCCCTATCGGGAATTTCAAGGCGTCTATGACTGGGACTGGCGCTGGGTGCTCGATTGGGGCGGCGGCCAGATGATGGATTGGATCGGCCACCACGGCGACATCGCGCAATGGGGGCTGGGCACCGACTTGACCGGCCCGGTGGAATTTGAGGGCAAGGGCGATTTCCGTCTGCGCGGCATTTTTGATTCGGCCACCAGCTACAAGACCACCTGCCGCTATGCCAACGGGGTTGAGTTGATCGTCGCCGACGGCGGCCAGTTGCCCAAAGGCGGGGGTGCGCGCTGGATCGGCGATAAAGGCTGGGTGTGGGTGGACCGCGGCGGCTTCGATGCAGAGCCGAAATCGCTTCTCGCGGAGAGGATCGGCGCCGAGGAGGAACGGCTCTACAACAGCCCCAACCACCATATCGACTTCATCGAGTGCGTGAAGAACCGGCGCACCACCATCACGCCCGCTGAGGTGGCGCATCGCTCCGCCAGCGTGGGGCACCTCTGCCAGATCGCGATGCTGACCGGACGGAAGATTCGTTGGAATCCGGACACGGAGGAAATCGTCGGCGATCCCGCTGCGGCCGCGCTGCTGGGCCGTGCCCCGCGCGCGCCTTGGAGTCTGACGTGAGCACGCCCGGGCGGGTGAGACACTGGGCAGTTGCAGGCTTTGGCGATGGCGTGATGGCGCAATCGGACCATCATGGCAATTGGACTCGCTTCAACTCCATCGATGCGTTGGCTTTAACAATGTGCCACTTGGTGACATGTTGAAAGTGTGGGCGTCCCAATGCAGCGAGGACCTCTTGCTGCAGTGGATTTGGTGTTCGCAAGCCGAAGGTGACCGACGTTAAGATCGAAGGTTCGATTGAGAACAGATAGCGAGCCTCATTGTCTTTTCGGCAACGCAGGAGCGGAACAATCAGTCGCCATTCCTTTTCATATCCCCATTTCGTTCGCTTGCGACGAACGAATTGTTGAACATCGGCCACATTTACGCCGCCCGTAAGTCGGTAAGTGGATGGCTGGTCCTCATATTCGCATTGGAGGAAATCAAATTGGAATAGGCCGGGATTTGCAAATAATTCGTTGGTCTCGTTGAACTCAACAGCCAACCCTTTGTGCGCGTCTGAGTAAAGCCCCCACATCTGGTCTTCAACGGGGTCGGTTGAGAAGCTGATAACGCCCCACTTCTTGCTGACCATATCGGCTGTTTCAACTTGAAGCGCGGTCTCCACAGACGGCGAACCTTGCTCTAAAGTCTGGATCATTTCCCTCAAGTTTGCGCGGGCATACTCCTGAAATTGGCGGAAGTTCTTGAAGCCTTGAAATAGGTGCGCATTGGTAAAGTAAAATTTCGGCTCAGTGACCACCTTCTTCGCAAACATCCTCGCCCAAGCCTTTCGGTCGGAATTCAGGACTATTGGCCTCATTTCGCACACATCGTTTAGCTCGTTGGGTGGAGTAACCTTAATCTCAAGATTCTGGAGGATGAACTTCCCGTTTTGGTTGCAGTATTTGTAAAGTGCCATATGAGGCTAGTGCGAATCGAGCTGGTGCTTGATCTCCGAATCAAGCCACGCGAGCCGTGCTTTCACCCACGATTTCATTTCGCTGATATCCTCCTCGAAGGTCAGGTCATCCGGGTAGTCATGCGCCGTGGTGGGCCAGCGGAAGAAATTGCGCCGCGCTGCCTCGCCCAGGGTGCGCGCATTGGCGTCGATCCTCCCCTGAACCGCCTGGACCGAGAATTCGCGACCGCGAAGCTGATTCCAGCGGGCGATGAAACGGTCGCGATAGGCGCGCTGGCCAAGAAGCCGATCAAACAGGTGGTTCGACAACCATGACGAAGACGAAAATGGTTCCGCGTTCCAATTCCGGCCGAAGGTGCCGTCATAATCCCACGGCACAAAAAAGAACCGAGAGTCCGGCTGGCCCGCTGCGTGCGCATCACGGCCCATGATGAAGTTCTTGGTGATCCCGTCGCCATTGGCCGTCAGCAGCACGAGCAGGTGAAAGTCGATGGCGTTGTCCAGATCGAGCCGCGACCCGATGCCCGCTTTGGGGTCAAAGAACTTCGCGTCGGGCGCGGTGCTGACGAACTCATTGAACTCATCCAGGTGATCCCAGTACGGGTTCGCGATGGGATCGGGCTCGCGCTGTTCATAACCGGAGTGCCCGGAGTCTCCAAAATTCGCCGCGTGATCGATAGCCTTGTAGATGCACGCGTGGCTGACCTCGTTGCTGCGGTAGGGGCGCAGTTGCAGCAGTTCCCGGTCAACGCGCTCCATCAGCAGGTAGGCGCCGTGATAGCGGCCGTTGAAAAACACCTCCACAAAACGGCTCCCCGCGGCGAAACGATTTCCACCGGGCGACGAGAGCGAACGGAAAAGGTCGTAGGACAGCTTGTGCCGCATCAACGAGCGATCAATGTAGGCGGCGTTGAGCACCCAATGCGAACTCAGGCGCAGATCCAGCAGCCGCGCGGGTTGCTCCAACGTCAGTTTGAACGACTTCTTGGGAAATCGCTGCGAGGTGGCCCCGTGATATTGCACTGCGGCCGACAGGCGGTTGGTCTCACCGCATGAGGAGTTTGTCGGGCAGACGACACGAATGGTGCAGGGCACTTTGACCTCCGCGGAGATTGATTCCGTGGCGTCAAGGAGCAGCACCGGCAGGTTCGGCGTGAAATCGCCAAACGCGACGCGCGCCTTCGCAATGGCCGGAGGAGCGGCGTCACTCCACGCGGGCGCGCCAGCAAGCACGGCCAGCCAAATCCAGAGGAGCACGCGAGTGCGGGTGAGGCGCTTCATCGAATCCGTGATAGCCGAAGCCCCCGGCAAAGCAAGCGCGGGGAGTCACCAGCACCAACAAGAGGTTTGTTGCGGGGCGGTATCGGCACCATTGAAATTCTGGTAAACCGGAACTCCATCGAGGCCTTGGCCAACGACGGCGAAGTTTCGCTCTCCGCGTGCTTCCTTCCCTCCAAAGACTGCCTTGTCGTCACGCGTGGTCGCGCGGCGATTTCAAACCTTCAAGTATTCGACCTCGAATCCATCTGGAAGGGATTTCAAAAATCAGCATGCACCGATCCAAATGATGGTGTTCCGAGAGCGATGTAGAGCCGTGGAAACGAATGACGAAACTCCGAATCGCGTCGCTGCGCGGTAGCTACCCACAAGTGTTCCCGCTCCTGCCATGCTGGGTCATCCAACCGGTCATCGCGAAGCGCGCGGTTTGTGTTTTCTGGGCGTTGCCTTCGCGGCAGACGGAGCGGCGACAGGAGCCGGCGCCGGCTTCGTCCTCGTGGTGGCTGGTTTGGATTTTGGCGGGGGCGAACCAGCCGGCTTGGGCGCCGTCTTTTCATGGATGGTCTGCCGCACCTTGTCGAGCCGCCGGTCCGCCTCGGCCTTGGCTCGTTGCAGCGCGTCACGGCTGGTGTTGATGGTGCTGGCCAGCAAATGGCATCCCTGTTGAATGTGCTGGGTGTACGAGCCGTCCTGCAGTTCCACGCCCTTGCCCTTCAGAAATTCTCGCACGTGGCCGTAAAGTTCGTCCTTGTCGATTTTCTTCATATTCAAAGTTACCTTCGGCCTGAGATTCCGCGACGGAGGTGAGACAGACAACTACATGCCGCCGCCGGTTTTGTATTGTATCCGAGCAGAAGCGAGTCCTTCGCCTTCCTCCCGAGGGGGGCGTTGAGGCTGCGAGGTTCCTTGCGAACGACCCGTTCTGTGTTCACCTCTGTGCCGTCCGCCCCGTGGGAGTTTTCTCCGGACGGATTCCGCGGCGTCCGGTCATCCTTTCAACGGCCCGCTAACCAGAACTCGCCGCCACTTCAAAAGAACCACCGCCAGGCCAGCGCCACGAGGAAGGTCAACACCACCCCCATGGCCACGGGCAGGAGCGTCGCCAGCGTGGTCCATTTCACGCTGCCGGTTTCCTTATAGATCGTGTAAATGGTCGTGCTGCATGGATTGTGCAGCAGGCTGAAGAGCATCAGATTCACCGCGGTCAGCGTGGTCCATCCGCCCTTGGTCAAGAGATCCTTCACCGCGGTTTGGCTGTCGAGTTCGAACATCACCCCGGCACCCTGGCCGACTTCGTGCATCCCCGTCATCATCACCGTAAGCATCAGTACCGTCGGGATGACGATCTCATTGGCCGGGATGGCCACCACGTAGGCGAGCAGGATGACCCCGTTCAAACCGAGCAACAGTCCCACCGGATCGAGCCATTGGACCAGGTGTTGCGCCACGCTGCGGTCGCCGACCATGATATTCGCGCTCAGCCAGATGGCCGCGCCGGCCGGCAGAGCGAAAACGACGGCACGCCACAGCACGAACATCGTCCGGTCGATCAGCGACGTGTAAAGCGTTTGCCAGAGGCGCGGCGGCCGGTAGGGCGGCAGTTCGAGACTGAAAGTGGACACCTCGCCCTTGAGAACCGTGCGAGAGAGGAACCACGAGGTGATGAACGTCATGGCCACCCCGAGCATCGCGATGCCGGTGACGGCCGCCGCCGAAATGAAACCCGCCAGATGCGCCGGCACCAGGCTGCCGATGAACAGCGCGGCGATGAGAAATTGGGTGGGCCAGCGCCCGTTGCAGAGCGCGAAATTGTTCGTGATGATCGCGATGAGCCGCTCGCGCGGGCTGTCGATGATGCGCGTCGCCACCACGCCCGCCGCGTTGCAGCCGAAGCCCATCATCAGGCTCATCGATTGTTTGCCGTGCGCCCCGGCGCGCTTGAACAGACTGTCGAGATTGAATGCCACCCGCGGCAGGTAGCCGAAGTCTTCGAGCAACGAAAACATCGGGAAGAAAATCGCCATCGGCGGCAGCATCACGCTCACCACCCAGGCCGTTGCCAGGTACATCCCGTCGATCAGCAAGCCGCGCAGCCACCACGGAAAACCGAGCGCGGTCGCGCCTTCGCGCAGCCAGTGATAGAGGTGGTCCACCAGCAACGTCGCCAGCCAGCCCGACGGCACATTCGCGCCCGCGATGGTCAGCCAGAACATTAGCGTGAAGAGCGCCAGCATCATGGGGAAACCCCATACCCGGCTCGTCACGAGGCGGTCCATCGCGCGGTCGAACGTCGGCCGCGCCTTGCTCCCGGGACGCGTCACCGCGCGGTCGGCGAGCCGCGCGGCATCGGTGTAAATGGCCTCGACCAGATGCTCGTGCAAATCCCCGCGAATCGTCTCGCGAAGTTGCTGCGCCGTGCGCAAAAGACCATCCACGTCGGCGTTGCGGGCTGAGGTTGTGGCTGGGTTTTCCATGGCGCTTCAGGCGGTTGTGGATGTCACCTCGGCTTCACCTTGCGCCTCCCCGTCAAGCTCACGCGTCACGCCCAGTTCGCCGCGCCGCAGCGCTTCGGTGATGGAATCGTCGCCGCCGAGCAGGCGCATCGCCACCCAGCGCGGATTCGGCAATTGCGGAAACGCCGACTTGAGTTTCGCCACCAGCTCGTTGAGCGCAGGACGCACGGCTGGCGGCTCGCTTTCAAGACGATGCGGACGGCAGAGGGTTTTGCCCGAGGCCACTTCGCTGATCGCCTGAAGCAATTCCGGCAAGCCGCGGCCGAAGCGCGCCGCCGTCGGCACCACCGGCACGCCGAGATCGCGCGCGAGCTGGCGCTCGTCCACTTTCAATCCATGACGCTCCGCCTCATCCACGAGGTTGAGACACACCACGGCACGATCGGTGATTTCCAGCACTTGCAGAGCGAGGTTGAGATTGCGTTCGAGTCGTGTTGCATCCACCACCACCACCGTGACGTCCGGCTGACCGAAGAGGATGAAGTCGCGTGCGATCTGCTCGTCCAGACTCGTCGAGAGCAGCGAGTAAGTGCCGGGAAGGTCCACCAGCTTGAAGCGGCGTCCGCCGTACGCAAAGCCACCCTCGGCCCGCGTCACGGTTTTGCCCGGCCAGTTGCCGGTGTGCTGGCGCAGACCGGTGAGCGCGTTGAAGACGGTGCTCTTGCCCACGTTGGGATTTCCAGCGAGCGCGACGACATGGTCCCAATGGTCCAGGTTGAGGCCGAGCTTCTTGAGGTTCGCCGCGCGATAAACACTGCAATCGGCGCACGCCTCGGGCGGATGTTGCGCTGGAAGAGGAGGCGCGCTCATACGGAAATCGCCTCTGGTGTCGCCATGCGAATGAATCCCGCCTGCTCGCGTCGCAGCGCCACCACGGCGCCGCGCACGCGATACGCCGTCGGATCGCCCATCGGACTGACGAGATCCACCTCGATCTCCGTGCCCGGCACGAACCCCAGATCAAGCAGGCGCCGCCGCTCGGCCCCGCGGCAGGCCGGGGAAAGTCCCAGTACCCGGCCGCGCTGCCCGGCGCGCAATTCGGCGAGATGCTGTTCGCCGTAAAGTTCCGACGCCTCGTCCGCCGACAGCGGAATGACCGAGAGGCTGTTGGCCAGCAGCGGCGCCAGCACGTGCTCGCGTCCATCCGCCCAGAACCGGATGCGCTGCGGCGATTTCTCCAGCACCGTGGCGGTCATTCCCGGGCGCAGACCCTGGGCGAGAATCTGCGCATAAATCGTCTCCGGCTCGTCCTCAATGTGGACAATGCGCAGCGGAACGTGAACTTCCGCGGCGTTCAACGGCCGGCCGGCATCGCCTTCCAGATCGCCGCCCACTTCGGGAATCGCATCCCCATGCGGGTCGCGGGTGGGATGGCCGAGGCGGCGCGCGATGAAATCGGTTTCCTCCCGCGACAACAGATGTTCCTGGCGCTCGGCGCGGTGATGCCAGTCTTTCTCCGCCACGCCGGTCTGGTCGGCGAGATAGCTCTCCCAGAGGCGGTGCGCACGGACGACGTGCAGCGCGATGTCGCGCCCGCCCGGTTGCAGGCGCAGCCGGCCTTCATCGTAGGAGACGAGCCCATGCGCCTCCATGTCCTTGAGCAGTTCGGCGGCAGCCGACGGTTTCAGCTGGAGGGATCCCGCCACGGCTTCAAGGGTGGGCGTCTGGCGATTGGCCTCGGCTTTGAGAATGAACTTGAGCGCGTCTTCGCGGCGGAAACGAGCCGCCAGCCGCCGCGCCTGCCGCCAGCGCGCCACGAGGCCCATCCGCGGCAGAAAAAGGGCAGCGGCGAGCAGCGCGAAAACCAGGGCAAAAAAGGCCTCTTTCATGACAACACAACGAAGCGGCGACCGCTCCAGGCAATCCCTTTCCACGCGGCGAATGAGGAAACACTCAAAATCTTAGCCTTGCCTAACATTGATGGGTTAGATAAGCCTTGCGGGTCCGGTTGTCAAACAGCAACTGGTCCACGAACCGGGATGAAAACAAAAAAGACCAGCCGGAACCGCCGCCTGCGGCCCCCCGCCGCCACCGCCGCGGCGGCACTTCAGGCGCCAACCATCAGCAGCGAAGACTACCTGGAGCGGATCGATGAATTGATCGCCAGCAAAGGTTACGCCCGCGTGGTCGATATCGCCGCGCGCCTCGAAGTGAGCCAGCCCTCGGTCACCGCGATGGTGAAGCGTCTCGCCGACGCCGGCTACCTGCACTACGAGCGGTACCGCGGGCTGGCGATGACCGAGTTGGGACGCGCGGTGGCGCAGGGCATCAAGAGCCGGCACGCCACCTTGCAGCGATGCCTCTCCCTGTTGCAGGTGGATGAAGCAACCCAGGAACAAGACATCGAAGGACTAGAACACTGCCTGAGCGCCACGACGCTGCAACGGTTGGGCGAACTGGCGGATTTTTTTGAATCGCGCCCGGAGGTGCTGAAGGAGTTTCAAAAAGGCATCGCGCGCCGTTCCCAGCGGTGATGGACTAACGAACCGGGCGGCGCCCAAAGTAGCACAGCCGTCACGGCTGAATGGTTCATTTCGTCTGCAGACAACAAAGGCGGGCTGACTCATGCAGGCGGGACGCCTGTGCTACGTTGGCCGACACGCTGCAACCTCTCGGTCCCGGATTTCTCCCACTCGACCGGAGAGGGTTGGGGTGAGGTGTCGGATCCGGAAGTCGGACACCATCGGCGTACGTTTTGCGACAAGGACGGTAAAGCGCGATCATCCTCCCCTCCCCGCGACGAAGGAGTGGGGAGAGGAACGAGGAGAGGGGCGGCTCAAAACCGATGCTGCAAAGGCGCCTCCTCTCTCCGCCCTCTCCTCCATTTCATGAAGGAGATGGAATGGGTTGCAACGACAGCCGCGCAAGGGTGAATCCGCGCCCATCCGCGGTCCCGACTGAGCTGGCTCACCGAAGCGGCGTTGGCCTCATTTCAGCCCAGCCGCGCTTTGACCGCGGCGATGAATTCCGGGCTGGTGCCGCAACAACCGCCAATGAAACTTGCTCCCGCAGCCAGCAGCGCGGGGACGTGGCTCGCGAACGTCTCGGGCGTTTCCTTGTAAACGGGATGGCCCTCGACCATTTCCGGCAGACCGGCGTTGCCTTTGATCCAGAGGGGACGATCGGTGGCGGCGTGCAACCGCTGGCAGATGACGACGAAGCCCGCGATGCCTTGCCCGCAGTTCGCGCCGATGACATCCGCGCCGGCTTCGGTCATGAGTTGCGCCACCTGCTCGGGGGTGTTGCCCATCATGGTGCGGTCTTTGTCTTTGCCAGAATCGAACACCAGGCAGGCAACCACGGGCAGTCCGGTGGTTTTCGCCGCCTGGACCGCGAACTTCGCTTCCTCGGGATCAGACATTGTCTCGACAACGAGCGCGTCAGCGCCAGCCGAGGCCAAAGCAACCGCTTGTTCCTGGAACACGGCGAGCAATTCTTCCGGCGTCACATCACCGGTCATGAGCATCTTTCCAGTCGGCCCGATCGACGCAAAAACGAACGCGCCCGCCGGCTTGGCAGCGCTGCGGGAGATCTCGACACCGGCGCGGTTGATGGCGGCGACCTGATCGCCGAGACCATTTTCCGTCAGGCGAATCCGGTTCGCTCCAAACGTGTTCGTGAGAATGACGCGGCTGCCCGCGTTGACGTACGCCTGCGCGACTTCAGCGACCCTTTCCGGATGCGTGACATTCCACGAGTCGGGAAATTCGCCGATGCCTAATCCGCGAGCCTGCAGTTGGGTGCCCCAGGCGCCGTCGGTCACGACCGGCCCCTGGCGGAGAAGTTCGGACAAAAAGGCGTGCATGAAGGGCGCTTCCAGCGCGAAGAACGCAGCGCTCAGCCAGCTTTGGTGATGACCTGCTTGGCCAGCGCCACCGCGGTGACGGCGTTGTCGCTGTAGCCGTCCGCGCCGATTTCGTCGGCGTATTTCTGCGTGATGGGTGCGCCGCCGATGAGAATCTTGACCTGTTCACGCATTCCGGCCTGCTTGAAGGCCTCAATGGTCGATTTCATCGAGGGCATGGTGGTGGTGAGCAGCGCGGACATGGCGACGATGTTGGCGTTCTTCGCCTTCACGGCGGCGATGAAGGTATCCGGCGTGACGTTGACGCCCAGATCCACAACTTCAAAGCCCCCGCCTTCGAGCATGGCGGCGACAAGATTCTTGCCAATGTCGTGCAGGTCGCCTTTGACGGTGCCGATGACCACGCGACCGAGCGGTTCCGTGCCCCTGGCCTGAAGCAGCGGGCGGATGAGTTCGAGCGCCGCCTTCATGGCGCGCGCGGCAAGGAGCAACTCCGGCACGAAATACTCGTTGCACCCAAAGCGGCGGCCGACTTCGTCCATCGCCGGTATCATGGAGGTGTTGACCAGCAGCAGCGGATCGGTGCCCGCGGCCAGGGCGGATTCGGTGAGCGCCCGGGCATCGGTCGCTTTGCCGTTGAGGATGGCTTCAAAGAGGGGCTTGTGGTCGTGCATGGCTTTATTTATGGAGAATCTGGTTGCGCTGTCCATTCCTACTTTTGGAGGGCACCGGGCGCTGACCAAGGTCAAACCCGATCCTCCGGCATCGCCCTCGGCCGAAATTTTGAAAAACGGTTGACCGTTATCCGCCGCTCACGGACAACTAGCGCCGCACATGAGAAAGAAAGCTTACGCCGCCGCCGGCGTGGACATTGACCTCGGCAACAAGGTGAAATCCTCGCTGCCGCAACTGCTGGCCTCGACCCATCGCCGCGAGGTTCTCGGCAAGGTCGGCGGCTTCGGCGGACTCTTCGCCCTCGATACCCGCAAGTATCGCCAGCCGGTGCTCGTTTCCAGCGTCGATGGCGTCGGCACCAAGCTGAAGATCGCCTTCGCGATGGACCGTCACGACACCATTGGCGCGGATCTCGTCAATCATTGCGTCAACGACATCGCCGTGCTCGGCGCCGAACCGCTCTTCTTCCTCGACTATCTCGGCACGGGAAAACTGGAGCCGCGCGTTTTTACCGAGATCATCCGCGGATTTGCCCGCGCCTGTTCGGAAAACAACTGTGCCCTCATCGGCGGCGAGACCGCGCAAATGCCGGGCTTTTACCAGCCGGGAGAATACGACGTCAGCGGCACCATCGTGGGCGTGGTCGAGAAGGCCGCCATGCTCAACGGGCAGAAGACCGTGCGCCGCGGCGACGCCGTCATCGGTATTTCTTCCAGCGGACTGCATACCAACGGCTACTCGCTCGCGCGCAAGATTTTCTTCGAGCAGATGAAGCTCAAGCCGTCGAGCCGCGTGCCTGAACTCGGCAACACCCTCGGAGATGAACTGCTCAAGGTCCACGTCAGCTACGGCCCGCTGGTGCAGCGACTGCTGGCGAAGTTCAATCATGGCGGCGTAGCGGCGTCTCGGCAGAGCGCCGCCGTCTCGATGAAAAGTTTGCGGCGGTCTGCCGACGCGCCGCTACGCGCCTTTGCCCACATCACCGGGGGTGGCTTCGTGGACAACATTCCGCGCGTGCTGCCGGCGAACCTTGATGTCGTCATTCGCAAAGGCTCGTGGGACATGCTGCCGATTTTCCAACTGCTCGGAGCCAGAGGCGGCGTGGACGAGGCGGAGCTGTATCAAGTCTTCAACATGGGCATCGGCATGGTGGCCATCGTGGCAGCGGAACAGGCGGACGCGGTGCTGAAATTCATCCGTGCGCAAAGACACGCGGCGTGGATCATCGGCGAGGTGGTGAAAGGCATTGGAGAAGCCCGTGTCGTCTAAGAAACCAGCCCAATCGAGTGAGAAGGGTAAGAGGAAATTCCTCATTCTCGTCGAGGGCTCCAATTTCTTGATAGATGTCGTTGGCGAACGAGGACACAAGGAATTGCAGAGGCTCGGATTTTTCACTCATGTTCACCTGGAAGCACCCAATAAGACCGACGCTGGAAAGCAGGCCATCGCCATTTTGAGACGAGACCAAGAGCTAATCGACAGAGTCCGAAATTCCGCAGATGATCGGCCCACGCTCTCGGTTACCGAGATCCACGAATTGAAGTCGTTCGATGGCTGTAGACAGCCGCGGAGCAGTTTCATTCTTTTCGAGGATCTTTCAAGCGACTCGACAAGAGAGAAGGACAATTTATCGAAAGTGAAAACGCGGAAATGAAGATTCTCGTCATCGGTTCAGGCGGGCGCGAACACGCGCTTGTGCGGAAGCTCGCGCAGTCGCGCCGCACTGGCAGAGGCTTGTTTCCCAACCGTCACCGGATTAAGGTTCGCCCATGAAGAGCTACGGCCAAGTGCTGGAATCGATTGAAGCCCTGCCCGAAGAGCAGCAGGAGTCGCTGCTGGACATCGTGTGCAAACGCCTCGCCGAACGCCGTCGCGCCGTGCTGATCAAATCCGTCGGCGAGGCGCGCAGGGAATTCAAGTCCGGCAAGCTGCGTCCGGCCACGCCGGCGGAAATCATGCGTAAGGTTCTCGCTTGAGACGCCTGCTCGTGCCGATCCCTTGACTTTCCAACGAACGCCGACACAATGTCCGACATGAAGACTTTCACGGTTAGAGAACTGGATCGCGAACCGGCGGCGGTGTTGGACGCGGCGGATCGGGAGGGGGCCGTTCGCGTCAAACGGCGTGACGGGCGCCTCTATTCAGTGCAACCCGTGGCGTCGGGTGCAGCCAGGATCATCGCGCTGCCCGATTTTGCGGCGCGGCGCAAGGCCATCTTCGCCCGGGCGATCCCAGCATCTCAAGTCCGACTGGCCGACAAGCTCATCGCGGGTGAATGAGTCCTTACGCGGATACCAACTTTTTCACGCGCGCCTATCTGGAACTGCCGGGCAGCCAGGCTGCGGATCGGTTGCTGCTGACGGCCAGGAAAGGCGAGTCCGCCCCGCTGCCGCTGACGTGGCTGCATCGGGTGGAAACGCTCAATGCGTTTCAACTTCATGTCTTTCTCGCGCGCGAAGCCGGTCAAACCTTCATCTCGCCGGAACAGGCGGCGCTGGCTTACGCAAATTTCCGCGGCGACGTTCAGAGCGGTGAATTCCTGCGCCCGGTGGCGATTCCCACGGCGGAACTCGAAAAGCAGTTTGAGGAACTTTCCCTCCGGCATACCGCGCGTCATGGCTTCCGCACCTACGATTTACTGCATGTCGCTTCGGCCCTGGTGTTGAAGTGCGATGGCTTCTGGAGTTTTGATCCCAAGGCTTCCAGGCTGGCGGCGCTCGAAGGGCTGAAAATCCATCGCTAAGACTGCTATGAAACTCCTCGTCATCGGTTCCGGCGGACGCGAGCACGCTCTGGTGTGGAAACTCGCCCAATCGCAGCACACCGCGCAGTTGTGGTGCGCGCCCGGCAACGCCGGCATCCGGGAAGAACGCCTCGCCAAGAACGGCGAATTTGCGCAGTGCGTCGCCGTCGGCGCGGAGGATTTGCCGCGGTTGCTCGCCTTCGCGCAGGAAAATCGCCCGCACCTCACCGTGGTGGGACCGGATAATCCCCTCGCGATGGGCATCGTGGATTTGTTCCAGAAGCACGGCCTGCGCATCTGGGGACCCAATCAAAAGGCGGCGCGCTTCGAGGCCTCCAAGGCTTTTGCCCAGGCGTTCATGCAGCAATACGGCCTGCCGACCGCGCTGGCGGGAACCTTTTCCGACCCGGCTGAGGCGTCGCGCTTCGCATCGGTCTTTGGCGGCAAGGTGGCGGTGAAAGCCGACGGGCTGGCGCTGGGCAAGGGCGTGATCGTCTGCAAGGACATGGCCGAGGCGGACGCAGCCATCGGGGAAGTTCTCGTCAAAAAATCCTTCGGCGCCGCCGGTCACAAGGTGGTCATTCAGGAGAAGCTGGAAGGCATGGAGATCTCGCTCCACGCCATCTGCGATGGTCGCACGGCGCGGATGTTTCCCACCTCGCAGGATCACAAGCGCGCCTTCGATGGCGACGAGGGACCGAACACCGGCGGCATGGGCACGTATACGCCCACGCCGTTCCTCAACGGCCCCGAATTGGAATCAACACAGCACAAAATCCTCGACCCCTGGGTGCGGGGTTGCCAGATCGAGGGCATTGATTTCCGCGGCATTCTTTACCCGGGCATCATGCTGACGAAAGACGGACCGAAGATCCTCGAGTTCAATGCGCGTTTCGGTGATCCCGAGACACAGGTGTATCTGCCGCGCCTGGAGAATGACCTGGTGGAACTGCTGGACGCCTGCGTGAACCAGACACTCGACAGGATTCAGTTGCGCTGGAGCCCGCTCACCGCGGTCTGCGTCGTGATGGCCTCGGGCGGCTATCCGGGCAGCTACGCCAAGGGCAAAGCCATCACCGGATTGGCCGGGGCCAGCCGCCTGCAGAACACCAAGGTGTTTCACGCCGGCACGATTCATTCCGGCGAAACGATTCTCACCAACGGCGGACGCGTGCTCGGAGTGACCGCATGGGGCGCGAGTTTGAGCGCCGCCCGGGACCTGGCCTACGCAGCGGTGGAAAAAATACATTTTGATGGCGCGCAGTATCGCAAAGATATTGGCGCCAAGGCGCTGCGGTTCAGCGGCGCCTCCTGACACACGAACCGACACGCATGAAACGATTTTGGAGACACCTGTTGGGGGCCACGCTGCTTGCCGCCACCTGCGGCCTGACACGCGGCGCGGACCAAAGCCCGATTCAATTCCCGGAACTCTTCGACCTGTTGCGGACCAATCTCGCCGGCACGGACGCGGCGACGTTGAACCAGACCGCCGTGCAGGGACTGGTCCGCCAACTCGCGCCGCGCGTGTTGATCGATGGCGTGAAAGCGGAAGATTCGCCGACCAGCGCGCCGCTCCTTTCCGAAGCAACGGTTTTCGATCACAACTTTGGCTACCTGCGGGTGGGTCGTTTTGGCGAAGGTCTTGCCGCGAAGTTCACCGACGCCTTCGACCAGCTTGCCGCTTCAAACCGGCTCAAGGGCCTGGTCATTGATTTGCGCTTCGCTGGCGGCAGCGACTACGCGGCGGCGGTCAGCACGGCCGACCGGTTCTTTGCCGACGAGCAGCCTCTGCTCGATTGGGGTGCCGGCGTAAAGAAATCGACGACCAAGGATTCTCCCATCTCGCTGCCGGTGGCCATCCTGATGAACCGCGAAACGCGCAGCGCGGCCGAGGCGTTTGCGGGCATTCTCCGCCAGGGCAAGGTGGCCATCCTGCTCGGCACAAACACCGCCGGTGAAGCCTGCCTTTACCGTGATTTTGCTCTTTCCACCGGCCAGCGCGTTCAGGTGGCCACGGCCACCGTCCGGCTCGGCGACAACCAGGCTCTGCCTCCTGCGGGCCTCCGGCCGGATATCGCGATCAAGGTCGCCGCCCAGGCGGAGAAGATCCATTTTGCAGACGCGTTTGCGACCAGGCCAGGCGCTGACGAGACTGAACTCACGGCGTCGAACCAATCCCTGGCCGGCAGCACCAACAGGCCGTCGCGACGGCGCATCAATGAAGCCGAACTGGTCCGGGCGCAGCGCGAAGGCCGCGAGCCGGGCGATGAGACGAATCGCACCGCGCGAACCGATCCGCCGAGACCGCTGGTAACCGATCCGGCGCTGGCGCGGGCGTTGGATTTGCTCAAGGGTCTGGCCCTGGTGCAGCAGTTTCGCGGACGCTGACCGCGCCAGTTTGTCCGGCGCTTTTTCGGGTTTGACGAACGGGCCACCTGCCCGCACTTTGCCCGGGCTTTTTTGAATGAAGACCATCTTGTTCGTTTGCACGGGCAACATCTGCCGCAGCCCGATGGCCGAGGGATTGTTCCGCCACGCCATGCGCGGACGCGCCGATGTCTGCGTGCGTTCGGCGGGGGTGGGAGCGATGGTTGGCCTTCCGCCCAGCGACCACGCCACGCGCGCGCTCAAGGAGATCGGCATCGACATCTCGCAGCAGCGCAGCCAGATGCTTTCAGGCAGCCTCGTCAAGGAGGCGGACTACATCTTCGGCATGACCCACAGCCACGTCGATGCCATCACGCTGCTGTTTCCGCAGGCGGCGGAGAAGACGTTTCTCCTGCGCGAGTTCGACGAGACGCCGGAGAACTACGAAAAAGATATTTCGGACCCCATCGGCCAGTCATACCAAGTGTATGTGACCTGCCGCGACCAGATTGAACAGGGTATTGCCTCCATGATGAAATTTATCGAACAGACCTCCGCCGCCGCGGGCGGACAGTTGACCACTGCAAAATCCGTCGCTCTCGGAGCTGACCACGGGGGCTTTGAACTCAAGCAGATCCTCGCCGAACACCTGCGCAAAAGCGGCGTGGCCGTGACCGACTTCGGCACCAACTCGAAGGAATCGGTCGATTACCCCGATTTCGCGCTGCCCGTGGCGCGGAGCGTCGCCGAGGGAAGGCATGATTTCGGCCTGCTCCTCTGCACCACCGGCATCGGCGTGAGCATCGTGGCCAACAAGGTGCCCGGGGTGCGCGCCGCGCTGGTCCGTGACGAGGCGACCGCCGCCGTCACCCGCCACCACAACAACGCCAACGTCCTCTGCCTCGCCGCCAGCGACACCGCGCCCGACGCGGCGAAGCGGATGGTGGATGCGTTTCTCTCGACGCCCTTCGAGACGGGCGGACGCCATGAACGCCGCGCGAACAAGATGGAATCCTCGGGCGGCTTGCAGGATTTGACGCTCGCCGAGGTGGATCCGGAGATTGCCGCGACCATCGAGCACGAGCGGCAGCGGCAGCGGGAGAACATCGAACTCATCGCCAGCGAGAATTTTACCAGCCCGGCAGTGATGGAGGCGCAAGGTTCGGTGCTGACGAACAAATACGCCGAGGGCTATCCGAAAAAGCGCTGGTACGGCGGGTGCGAGAATGTGGATGTGGTCGAGCAGGTGGCGATTGACCGGGCGAAGAAACTCTTCGGCGCCGAGCACGCCAATGTGCAGCCGCACTCCGGCTCGGGCGCGAACATGGCGGTGTATTTCGCCATGCTCAAGCCCGGGGACAAGATGCTGACCATGGACCTCTCGCACGGCGGGCATCTCACCCACGGCAACAAGGCCAATTTTTCCGGCAAATTTTTCGAGATCGTCCATTACGGCGTGCGCAAGGACGATGAGCGCATCGATTACGATCAACTGGCGGCACTGGCGCGCGAGCATCGCCCCAAGATGATCACGGTGGGCGCGAGCGCCTACCCGCGCATCATCAATTTCCAGCGGATGAGCGAGATCGCCCAGGAAGTGGGAGCGCTGCTCCTGGCGGACATCGCGCACATCGCGGGACTCGTCGCCACGGGCCTGCACCCGAGTCCGGTGCCGTTCGCGGATTTTGTCACGACGACCACGCACAAGACGCTGCGCGGTCCTCGCGGTGGGCTGGTTCTCTGCAAGGAAAAGTATGCGAAGGCAATCGATTCGCAGGCTTTTCCCGGCATCCAGGGCGGCCCGCTGATGCACGTCATCGCGGCCAAAGCAGTGTGCTTCCACGAAGCCTTGCAGCCAGGATTTAAGAGCTACCAGGAGCAGATTGTGAAAAATGCCGCCGCGCTCGCCGAGGGCATGAAGCGCAACGGCTACCGGCTTTGCAGTGGAGGCACCGACAACCACCTGATGCTGGTGGACGTGGGCGCGCGCGGCGTCACTGGCAAGGAATGTCAACTCGCTCTGGATGAGGCGGGCATCACCGTCAACAAGAACACCATCCCGTTCGAAACCCGCTCGCCGTTCCAGGCCAGCGGCATCCGTCTTGGCACGCCCGCCGTGACCACGCGCGGGATGCGGGAACCGGAGATGGCGGCGATTGCCGACATGATCTGCGAAGTCCTGCTCGACATCAAAAACGGTGAGACTGCCCGCAAAGTCCGGTCCCGGGTCCGCGAATTGACCGGAAAATTTCCCTTGCCCTATTGAGGCGGTGGAAATAACGATTCCCCCGTCTCCGACAGACTTGGCTTCGGCGGGAGACCGTTCGGAACAAGTCCTGCACAGCGAAAGATCGGGTTAAATCCAATCTTGTCCCCAGTCTGACGCTGCCATTTTAACTGCCTGAATCACTAATCAGCCAGCACTCCCGAAAGGGTGCTCCCATTTATATGCCCAGACCTCCATCCAAAAAATTCGGCCCCGGCAAAGGTGCTCCGAAGAAGGAATCATTCGTCGCTTCCACGACTCCGCCGGTGACTCCACCCGCGCCCGATGCTGTGCCCACCCCCGCACCGGCGCCCCAACCGGCCGCCGCGATTCCGGCACCGTCTTTCCAGCGCACCGAAGCGACGCGCCCAGCACCGCGCCCGCCGGCGCCCTCGAACTCCGGCCCGGGCAGGTTCTCCAAGGAACGCAAGAAGAAGCCCATCCGCGGGCGCGGTCCGAGATATTCCGAAGAGGAGGAATATGCTGCGCGCGCGCCGGAGCCTCCGAAGCCGCGTCCGGTGATTGAAGGTCTGCCGGCAGACATCGACGAGGAGGATCTGCCGCCCCCACCCAAGCCCAAGGAGGGCGCAGCCATTCTCACGGTCAACATCGCCAAGCTCCAGGCGATGCCCATGACCGATCTGAACCAGATGGCGCGCGATCTTGGCATCGAGAATTACGGCACGATGCGCAAGCACGAGGTCATCTTCCATGTCCTCCAGAAAAACGCCGAACGCTGCGGGGTGATGTTCTCGGAAGGCGTGCTCGAGGTGCTGCCCGAGGGCTTCGGCTTCCTGCGGTCGCAGAGCTTCAATTACCTCTCGTGCCCGGAGGACATTTACGTTTCGCCCTCGCAGATCCGCCGTTTTGATTTGCAGACCGGCAATTTGGTCACCGGCCAGATTCGGCCTCCGAAAGAAAAGGAGCGTTTCTTTGCGCTGCTCAAGGTTGAAGCCGTGGACGGCGAAGATCCCGAGAAGGCGAAGAACAAGACGCATTTCGAGAATCTCACGCCCCTGTTCCCCAACCGGCGGTTCGTCCTCGAGACCGTCGCCGACGAGATTTCCACGCGCGTGCTCGACCTCGTCTGTCCCATCGGCAAGGGCACCCGCGGCCTCATCGTTGCACCGCCGCGCACCGGCAAGACCGTGCTCATGCAGAAGCTCGCCAACGCGATGCTCAAGAACAATCCCGAGAGCTACCTCTTTATCCTGCTCATCGACGAGCGCCCCGAGGAAGTGACCGACATGGAGCGCTCCTGCCGCGGCGCCGAAGTCATCAGTTCGACCTTCGATGAGCCGCCGGAGCGCCACGTGCAGGTGGCCGAGATGGTCATCGAGAAGGCCAAGCGCATGGTCGAGCACAAACGCGACGTCGTCATCCTGCTCGACTCGATCACCCGCCTGGCCCGCGCCTACAACACCGTCCAGCCGCACTCCGGCAAGATTCTTTCCGGCGGTGTCGATGCCAACGCCCTGCACAAGCCGAAGCGCTTCTTCGGCGCGGCGCGCAACATCGAGGAGGGCGGTTCGCTCACCATCATGGCCACGGCGCTGGTCGATACCGGCAGCCGCATGGACGAGGTCATCTTCGAAGAGTTCAAGGGCACCGGCAACATGGAGGTCCATCTGGACCGCGCGCTGGTGGACCGCCGCATCTTCCCCTCGATCAACATCGAGCGCTCCGGCACCCGCAAGGAGGAGCTGCTCTATCACCCGGACGAACTGACCCGGGTGGTCATGTTGCGCCGCGCGCTCACGGGCGTTCCGCCGGTCGAGGCGATGGAGCTGTTGATGGGCAAACTCAAGAAAACCGGGTCGAACATCGAGTTCCTGCTCGGCATGAAAATGTGATCCCGGTGTCCGGGGTGTGCTAAACTGGCCGCCGTCCGCGGAAATTTTTCTCATTCCGCAGATTGGCGGCTTTTTGTTGCCATCGCTTGCGCACTTCACAGTCAACGGCTATATCAATTCGTTGTGCGACTTAATCATTCTCATTCCGGCCGTTTATTTTCGCCGAGAGCCGCGGTTCTGCTGCTCGCCGCCTCGGCGATGGTGACAGGCTGTCGGCGGGAGGAAATCACTGTTTACCAGGTGGCCAAGGAGAAGCCGCCGGCACAGATGGCGCCAAGCGGTGCTGGCATGGGAGCGCATGGCAGCAGTGCGGTGAGCCGGCCGGCTTGGAAGATTCCCGATGGCTGGCAGGAAACCGAGGCAGGTGGCGTGCGACTGGCGCGTTTCCTCATCACCGGTCCCGACGGCCAGGAAGCCGACGTCTCCGTCATCCCCCTTCCCAGCATGCAGGCCAGCCGCGCCGACCTGGTGAACATCTGGCGCGATCAGATCGGCCTTGCTCCGGCCAACGCCGAGGAACTCGACAAATCGGCGGAGAAGATTTCCATAAGCGCGGCGAGCGGTGACCTCTTTGAAATGGTCAGCGAGAAGCAGCTTCTTAAGGACAAATTCAAGGCGCGCGTGCTGGTGGCCGTGGCACCCCTGGGTTCGGTATCCTGGGTGTTCAAAATGGGGGGCGCAGACGAACTGGTTCGCGCGCAGAAGCCCAAGTTCCTCGATTTTCTCAAGTCCATCGAGTTCACCGCAACCACCGACCCGGCGGCCAGCCTGCCGGAGGGGCATCCGCCCATTGCCGGCGGCGCGCCAGTGGCGGCGCCCGCGCCCGATTCCGGTGGAGCGGCCAAGCCGGCGTGGGATGTTCCGGCCGGCTGGGAGGAATTGCCGCCGACGCAGATGTTGCTGGCGAAGTTCGCCGCCAAGGGCGAGGCGGGGGCGAAGGCGGACATCACCGTGAGTTTCTTCCCGGGAGAAACCGGCGGCCTGCTGGCCAATGTGAACCGCTGGCGCGGACAACTCGAACTCGATATGGTGACCGAGGCGGAGTTGAAGGATCTGGTGAAGCCGCTGGATCTATCCGGCGGCCAGGCGACCCTCGTCGAAATGGACGGCACCGATGTGAAGACCCGCAGCAAGGCCCGCCTCGTCGGGATCGTTTTCGCCCACGGCGGCAAGACCTGGTTCTTCAAAATGCTCGGTGACGCCACCGTCGTGGAACGTCAGCGGGCGGCCTTTCTCAAGTTTGTCCAATCCGTGAAATTCCCCAATGCTTGATCGCTTTATAAAATTCATCAGTTCGCTGAAGCTCACCGTCGCCTGCCTGATTCTGGCGGTCGTGCTGGTGTTCATCGGCACGATTGCCCAGGTCGGCGAAGGCTTGTATCAGGCCCAGGCGCGTTACTTCAAAAGCCTCTTCATCTACGCCTCGCCGGTGGCCGGCCTGAAGATCCCGGTGTTCCCGGGCGGCTATCTGCTCGGTTCGGTGCTGGTGGTGAATCTCATCGCGGCGCATCTCCAGCGATTCAAACTCAACTTCGACAAGCTGGGCATCCATCTCATCCACGGGGGCCTGATTCTCCTGCTGATCGGACAACTGGCCACGGACATGTTTTCCAGCGAAAGCGCCATGTGGCTGCGCAAGGGCGAGACGAAGAATTACTCGGAGGATTTTCAGGCCAATGAGTTGATCATCGTGGATCGGACCGACCCGGCCAAGGACACGGTTTACGCGATCCCCGAGTCGCGGCTGGCACCTGGAAGGGAACTGCGCGATCCGCGGCTGCCCTTCGTGGTCCGCGTGCCGCAATACTGGCCGAACTCGCTCCTCACCAATGGCCCCCTGCCCGGCGCGTCAGTCAGCGGTGCCAGCCAGGGTTTGCTGAAGGATATCCGCATCATGCCGCTGCCCAAAACCAGCCGCATGGAAGAACGAAATGTCCCGAGTGCCGTCGTCGAATTGCTCGCACCGGGCGGAGCTTCACTGGGATCATGGCTGGTGTCGAGTCACGTCGGGGCAGACCAGACGTTCACCCTCAGCAACCGCACCTACAACGTGGCCATGCGCTTTCTGCGCCACTACAAACCCTTCTCGCTGACCCTGCTGGAATTCACCCATGAACGCTACAAGGGCACGGACATTCCCAAACACTTCGCCAGCCGCGTGCGTCTGGAAAATCCCGTGGCCAACGAGAATCGCGAAACGACCATCTTCATGAACAACCCGCTGCGCTACGACGGTGCGACGTTCTACCAGGCGAGTTTCGAGCAGGGCGATACAGCCTCGATGCTGCAGGTGGTGCGCAACCCGGGATGGCTCACGCCCTACCTCAGTTGCGTGCTGGTGGCGCTCGGTCTGACCGTTCAGTTTTCCAGTCACCTGTTGAAATTTGTCAAACGGAGGACCGCATGAAGAAACTTCTGACAATTCTGCCCTGGATTTTTGTGGCCATTTTTGGCGCGGAGATCGTCGCCGTGTTCATGCCGAAGAAAGATGGCGAGCTGCACCTGCGCGAATTCGCCCGCCTTCCCGTGCTGCTCAGCGGGCGCATCCAGCCGTTTGATTCCGCCGCGCGCAACTCGCTCCTGCAGATCCGCAGCACGGGCGACGTGCCGCTCGAAGAGGTGCCCTCGTGGAAATTCTGGCATCACCCGAAGAAGCTCCGCTCCACCGAGTGGCTGGCCGAGGTGCTGTTCAAACCCGAGGTGGCCGACACGCGACCCATCTTCCTCATTCACCATCCCGAGTTGTTGTCGGAATTGAAGCTCACCGAAAAGGGCGTCGAAAAATCCGGCCTGCGCTATTACACCTTCAAGGAACTCGAACCGGCGCTCGAGGAAATCGGGGATCAGGCGGGACGCGCCAGCCAGATCGACGACAAGCTCCGCACGCCGGTGCAGAAGCAGGCGCTCAAGCTGGGCAACGCGCTCATGCTCTACCGCAAGCTGAAGGGCACGCTTCGCCCGCCCGACTCGGACGATTTTGCCAGGGAATTGGCCGAGTTCACCCAGATCATGACTAACGGTGTGGCGGCGGTTCGCGCCAAGGAGGCCGGCAAGCCGTACGACGCAGCGGTCTTTGCGAAGTTCTGGGGACCGGTGACGCGCTATTTCGCGATGGCGAATGAGCCCGGCGCCGGCACGTCCTATCCGTTGACGGTTCCGCCCCGTGGGTCCGACGACGGACACACCGGCCACGACGAGTGGACTTCGCTCGGCGCAGCCGTGGTGGAATCCATCCGTCACGAAGACATGCACCCGTCCATTCCCTTCTTTGCCGACATGGCCTCGGGCTATCGCCAGGGTGATGCGGCGCAGTTCAACCGCGCTGTCGCCGGGTACCGCCAGTCGCTCGAAGCGAAGCATGCGAAGGAAGTCAGAAAGGGCCAGGCGGAGTTTTTCTACAACGATACCAAGGCGTTTCTGCACGCGACCATCATTTGCATCTGTGCCTTCCTCCTGGCGGCGATCGGATTGCTGACCTATGGCACGGCCCCGAATCTGTCGGAATCGATGCGACGCTCGGCCTTTTACCTCCTCCTCATGGCCGGATCGCTCCTGACATACGGACTCATCTTTCGCATGGTGCTCGAAGGCCGTCCGCCCGTGACGAATCTCTACTCGTCGGCTTTGTTCATCGGCTGGGGCCTGATGGTGCTCGGCATTATTTTGGAAATACTCTACCGCGTGGGGCTCGGCAACGCGGTGGCGTCAGTCGGCGGGTTCGTATCACTGATGATCGCCCACAATCTGGGGCTGGGCGGCGACACGATGGAAATGATGCGGGCCGTGCTCGACACAAATTTCTGGCTCGCGACCCATGTGGTCACCGTGACGATCGGCTACTCGGCGACGTTCGCGTCCGGCTTGCTGGCCATCGCCTACATCGTGCTCGGAATATTCACGCCCATCCTCAAGGAACCGGTCACCGGATCACCCGGGACGAAGGTGGACATTGGCAAAGCGCTCTCGAAGATGGTGTACGGCATCGTCTGTTTCGCCACCTTTTTCAGCTTTGTGGGCACGGTGCTCGGCGGCATCTGGGCCGACCAATCCTGGGGCCGCTTCTGGGGCTGGGATCCGAAGGAAAACGGGGCGCTGCTCATCGTGCTGTGGAACGCCGCCTTCCTGCATGTGCGCTGGGGCGGTCTGATGAAAGAACGCGGCCTGATGAGCATGGCGGTCTTCGGCAACGTCGTCACGGCCTGGTCGTGGTTCGGCACCAACATGCTGGGCATCGGCCTGCACTCCTACGGTTTCATGGACGCGGCGTTTGTCTGGCTCATGATCTGGATCGCCAGCCAGCTTTCCGTCATCGCACTCGCCGCGGTGCCGCTGAAGAACTGGGCCAGCTTCCGCACACGAGACTCCCGCAACTCCGGCAATCCATCTGACATGGGAGGCGGTCGGACGAAGCCGTCTCCGGCGGGCGCCTGAACATCTTCCAAGCCCGCCCCGATGCCCGGGGCGTGACGGATTCCGACGCCTTGTCCGGGCTTCTGGATGAGACCGCCCTTTCCCACCCAGCCGACGGCCTTCAGGCGTGGAGGGAATTCACTTTGACGCCCCCGGGCGCTTCCCCTAGCTTACGCCGCACTATTTTTTGAGGAACTCATGCTCAGTTACATCATCAAGAAAGTCATCGGATCCAAGAACGACCGCGAAGTAAAAAAGCTTCGGCCGCTGGTCGTCCAGATCAACGAAATCGAGGCGTCCCTCCAATCTCAGCCCGACGATTTTCTCCGCCAGAAGACCGCCGGGTGGAAGGCGGAGTTGACCAAGATCGAGGACAAGGCCCAACTGGCGCAGCGCCTCAACGAAATCCTCCCCGAGGCCTTCGCCGTGGTGAAGAACGCCTGCCGTCGTTTGATGGGATCGAAGGTCACCGTCCGCGCCCACGAAATCTCCTGGGACATGATCCCGTTCGACGTGCAGCTCATCGGCGGCTGGTCGCTGCACAACGGGAAGATCTCCGAAATGGCCACCGGCGAAGGCAAGACGCTCGTCGCCACTCTGCCGGTCTATCTCAACGCGCTTTCCGGTCGCGGGGTTCACCTGGTCACCGTCAACGATTACCTGGCCGCGCGCGACGGCGAGTGGATGGGGCACGTCTATAAATTCCTCGGCCTGACGGTGGGCTGCATTCTCCACGATCAGCCGCCGTCGGTGCGCCGCGAGCAATATGGCTGCGACATCACCTACGGCACCAATGCGGAGTTCGGCTTCGATTACCTCCGCGACAACGGCATGGCCTCGCGTCTGGAGGAACAGGTCCAGCGCGGGCATTACTTTGCCATCGTGGACGAGGTGGACTCCATCTTGATCGACGAGGCGCGCACGCCGCTCATCATCAGCGGTCCAGCCGTCATCAACACCACCAACGATCTCTACGAGCGCTTCAAGCCGAAGGTGTCCGCGCTCTTCAGCACCCAGGAAAAACTTTGCCAGCGGTTCCTGCGCGAGGCCGAGGATCTTCTCAAAAAACTCCACCCCGAGGATGGCTCGAATGCCGTCGGCACTCCGGCGCTCGAGATGGAAGCCGGGCTGCTGCTTTACCGCGTCAAGATGGGCATGCCGCGATCCGCAGAACTGGCGCGCCTGCTGGAGGACGCGGAGAACCTCAAGCTGATGAACAAGGCCGAGCTGTCGCTCCATGCCGATCAGTCGAAGAAGGATCTCTACGCGCAGAAGGAGGAGCTGTTCTTCGCCATGGACGAGAAGAGTCACGAAGCCGATCTCACGGAGAAAGGCCGGAGCTATCTCAACCCGCAGGATCCCGATGGATTCGTGCTGCCGGATCTGGTCTCCGCCTTCCACGACATCGACAACGGCCCGGTCGCCGATGTCCACATGCGCCTTGAGGCAAAGACCAAGCTCCAGGCCGATTTCGAGCAGAAGGCCCAGGGCATTCACGCCATCTCCCAACTGCTCAAGGCCTACTGCCTCTATCTGCGCGACGTCCATTACGTGGTGCAGGAAAACAAGGTGCTCATCGTCGATGAGAACACCGGGCGCCTCATGTCCGGCCGCCGCTGGAGCGACGGACTCCATCAGGCCGTCGAGGCGAAGGAAGGCGTCCACGTCGAGGAAGAAACCCAGACTTACGCCACGATCACGATTCAGAACTATTTCCGCCTCTACCAAAAGCTCGCGGGCATGACCGGCACCGCGGAGACCGAGGCCTCGGAATTCCACGACATCTACAAGCTGGGGGTGATGGTCATTCCCACCAACATGCCATGCGTCCGCAAGGATGCGCACGACACCGTTTACAAGACCCGGCGCGAAAAGTTCTCGGCCGTGGTCAAGGAAATCAAGGACATCAACTCGCAGGGCCGGCCCATTCTCGTGGGCACCATCGCGGTCGAGACCAGCGAGATGCTCGCGAAGATGCTCAAGAAAGAGGGCATCATTCATTCCGTGCTCAACGCCAAGTTTCACGAGCAGGAGGCGGAAATCGTCTCCCGCGCCGGACAGCGCGGCTCGGTGACCATCGCCACCAACATGGCCGGCCGCGGCACCGACATCAAACTCGGCCCGGGCGTGGCGGACTCGGGCGGCTTGCACGTCATCGGGACGGAGCGCCACGAAGCCCGGCGTATCGACCGCCAGCTCCGCGGGCGTTGCGCGCGCCAGGGCGACCCCGGCTCGTCGCACTTCTTCATCTCGCTCGAAGACGATCTCATGCGCCTCTTCGGCTCGGACAAGATCGTGAAGTACATGGAGAAGATGGGCATGGAGGAGGGCGAACCTCTCGAACATCCGCTGCTCAACCGCTCCATCGAGCAGGCGCAGAAGCGCGTCGAGCAGCACAACTTCCAGATCCGCAAACGCACGCTCGAATACGACGACGTGATGAACAAGCAGCGCGAAGTCATCTACGGCTTCCGCAATGAGATCATTCACAGCGACGATGTGCAGGACCGCCTCATGGACATCATGGAGGAGGTGGTCATCACCAAGGTGCAGGAGTTCACCGTCTCGGACAAAGAGCCGTCGGAATGGAACGTCCGTGGCCTGGCGGACTGGGTGAATCTCAACTTCCCGATCGGCCTGCCTGAGGCGGAGATCGTCAAGGCGGGCCAATCGGGAACAGAAATGCCCGTGGCCGGGTCAGTCTTCGACGGCATGAGCGCCGCGCAGTACGCCACCGCGCAGTTCATCATCAAGGCCGTGAAGGATGCCTACCATTTAAAGATCAGCTTCGAGAACGCCGAGGCGCTCAAATCCGTCGAGCGTTTCACCGTCCTGAGCGCCATCGACAAGCTCTGGCAGGAGCATCTTTACCACATGGACAGCCTGCGCAATTCCATCGGCCTGCGCGCCTATGGCCAGCGCGATCCGCTGCTCGAGTACAAGGCGGAAGCCTACACGGTTTTCCGGGATCTGATGGTCAGCATCAAAAGTGAGATTTGCCACAACATCTTCCGCAGCGCCTCCAGCATGCTGGCCTTCGAGGGATTCCTCCGCAACCTGCCGCAGCGCACCGAACACGCCTCCGTCACCGCCCTCGGCGGCGGCACCGCCACGGCCAGCTCCGGCGGTGGAGGCGATGCGCCGCGCGCCAGCGATGTGGTCAGCGAGGCGGCCGAGGCCTTGTCCAAGGCGAAGCCGGCCCGCACCGGACCCAAGGTGGGCCGCAACGATCCGTGTCCGTGCGGCAGTGGCAAAAAATACAAGAGTTGCTGCGGAAAAAACTTCTGAGGCCCGTCCCGTAGCTGCGTCTCGATATGAACGCCGCAATCTGGAAGAACCGGGGAAAAGCGCGGTGGTCTGCCGACCCGCCGCTACGCTCTGGCTCATGGCCCCGATGACAGTTCCGAGCGTTCACCGGGCAAGCTCTCGCTCCAGCCACCCGCCAGTCGCCTGCATCCGTGGCACGAACTTGGGCAGCCGTTGACAGGAAATTGCGGTTGCACCAACCCGACTGCCCACTAACATCCGCTCCCGGAGCGGCAGCCGGGCAACCATTTCCTGCGCAACGCGCCTTATGAAGTCTGCGAAAACAAAGATAGTCACAGCAAAAATAACGGCCGCGAAACACGCGGCCACCGCCAGACCTCCAGCTCGTAAGCCCAAGCTCAGCCCGGCCATTGCCACCGTCTCTGCGGCGAAAAGTCCGGTGGCTCCAGCCAGACCCCGCACTGCTCCAAACCCCACCCCACCTCGCAAATCCTCCGACGGTCTGGTGGTGAAGCAGGCACCCGCAGCCAAGCCTGCAGCGATTGCCAAGCCCGCCCCGACTGCTAAACCGGTCGCCTCTGCGCGGCCTGTTTCCGCCGTGCGCGGAGGCCGCAACGTGGTGAAGCCCTCCCCCCCTGCGCGGCTGGTCACCTCCCGCGTCACCGCCGCCAAAAAGAAAGTGGCGAAACAATCTCCGGCCAAACCCGTCGCTGCTGTCACGCCTGCAAAACCTCCAACCACCCCTCAACCCGCGCTGCCGGATCTCGACATCCCATCAATCCTGTTTGAGGGCGACGACTCCCCTGCCCCGCTGTTCAGCGGCCCCGGCCAGCGTTATGCGCTTGCTCCTCTGCCACCGCTGGCAGGTCCGGCCACGCTAGAGGTTCCGGCAAGACTGCCCGAGTCGTACGGCACGGGGCGCCTGCTGCTGACCGCCCGTGACCCGCACTGGCTTTACGCGCATTGGGATCTCACCCGCAACCAGCAAGTCCAATACAACGCTTGGTCCCGCGACGGGCATCTGGTGCTGCGCGTGTTCAAGGATCATCCCGGCGGTGCGCCGTGCCAAGAGGTTCATCTCCATCCCGAGTCCCGCTCGTGGTTTGTCCACGTCGGCCTTGGCGGCACCCAGTTTCACGCCGAACTCGGCTATTTCGGACGCGATGGCGCGTGGCAATCCGTCAGCAAATCCTCCGGCACGTTCACCCCGCCGGACACTTTGTCGGAAGATGTCTCGACGCGGTTCGAAACGCTGCCGTCGGGCGTCAAGTTCGAGGAACTCGTCGAGATGGTCAAAACCGTCGTCAGCGAGAATGTGCCGCTGATGGAGGCTTTGCTGCAATTGCGCGCCCGCGTCGAGAGCGCGAGCGAAGCGCCAGAACATCCGCCCCTCCCGCCCGTCCTCATCGAAGCCCTGGCCTGGTGCACTGCCATCGCCGCCCAGGGCGGCCACCCCGTCATCGAATGGACGCCGGAACGCGAGCAGGCTCTCGCGGAAATCATCTCGATGGACTCCGTGCGCCGCGTGTGGATGAGTTCACTGGAAATCACCGAACTCATCCGGCGTCACTTGCCGCTCGGCATTTCCTCGGGCGAAGCGCCACAATTCTCGCGTCCTGCCGCAGTGCCTGGACTGGGCGTGAGTGGCGGGGCGGCGGCGCAGGCCATCTCCAGCCCACACGGCGGGGAGGATCGGCGCCGCGGATTCTGGTTCAACGTCAACGCCGAACTCATCATCTACGGCGCCACGGAACCGGACGCGACAGTCACCATCGGCGGACGCACGATCAAGCTCCGCCCCGATGGTTCGTTCAGCTACCGCTTCGCGCTGCCGGACGGGCATTATGAACTGCCGACCGTGGTCATCGCGGCGGATGAATCCGAAAGCCGCAGCGCCGGGTTGCGCTTCAGCCGCGCCACTGAATACCGCGGCGAAGTGGCCGCGCATCCGCAGGACAAGGCTCTGAAAGCACCGCGCGCCGAGAACTTGTGAGATTGGCGATGTCACCCGCCATTGATCGTGGCGAGAAATCCCGCACCACGACCGCCACCCCGAGAGGTAGGGCGCGTCTGTCCCAGCGCGCCGTCGGGGCCATCGCCAGTCGCGGCGCGCTGGGACAGACGCGCCCTACCTGCGGAGACTTTCGCCACGGTCGGCACGAAGAAATGCCTCCGAAAATCCTGAATCCTGAATACTGAATACTGAACACTGAATTCTGGATACTTCCTCCTCCCTCCTCCGCGATGAATCCGCCTACAGGCGGCACCGTCCACCCACCACGAATTTTTAAGATGCAAGCCTACCTCGCACTCGTTCTACACGCGCACCTGCCCTTTGTGCGCCACCCGGAACACGATCGCTTCCTGGAAGAGAACTGGCTGTTCGAGGCGGTGACGGAGACCTATCTGCCGCTCCTCCTGGTGCTGGAAGGCTGGCAGCGCGACGAATTGCGTCCGCGCCTCACGCTCAGTCTCTCGCCGACGTTGTGCGCCATGCTGCGCGACCCGCTCTTGCAGGACCGCTGCATGAGGCATCTCGACGGCCTGGTCGAACTGGCGGAGAAGGAAATTCACCGCACGCATTGGGACAAATCCCTCCAGCCGCTGGCTTGGTTGTATCATCAACGCTTCGTCTCGCTGCGGCGCACTTACTTCGCCTGCGGACGCGATCTCGTGGCGGCCTTCGGCAAGTTCGAGGAAGCTGGCTTGCTGGAAATCATCACCACCGCCGCGACCCACGCCGTGCTGCCCTTGCTGTCCCAGCATCCTTCTTCCATCCGCGCCCAAATCCTCACCGCCCGCGACTCGCACCGCCGCTGTTTCGGACGAGACCCCGAAGGCATCTGGCTGCCGGAATGCGCCTACGCCGAGGGCGTGGAAAAGTATCTCCAGGAAGCAGGCATCCGCTGGTTCATCACCGACACGCATGGAATCCTGCACTCCCGGCCCAGGCCGCGCTACGGCGTGTTTGCGCCTCTCTTCACCCCGAACGGCATCGCGGCGTTCGGGCGCGATCTCGATTCCGCCAAGCAGGTCTGGAGCAAGGACGAAGGCTATCCGGGCGACCCGCGCTATCGCGATTTCTACCGCGACATCGGCTTCGATCTCGACCTCGACTACCTCAAACCAATCATGCCGGTGGCCAGCGCGCGCAGCTTCACCGGCATCAAATATCACGCCATCACCGGCGCCGGCGACCGCAAGACCGTCTATGACCGCGAAGCCGCGCTGGCTGCCGCCGCCGAGCACGCCGGACATTTTCTGAAGGCGCGCGTGGACCAGTTCGAGAATCTTGCGGGCATCATGGATCGCCCGCCGCTGGTGCTTTCACCCTACGACGCGGAACTGTTCGGGCACTGGTGGTATGAAGGCCCGGAGTTCCTCGACCTCTTCGTGCGGCAGGCGATTTCCGCGCAGACAACCTTCCAGTTCACGACGCCGTCGGAATATTTGAAGGACAACCCGACGCAGCAGGTTGCGCAGCCCAGCCTGTCGAGCTGGGGCGAGGAAGGCTACCTCAAGGTGTGGCTCAACGAGACCAACGAGTGGATTCAGCCGCACCTCGATGTGGCCATGGAGCGGATGACGACGCTGGCCCGAACCTTTCCATTCGCCACCGGCACCACGGCGCGGGCGCTCGCCCAGGCCGCGCGCGAATTGATGCTGGCCCAATCGAGCGACTGGCCATTCATCCTGCGCACCGGCACCAGCCCGGCCTACGCGCGCAAACGCGTCACGGACCACATCCTGCGCTTCATCTCGATCTACGAACTGGTGGTCAAGGGCCAGATGGACGAATCCTGGCTCAGCCAGGTGGAGGCGATGGACAACCCGTTTCCCGACGTGAACTACCGGTATTGGGCTTGAGAGCGTGTAAGGCAATCCTCCGTTATCCACGGCATTTTCTATCTCCTGCGCTCCATCTGCGCCTGGCGTCTGCTCCCCAAAGAATTCGGCCCGTGGTCCACGGTGCATGATTATTATCGGCGCTGGCGGCAGCAGGGAGTATGGGCGCAGATCCATCACACGTTACGCCAAAAGGTGCGCGTGGCGGCGGGCAAGACGGACGACCCCAGCGGAGCCATCCTGGACAGTCAAACCATCAAGACCGGTGACCAGGCCTGCGCCAGCGGCTACGCTGCCGGCAAAAAGATCGAAGGCCGCAAACGTCATCTGGTCGTGGACACGCTGGGCCTGTTGCTGCGGGTCATGGTGGCAACTCCCGGATTTCCTCTTGCCAGCCGCGCTGGCCAGCTTTCATCATCCGTCATGGCAGACAAACGGAAGCCCAACAAAGTCGATTCCCAGTTCTATCAGGCGGCCGATCGGTTCTTCCCCGCCCAAAGCCACCTGGCGCTCACCTACGACGACGTCACGCTGGCCACGCTCTACTCCGAGGTTCTTCCGCGTGACACCCAGCTTCAAACCAGGCTGGCCGACGGACTGGAGTTGAACATCCCCGTCATGTCCGCCGACATGGACACCGTCACCGAGGCGCGCATGGCCATCGCCATGGCTCTCAACGGCGGCCTCGGACTCATCCACTACAACATGGGGGAGAAGGAGCAGCTCTCCGAAGTCAGCCGCGTGAAATATCACGTCCACGGGTTGATTCAGGAGCCGATCAAGGTCGCGCCCGAACAACTCGTGGGTGAGGTACTGGAGATGATCGAGAAGAAGCGATTCGCCTTCAGCACGTTTCCAGTGGTCGATGCCGAAGGACATCTGGTCGGCTTGCTTCCCGGCCATGTGCTCAAGCCGCGCTACGCGAAGTCCAAGGTGGCCGACAGTTGCACGACGCGCGGCCAGGTGCAGACCATCAACAAGAAGGAACTTGGCTCCGATCCGATCAAACGCGCCGATCGTTTCTTCATGGAGAATCCTGGCATCCACAAATTGCTGGTGGTGGACGATCAGGATCGCCTGCGGGGGCTGTTCACCTTGAGCGACGTCGAGCGCATCATCCAGGAGCGAAACGCCCAGTTCAAACCGGCCCGCGATGCGGGCTTCCGGCTCGTCTGCGGCGCCGCGGTTTCCGCCACGCGCAATGCCTTTGGCGAACTCGATCGCGCACGAATCCTCGCTCACCTCGGCGGATTGGTGGAGCGCGGCGTTGATGTCGTGGCGGTATCCACGGCGCACGGCTTCAGCAAGGGCGTGGGCGACGCCGTGAGGATGATTCGCGACGCCTACCCGAGGCTGCCGATCATCGCGGGCAACGTCTCCAGCGCGGACGCCGTCGAGTATCTCGCCGACTGCGGCGCAGACATCATCAAGGTGGGCCAGGGACCGGGATCGATCTGCACCACCCGCATTGTCGCGGGCGTCGGCATCCCGCAACTCACCGCGCTCTACGTTTGCGGCCAGGCAGCCCGCAAGAAGAAAGTCTCCATCCTCGCCGACGGCGGCATCACCAAGTCTGGCGACATCGTCAAGGCGCTCACGCTCGCGCAGGGCGTGATTTGCGGTGGAATCTTTGCTGGCTGCAACGAGGCGCCGGGCGAGATCATGGAAATCAGCGGCAAGCTCTACAAACAATACCGCGGCATGGGCAGCTTCGCCGCGATGAAGGCAGGCTCTGCCGCGCGCTATGGCCACACGAGTGATCCCAATCGCAAGGTGGCGGCCGAAGGCGTCGAGGCGCTCAAGGAAGTCGTCGGCACGGCGGACCGCATTCTCGGGCAGCTCATCGGCGGCATCCAGTCCGGCATGGGCTACCTCGGCGCGGCCAACCTCGAGCAACTCCGCCGCAAGGCGCGCTACATCCGCGTCAGTCCGGCGGGCATGCGCGAAGCCGGACCGCATGACGTGGTGGAAGTGAAGACGGGGAATTAGCGCGGTTCTCCGCTGGTTCGGCGTAGCGGCGACTCGGGAGAGCGCCGCATTATTGAGTCGTTACTGACGAGCCCTTGGGATGGGCGACCAGAAGACGCTTGGTCCCAACCCTCACAGGCAGGGCGCGTCTGTCCCCCGCGCGCCGTCGGGTTGGCCGGGAGTGGTTCGCGGCGCGCTGGGACAGACGCGCCCGACCCAGTCCGGGTGTCGTCCCTCCCACTGCCTGGGTAGCAACAATGCGGCGCTCTGCCGAGCGGCTGCTATGCGCGGTCAGCGATTCAGCCACCAAATCGCGCCGTTGAGCACTGCTGCGAAGCTGACCCACGCCAGATACGGAAGCATCAGCCATCCCGCCAGCGGGCGCACGCGCCAGAAAGCCACCAGCGTCATCGCCAACACGGCCCACAACGCCAAAATTTCCGCCAGCGCCAGACCCGTCCGGTGAAGGCCAAAGAACAGCGGGGTCCACAGCGCGTTGAGCAGCCATTGCAGGAGAAACCATCCAAGCGCCCGCCGTTGTGCGCGCCAGCCATCGCATCGCCAGACCAGCCACGCGGCCGTGGCCATCATCGCATAGAGCAGCGTCCACGCCGGACCGAAGAGCCACGAGGGCGGAGTCCATGAAGGTTTGTGCAGCTGCGAATACCAGTCGCCGGGCGAGATGAACACCGCGGTCGCCGCTGCGGAAAAGCAAAGCGCCAGCCAGCCGGCCAGGCCGAGAACTTGGCGACTACGCGGGATGATAATCGGCTGAGGCATGCGGCGAACCGGCGGAGCGGATGGTGCGAAGAAATCAATCGACCAGCTTGTGCTGGAGGGCGTAGCGGGTCAGTTCGACGTTGGTGGAGAGCCGCAGCTTTTCCGCAATGCGCATGCGATAAGTGCCGATGGTCTTCTCGCTCAGGTTCAGGTCGAAGGCGATTTCCTTGAGGGTTTTGCCCGAGGCAACGAGGCGAAGCACCTGAAGCTCGCGATTCGACAAGGCGTCGTGTGGATCTCCCGCAGTCTCTCCCGCGACACTGGCGGCGAGTTTCTCCGCGAGCGATGCGGTGACATACTTTCCACCGGCGAGCGCCTTGCGAATGGCGGTGATCAGTTCATCGGAGGCGCTTTGCTTGGTGAGATAACCCGAGGCGCCCAACTTGATGGCGCGCACGGCGTAGTCTTCCTCCGAAAACGCGCTGAGCACCAGCACCGGCAACTGCGGATGGAGCCGCTTGATGTCCTCGAGCACTTCCAGGCCGCTGCGTCCGGGCATGTTGATGTCGAGCAGGATGATGTCCCAATCCTGTTTGTGGACGGCCTCGACGGTTTCCTGCGACGTGCGCGCCTCGCCGATCTTCGATTTTGGAAAGGCATCGGTGAGGATGCCTTTCAGTCCGCGGCGCACGACCTCGTGGTCGTCGGCGATGAGAATGCGGGTCAGAGTTGCTCCCATATCCTGGTATCGTGCGTATCCAGCGCGGCGCGCAAAACGACGCGGGTGCCCGCGGTCTCGCCGCGCCGGAAGGTGAGCTGACCGTTGATGTTGGCGGCCCGTTCCTGCATGCCCAGGAGGCCGAGGGAGCGCGGGTTCGCCAGGGTTTCCGCGCTGATGCCGCGGCCGTTGTCGGTGATCTCCAACACGAAGTCTTTGTCGTCGAGACGCAGTTCGATGTCCGCCCGCGTGGCGCCCGCGTGGCGGGTGACATTGGTCATCGCCTCCTGGAAAATGCGGAACGCGGCGGTGGCGACATCGCGCGCCAGCGGCACCGGTTGTTCGGGAACGCGCACGTCGCAGATGACGCCGGTGCGCCCCTGGAACCGCGTGGCCTCGTAACGAATGGCAGCCGGCAGACCAAGATTATCGAGCACGCCCGGGCGGAGTTCGCCGGCGATCTTCTGCACCGCGGCGATGGTTTCATCCGCCAGTCCACCGGCTTCGACGGCCTTGTCGAGAATCGGATTGATCGCGGCGCTGCCGTCCAGATCCCCGAGCCGGCGTTCGATCCAGCGCAGGTCCATCTTCAAGCCGGTGAGCATCTGACCGAGCTGATCGTGAATCTCGCGCGAGATGCGCGAACGCTCCTCTTCGCGCAGCGATTCGAGTTTGGCGGAAAGTGCGCGCAACCGGTGGCGCGAGAGGGCGAGTTCCTCCTGGGCCTGCTTGCGCTGCGTGATGTCGCGCAGACCTCCGACCAGGCGAGTCACCCTCCCCGAAGCGTCGCGGAGCAACTGGGCGCGGATCGCCACCTCTGCGTAGCTGCCATCCTTGCGTTGGAACCGGTATTCATCGGTCGCGAAATTGCGGCCGCCGTCGCGCGCCGAGCCGAGGTTGGCCGACAACCGCTCCCGGTCATCGGGATGCACCCGTTGGGTCCACACATCCATGCTGGTGCCGGAGTGCTCGACCGGGTGGCCAAAAACATTTTGCAGCCCTTCGCTCCAGAAAACAGTGTCGGTTGTCAGGTTCCAGTCAAAGATGGCGTCGGTCGAAACGCGCGCGACCAGTTCGAAGCGCTCAGTGACGGCACGGGTCTGAGCCTCGGCCAGGCGGCGGCGGCTGTAGAGGTGGCGCAGGATGAAATAAAAAATGACCGCGGTGGTCAGGATGAAATTGAGACCCTTGATGGTTTGCAGCGGCGCGGTGTCCACCTTTTCGTTGCTCATCATGTCGAGCATGCGGTCAGAAAAGACGATCCACGCGCAACCGAGGATGAGATAGAGGAAGGTGAGGACAATCTCCGCCCGCGGCACGTCCGGGATCAGCAGCGGACGGAGATCCGGGAGGATGGATGATTGTGGCTTGGTCACCATGGAGCCTGATCTTCGATTTGGGCCGACTGGTCTTTCCACGCCGAGTCTCAATACCCTCCCCAAAATGGCAAGCTGATTGGCTGGAGGAAAACAAAACGGGACGGCATGGCGCCGTCCCGTTGCGGAAAGATTGACCGAGGGATCAGAGCGCGGCGGCCACCAGGTCGCCCACTTCTTTCGTGCCGTAGCCCATCTTGCCGGCGGCGAGGGATTTGATCTTGGTGTTGATGATCTGAACGACGGCGTTCTCGATGGCGGCGCCGGCCTTCGCTTCGCCGAGGAATTCGAGCATCAACGCGCCGGCGTTGATCGCGGCCAGCGGGTTGATCACATTGAGACCCGTGTATTTCGGCGCGCTGCCGCCCATGGGCTCGAACATCGAGGTGCCTTCGGGATTGATGTTGCCGCCCGCCGCCACGCCCAGGCCGCCCTGGATGATCGCCGCGAGGTCGGTGATGATGTCGCCGAACAAGTTGTCGGTCACGATGACATCAAACCACTCGGGATTTTTTACGAACCACATGCAGATGGCGTCCACGTGCGCGTAGTCCGTCTTGATGGCCGGGTAGCTCGGCGCCATGGCCTGGAAGCCGCGCCACCACAAATCGAAAGCGTAGGTCAGCACATTGGTCTTCCCGCACAAGGTGACCTGCGCGGTCTTGCCGGCGGAGACTTCCTCGGGCTTGAGACCCTTCCACGGCTTGCCGTCACGGCGCTTTTTGGCCAGTTCGAAGGCATACTTGAGGCAACGATCGACGCCGCGGCGGGTGTTGACGGATTCCTGCACCGCCACTTCATGCGGGGTGTCCTTGAAGACGGTTCCGCCTGCGCCGACGTAAAGTCCCTCGTTGTTCTCGCGCACGACGACGAAATCCACATGCTCCGGCCCCTTGTCCTTGAGCGGGCAATCCTGCGCGCGGAACAGCTTCACCGGGCGGAGGTTGATGTATTGCTCCAGTTCGAAACGCAGGCGCAGCAGGATGCCCTTTTCGAGAATGCCGGGTTTGACGCCCGGATGCCCCACGGCCCCGAGATAGATGGCCTTGAACTTGCGCAACTCGTCCACCGCGCCGTCCGGGAGAATCTCGCCCGTCTTCAGGTAGCGGTCGCCGCCGAAGTCGTACGGATGCCAGTTGAGTTTGAAGCCGAATTTGCTCGCGGCGGCTTCGCACACCTTGAGGGCCTCGAGAGTGACCTCCGGGCCGGTGCCGTCGCCGCCGATGACTGCGATGTCGTAGGTTTTCATGATTTGGGTTCTGCCGCCGTGGCGGAAGTGCGGCGATGCTACGGATTCCGGCTTTCCTTTCAACGGGTTTTTTCAAGCGGGTTTTTCAAGCGCCCCCGGGCAGGGTGTGATTAAAAGCGGGTGAGGCCGGCACGCCAGGCGAGGTGGGGCGCGTCACTCCGTGCGCACCGTCGGGAATGCTGGCGCCGCTCCGGCGGCGCGCGCGGAGCGGGGCGCCCGACCTCCCAGGGTTTTCGCCGGTGCGTGGCTAACCTCACCCATATTGAATCACACCCACGTCCCCCCATCGTGCAAACTGCATCTCGACAAGAAGTTCCAGAATTACCATCCTATCGCCACCGATCATTATGCGAGCATTCCCCTGGTTACTTACATTGGCACTCGCGGTTGAGTGTCTGGCGGGGAGTTTGTTGGCTCGGTTTGTTATGAAGTCGCTCGCTGATGAGCGGCGTGAGCCGCCGATGTTCACTTCATGGTTCTTTGACCATCCGGCTTGGTGGCTGTTGCTGCCTGTTCCGTGGGTAGTTTACGCATTCATCCTGACTCGCCGCGCTTCACCTGCTGTCGGCTCGGTTATGTTTTTTGCCGGCACAGTTGCAGTCGCCGGAGCTTTTCTTCTCGGCGTTATTGTGATTGCCAGTATTCTCCCTCTCCTGAATTTCAGAGCATGACATTCCAAATCCATGAGACGGCCATGCGCTGCTGCGAACCCGGCCCTCCCGCTCCGATTGCAATCCACGCGTCCCGCGGACCGGGTCGCTGAGCTTGGGTCGTAGGGGCTTTCGTCGCATGGTCACGAAACAACAACGCTACTGACAAGACCTTGGGATGGGCTACCAGAAGACGCTTGGTCCCAACCCGCACGGGTAGGGCGCGTCTGTCCCCAGCGCGCCGTCGGGTTGGCCGGGAGTGGTTCGCGGCGCGCTGGGACAGACGCGCCCTACCCAGCCCGGG